>NZ_JBHVHX010000002.1:678528-746944 GCF_042799895.1 Nocardia sp. NPDC057663 | reverse complement strand
GTTTCTTCGATTTGGGTGGCCATTCGTTGTTGGCGGCGCGTTTGGTTGGCCGTATCGAGCGCTCACTCGGCTATGAACTGGATTTGCGGGATGTCCTTGAAGGGCGCACGGTAGAGCGTATTTGCGAACGGCTGGATTCCCTTCGTCGTTTGGGTGAGATCTAAATGCCAATCGCTCGCAATTGTCGGCTAGATCGAACACCGCCAGAAGTATATTCATTCCATTGGTTGCAGCTGCGCACGCCTATATGTTGCTCGCTCCTTGGTTTCCGGAGTAGCCATGCACAACCGGCTCGTGTGGAAGGAGCTGAGGTCGTGCCTGTACCGGGCTCTCAGTTCACAGCCGGGGCGCCGTCTACCCTAGGGAGTTCGGAAGAATATGCCAGTGGCGGACAGTGGTATGACTTTGTTTCAATCCACGCGGTATTCCGGTGGTGGCCACCTGACCAGGCTGTAGGTAGTAGATGACCTCATCCACCTAGCGAAACGGTGCCTAATGTGGTAATTCAGCGGCCGGCAGGTGGAGGTGCTTGAGTGCCGGTAGGGAGAGAGGTGTTGATTTTGTCAGAGTGAAAGATGGTGAACATATTGTTTTTGGAATTTCGGCGATTGATCTAAAAAGTTTAGCATGAAAGTTGAAAGATGCCTGGAGGGAATGTGACCGAAGATAGATCAGTCAATTTAGGACGCGTGCCGAGATCTCAAACCGAGTATCTGGCGGGCAAGGAGGGTGACGTTCTGGACGTGGTCGGAGTCGGGTATGGGCCGTCCAACCTCGCTTTGGCAGTGGCGCTAGAGGAACACAATAGCTCTGCGGATTCATCTGAGAGCATACGATCCGTGTTCCTCGACCGGAAAAGCTCATTTGGGTGGCATCAGGGTATGCTGATAGAGGACGCAACGATGCAGGTTTCCTTCATTAAGGATCTTGTAACGATGCGCAATCCGACAAGTCGATTCAGCTTCTTGGCCTATCTGCATGCCCACGATCGTTTGGCGGATTTTGTTAATCTAAAATCCTTCTTCCCCGCGCGCGCCGAATTCCATGCCTACTTAGAATGGGTGGCCGCTCAACTCGGCAATTCCGTCCTATTCGGTAGCGAAGTTCTTTCGATGAAGCCAATGGGAGACCAGCAAGCGATCAAAGTTGTCTTTCGACAGGGTATGGTTCAAAGGACACTGCTTACGCGAAACGTGGTACTTGGAATCGGTATTACCCCCTCGATACCTTCCGGTGCCGAGCTCGGTCCTCGCGTTTGGCACTCGTCGGAGCTATTGCATCGGTTGGAGCTGCTTGGCGAGTCGCCGAAGAGAATTATCGTGGTGGGAGCGGGCCAAAGCGCTGCAGAGGTTACCGAGTACCTTCATCGACGCTTCGATGGCGCTGAGGTAATGGCCGTTCACAGGCGCTACGGCTACAGCGTCGCGGACGATACGCCCTTTGTGAATGGGATTTTCGACCCGAGCGCAGTTGATGTCTTTTTTGGAGCGACGAAGGAGGTTAAGGATGAGCTGCTAAACTACCATAGAAATACCAACTATGGAGTAGTTGATCAAGGGCTTTCGGAAGAACTGTATCGGCGGGTGTATTCGGAGAGGGTATCGGGAAAACGCCGTCTGTACTTCTTCAATGCTACCGAAATAAGGAATGTGGACGTGAATGAAACGGAGGTTAGGGCTGAGGTTACACATCTACCTAGTGGAGAGATAAGGGCCCTCACTGCAGACATACTAATATATGCGACAGGCTACGCTAGTTCGGACCCGCTAGCCATCCTCGGGGATGTCGCACCGTACTGTAAGACAGAAGATGCGGGGCGACTGCAGGTCAATCGTGACCATAGTATCGTTGTCTCCGGGGACCTGGCCGGTTCAATCTTCTTGAATGGAGGATCTGAGCATAGCCATGGACTGTCGTCCACGCTCCTCTCAAACATCGGCGTTCGTTCAGGCGAGATCCTTCATTCGATTCTCGTACAACAACGGGATGGGATCGCTGGATGAAGTGCTGGTACATAAGGTCTAGCGGAAGTGGCTCATCGCTGCCGCCAGAATGCGAGGATGTCTAATGTTCGTTCCTCATTACTATAGGCCGGAGTCGCCCCACGGCTGGTTGGATATAGTTGAAAGTTATCCGCTCGCGACGCTGGTGACGAGTGCTTCCCCTTATCCGCGGATCACACATCTGCCAATAGTGGTTGATCGGGACTGTGACCGCGTTCAATGCGACACACTACTCGGCCACATGAATCGATCGAACCCCCATTGGCTCGATCTAGTTGATGGCTGTCCCGGCGTGTTGATCTTCAATGGACCGAACGCATACATTTCGCCCGCATATTATGAGCAGAGGGTGGCTTCGCCGACGTGGAATTTTGTTTCAGTACATGTGAGCGGAACGATTCATCCTATCGTGGGCGGAAAACCCACGATGGACGTTGTGCGTAAGACGGTGAGAACGTTTGAGAGTTCGCACGGACAGGGTTGGGACGACACGCACTCGATAGAATATTTCGAGAGCATCGTAAGCGGTGTGGGAGCATTTCGGTTTCGTGTCTCAAACGTAGATTCGATGTTTAAGCTGAGTCAGGAAAAGGACTCCGCGACGCAACGACGAGTGATCGACAGACTTATGTCTAGTGGCCGCAGCGCAGATGGCGATATCGCGAATCTGATGAGACCTTCCGGCAGCGATCAGGAGCACCGTGGTGGGGGCTGCGATAGTCAGTCGCATGGAACATTCGGTCAAGATTGATGGTGGTTGTCAGTATAGTGCAGAGCTGAAATTGTAGGATGGGTCAGTTACTCGGAACCTCTCGGTTAGCCGCGAGGCTGCAAGATTGGACAATTGTTCTGTGCACGTACAAGAATCTGTTGACGTACCCAAGTATGCCCGTTATGCCCTAATTCCAGCGGTCGGCATTTCTAAGCTGGGAACTGGTTCCTTCACTGTCGTAGTTCTATTTGTCATTGGTCGAGATGCTGGCGTCGGAACTGCGGGCATAGTGCTTGCTCTTAGCGCAGTGCCCGCCGTAATTTTCGGACTTCTGGGTGGGGTGTTTGCAGATCAATGGGAAAAACGGCGACTGCTATTGCTGTACGATGCTGCCAGTATCGTTGTTTGTGCACTACCTTGTATTTTGTTCTTGGTGCGGCGCGACCTTCTTGGAAACATTAAATTGGTAGTTGCCAGTGCGGTAGTTATATCATTTATATGCGCGGTATCCTCAAGCTTGTACGCGCCCACCAGTAGAGCGATAGCCCCTTTCGTCGTTCATCGCTCCGAATTCGCGAGATACAATGGAATGCTTACTGCTGCGGGGAATGTGGCCCAGGTGTGCGGCCCGCTCATCGGCGGGCTGATAATCGTTGTGTCCGATGACTGTTACGTTTGGGCGCTGGCGATGAATACTGGGTCGTTCGTTATTTCGTTCCTAATCACCCTTCGATTGCCTCGTGTGGGTGCTGCTGAAGCTCGGGCGAGGAGGTCGATCTTTCGAAAGCTGCTAGAAGCGGCGATTTGGGTTAAGGACAATCGACCTGTTCGACGGGTTGTACTTACTGCCTCGATTCTATATTTTCTGTTGGCACCCGCTGGCCTCATCGTCCTGTCCAGGCTTTCGGGCACGGAGATGGCCGGGGAATATCTATCGCTATGTCAGGCGTTTCAAGCATTCGGTTCAATCGCTTTTGTGGTTGTGGCCGATCGGGTGCAGCGTAAGGATGGCATGCCATCGTCCATGGGTGCTATTTGCGTGTTATCGGCGACTATGATGCTTATGCTTGCAACTTCGAATCTGATGGTTTATTTGGTGTCTAGCTTTGGCATTGGGTTGCTGTCGACGATGGTTGCAGTTTCGTTGTTCGGTGTCATTCAAGGTGAGTCTCCGCCGTCGATGGTTGGGCGAACGATTGCTATTGCGGCGGCGCTGAGCGGTGCTCTAATTCCGGTTGGGTTGTGGTCGTTTGGTCAACTCGTCGCGGTTTCGTCCTACATGGCGATAGTCGTTTCAAGTGCCAGCCTCGTAGTATTGGGATTGGCAGTTCACCTGTCTTCGCGGAAGGTGTTGGTTTCTTGATGGCGACTCTGTGATGGATTGGCGACTTTCGTTGGCCGTCATAGTGGTACTCCGCGGTGTGCGCACTGGGCCGAGCGTTGCCCTGAGTGGTCGGTTTTCTCGTTATCGGGCGGTCATGGATCATGGTCGCTGTAGGATTGAAAGGATTGGCAGTGGACGATTGCTTCAGTGTTGGTCGTGTATGCGGTGTCGGTTCGAAGATAGTACTGGGCATCGATTTTGAGGGATCGCGGCGTGGAGCTCGATTGGAGGATTTGGCAGCCGAGTTCCACGACGAGACGACGTTGTATCGGTGCCACACGATTGGATATTCTGGATTGCGCCCGAGGGATGCGCTCGCTCATGCTACGGACTGTTGGCTTTCTGGCCTCGGAGCAGGTAGGTCCGACGTAGCTGTGGTTGTTGGTTTCTGCTCTGGTGGGCATATCGCCTCGTATCTGGCCAATCGATTGGCGGCAGATTTTGGCATGGATGTGCCGGTCGTTACTTTCGATACTCTCCCGTTGGACGAAAAGACCATTATTTCTGAGTACAACAGGTACATCTCTAACCTCCATGAGTTCCTCGAACCGGCAGATATAGCGATGGCTCACCGCATTCCAGTTGGGGCAGACCTTGAACCCCGGAGTCTGGCTGATAGTCTGGTGAATGGTTATGCAAATCTGGTAGAGAGAGCTGCAGACCGTGCAGGCATCGGAGGTAGAGTTGCTAGTCAAATTGTCGGTAGTTTCGCTGCGTATCTAGAATACCTGGTCCTCGCGATTTGCGCGGAAGGCGGTAGTCATGATGTTTCGGATCGGATTAGAATCTTTTCGGAAGAGTACAATCGTTTTTTTGGGGCAGAAGGCATCACGGCGAAGGTAGGTCATGACGATCTGCTATTGTCTGATGAATCTAGGAATACCCTGCGGGCCGTGTTGATGTCAGATTGAGTTTGGCTCTGCCCTGCGCAAGGTCGATGGCACGATGACCGAACTCTATTTAGTTGCGTGGGCGGCGTTGTCTCCGATTTCGGCCCACGCCCGTGTGTTCTGTGGTCGTTTGCACAGTGTGGTCCGGCGACACCGCAGTTGAGAAGGGTTTTGCACCGCCGAGGTCGCCGCCGGCCGCCACCTTTGGTCATCAAGTGTGGACTTCTGCCTACTCGTCGGGTCCTAACCGCGGTCCAAAGTGGCCGGTGCCTCTGACATGGTTCGATGAGACTGTTGCCCGGCGCCGAGTGACGGTTCGTTCCGAATCTAACCATCCTTGATCAGGCCCAGTTGGCCAGGTCGCCGGAGCACGGCCGAACCTCTTACTGGGCCTACCTTGTATTGGATGCCGGCGCAGTGCGCTCGCTACCGGGGGATGTTCTACGATTAGCGTCGTCAATCCCGGTCGAATTGGCGCGATGGATACAACGGGGGCCGGAATCTATCGGGCCGCTCGCGTGCTAACGACCTCGTGCATGATTGCTGAGAGCTGTGACCGGCCGCGGGTTGGGCGCGGTTGTCACCTTGCGGGCTGAGCCCGGTCGATGTGCTGATGGTCGGACAACAGCCCAGCGATGGCCCGCACGGTGTGGTCGAAGCCCGTCCTTCGTGTCAGATGCCGAGTGAGCGCTCGCCAGTTCTGCAGATGAGCGATGGCGTGCTCGACACGAATCCTGTGGCGGGAGTGGGCCTGTCGCTGTGTCCGGTGATGCTGTTCGTACCAAGCGGGCGGGTTACGGCGGAACTTGCGATGCGGGGGCGTGATCACCGCGCTTCCTGTGTCGGCGTTGGGGCCCTGATAGCCGGCGTCGGCAAGAACTCGGGCACCGCTGCCGACGAGCAGCCCCGCCAGTCCGGAGTCCCGTGCCTGGGTGATGTCGGCGACCGAGCCGGGCACAGTGGCACCGCAGAACACCACCCGGCCCACCGAGTCGGTGTTCACCATCGACTTGATCGCGTTCTGGCGAGACTTCCCGGAGATGAACCGGTCACGCCCGGCCGTATGCGCCGCAGGCCGGCGCGCCCGGACCTCGGTCGCGTCAAGAATCGCGTAATCCTCAGTGCTGCCCAGGTATTCGACGACTTCACCCAGATCACGCAGTCGTGTCCTGTTCTCGATCCGGCATCCTCGCTCGGCCAGGATCGGGCGGATCTCACCGATCGCGCGGGTCACCGTGGAGCGGTCCACCTCGAACCAGGCCGCGAGCACATCATGGGTGACCCCGTGGCGCAGCGCGACCAGCAGCCGGTCGAGGAACACCAGCCGATAGCCGGGCTCCCGCACCCGGGGCCCGCAACCGCACCCGGCCTGCACGCCTGGCGTCCTGCCGCTCCTGCCATACCGGACCGACCTCGGCCACCAACCCGGCGATCACCTCGGTCGACAACCCCGTCACCCGACGCCGCGACAACACTGCCCCACGACCCACACCAAGATCATCCCAGCCCCCACAAGCCAACCATGCACGAGGTCGCTAGTAGCTCGCGCAACGACTCGGCGGCGGGTGCTTCGGTCGTGCCAGCAAGTTCGATGACCCTTCGGACGGTGAGGGCGTCGACGCCGCTACGTGCGGCACCGTTCGCGTATCGATCGATTTCGTCTAGGACATCCGCTGTGGGCGTCCGCGGGGCGGAGTGGTTCATCAGTCGGGTGCTGTCGATGTCGATGTAGCCGCGTTGGCTCCGCAGCAGGTGTTCGATCTCGTCCAACGTGGTCGTCGACATTGCCAGTGTCGCCAGGGAGTCTTCCGCAAGGATTTCGGCTGCTACCCATTTGACTCGTGTTGCTGAGTCTACGAGCTGAACCACGTTGTCCCGCCGGGTTTCGACTGTGCCACGCCACCCGCTAGCGGCTACATCTAGGAGGTCGTCTGCCTCTGACGGGTGCCAGGACCAAATGGGCTCGAACTCGGCCACATCCGTGGCCGTTAGGATTGCCACCTCGCGACCGCCGAGTTTTCGGGCCTGGCATGCGCCTCGCTGGATCGAAGCCCGCCGTCGACCGCCCCCGGTCGTCGTCGCGACCTTGGAACCGTCAGCCGAGCGCTGCTGCGCTGCAATATCGCGACAGATGCCGCCACCGTGGTTCTGCCGTCGCCACGCGACGAGCAATGTGGGTGCCGGCAATGGACAACGCCGCCCACCCGGGGGCACTGCTCCCGATGCTGGCGATACTCGAGGCGATGCTCGGAGCTGGCCGATGAACGCGTTGGTGTTCGCGTACTACCGACGCCCGCTGGTGCGTAACCGGATTCGGTCCGTCGAGGCCAGGATTGCCGAGGTTGCTTCGCTATACGGGTGCAGTGAACTCCAGACATTCGTCGAGTTCGAGTCACCGATTCGGCTGCTGTGGTCGCTGGGCGAGTTCCTGGATCAGCGTGTCGACGCGAGCGTTGCCGAACAGGTGCGCAATCTCGCGCGGGAACATGGCTACGAGTACGACCACATGCACAGCTACCCGACACCCGCACCTGCCTTGTGGCAACTGATCGCAGCGCTCGAGGCGGCTGGTGGTGGAATTGTGTTGATCCCGTCAGTGCACCACCTCGCCGACCTGGAGGTTCCGGAAGCGACAATCCTGCAACATCCTTGGGTGAACTTCAGAGCACGGGTGGTCTGGATCGATCCTGCGGCCGGGTACGCCTGGAGGCGTATGCGCCTCGTGAGCCTGGCTCAGCCGGTTCAGTGACCGGGCTCCTCGGTGAATTCCGGGTCAGCCGTTCTGCGCTGCGATGCGCGTGGCGCGCAGCACTGCGAGGAATGCTTGGCCCGATCCGGGTACGCGGCTGTGCGGACAAGATCGATGAGCTGATAGTCGCGATCGTCGGCCCGGCTGAGCGGCGGTGGATCGGCAATGTTGACATGCTCGACGAGCGGCTGGTGGTCCGGTTGATGCGACCGGCGGAGTCACATTCTGGTAGTCGAGGTGGCCGAGACCCGGGACTACGGCGACGCGCCCCTGGACCCGACGCTGCGCCGGATCTGTGCCTCCGGAGTCAGAGTTCACCGCCAAAGCTTCTCGGGCGGTGGGACATTGACTCGGTATGAGGTGCCTATTCCGGGCAGGGTGAGACGCTGATGTGGGAGTTGGCCTTACCTATTGCACCGTGCCTGGTCGTACTCGTCTGGTGCATCCAGGGTCCACGCTGGATGTCGGTGTTCACCCGCCCGCACCGACGGGACACAGGCCGGGCGCGGGCGGGTAATGACGTCAGCGAGCTCGGTTATACCGATGCTGCGTCATAGGCGGCGATGACTCCGGAGGAGATTCTGCCCCGGCTGGACACGCTGTGGCCGTTTTCGCCTGCCCACGCCCGGATCGCGGCGAGATCGTTCCGACTGGAGGAAGTACCCGCGGTTGCCGTCGCGGACGATCGGCGGCTCGGCGACTTGATGCGTCCGACGCGGCGGGCGTAAGGCAGCCACTGGTCGAATGTTTCGCGCAGCTTTGTGGCGTTCGTGTTGGACAGGTCGATTTCGTATGCTGCGCCGTCGATTTCGAAGTTGACGGTGACTTCGGCGACCGAGGTGCCGTCGAAGTCGTCGATGAGAGTGACAACTACCTTGCGCGCCATAGCTCTGCGTCCTGTTCGTTGGTGTACGGAAATGCCTGTCAGCAATCGTAATTGCCTTTCGGTTCGGTGCGAAATTATCGCCTGCGGGACTGCCTTCGTTCCTTGCGCTGGGGGAGACCGAAGCTCACGCTGCCCGCTTCCTCGGCGTGGTTCCCGATAGCTCGATCTTCCAGCCATGGGCGCCTGGGAATGTCGCCACTCCGGATTGGGATGCGGCCTTGAGCTGTTCGAGTTGCATCGCTGGGCGGATCCAAGTACGACATCACTTGAGTTCGAAGCCATCTGGCGGGTCCGTGGGCTGACCTCGCGCACGGAGCACCGACGGTCATCGGCGACCTATCCTGTGACACCGACACCTACGCTCGGCGTCATGCCAGCGGTCGACGTGCCGCTCTGGGCACACTCGTCGTTGTGCCCGCAAGCGGCCGAGAGCAGCGGCGACCAGCGAGGATTCGGGACGGCCTCTGAAGATGTCGGGTCCTTTTCCTACGCTTGTCGCATGACGTTCACTGCACTTCATCGGGTCCTTGGTGTAGCTCCAGGACCACTGACCGACCAGCTGCTCGACGAGGCGGTGGCTCGTGGCGTGGAGGAGATCGACGACTTGGACTGGAAGTCGGAACTACCGCCGGTGAAGGGACTGTCGCAGACGGACTTCCCTAAGGACGTTGCCGCGATGGCGAACAGCGGGGGTGGGTTGATCGTCTATGGAGTGCGCGAGTCACAGAAGGCTGCGACTGAGCGTGTCGATGCTGGCAAGTTCGATGAGGGGTACGAGCGCGCCCTGCGCGTTGCTGCGATCAATGCCATCACGCCACCCGTATTCGGCCTGGTCGTGCATCGACTCGGTTCCGTCGACAAACGAGCCGTGGCTGTTGAGATACCGGCGAGCGTCGATGGTCCGCATCTGATCTACAGGAATGAGTACTTCGGCGCGCCCCTGCGCAACGACTCCGACACTGTATGGATGAAGGAACGCCAGATCGAGGCGATGTACCGGGCCCGCTTCGATGAACGCCGTCATGCCACCGAGGCGCTGGACAACCTGTTCGTTGAGGCGGCACGCGGCCGGAACATCGGCGAACGTGCGTGGCTGGTCGCGGTTGGGCATCCACGAGTTCCTCGATTCCAGAACCGCCTTACTCGTGAAGAGGTCCGCCAAGTGCTGAGGCAGGCGGAGAGCGTGACATCGGGCTACACATCTGGCGGAGGGGTGCACCCCTTGGCAAGCGTGGACGGGCTGAACCCACGTCCTGGTCTCCGGCGCTGGGTTGCGGCCAATACTGCGACCGGCGATCGTTCGGTCTGGAAGGAAGCGTGGGCGAGCATCCACCATGACGGATCGGTCACTATAGCTGCGGCGGTCGGTGGACACCCCAGTGGAAGCGGTAGCTACTTCGATGGTTGGCAGGTCGAGTCGTCAGCCATCGAGGCCGGTGTCGCTGATCTCATGGCGCTCGTACAGGCTACCGCCGAGGCAACCGGCAACGATGAGTACGACATTCGTGTCGGGATCGAATGGGCCGGTCAGCATCCACTGACACTTCTCACCACGGAACGCTACGGCTACACCTATGATGGCCAGTCCACACCGCTATATGGCTATACGCCTGTCGAGACAAGCGTGAACACAACCGAATCGCTGGCGGATCTCTTCTGGCACGTTCATGACCTCGCCCGAGACTGTGTAAACCAAGGCGGAATCTCCGAAGTGCGGCTGATTCGCCCTCCCGCACGCGACGAAGAAGATTAGACCGGCGTTGCACTGCCGCAGGCTGTTTTCAGCGTTCTGTTGACCATGTGGGACTGCGATCGCAGGGTGGTGCCTGGCAGGACACGCAGAACATGGGCAACTGGAAAACTCCTGGTCGTTGTCGGATGTTTCTGGTCTGAGCGTTGCTGATCACGCTGTGCCCATCGGCAACGCTCAGACCGGCAACAAGTCCAGTTGATGAAGGAAAGGACGACGGCCATTCGCTCCACATTCGGTATTCACCGGGCGACCTACCGCATCACGCTCGTCGGCCAGAATCTGGCCACCACCCGCCGCACGACGCGGGAACAATGACGGCCCTGTTGTCGGCGATCTATGCGATGGAGTTGGGGTCGCCAAGCAAGCTCTTTGAGAGTGCTGTGGCGATCACCGCCGTCAGCTTCACCTTCCTGTTGTCGCCGAAGGAGCCCTCGATGATCAGATAGTTCTGCTCGTTGCTGTGCTCGTCTCCGCTCGTCATGCCGACATCGGCTTCTTCTTGCCGAACCGGGAGCCTGCCATAACGTTGATGCGCTGCTCGACGTTGATGAGGCCGAGCACGGTGGCGGTGAGAGCCTCCGGCGACGTCCAGCTGTCGATGTTGGCGTTGTTCACGCGGACGGCGTCGTCCCCTTCTGCCGCATACAGCGGTTGACCCGACATCTTGTGGGCATGCATGACCTTGGAGATCACCTCATCCTCGTACACGCCCTTCACCAGATCGACGACGTCCTCGGCCGCTGCTTTCGGGTACTGCTCGGTCCAGTACTGGAACTCAGACATGAACAGCGGGAACGACAGGTTGAAATGCACCGTGCCGTAGGACCCGTCGACGCAATCGGCCTTATCGAACCGTGCCGCGTGGGCGACCTCGTCCTCTGGGAAGTGGTTGTCCCAGTAGGTAGCAGGGATGCCATCGGACGAACGCCGAGCCGCGCCGAACCGATCACCGGTGCGGTCTTCGTTGAGGAGCGCAGTCCCCCCGGCTCCGCCAGTGTCCTGGCGGCCGGGTGACGAGCCACTCGGGCGAGGCTGGTTCGGCCGCTTCGCCTTGACGTGCACACGTGATTCACCGGTGCGTGCACCCGAATCGTTGCCGGCCGTCCTCCCGAAGGCATGCTCGATCAGATTCACCGGCCGGAACCGCGTCGCCAGCCGAGCTGCGATGCGCTTCAGGCGTTCCCGTCTCTCGGTGCTGTCGGCAGGAGACGACCGCGACTTGCGGAACTCCGCGAGCGCGTCCTGGATCGGCTTGGGCATGTTGAGCGCAAACGAGTCCTCCCAGTCGGCCCACGGCAGCGGGGTACCGCCCTTCGAGAGCAGCTGACCGCGCGAACCCTGCGGGAAAACACCCCAATCCGGGCGGCCCTCCTCGTACTTGGGCGGTGTCAGGACGAGCCACAGCCGGTTCCTGAATTCCTCGATGAGACCGAACGGGCGGTAATCTCGCACGGTCGTCTTCCGTTCGTACGATTCACCCTCGTAGGCGAGGCAGATGTGCGGGGTAGCCGGTCCGTCCGTCTGGCCGCGGGTGACAATGTCTTCTCCTGCGAGGTACCAGTCGACCCAGGTGTCGTGCTTGAGCTTGACCCTGCCCCGTTGGGCGGTGTCGGGGATGTAGGCCAACGCCCCGCGGGCACGACGCCAGTCGATAGAGAGCAGCGTCCCGGTCGGCGACTCCAGCGAGTCCTTCTGCCAAGTGCCCGGCTCACGCTTCGTCCGATCCTCGACCTCGGCGACCCTGGCCGCCACGCCCTGCGGGATCTCAAGGAACCGGGAGTTGATGTAGATGATGATCCCGCGCTTCACATTGTCCTCGCCGCGATCGACATCGCCGCGATGGGTGTCATCGTCCGGCGACTTACCAAGAAACAGGAACACCGTGCCCTGGCCGGCTTCCTCGATCTCCTTGGTTTTCAGCTGTGCGACGTCCACACCGATCTCGTCGAGGTAGAACGGAGCCACAACATCTTCAACGGAGCCGTCTTCGTCGACCTCGAAGTCTTTCAACTCCCAGTAGATCTTGCCCGCCCGCGTCACCCGGTGGATCCAGATCATGCAGCCCTCGGGGTCGTAGTTCGTCCACGACGCGACGATAATGCCGTACGGATTCCATTCGTAGCAGGACGATTTGAATCCCTGCCCGAAGTTCTGGGTCAACCCGATCGGACGGCCGCCACCGCCAAAGGACATGAGGAAGATCTTGATGTCCTCGGGACTCATCCCGATGCCGTTGTCGGCGATATACCGGCGAAGCACGCCCTTCGACTTGAATCCCTGCGGTTCGACGCCGAACTCGATCGATGTGGCTTGAGCCTGGATTCCGTTGACAAGAGCTTCCCGAGCCCACTGCCACTTCTCGCCGGCCTCGTACGCCTGGCGAATCAAATAAGCGGTGCCTTCCTGGGACACCGACGCAATACTTCCCATCAGCTTCTCCTAGCTTGCTAGGAACGGCGGCTAGGCAACTAGCTTCCGCTCAAGCCCGACTGTTCGGACCTCAACTTGAGCGTATCTCTGACCGCCGACAGGAGAAGTAGCAATCCGGTGGTGTGTTGTTGCTGCGTGGTCTGCCCTGTCCCGCAGCTGATCTGGGTGGTGTAGCTCGCACCGAACCGTGCACTCCTGGATAGCCGCGCCGACATTCGATGATTTGCTCTCGCAAGTCTTCGCACGGACGCATGGCTCCCACAAGGAGGTTGTCTCTTGCGGTTGTATTGGTCTTGTGGCGTCGGTCCTGGCGGCGAGATTGTGATCGCATCAGTGTGACGCGGTGAAGGTGATGTCGCGGTATGTCATTCGCGCCGCGGTGCCCGGCACTTCGTCTGGGCGGCGGCATCGCGCCGGTGGATCAGCGCGCGGTGTTCACGGCGGTGGTATTCGTGTTTCAGTCGGCGTCGTAGTAGACGGCGCCGAGGTGCAGTGTGGCAGTCTCAACGAACGATCGTGACCCGGTCCGATGGAGACTCGAGCTGGCCCCACGGTTACCCCGCACTTTCGTAGCCGAGATGCTATCTGGTGCTACCGACGGACGACTGCCCGCAGACCTGAGGGACATTGGTGACGGCCACGCATCCCCTGCTTAGTAGCTCCTTCGGCATCGCTGCCAATCTCGGATGCAGTGGCCGAAGGCGTTGCGATGCCGTCGGTCGAATTCGACGTTCTGACCACCGGTCATTGGGGTTGAGTGTCCGGTGTGGGGCTCTCAGGACGGCTCCTCGGGTGCAAGCCGTACAGTCCGGTCCTGGCTACGGTTCCTTGAGATGCGTTGTAATCCGCTGTTGCCGAACATGATTTGCCGAAACGGCCGCCAGCCGATCTGGGCGCATCCGCTTCGTCTCGGAGGAGATCGTTGGTGTGGGTGCTGAACTTCGATCCTCGCCAGACCGATGAGTTCATGACGCTCTGTGTGGGGGTCAGGGGTTCGAGTCCCCTTAGCTCCACCCGTTTATACAGGTCAGGCCCGGTATCTTACCGGGCCTGACCTGTTTTGTCTGAGCCGGCGTCAGATGACGGCGACGATTTTGCCGGTGCCCCCCGGCAGTTCGCGGACTTCCTCGACCACGTCGTCACCGATTGGATGACCTCACTGCGCGAGGCTCGAGCACCCGACACCGACCCCGAGACCGCAGCCCGCACAGCCACATTGGTGATTGCGACGATGCGCGGACTGCTGCTCGATCTGCTCGCCACCGGCGACCGGAGGCGGGTCCAGGATGCCGCCGACTCGCAGTCACCCCACCGCAGCGGTCAGGAGTCGGCCGGAACCCACGGTCGCGCAGACGCCGGGTAGCCCGAGGGGGTCCCGCGCACCAGACAGATCGCGGAAGCGCTGCGACCGGTGCCGGTGGGCGGCGGCGGTTTTCGCGGGTCTAGTGGCCTGGTGCATCCTGTGTCGGCGCCGCTGGGGCTGTACCAGCCATCGGGCCAGGCATGTGCCCTACGATCTCGGGTCCGGTCGTGGCGGACCAGTTGGCGAGCAGCTTCAGGCCGTCCTCGGCGGCGGTCGCTGGAGGCGCGCTGTAGACGACCACGCTCAGGCCGCTTTCGTCTGGCAGGGCCATGGTCTCCTGGTCGAGTTCCAGGTCGCCGACGAGCGGATGGTTGAGGCGTTTGGTGCTCTGGCTGAAGACGTACACGTCATGGGATCCCCACATCACGCGGAAAGCGTCGCTGCGGGTGGACAGTTCGCCGATCAGGTTCGACAATTCCCGGTCGTAGGGGTTTTTCCCCGCTTCGATGCGCAGCGCGCCAACGGCGAAGCGGGCCATGCGCTCCCAGTTGGTGTAGAACCGCTTGGCCGCGGGATTGAAGAACGCGAACCGGGCGACGTTTGCCCCGCAGGTCGGGTCGGCATACATCTCCGAGTACAGGGCCCGGCCCAACGAGTTGGCAGCCAGCGTGTCGAGACGGTTGTTCATCACGAACGCAGGCAGCTCCGGCATCCCCTCGACGATCCGCGCCACGCTCGGGCGCACCGCAGGCCGCACCGCCGGCTGCCTGACCCGCGCCTCGGGCGCCGGTCCCGCAGCGCGGGCGAGGTCGTACAGGTACATGCGCTCGGTGTCGTCGAGCCGCAAGGCGTGGGCGAGGGCATCCAGCACGCTGTCGGAGACACCTCTGAGGTTGCCGCGCTCCAGGCGCGTGTAGTACTCGACGCTCACCCCGGCGAGCGTCGCGACCTCACCCCTGCGCAGTCCCGGCACCCGCCGCAGACCGTATGCCGGCAGACCCGCCTGCTCTGGGGTGATCTTGTCGCGCCGGGAGCGGAGGAATGCGGTGACCGTGTCCCGGTTGTCCATGAGAACAGGGTAAGCAGCCCGTGCGATGGGTGAGGGGCCCTGCCGATACCCCTCACAGCAAAGACTCCCCCGTCACGCCGGTCTCCCGTTGCATGGTGAGTGTCCCGCTCCCCGGGGTCCGTACCGAGTTCCACATGAGGGCTCGAGTACCTGAACATGACTGAAAGGCATACGAGATGAGCGACCGGATCGAGACAGTGACGGAGAGCCCTGCGGATGTTGTGCGAGGGCTGTATGACGCGCTGCGCAAGGGCGACGTGCCGGGTGTCCTGGCCAAGCTCGCGCCCGAGGTGATCGTCGACGAGCCGAACCAGCTTCCCTACGGCGGCGTGCACCAAGGTCGCGAGGTGTTTGTGGAGTCGGTCCTCGGCGCGATGATGGGCTACGCCGATGTCGCCGTCACCGATGCCGAGGTGTTCGAGGGCCCGGCAGGTGTCATCGGAACGCTCGTCGGAACGCTCACTGCCCACACCACCGGTGAGGAGTTCCCGCTGACGATGGTTGAGATTCACCAGGTCGAGGACGGCGCGGTGTGCAAGATCGACGTCTTCACCAAGAACCCCCACGAGCTCGCCGCGTTCTACGCGCGCGCCGAGGCGGGCACCCAACCCCGGACGCAGTAGGCCACGACCGTCAGTGGCCCTGCCGGGCCGCGAGTCCGTCGAGAACGATGCCGAGGTGCCGTTCGAACCGTCTATCACCGTCGTCGCGGAGGTGCCCGGCAGCCTTGACCAGTTCGGCGCCCTCGCCCAGCCAGGCGTCGCGTCCGGCGAGGGAGTACCGCGCCGGGTCGGCTGACTGGGTCCGCTCCTGTTCTTCGATGACGAAGCCGACGACGAACGCGGTGACCAGATCGGTTGCGTCGTCGGCCTCGGCGAGAGTGAATCCGGCTGCGGTGAAGCGTGCGAGCCAGGGCTCCTTCGCCTTCACCACGTCGGGGTCGGCGATGCGCGTGCCACTGAAGATGCGTGCTCCGTCCCGGTGGCGCAGGTACTCCGCGCGCAGGATGCGGGCGTAGGCGACGAGGTCGTCACGCCAGCCGGCGCTCTGGGGGATCGTCGCCAGGGCGTGGGTGACGCGGCGCATGACCACGGTGCTCATCTCGTCGAGCAGCTCCTGCTTGTTGCGGACGTGCCAGTACAGCGCGGGGGCCTGCACTTCGAGCCGCCCAGCGAGCGCACGGACGGTGATGCCGTCCATGCCCTTCTCGTTGAGCAGTTCGAGTGCGGCCGCCACGATCCGTTCCCGCGTGATTCCCTTCGCCACGTTGACACCTTAACAAAGTTCAGGCACGGTGAATGGCGTCAACTGAACTTAGTTAAGGAGCCTGTGATGCGAGCTGCCGTCATCAACACCCCGGAAGCGACACCCGTCTGCGCGGAGTTCCCCGACCCGCAGCCGCAGCCGGGCCGCGAACCGCTACACCTCGTGGGCGCGGGTCTGCACCATGTCGTCCGCGCGCTGGCCTCCGGCGGCCACTACGACAGCAGCCAGGCGTATCCGCTGGTGCCGGGGGTCGACGCCGTGGCCAGGACCGACGACGGGCGCCTGGTCTACACGGGCCTTGCCCGGTCGCCGTGGGGCACGATGGCCGAAAGACTGGTTACCCCGTTCGAGGTGGAACTGCCCGCCGGGGTCGATCCGCTCGCGGTCGCCGCCGGCATGAACCCCGCCATGTCGGGCTGGATGGCGCTGACTGCCCGGCGCAAGCAGGCGGGCGAGCTCGGCACCGTGCTGGTGCTCGGGGCAACCGGCCTGTCGGGCAGCCTTGCCGTGCGGGCGGCGCTGTTCCTCGGGGCGCAACGGGTCATCGCGGCCGGGCGCGACCCGGAGGCGCTGGAGCGGCTGCGCGGCCCCGGCGTCGTGACCGTCCCGCTCGCGCACGGCGGACCCGCTGCCTGGGTGGACGCCCTCGGCGCAGCCATCGCCGAGGCGCCACCCGCACTCGTGCTCGACTACGTGTGGGGCCCCGTCGCCGAGGCCGCCTTCGCCGCGCTGGGAGGGGTCGGTGACGAGACCCGCGACATCGACTACGTGCAGATCGGTTCGCTCGCCGGAACCGAGGCGGCACTGCCCGCGGCGCTGCTGCGCAGCCGGCGGATCCGGATCATCGGTAGTGGCACCGGCTCGGTCTCGAAGGCGCAGATCATCGCCGAGCTCCCCGAGATCGTCACCCGGTTCGGCGACGGGACCTTCGACGCGCCCTACACCGCCTACCCGCTCAGCCGCGTCGGCGAGGCATGGGCGCACCAGGGGCGGACCCGCGCTGTCGTTATCCCGGACTGATCGGGGCCGATTCGAGCAGCAGCCGACGTGCCCGCATTCCCGGCGGCGGTCGCGGCGCGCGCTGATGGACCGAGTTCAGCGATCAGATCGTCGAGGGTTTCGGGTCCGCGCGAGCGGCAGATCCAGGCGGCCACGTGGGGGTCAGGGGTTCGAGTCCCCTTCGCTCCAACCGTTTATACAGGTCAGGCCCGGTATCGTACCGGCCTGACCTGTTTTCGTAGGTCGGTTCATTCCCGTGGGCCGGGCGCGTTCTCGGGTTCGTCGAGGTGGAATCGTTGGCGAACGTCGGGGCGGGTGAGCAGTTTCTCGGGATACCCGGGGCCGGGCCTGGGGGTGACATCGCGCGCGTCGAGTGGTTGCCGGCAGTGTCCGCACACGACTTCGGCGACGCTGTCGTGCCCGCACGGTTCGTGGCGGAAGACCAGCGGCGGACCCGTCTGGTCGGACAGCCAGCGGTCACCCCAGCGAGTCATGGCGGCCATGACCCCGTAGAAGTCGAGTCCGGACTCGGTCAGGACATACTCGTATCGCACGGGCTGGGTGTCGTACACGCGTTTGTCGAGCAGTCCCTCGTCGACCAGTCGTCGTAGCCGTTCGGCGAGTGTGTTGCGGGCGATCCCGAGCTCTTGCTGGAAGTCGTCGAAACGGCGGAAGCCGTAGAACGCTTCACGCAGCACCAGCGGAGTCCACCAGTCGCCCAGTAGATCGATCGTGCGGGCGTAGGAGCATGGCCAGTTCGCGAAGGATGTTCGCCTCATTCATCCAGGGTAGCGGATCTATCAACAAGACTCAGCAGGTCAAATGGGTTCGATGACTATTGCTAAGTGAGTCTAGTTACGCAACTATGGAGGTCGAGCTATGGCTGGAAGGATGTGTGATGGAGTGGACCGGGCAGGTGTATTCGGATGTGCCGATCGTGGCCGACAAGGTCTATATCGACGCGTCGCCGCCGGTGGTGTGGGACTTGGTGACCGATATTCACCTGATGCCACGGCTGAGCGATGAGGTGCGCGAAGTCGCGTGGCTCGACGGTGCGTCGGGGCCGGCGCCAGGGCATCGCTTCGTGGGTCGCAACGTCCACGAGTCGCTCGGGAGCTGGGAGACGATGTGCACGGTCATCGAATACGAGCCGCAGGCCCGGTTCGCCTGGGCGGTCGGTGAGCCCGACTACCCGTCCTCGGTGTGGCGATTCACCGTGCTGTCCGTGGGGCAGGGAACGGTGCTCGAGCAGCAGGGGCAGATGGGCCCGGCGCCGTCGGGGTTGAGTTACGCGATCGAGGCGATGCCGGACAAGGAGCAGAAGATCGTCTTCGTGCGCTTGCGCGAATTCGAGGCCGGGATCAAGCGGAATCTCGCGATCATCAAGCAGCTCGCCGAACAGGGGAAATGATGCGTACCGCGACGACCGTCGAAGGTTCTGCCGGAAGCTGGCGCGACATCGCCGATTTCATCGTCGAGGCCGAGAAGCTGGGTCTGGACATGTGCTGGGTGGCCGAGGCGTGGGGGAGTGATGCCCCGTCACCGCTGGGCTATCTCGCCGCACACACGAACCGGATCTTGCTCGGCTCCGGGATCATCCAGCTGGGTACTCGGTCCCCGGTCCTGATCGCCCAGACCGCGATGACCCTGGCGCAGCTGTCGGAAGGCCGGTTCCTGCTGGGTCTGGGCGCGTCGGGTCCGCAGGTCATCGAGGGTTTGCACGGCGTCTCGTTCGCGCACCCGCTGGCCCGGATGCGGGAGACCGTCGCGATCGTTCGACAGGTCTTCGCCGGGGAGAAAGTGTCTTTCACGGGTAAGGAATTCGCCATCCCGCTGCCCGATGGGGAGGGCCGACCTATGCGGGTGGGATTGGCTCCGGTCTCGGTGCCGATCTACCTGGCGACGCTGTCGCCGAAGATGCTGGAGCTGACCGGGGAGATCGCCGACGGCTGGCTGGGCACGAGCTTCGTGCCCGAGGGTGCCGATGCCGCCTACTTCTCGCACCTGGACAAGGGATTGGAGCGGTCCGGTCGCAGCCGCACGCAACTCGACATCTGCCAAGGTGCCGAGGTCAACATCGTTGCCGACGAGGAGGATCTGCCTCGCGTGATCGGCGGTCGCAAAGCTGAACTGGCGTTCTCGCTCGCGGGCATGGGCACGAGCACCACCAACTTCTACAACGACGCCTACAGCCGGCAAGGGTGGTCCGACATCGCCGCGGAGGTGCAACAGCGTTGGCAGAGCGGTGACCGCGCCGGCGCCGCAGGAGCGATCCCCGACGAGATGGTCCTGGCGACCACGCTCATCGGTACTCGCGAGATGGTGCGTAGCCGGCTCGCTACCTGGCAAGCCGCCGGAGTCGACACCGTCCGCCTGTATCCAGCGGGGAACACCCTCGCTGCCCGCCTGGACAATCTCGCTGAAGGTCTGGACCTGGTTCACAACCTGGTTCCCTGATCGCCCTCCCCGGCCTGGCCCGCGACTGCCCACACTCCTAAGCATTGCTCGACAATTCTGTTGAGCAATGCTTAGTAATCCGTTAGTCTCGGGGTCGCGACCGAACGCCGCACCATCGAGAGCCAGCGCAGGAGACTTCCATGCCGACCACCCGAATCAACGGGATCGAACTCGCCTACACCGACACCGGAGTCCCGCCCGGTCGACCGGACGCTGCCACCGTCGTGTTCGGACACGGCTTGCTGTTCAGTGGCTGGATGTTCCGGCCTCAGATCGCAGTCCTGCGGGAGCAATACCGTTGTGTCGCAGTGGACTTCCGTGGACACGGCGACACTCCGGCCACACGCTCCGACTACGACATGGACACCCTGACCGCCGACGTCACGGAGTTGATCGAGCACCTCGATGTCGGCCCGGTGCACTATGTCGGCCTATCGATGGGCGGGTTCGTCGGACAGCGCATCGCGGCACGCCACGGGCACCTCCTGCGATCGTTGACGCTGCTGGATACCAGCGGTGACGTCGAGGACCCCGACCGAGTCGGCAGATACAAGCTCCTCGCCCTGATCTACCGCCTCATCGGCATGGCCCCGGTCCGCAATCAGGCCGTGTCCTTGTTGTTCGGCCCCACATTCCGCGCCTCCACGGCGAGCAAGCCGGTGATCGAGGAATGGGCTCGCCGGGTAGGCCGGTACGAACGCGCGGGCATCTATCGCGCCATCCTCGCTGTCGCCGAGCGTTCCAGCGTGCTGGCCGAGCTCTCCCGGATCACTGTTCCCACGCTCGTCATCGTCGGCGCCGACGATGAGGACACCCCACCCGAGCAATCCAGGAAGATCACGCGTTCCATCAGGGGTGCGCAACTCGAAGTGGTGCTCGACTGCGGGCACACCAGCACACTCGAGCAGCCCGAAGTCATCGCCGCGCTGATCCAGCAGTTCCTCACCGCGTCCGAGATCGACGAGCGCCCCTTGGCTTGATCAGACCTTTCGCGCAGATCGAACCTGCCCGAAGGCGACAAGCCCACCGGTGCCATGGCCGCACCATCACTCTGAGGAACTCTGGATATGACTGTCGACTTTCCCTTGATTTCCGGCGCTCGGCCGACAACGCCGGCGCTGACACGGATCCTGTCCGACGCGGCCGAACCCGCATCCGCCGATCTGCGCCGGCGCGTGCTCGACACTCGCGCCTGGCGCACCGACTACGCCACCCTCCTGGCGAACTTGACCAGCGCCTCGGCCGATACCAGCGCGGTCGCCCTCGCCGTGGCCTCCGCCGGAATCGACTCGGCGCGTTACACGATGACCTGGTCGGATGGCTCGAACGAACGGGTGCTGACCGAGCTCGACCTCGATGCCGACCGCGCACGGCAACCAGGTACCGCGGCCGTCTATGGAACAGCTTCACCGATCGTCGAGCTTCGTGTTCCCTACCGCGGTCGCGTCCTGCGGGGAAGTGAACTGCTCGATCAGGTCGATAGCTGGGTCAGCGACGGCATCGCCGAACCCTCGTTCGGTGCGGCGATCGCCCGTGTCGTGGCCAACCCTGACTGGTTGGCGGTCCGGGACAGACAGATCGTCTTGCTCGGCGCCGGAGCCGAACTCAGCCCGCTCGAACCACTCACCGCATGGGGCGCCGACGTTCTGGCCGTCGACGTGCCGAGCCCCGACCTGTGGGAGCGCATCGTTCGCACCGCACAGTCGGGGGCGGGTTCGGTGCGATGGCCGCTGCGAGCCGATGGTCCAGCAGGCCTGGATCTGGTGCAGGATCTGCGGGAACTCGCCGCATGGTTGGCGTCGGAAAGCAACGGCAGTCCACAAGTGCTGAGTATGTACGCCTACGCCGACCGGGGCGCACACGTCCGGCTCAGTGTGGCCGCCGACCTGCTCGCCACGCATCTGTGCGAGGCCGATCCGCGGACCGCGCTCGCCTACCTCGCCACCCCGACCGACGCCTTCGTCGTCCCCTCCGAAGTCGTCCGCGCAGGCAGCAGCGCATGGCAGGAACGCGGACGCAGGCAATACCTGGACTGGATCGCACGGACGGTGTCCGGTGGCACGCTGTTCCGTCCCTCCTATACCCGCATGCACGAGGACGGCACCGGACTCGCCGACGTTCTCGTCCCCCAACAAGGCCCCAGCTACGCGATGGCCAAACGCCTGCAGCGGTGGCGTGGCGTCCTCGCCGAAGACGCGGGGCACACCGTCTCGTTCAACGTCGCCCCCGCCTCGTGGACTCGCTCGGTGACTCGGAACCGAGCACTTGCCGCGGCGTACCGCGGTGCTCACCATTTCGACGTCGAAGTCTTCGGTCCCGACACCTGCCGAATCCTGATGGCCGCCCTGCTCGTTCACGACCTCCACCACCATCGGGCACCACGATCGCATCCCGAAGCGCTCTTCAGCGACCAAGCCCTGCACGGCGGACTCTGGCGCGCCGCCTACGAACCCAAATCGGCACTCGGCTTCGCTGCCCTGCTCGGCACCTTCGGAAATCTCTTCGGACCAGGGAAATTTCAGTGTTCGTCCCATTGACCGGTGTGGCGCGATCGGGTGGGGTACCCGCCCTGGCCCGACCGCGCCCACCGGTCGCGCGATGTCGAAGTGCGCGACCGGAATCGGTCCACAAGCGCTATCGAGCGACCGATCTGGTCGTGCGCTACCGTCGCCGGTGATCGTCGCGTGCTCGGGTGGGGACGGAGATCGGGACCGGCATGTGCAGGGCGAGTTGCGCTTCGGTGGTGACGTCGAGCCGAATGGTCTTGATCGGCTTCAGCGATCGCAGGTCATCAGCCATGCGTCCGCGACCGACCCGCAGCTGGGCTCGGCGCGGGAGTGCCGCGCTTCCGGTCGAGAGCACGTTGGTCTGGCCGAGGATCGCATGCCACGCGTGGTCGATCTTGGTGTAGGAGGTGAGTGTCGAGATGCGCTCGCCGGAGGGATAGGCGGTCTGGGCCGGCGTAGCGACCGACAGCGAAAGATCGGTTCCACCAGCACTGTTCGCCACGTGGCCGGTAGCTCGATCGGAGTCGATGTCGACCTCGATGTCGGTGCGCCACTTGGGGAATCCGTACCCGTCGTGTCCGCGCACGTAGGCGATGTCGGTGTTGACCGGTAGGGACACGACGTAGGAATCGAAGTCGTCGTTGCCGAGGGCGGCGAGCAGGTCGACGAATCCGAGACGTCGATGCTGTGCTGGTCGCACCGCGATCCCGACGGCGGCTTCGGTGTAGGCGTCGATGTCACAGATGTCGTAGCTGAAGAACATCACCGACACCAGTCCCAGGCCCGGGATCACCTCGAGGGGTGCGAGTTCCGCGGGTAGACGAGAACGAATCGCTCGTGTGGGGGCCAGCATCGTCAGTCGAGCGCTGGACAGGCGATAGTAGAAGTTCGGCGTGCGGGTGGTGCCGATTCGAGAGTCCACCTCGGCCTTGGGTAGCTGCCGGAAGTAGTCCACGCTGTGGACTCGCGGGTCGCGGGCGACCTCGTCGAGATCGGTGTTCATCCGATAGCGGTCGTAGAGACCGCCCTCGGGGACCATGACCGTGACGCCACCCAGGTCGGCTGCGACGGTGTTGTGTTCGGTTGAGGGCATCGGCCGTCAATTCCTTCTGTCTCAGGTCTTGTTCTCGCGGATTCGTCGACGGTCCGGGCCCGAGGCCGGCCGACGATGGCCGCACACACAGGCTAGCGGTGTTCTAAGCATTGCTCAATAGCTTTGTAGAGCGCTGCTCAATAGGCGTAATATTCGCCGGATGAGCGCGTCCACACCGTCCCGAGTGCGCATGACCGCCGACGAGCGACGTCGGCAACTCATCGGCATCGGTCTGCGCCTGCTGGTGACCCGCCCCATCCATGAACTCGCCATCGACGAAGTGGCCGAGGTCGCTGGCATCTCCCGAGGGCTGCTGTTCCACTACTTCCCGACCAAGCGCGACTATTACGTCGCGGTCGTGCGCTCGGCCGGCGATCGACTGCTCGGCCACACCGAGCTTCCCGAAGACGGATCGGCCGAGGAGCGCGCCCGGGTGATCGCGGACGGTTTCGTCAGCTTCATCCGCCGCCGCAAGGCCAACTACCTGGCGCTGGTGCGCGCGGCCAGCGGCGGTGACGACCGTGTGATGGAGGTCTATCAGGAGGTTCGCACCACCTTGACCGACCGGTTCCTCGACGCGGTCGGACGCCCGGACCCCGACGCGATGACCCGATTGGCGGTCCGCGGCTGGCTGGCGATGGCCGAGGAGATGGCCGTGGAAGCCGGCGCGGAGCTGTCCACCGAGGATCTGGTCACGTTCCTGGTCGAGGACCTGTTGCGAGTGGCCGCGATTCCCGGCACCGACTGACGTCCACCCCGGCGCGGTGGTGACGCACGTCGCATATCCCCGCTTATTGAGCAATGCTTAGAACTATTCTAATGTCCCCTACCAGGGGGAACGGACGACAAGGAGCAATCGTGGACTTCACCCACTCAGCACGCGCACGCGAATACATCGACCGGATCGCTACGTTCATCGACGCCGAGATCCTGCCGCGCGAGGCCGAGTACTACGCCGCTCTGCAGGCCAGTTCCGACAAGTGGGCTGTCTCGGCGACCATCGAGGAGCTGAAGTCGAAAGCCCGCGCCCAGGGGTTGTGGAACTTGTTCCTGCCCGATACGCGCTACGGCGCGGGATTGACGGTGACGGAGTACGCGCCGCTGGCCGAGCTGATGGGTCACTCGCTCATCGCGCCGGAGGTGTTCAACTGCAACGCACCCGACACCGGAAATGCCGAGGTGCTGGTGCATTACGGCAGCGACGCCCAGCGCGAGCAATGGCTGACCCCGCTGCTGGCCGGTGAGATCCGCTCGGCATTCTGTATGACCGAGCCTGCGGTGGCCTCCTCGGATGCCACCAATATGTCTGCCACCGCCACCATCGACGGCAGCGACGTCGTGCTCAACGGCCGCAAGTGGTGGAGCACCGGAATCGGACACCCCGACTGCCGCTTCGTGATCTTCATGGGGGTGACCGACCCGGCCGCGCCGCGGCACCAACGGCATTCGATGGTGCTCGTACCGATCGACACCCCCGGGGTGCGGATCGAGCGGATGCTGCCGGTCCTGGGCTACTACGACGAACCCTACGGCCACGGCGAGGTCTCGTTCACCGATGTCCGGTTGCCCCTCGAGGCCATCATCGCGGGCCCGGGCCGTGGGTTCGAAATCGCTCAGGGTCGTCTCGGGCCAGGCCGGATCCATCACTGCATGCGGTTGATCGGGATGGCCGAGCGAGCGCTCGAGCTGGCCTGCCGGCGCGGCAGCGACCGGGAGGCATTCGGTAAGCCACTGGCCAACCTGGGCGGCAACCGCGAACGAATCGCGCACGCGCGCATCGCCATCAACCAGGCACGACTGCAACTGCTGCACGCGGCATGGCTGCTCGACACCGCGGGAGCCGCCGGTGCGATCAGCGAGCTGGCACAGGTGAAAGCCTCGGTGCCGAGTATGGCCTATGGCGTGATCGACATGGCGATCCAACTGCACGGAGCCGCCGGGCTCTCCGACGACACTCCGCTCGCGGGTTTCTTGTCCGCGGCCCGCTCGCTGCGGCTGGCCGACGGCCCTGACGAGGTCCACCTGGGCGTGATCGCCCGAGCCGAACTCGCCCGGTACCGGAGACAGGGCTGAGTACACCACCACCCCGCAACGCCAAAGCATCCTGATCACCGGCGCCAGTTCCGGCCTCGGTGAGGGGATGGCCCGAAACTTCGCGGCCCTTGGACGCGATCTCGCGCTCTGCGCCCGCCGCAGCGACCGACTGCACACGCTGCGCGAGGAACTGCGGGTCGCGCATCCCGGAATCCGGGTCAGCGTACGCGAACTCGATGTCAACGACCACGACCAGGTCTTCGAGGTCTTCCACGCCAACCGCCAGACCGCGCAAACGAACTTCGTCGCGGCGCTGGCCCAGTGCGAGGCGGCGGTAGAGATCTTCCGCCGCCGGCATTCCGGCCACCTGGTCGTCATCTCGTCCATCAGCGCTGTGCGTGGTCTGCCGCGCAATCTCACCACCTACGCGGCCACCAAGGCCGGCGTCGCGGTGCTGGCCGAAGGCATCCGCGCCGAACTGCTCGGCGCCGACATCGCCGTCACGACCCTGTACCCCGGATACATCGACTCGGAGATGACTTCCGGCGCTGCCCGCACACCGTTGATGGTCTCGACCGACAAAGGCGTCCGCGCGATGGTCAAGGCCATCGAAGCAGAACGCGTCCAAGCCAAAGTCCCCGCCTGGCCGGGACTGCCGTTGGCCTTCGCCCTGCGTACCCTGCCGTTGCGCCTGGTCGCCGAGGTCAGCTGATGGGTGACAAACAGAGAGTGCGCCCGCAGTAGGAGAAGCGGTCGCGTTCGTAGCTATCTCGAACGCGACCGCCTCGGGATCATCCCCACTCGGTGCGCCGCACACGATCGCCTGAGTTCCGACACCGGCGGCGACAGGCCCTCGACCCTGTGCAGGTCAAAGGAATTCAGCCAACTCGATGACGGCCGAGGGTATCCGGTCGAAACGCGTAGGCCACTGAGGCGACGATGGCGGCCAGGCTGGGAACCAGGAGGGTGAGCAGACCGATGTGTGACATGGTCTCGGACCCCGCAGTGGGATCCATCGACATCTGATGATCCATCGACATCTGATGGTGGCCGTGGCCGTGGCTGTGGGCGTCCGCGTTCTCGGATGCGCCCATCGCGGCCTGCATGAACGCCGGGTCGGTGAGGTAGGCGTGCATCACCCATCCGATACCCGACATGAGCGCGGCGCCGGCCGCACCGGCGACCACCGGCGCCAGCGAACGCGGCAGCCGCCGATCGGTACTGCGGATCGCCAGGGCAGTCAGGCAGCCGGGGCCGATGCCCCACCCCAAGACGAACCACACCGCCATCAAGGCGGTCAGCCATCGGCTGTCGGCCATCGCGAGCACATCGGTTCGCCAGAGCATCAGATTGACGACTGCCGCGGCGCAGGCCAGACCGACGCAGACCGTGAACCTGTTCCGGGATCGGGGCATCAGGTCACATCCGCAGTCGGTCGAGCATCCGGGATCCGGTCTGCGTGTGCAGCAGGTAGGCGCCGAGCACGCCACCGGCGATCGCCGCGGTGTATCCCTTGATCAAGAACAGCGCGGGCATGTCGACCGATCCCCAGTAGTTCAGGCCCACGTTGTGGTCCAAGCCCCAACACAGCGTCTGACACACGCTGTAGGAGGCCGCGGCACTGATCGCGGTCACGATGAACGCCGCGCGGCTCCGGGGCCGGAAACGGGAGCCGACGAGGTAGGCGATCCCACCGACAGCCGCTCCCATCCCGATACCGCACAGGCCCAACGTCCACGCCAGCCGCCACACGAGCGGTCCATTGTGCGGGAACATGATCAATCCGAGCACCAGGAACAAGAACTCGCCCTGGAACCCCAGCGAGATGAACACCTTGATCGTGCGGATGGCCTGGCGCTCACCCTCTGATATCTCCCGCTGGGCTGCAGTTATCGCACCGGGCACCGTTGCCATCGCTTGTCTCCTGAGAAATAGACACACCGGGAATCACCCGGGATCGACGACCCGAGTCGGCACGCAGGTGCCGAAGAACGCCGCGTCGACTCGGGAGATGGAATATGTCAGAGAGCATAATTCATGGGAGACGGTTTGGCGATGGTCGGTCCGACCGCAGGTCGGGTGGTACTCGGGCGCCCCGAAGGGCTCTGTGCGCTATTTGTCCGTGCGAGCGCTCCGGCCGCGAGTGAGGAACTTCTGGCTCTCGATCAGGAGCTCGAGCTGCCGAGCGACATCATCGAGGGGTTTACGGCTGCGCTGAGAGCGGCACAAGACCACGGCACCCTCGACCGATGCGATCGACATCGTCGCCAGCTGCTCGGCGTCGTCGGCGTGCAGTCCCTCGTTCTCGAATGCTCGGCGCAGCGGCTCGGACCATCGCGCGAAGATCGCGGCGGTGCTGCCGAACAATTCCTCATCGCCGGTCGGGCCGACCGCGACGGCGACCACGGGACATCCCGCCGCGAAATCGCTGTCGCGCAAGATCTTCTGCCACAGCTCGACGAAACGCTGCAGGATCTCCGTTGATCCGTCGGCGGCGGCGCGGTCGACGATCGCGCCGATCGCGTCGCCGGCGAAATTCAGCGCCTCCGCTACCAGTTGCGTTCTGCCCCCAGGAAAGTGGTGGTAGACCGAGCCTCGGGGTGCCCCGCTGCGGGTGAGCACCGCGTCGATCGTGACACCCGCGACTCCCCGTTCGCGGAGGACCTCCACCGCACTGTGGATCATGGCTGTCCGGGTGTCCTTCGGTTCCGACACCACGCCTCCTTCGAGTGACACCGCAAGCGGCGCCGCCTGCTGCTATGTAACTGATCATAGACCGGCGTTGGGCCCGGGGATCGCCGCCGATCGAGAAGCGTGCCTGCCGGTGGCAGTCGCGCGAGAACGCGGTTATCGCCATGGCGGCCCTTTGGCGACTCAGAGCTCAGCTGCCAAGATTATGAGGTATTGCATAATACGTAAGTCCAGTGTTGACTAGCGATCGTGCCGCCGAGACCGGCGCTGGGCGGGCCTGGCGATGAGCGGGCCAGGCCAACTCTGGCAGTTGTGCCTACGGACCCGATCACGACTGCTCCACCCGACACACGACACCGCCAGGAGAGGCCCGTGAGCTTCAGAAGCCCCTATCCCGACGTCGAGATTCCCGACACCAACGTCTACGACTTCCTGTTCGCCGGCATCTCCGGCTCAGATCTGGACCGCCCAGCCCTGATCGACAGCGCGACCGGCGATCAGACCACCTACCGCACCCTCATCGGTCAGATCGATCGGATCGCGGGTGCGCTGGCGATCAGGGGCCTCGGTGTGGGTGATGTGGTCGCACTGCATTCCCCGAACACCCCGGCCTTCGCCGCGGTCCTGCACGGCATCTTGCGGGCAGGCGGCACCGTGACGACGGTCAGCGCACTGAGCACCGCCGAAGACATCGCCGCCCAGCTCATCGACTCCGGGGCGCGCCTGCTGTTCACCGTCGCACCACTGCTTGCCCAAGCCGCCGCGGGCGCACGGATCGCCGGGATCGCGACGGAGGGAATCGTGGTACTGGACGGAGCCGACGGCTACCTGTCACTGCGAGACCTTCTCCAGCAGGAAGCTTCCGCACCGGACATCGACTTCGACCCGGCAACCCAGCTGGCGATCCTGCCGTACTCGTCGGGAACCACCGGTCACCCCAAGGGTGTGATGCTGACCCATCGCAACCTCGTCGCCAACGTCTGCCAGATCCATGCCCGAATGGGAATCCGGGACCAGGACCGCGTGCTGGCGGTCCTGCCGTTTTTCCACATCTACGGCATCACCGCCATGCTGCACGCCGCCTTGTACCGACGCGCCGCACTGGTGACCATGCCCAGGTTCGACTTCCCCGAATTCCTGCACGCCATCTCGCGCCACCGCTGCACGTATGTCTTCGTGGCACCGCCGATCGCGGTGGCGCTGGCCAAGCATCCGATCGTCGAGGACTACGACCTCTCCAGCGTCCACACAGTCATGTGTGGCGCGGCGCCTCTCGACACCGATCTGGGCAATGCCGTCGCGCGTCGTCTGGCCTGCCGCGTTCGTCAGGGCTACGGGATGACCGAAATGAGCCCGGTCAGCCACGCCATACCCGACGATGGCGATGATTTCCCGATCGGTTCGGTCGGGGTGACCTCGCCCAACATGGAATGCAAGCTGGTCGACCCGACGACCGGACGAGAAGTGGACTACCCCCGCCACGGACTCAGCGCACCTGGTGAGCTGTGGTGCAAAGGCCCCAACGTGATGGTCGGCTACCTCGGCAACCCGGCCGCCACCGCCGAGGCCCTCGATGAGGAGGGCTATCTGCACACCGGTGACATCGCCGTCGTCGATGGACGCGGCGCGGTCTACATCATCGACCGGCTGAAGGAGCTGATCAAATACAAGGGCTATCAGGTTCCCCCTGCTGAACTGGAAGCGCTGTTGCTGACCCACCCCGAGATTGTCGATGCCGCAGTGATCGGTGCGCTGGACGCCGAAGGCGAGGAGATCCCGAAGGCCTTCGTCGTGCGCCGCCCGGGCTCCCAGCTCGACGAACGATCCGTGATCTCCTTTGTCGCTGAACAGGTTTCGCCCTACAAGAAGGTTCGGCAGGTCGAGTTCATCGACGCTGTGCCCAAATCGGCTGCGGGCAAGATCCTTCGCAAAGACCTCCGAGCAAGGGACACCGCCCGAAGCGACAGCGTCTAGGCATGACCGTCCGTGGCAACCGGGCAACTCGGCTCCGCTATGTCGCGGCGAGTGTCGTACTGATCCGGTCGGCGGATGTGCGCTGCTCGCCCGGCGTGCGGAGATCGGTGCTCACGGCGAAGACGGGGAACCTGTCCTCCGGCGGACACGGCTGAAAGTGCACCCGCACCGGGCCGCCCCGCAGCACCGGGACTTCCCCTTCGATGGACGTGTAGACCCACGGCCCCTCGTCGAGTTCGACAATGGCGATCGTCAACGGCGCCTCGCTGCCCATTCCGGTCGCCCCGCGATCCACCACCCGCCAGGACACGATCGAACCGGTGCCGGCGGACGGCAGCCACTCGAGGCTGTCGGATGCGCACGACGAGCAGTCGGCAGCCAACGGCGCGAGCAGCTTGTCGCAGCCTGTACACCGGCGAATCATCAACCTGTCTCGCCCGGGCTGGGCGGTGACTTCGCCGGTTCTGCCGCAGTTCGCTGGATCGGGTGGGTACATGATGGCCTCCGTGAGGTGGTGCTGACGCTTGCTTCAGCGTCCTCTGTCCGGGGCGTCACGGGGACGGTCGATATACCTGTTTTTGCGAGGGAAACACGGCGTAACCTGGCGCTTGGGACCCTATCGCCACCGAATGTGAGGCATGCCCGATGCAGCCGGACACCCAGGGCACGCTGGGGAATCTCCCCGCGGAACTGACTCACTTCGTCGGCCGAGGACGTGAGATCGGCAAGGTCCGGCAATTGTTGTCCGAGTCGCGGCTGGTGACCTTGACCGGGATCGGCGGGGTAGGCAAGACCCGATTGGCGATCAGGGTGGCCGAGGAGGTCCGCCGGGCGTTCGACGACGGGGTCTGGCTGGTCGAGTTCGGCAAGGTTGCCGAGCCGGAACTGGTGGCCGGGGCCGTCGCGTCCGCCTTGAAACTGACCGGGCCGACGGCCCAGCCCCCGCTGGAACTGATCGTCGACCACATCGCCTCCCGCCATCTGCTCCTGGTGCTCGACAATTGCGAGCACCTGGTGGACGCGATCGCCGCGCTGGCCGAATCGCTGCTGCGCGCCGCGCCCCGGTTGCACATCCTCGCGACCAGCCGGGAACCGATCGGTATCGGCGGGGAGTCGGTGGTCCCGGTGCCGCCGCTGTCGGTTCCCGGGGCGGAGCGGTCGCCGAGCCTGCGCATGCTGTTGCGGTGCGACGCGGTCGCCCTGTTCGTCGACCGCGCGCGTGCTGCCGTCCCCGGCTTCGAACTGACCGAGGACAGCAAGATCGCCGTCGCACGCATCTGCCGACGGCTCGAGGGCCTGCCGCTGCCCATCGAGTTGACGGCGGCCCGGCTGCGGGCGATGTCGGCGGAGCAGATCCTGCAACGGCTCGGCGACCGATATCGGCTGCTGATCGGCGGCGGTCGCGCGGCGCCGACCCGGCAACAGACGCTGCGCCAGTGCGTCGACTGGAGCTACGACCTGCTCACCGACCGCGAGCGCGAGCTGTGGGCGCGTGTGACGGTGTTTGCGGGCGGCTTCGAGTTGGACGCCGCGGAAGCGATCTGCGGTGACGGACTCGATCCCGGCGACGTTCTCGACCTGGTGGGCTCACTGGTGGACAAGTCGATCTTGATCCGGGAGGCGTGCGGCGACGGCATCCGGTACCGGATGCTCGAAACGCTGCGCGAATACGGCCGGGAACGGCTGCGCGGCAGCGGTGACGAGCAGGCGTTGCAGCGCCGCCACCGCGACTGGTTCGAACGGCTGGCGCTGCGGGCGTACGCCGAGTGGATGGGACCGCAACAGCTGGACTGGATCGATCGGCTGAACCGGGAACAGCCCAATCTGCGTGAGGCTTTGGAGTTCTCCCTGACCGAGCCCGGCGAGGTGGGATCGGCCGAACGGATTGCGGTCGGCCTGTACGAGTTCTGGGTCGCGCGGCAGCGGGTCAGCGAGGCCCGCTATTGGCTCGGGCGCGCGCTGGAGCGAACGGGCGGTGCCACGCTGGAACACATCGCGGCACTGAGCGCGGACACGATCTTGGCCGCGATGCAGAGCGATATCCAGTCCGGGTCCGCGCGCATCGAGCAGGCGCGGGTGCTGGCCCGCGGCAACGAGGTGTTCGGCGCCTATGTCAGCGGTGCGCGTGGACTGCTGTCCCTGTTTTCCGGCGACTTCGCCGGTGCGGTGACGCACTGCGAACAGGCGCTGCCGGTGTTCGAAGCCGCCGGTGACGTCTTGCATCAGGTGTCGATCCTGCTGGCACTCGGCGCCGCCTGCGGTCTGCTGCAGGACACGGACCGCGCCATGGGTTACCAGGAGCAGGCGCTGGCAATCACTACAGCGCGTGGCGACTCGGTCTATCGGTCCTACGCACTGTCCCAGCTCGCCTCTACGACGGTCGAGCGCGGCGATCTCGAACGCGGGGCAGTGCTCGTGCAGGAGAGTCTGCGATACTCCCGGACAATCGACGACTTGTCGGGCGTCGCGAGCGGTCTGGCGGTCCTGGCCTTCGTCATGGCCGAGCAGCGTCAGGCGCAGCGGGCCGCGGTGCTGGTCGGCGCCGCCATGTCGGTCGCCGAATCCGTGGGCAGCCAGTCGGTCAAGCTTCTCGAGATGTTCGGCCATCACCAGCAGGCGCAGCAGTCCGCCACGCGTGCGCTCGGGCAGCGCGCTTTCGATGCGGCGCTGCGCCGGGGCCACGAGCTCGGTATCGAGGGGGCGCTCGCCTACGCACTCGAGGAGAATCCGGCCGCGGCGGCGGAGCTGCCCGCCGCGATGGCCGCACTGACCCGCCGCGAGAAGCAGATCGCCGAACTCGTCGCGCAGGGCCTGACCAACCGGGCCATCGCCGAGAAACTCGTCATCTCACAGCGCACGGCAGCAGGGCATGTCGAGCACATCCTGAGCAAGCTGCACTTCACCACCCGCGCCCAGGTCGCCGCCTGGGTGGTCGCCCAGAACCAGAAGTAGTAACTCGAGGTAGCTACCGAGTCTTGCCGCGACGACTCCCCGTGAGATCAAGCGCTACATCAACCTGTTCCGTTTCTACACTTTGTCGCCCACCTGCAATGATGTGCGGTATGAGCACCCCCGACCAGCATCGTGAACAGCGACTGACCGCTGAAGAGTTCATGGATGGCGCGGCGGACGAGCTGGGTGACATCGAGATCGTCGACGGCCGGGTCGTGCAGGTGATGGCGCAGAGCCCGCTGCACAGCCGGGTGGTTCGGCGACTTGCGGGGTTGCTCGAGGCGGGACGGCGCGACGGCGGCCCTTGCATGGTCGTGGATTCCGACGTCGCGGCTCGATTCTCCGATGCCGAATCGACGGCGGCCGATCGGCGGTTGAACATCCGCTACCCCGATGTGTGGATTCGCGATTGCGAACCGTACGACGTCAACTCGGTGCGGGACCACCTGTTGCTGGTCGTCGAGGTGACCTCGGAATCGACGATCGACGCCGACATCACCGACAAACGGATCCAGTATGCGGCCGCGGGGATTCCGCGCTACCTCATCGTCAGGCTGGATCAGAAGGAGGAACGGATCGAGGAGATCGAGGAGTACCGCCTCGATTGGTCCGGTCGCCGGTACCGGGCGCACACCGTGCACCGCAGGGTTCTCCTTCTCGACGAACCGGTCGAGGTGACCATCCCGTTCGACATCCTCGAGCAAGCCTGACCGCGGCCGAGCCGAATGGTGGCTCGCCCGTGGCATGAGGCGAGTTCGACGCTCGTGATCACTACACTGGGACAGTGTGGACGCGCTCTCGGCGCAGCGGGAATTCACCGGCTACGGACTGTCGCACTGGATTGTCCTGGCGATATTCGTGGTGGGGGCGATCCTCATGGTCTGGATCGGGCGCACGCACCGAAGTGCCGCCGCCGCACGACGATTCAGCCGAGCATTCGGTGTCTTGACGCTGGCGATCTATGCGGCGATCTATCTCTACACCATGATCCCTCCGACCATCGAGCGCTCCGTCCCCTTGCGGCTGACCGATCTTGCCACCGTGGTCGCCGGATACGCATTGTGGTCACACCGACGCTGGGCGTACGCGCTGACCTACTACTGGTGCCTCACCTTGAGCACGCAGGCGCTGATATCACCGGCTCTGCAGAGCCAGGACTTCCCGAGCAAGGAGTTCCTCGCCTTCTGGGCGATCCACCTGGCCGTGGTGTGGGCCGCGATCTATCTCACCTGGGGTATCGGCATGCATCCGGATTGGCGGAGCTATCGAATCGCCGTGGGAGTCACCGCGGTGTGGGCCGCGCTGACATTCGCGTTCAATACGGTGGCCGGTACCAACTACGGATTCGTCAACGCGAAACCCGCGACGGCGTCGCTGCTCGACGTACTCGGCCCTTGGCCCTGGTACCTGGGCACAGTGGCCCTTCTACTGATCACCGTCTGGGCATTGATGACCTGGCCGTGGGTCCGTGACCAGTGACTCCGTACGCTCCCGGGCGGTCTGGGCACAGTGCTCGTTCGCCGTTTCCGCGAGCTCGAAGGGATAAAAGGTGACCGACGAGTGACCCTCAGCCACTGGGCTGTTCGCCTCTGCCGCGTCGAGAACGGGTGACGTGACAGAGGCCGGCTCGCCTCAGCAGGTCGGCAGCGACGAGAATGGTGTGGTGCCATCGGATTCCGTGCCTCGCCTGCTCGACGACGTCACCCTGGAACTGTCGTCGGTGGTCGCGAACAATGCGATGAATCGCGGACGCGGGCTCGCGGGTGTCAACAGCTACGCGCGGGAACTCGGTTTCGATCCGTATGAGCGACTGGTCGATCGGGTGCGGGGCGATTCCCGCGCCGCGGTCACCTGGATCGACGTGTGCTGCGGGTCCGGCCGCGCCCTGCTCGAAGCGGAAGCCCGTTTCGCGCAGGAGTTTCCGAAGGCCGAGGTCACCCTGATCGGCATCGACCTCGTCGACTTCTTTCTCGCCCGGCCACGCACCCCTCGCCTGTGGTTGATCACCGCATCAGCTACCACCTGGACACCGGACCGGCCCGCCGACCTGGTCACCTGTGTTCATGGCCTGCACTACATCGGCGACAAACTGGCCGCGGTCTCGGCCATGGCGGGCTGGATCGCGCCGGGCGGGCTGTTCGCCGCCGACTTCGACCCCGATGAGATCCTGACCGCCGATGGTGCACCGGCAGGCACTGTCGTCATCGATGCGTTGCGCGCGAGCGGCATGACCTATGACCGGCGAAAGCGGCACTTGCGGGGACAGGGCCCACGATCGCCCCGATTCCCCGCGACCTATCTGGGTGCCGATGACACCGCCGGCCCCGGCTACACCGGACAGCCGTCGGTCAGGTCGTATTACGCCTGGTGACGTCGTGCGTCGGGGTGCGATGACCTTTCGGTCAGCGGGCGGTCGAACTCGCCGGTAGCCTGAGCCCGTGAGACCGATGGGCACGGCGCCGGGTACCCCGGCGCGGCCGGGAGTCGCTCTGGCAGCAGTTGTCGCCGTGGTGTTCGTGACCTTCTTGGACACCACCGTGGTCAGTGTTGCGCTCGGCGATATCCGGCGTGAGTTGAGTACCGATGTGACGTTGCTGCAGTGGGTGGTCAACTCCTACACCGTGGTCTTCGCCGGGCTGATGCTGGCGGGTGGGTCGCTCGGTGACCGGTGGGGGCGCAAGCGGGTGATGATCATCGGTCTGGTGATCTTCTGCGCCGGATCGGTGGTTTCCGCGCTCGCGAGCAGCGTCGCGATGCTCATCGCCGGTCGCGCGATCATGGGACTGGGTGCCGCGGCCTCGGAGCCGGGGACCCTGTCGGTGCTGCGCCACATCTTCCCGGGTGAGCAGGCGCGGGCCAAGGCGGTCGGGGTGTGGGCGGCGGTGTCCGGACTGGCGCTGGCGGCGGGTCCGGTCTTGGGTGGCGTGCTGGTTCACGCCTACGGGTGGCGCTCGATCTTCTGGTTCAACCTGGTGATCGGGGCGGTGGCGCTCGTCGCCGCGCTGTGGTCGATCCCGGAGAGCTCGGATCCTCGTCAGGAGCCGGTCGACTGGGCCGGAGCGGTTCTTGGCGCAACGGCTTTCGGGTCCGTGATCTACGCCGCGACCGTCGGTCAGGATCGGGGTTACACGGCGCCGTCGGTGCTGGGGCTGTTCACGCTCGGCGGCATCGCGTTCGCGGGGTTCGTGGTCGTGGAAAAGCGGGCGCGCGCACCGATGCTCGATTTCCGCTACCTGCGCCTGCGGGCCGTGCGCGGGGCGCTGGTGGTCGCCTTCGCCGTCTATTTCGGCATCTTCTCGATCTTCTTCTTCACCGCGTTGTATCTGCAAGTGATGCAGTCGTATTCGGCTGCGCGCACCGCCGCGGTCTTCGTGCCGATGGCCGTCGCCATCGTGATCGGGTCGTTGGCCGCGGGCTATTGGGTGGCGCGTCGTGGCGCGCGTATTCCCATGATCGTCGGTTGTGTACTCGGTGCGGGCGGGATTTTGCTGACCCGCCACGAGCTGTCCGGGACCCTGCACGATCCGTGGCTGGCGGCGGCGATGGCGGTGGCCGGGTTCGGTTTCGGGATCGCGGTGGTGCCGTTGACGTCGGCGGTGATGTCGGGTGTCCCGGCGGAGCACTCGGGGATGGCCGCCGCGGTGACCAATACGATGCGCCAGGTCGGTTCGGCGTTCGGTGTCGCGGTGCTCGGTGTCCTGGTGAGCTCGTTCCTCTCCGCGGACCTGCGGGCGCGGATGACCGAATTGGGTCTGCCGACCACGTTGCAGCCCGACGCCATCCAAGCCGTGGAACGCGGCCGCATCCCCGAAGGCGTCGACATCGGCCCGTATCTGCAATACCTGTCGAAGGTGAACGAGGTGCTCAACACCGGAAAGGTCGCCTTCCATCACGGGCTGGATGTGGCCCTGCTGGTCTCGGCGGTGATGATCCTCGCCGCGGCGGTGTTCACGGCGCTCGATACCGAACGCAGCAGGACAGACTCGAAGTAGCCGCGATTGTCGCGTAGATGGGCCGAGTTCACCTGGTGGTGGTCTCCATCCGTCATGCTGGTGCGGTGGTAGTTGTCTCTGATGTCGTCCCGGTGCGCGGCAGTGAATATTCGATCTTGTTGCGCCGGATCCGGGCGGCGGGCCTGTTGGACCGGAATCTGCGGTACTACGGGTGGAAGAGCGCGATCACCGCGACGGCGTTCGTCGCCGGGTGGGCGGCGTTCTTCGTCCTCGGTGACTCGTGGTGGCAGCTGGGCGTCGGGGTGTTCCTGGCCGCGGTGTTCTCGCAGATCGCGTTCCTGGGGCACGACGCCGGGCACAAGCAGATCTTCGCGTCCCGGCGGGCCAACTACCTGTACGGCCTGATCGCGGGCAACCTCGCCATCGGGCTGAGTATCGGCTGGTGGACCAGCAATCACAACCGGCACCACGCCCACCCCAACACCGAGGGCGCGGATCCCGATGTGATGGGAATTCTCGCTTTCTCCGGTGATCGCGCCCGGGCGGGCACAGGGATCCGCCGGCTGATCTTCCGTTACCAGGCGTGGCTGTTCTTCCCGATGCTGTTGCTCGAAGGCGGCAGCCTGCATTACGCGAGTGTGCGGGCGGTGTTCCGCTGGCCCATCCCGAATCGGCTGTGGGAGGGCGCGCTGCTCGCCGCGCACGGCGTCGGTTACCTGTCCGCGGTCTTCCTGGTGCTCCCGCCCGGAAAAGCGCTGGTGTTCATCGCTGTTCAGCAGGGTCTGTTCGGGCTCTACATGGGCTGCACGTTCGCGCCCAACCACAAGGGGATGGAGGTGCTGCCGGAAGGTGACAACACCGACTTCCTGCGCCGGCAGGTGCTCACCTCCCGCAATGTCCGCGGCGGCTTCCTCGTCGATACCGCCCTGGGCGGGCTGAACTATCAGATCGAACACCATCTGTTCCCATCGATGCCGCGCGCCAATCTGGGCCGGGCCCAGCCGATCGTCGCCGGGTACTGTGCCGAAATCGGTGTGCCGTACTGCGAGACCGGTCTCGTGGAGTCCTACGTTCAAGCGCTGAGTCACCTCGACGAGGTCGGCCGCCAGACTCGGACGTCACCGCAACTGGTCGACTAACCACCACGACCCGCCCGCACTGTTCGGTGCGGGCGGGCCTCGGTCAGAGCCGCGGGTCCGTCGGCACCGATTCCATTGCCAGGATGGCGAACACGAGCTCGTGCACCCGCCACAGTGGCTCCCCGGCGGCGACGGCGTCGAGCGCCGCCAAGCCGAGGCCGTGTTCCCGCATCGCGAGACCACGTTTGCGGCTCAGAGTCCGATCACGCAGGCGTGCAAGGTGTTCCGGTGCGGTGTAGTCAGGCCCGTAGATGATCCGCAGGTATTCGCGCCCACGGCATTTGATGCCCGGCTGGACGAGTTTGCCCTTCGCGCGGTGTGTCAATCCGGCATAGGGTTTGATGACCATGCCCTCGCCGCCTGCCTCCGTGAGCTCGAGCCACCAGGCGGTCGCCTCGGCCTCGGCGACCGGATCGGCCAGCTCGACGACACGACGCTCCGTGCGCCGGAACATCTGCGGATCAGCTGCGACGAGACGGTCACAGAGGTCGAGGTGCCAACCATGGTCGCGCCCCGCATAACTCGCGCCCTCGGCCGCCAGGACCGCGAACGGAGCGATCTGGATACCGTCTAGATCCGTTGTCGGCCAGCAGTATCGCCGGTAGGCGGTGGTGAAGCCCGTCGCGTTGTCGGCGCGGGACGCGGTGCGAGCGCGGAGGTCACCGAGGTCGAGACCGCGTGCGAGTCCGGCGTCCAGGGCGGCGACAGCGGGCGGCAGGGCCGACCGCGCGGCCGCACCCATGGCCGCGTACTGCGTGCGGATCAATCCGCCCGCCTTGGCCGACCACGGCAGCAGTTCGCAGTCCAGGAGCAGCCAGCCGGTGTCCAGTTCGTCGAACAGCGGTGCGGCAGCGGCACGGACACGACCCAGCAGGGTCTCTGTCAGCGCCGCATCGGTGAAGAACGATCGTCCGGTGCGGGTATAGATCGCACCGGAGCGGCCATCGGGCATCCCGAATCGGTCCGCGGCGGTGGCCTCGTCGCGGCAGACGAGGACAACGGCCCGCGAGCCCATGTGCTTCTCCTCGCACACGACCCGCTCCACGCCCGCCGCGCGATAGTCGGCGAACGCCTCGGTGGGATACTCGAGATAGCCCTCGACCGTCGACGTCGACGGCGGCGACATGGTCGGTGGCAGCCACAGCAGCAGCCGCGGATCGATCGCGAACCGGCTCATCACTTCCAGTGCGGCAGCGGCGTTCTCGGCTTCGACCAGCACGGTGCCGTAGTCGGTGCGCAGATGCCTGCGACCGGTGACGTCGGCGAGGTCGAGTGTTTCGGCGTCGCGGGCGGATTCGGCGTCGCCGAGCGGCTTGACCGGCGCGTAGTGCATCCGTTCGGCGGGCACCGACACGAACGTCTTCTCCGGATAACGCAGCGCGGTCAGCTCACCGCCGAAGACCACACCGGTGTCCAGGCAGACGGTGTTGTTGACCCACTCCACCTTCGGCGTCGGCACGTGCCCGTATACGACCATCGCCGAACCGCGATAGTCACGTGCCCATGGGTACCGCACTGGCAAGCCGTATTCGTCCGTCTCCCCGGTAGATTCGCCGTACAGGCAGAAGTCACGGACCCTGCCGGAGGCTCGCCCGTGGTACGCCTCCTTCAGCCCGGCGTGCGCCACCACCAAGCGTCCGTCGTCCAGGCGCAGGTGGCTGACCAGCTTGTCGATCCATCGCGCCGCGGACTCGACGAACTCCGGTGGCTCGTCCGTCAGCTGTTCCAGCGTCTCCGCCAGCCCGTGCGACACGGTTACCTTGCGCCCGCGCAGTTTCCGTAGCAGCTTCTGCTCGTGGTTGCCCGGCACGCACAGCGCGGCACCGCTGGCGGTCATCCCCATCACCAGCCGCAGCACGCCCGGTGAATCGGGACCACGGTCGACGAGGTCACCGACGAACACCGCCTGGCGTCCCGCCGGATGTGTGGCGTCGACCGCCCGCCCTGCCGCGTCCCTGATCAGCTGCCAGCCGAGTTCGCCCAGCAGGCTTTCCAATTCGGACCGGCAGCCGTGCACGTCGCCGATGATGTCGAACGGCCCGGTGAGTTCGCGCCGGTCGTTCCACGCGCGTTCGTAGGTGATGGTGACGTCGGCGGGATCGGTGACGACGTGCACCTTGCGGAACCCCTCGCGGCCGAGGTCGCGCAGCGAACGGCGCAGATCCTGGCTCTGCCGCCGCAGCACCTGGCGGCCGAACTCGCGGTCGTCGCGATCCTTGGTCCGCTCCCAGGCGACGGCTTCGGGCGTATCGAGGACGATCGCGACCGGCAGCACATCGAAAGACCGTGCGAGCGCGACGAGTTCGGCTCGCGCGTGCTTCTGCACATTGGTGGCGTCGACGACGACCCGCCTCCCGGCGCGCAGCCGGAGTCCGGCGATGTGGCGGAGGGCGTCGAAGGCGTCCGTGGTCGCGGACTGGTCGTTCTCGTCGTCGGCGACCAAGCCGCGGAAGAAGTCCGACGACAGCACCTCGGTGTGCTTGAAGTGCTCGCGCGCGAAGGTGGACTTGCCGGATCCGGAGATACCGATCAGCGCGACGAGGGACAGTTCGGGAAGGTCGAGGTTCATGGATCAGGCCTTCCGGAAGAGCGCGAGCTGAGTGGGGGAGCCGACGTCGGGGTCGTTGTCGCCGACGGGGCGGATGTCGACGGTGTAGCCGAAGGATGTGCCGACGCGGGCGGCCCAGGCGGCGAATTCCGCACGGCTCCATTCGAATCGGTGATCGTCGTGGCGGTGCCCGTCGAGGGTCTCGTAGTGCACGTTGTACTCGACGTTCGGTGTCGTCACGATCACCGCGCCGGGTGCGGCGTGGCCGAAGACGGCGCGTTCGAGCGCGGGCAGCCGGGCCTCGTCGACGTGCTCGATCACCTCCATCAGGACCGCCGCGTCGAAACCGCGCAGGCGGTTGTCGTGGTAGGTCAGTGCGGACTGGATCACCGTGATCCGGGCACGCTGCCGGTCCGACATCCGGTCGAACCGCAACCGCCGCTCCGCGATCGCCAGCGCGGCGCTCGACACGTCGGCACCGACGATCTCGGTGAAACGGTGGTCGGCCTCCAGCGCGAGCAGCAATGTGCCGGGGCCGCAACCGAGATCGAGCACGCGAGTTGCTCCGGTCTCCGCCAGGGCGGCCAGCACCGCCTCCCTGCGCAGTTGCACGAGGGGCGTGCGGCGCTCGGCCGCTTCGATGCGTTCGACGGCGGCGCCGGGGTTTTCGGGCTCCGCGTCGTCGACCTGGTCGTCCGCGGAGCGCAGGCGTTCGAGGGCGGACTGGGTCAGCGTTCGTCGCCCGGCCAGGTAGCGGCGGGCGATGAGTTCGCGGTCGGGGTGGCTGCCGAGCCAGCCGTCGCCGGCGCGCAGCAGCTTGTCGACCTCGTCCTCGGAGACCCAATAGTGTTTGGTGTCATCGAGCACCGGCAGCAGCACGTACAGGTGGTTCAAGGCTTCGGACAGGCGCAGCGTGCCGGTCAGCCGCAGGTGGGTGTACGGGGAATCGCCCCAGTTCGGGAACTCGGGGTCCAGCGGTTCCGTCGTGGCGGACACGGTCCAGCCCAGCGGCGCGAACAAGCGCGCGACGAGCTCGGTCCCGCCCCGGCACGGCACGGCAGGCAGTTCGATCTCCAACGGAATCGCGGTGGCAGCCAGCTCGGCGCGATCCCGGCTCGCCCCGTTGAGCGCGGACCGGAACACCTTCCCCAGCGCCACCGACAGCAGGCTCGACGCCACATACGGCCGGTCGTTGACGTAGCGGCCCAGCGCGGCGCCGTTGTGCCCCTTCGCGGGCCGGGCCAGCTCCACCGGATCCACCTCGAGCAGCAGCGCTACCGTGCAGCGGTCGGTATCGGCCTGGGGGTAGAAGACGTGTGCCGCTCCACCTGTCGTCGCGAAGGACTGCACCCGGTCGGGGTGTTTGACCAGCAGATACCCGAGATCGGTCGCCGGGGTATGGGTGGTGGAGATCGTCAACAGCACAGACCGATCCTGTCATGGCGTGCCAGTGAATTTCCGGCGTGCGCGTCGCGGTCTCGACTGTGGGGGCGGCGGGAGATAATCGCGGCGCACGCCCGGTAATCGCCGGGCCTTTCGGAAGGTGGCGTGATGGTGGCGGTCTCGTTGGTCTTCGTCGGGATCGCCGTGCTGTTGCACGGGTACATCTTCGTCATGGAGTCGTTGCAGTGGACGCGGCCGCGGACCCGGGCGACGTTCGGGATCACGGCGGAGCAGGCCGAAGCCACCCGGGAGATGGCGTTCAACCAGGGGTTCTACAACCTGTTTCTCGCGATCGTCGCCGCGACGGGCATGGGGTTCACCGCGTTCGGCGACGCCGGGATCGGGGTGGCGCTGGTGCTGGCCGGGGCAGGGTCGATGGTCGCCGCCGGTGTGGTGCTGCTGGTTTCGTCGCCGGACAAGGCGCGCGCCGCGCTGATCCAGTTGGTTCCGCCGTTGATCGGTTGTGTCGCGCTGGTGCTCGCCCGGCTCTGATCACCGGCGCGACAGGCGTACCCGGTCGCATCCCCTCAGGCGAAGTCGAAGGTGGGCGGAACGGCGACGATCACGGCGGCGGCCCAGATGCCGTACACGGGGAGGTAGTGGGTTTGCCAGCGTTCGAGATCGGCGAATCCCTTTCTGCCGCGTGAGAATCCGATGCCGAGGCGGACCGACCATGCCAGGTTGACCAGGAGCACCACATTCATGCCGAGCGCGACGACCTTGTTCGGGGTGGAGCCGAATTCGGCGATGCGGGTGAGCATGGCGGCCAGCATGACCACGTCGACGGCGAGGGCGCTGATCACCAGGACCAGCTGGAGGCGGTCGAAGAGGCCGGGCGGGGCCAGTGGGTCGCGGGCGGAGATCGAGTACAGCAGCAGACCCAGGACCAGGACCAGGATCAGGTCCATCAGGATCAGCAGGGTGCGGTCGACGTCGATCACGCTGCGGGTCGTCGCGAACGCCGCGAGCAGGGCCAGCAGCATCGCGATGGTGAGCGGCGTGAACACCCGGGTGAGCACCGGTGCGATGTTCTCCACGACGTTCTGTTTCGCCTCGACCAGCCAGGCGGCGACGATCACCGCGCCCGCGGCGCCGAACGGCAGCACCCAGTCCTCGATGACCGGCTCGATATCCAGATCCAGCGTCGCGAACGCGCCGACCGTGAGGCCGATGAGGACGCCGCCGCCCAGCGCGAGCAGCGTGAGGTAGACGAACCATTCGCCGGTGAACCGGATGAAGTCCATCCGGCGGCGGTCGCAACGCCAATCGCCGCCGACATAGGCGAGGCCGACGACGAACCACAGCGCGATCGGTGCGTGGATCGCGGCGATGATCTCCGTGGTCCCGCCACGCTCGAAGGGATAGAGGTTGAGCACCAGCGCGGCGAGCCCGAACGGCAGGACCAGCGCCGCGGCGACCTTCGCCGTGACCTGCCGCTTCCACGCGAAATAGCCTGCGAGGAAAGGCAACACGAGCAAACTGACATTCACGGCGATGGCCGAGTCCTGGAGCCGGGCGAACCCGGCCTTCAGCGACAGCGCCGCGCCGACGGCGAGCGCTAGCACTACCACCAGCTCCCGATTGCCCTGCCGCTCGGCATCTTCGGACTCGCTGGGCAGCAGAACGAGCTGCTTCCACAGTCTTTCGGAATGCTCGCGGGCGAACTCGCGGGATATCGCGTCGAGACTGCCCATCCGCTTGACCGCGACCAGGAACGCTTCGTCGCCCGCGAGGCCCGCGTCCTGCAAGGTCGAGACCTGTTCGCGCAGATGGTCTTCCATCTCGTCGACATCGGCGACGGAGATCGCGCGGTGGCGCTGCACGTAGCCGCGCCACTGCGCGATATGGGCCTGTAGCTGCGCCTCGGTATCCATCATGCCCATCCCTTCGCCACGCTCGGCGGCAGCGTGGTGCTGCGCCACACCTGGTCCAGCGCCTCGGCGACAACGGTCCACTGTGCGCGCCGCTCCGCGAGCGCCGCCCGGCCCGAGTCGGTGATCAGGTAGTGCTTGCGCCGCCGCCCACTGTCGGAGATGCGCCATGCCGAGGTCACGTGCCCCAGCCGCTCGAGCCGGTGCAGCAGGGGATAGAGCATCCCGTCGGTCCACTGCATCCGCCCTCGGGACAGCTCGTTCACCTGCTCGAGAATCGCGTACCCGTAGGACTCGCCCTCGGCGAGAATTCCGAGCACCAACGGCGTCGCCGACGCCGCCACCAGGTCTTTGTCGATCCGCATCGGACTCCTATACGTAGAACCGCTAGGTCATAACCTAGCAGATCTAGGTATCCAGGCGCTGCGTGCCCGCGAACGAATCGGCCGAGGGTGCGTGCCCTCGGCCGAATTCGGTGCCGGGGGTGATGATTTCGCACCCTAGGGTGAGGATCGCCGGATATCGCCTAACAGGGCTGTTCAGGGTCCCGATGGAGTCAGCAGTACGCGCGATCGGCGCGGCGGGGACACGAATCGAGGAATCATGAAGAACGCAGTTCGGATGGGTGCGCTGATCGCCATTGCCGCGGCGACGGTGGCAGGCTGCAGTGCGGAAAACGGTTCGGGGACAACCACGTCGACCACCACCGGCAAGGCCTCGGCTACCGCCGCTCAGCCGTCGGCCGGTCAGCAGCCGCCGGCCACCCAGGCTCCCGGCGCGACGCAGGCGACCGAGGCGCCTGCCCCGGCCACCGAAGCGCCTGCCCCGGTGACCGAGGCGCCCGCGGGGACCTCGGCGCCGGGCACCACCGCCCCGAATCCGGCGCCCGCCGACGACATCAGCGGACCCGGCCGCTGCATCGATCCCGCCTCCACCGGCGTGCAGAACGCTCTGTCCCGCCTGGGCGGCAGCTGGGTCGCCTCGCAGGCCTCGGCCGACCGGCCGGGCAACTGTGGAGAGCTGCTATGGGTGCGAGCGGTGGGTGGCAACTCGGCGGGCGCGCCGATCCACATCCTGTTCTTCAGCGGCGGAAAGTGGTTGGGCACAGCCACTTCCGAGGCCTACGCCTTCACCTACGTCACCGGTGCGAGCGGCAACGCGGTCACCGTCGACTACAAGTGGCTGGTCGCCGACGAGCCGTTCGCCGCGCCGCAGGGCGGCCCGGCGACGATCACCTACACCTGGACCGGCTCCAAGCTCACGATGAGTGCGCCGCTGCCGACGGAAGTGACCCAGCCGCACCGCTAGACGCCGGGACGGGGCGGTATCGAAACTGATGGTTTCGTATGATCCCGCCATGGCGACGTCGAAACACGCGGGGGGACGCCCCCGCGAGCAACGGGTGGACACCGCGATCGCGGCGGCGGTGCGCGCCGTGATCGGGGAGAGCGGTTACGCGGGGCTGACCGTCGACGCGGTGGCGGCGACCGCCGGAGTCGGCAAGGCCTCGATCTACCGCCGCTATGCCACCAAACAGGAGATGACCTTCGCGGTCCTGCTGCACGACCTGCGCGAGGAATCGCCCGCCGACACCGGGACACTGCACGGCGATCTGAGCGCGCTGACCGAGCAGATCGCCGAGCAGCTGCGCGGCCCCGGCGCCGGCACCCTGACCGGCCTGCTCGCCGATATCCGCGCCGACCCCGAGCTGCGCACCCGCTTCGCGGAGACCTTCCTGGCCGTGGAACGCGGCATCATCACGACCTTGCTCGACCGCGCGATCACCCGCGGCGAACTGACCCACCGGCCGGACGCGGCGCTCGTCCAGGCATTGCTGCTGGGTCCGCTGTTCGCCTGGCTGATCGTGCTCGACGAAGACTCTGCGCGCGCAACGGAACTCGCCCACCTCGTCGCCACCGTGGCCACCAACGCGCTCACCGCGAACCTGCTGCCGACCGAGACCTGGTCGACGCCCGTCACCGCTCCGGATGCAGTACCAGGACGGTGATCTCGCTGGGTGCGAAGACCCGCAGTGGCGGGCCCCAGTAGCCGGTGCCGCGGCTGGTGTAGAGCTGGGTGTTGTTCGCGTGCCTGCTCAGGCCGGCGACGACCGGCTGGTCGAGCCGGACCAGGTAGTGGAACGGCCAGATCTGGCCGCCGTGGGTGTGCCCCGAGATCTGCAGGGCGACACCGGCCGCGGAGCTGTCGGCGATCTGCTTGGGCTGATGGGCCAGCAGGACGACCGGCAGGTCCGGGTCGGTGCCCGCGAGCGCGGCGGGCAGATCGGGACCGTGGCCGGGCAGGCCCGCGCCGGTGGGGTCGTCGATACCGGCGACGATCAGCCGGTCACCGTCGCGGTCGACGGTCCGGTGCGCGTTGTGCAGCGGCTGCCAGCCGATCGAGGCCATGTGGTCGATCCAGCCCTGCGCGTCGCCGAAGTACTCGTGGTTGCCGGTGATGTAGAACCGGCCGAGCGGGGCTTCGACGCGGGCGAGCGGGTCGACCTGGGCGCTCCGCTTCACCACCGAGCCGTCGGCGAGATCGCCGGCGTGGCAGGCGATGTCGGGCCGCTGGGCGTTGACCACGTCGACCACCCGCTCCGACCACTGCTGCCGGTCGAGCGCGGCGAAGTGGGTGTCGGTGACGACCACGACGCGCAGTCCGTCCAGCCCCTCGGCGAGGCCCCGGATCGCGACGTCGACGGTGCGGACCCGCGGCACCCGGCGCGCCTCGTACACGCCGTAGGCGACCAGCGTCACCGAGACCGCCAGCACGCCGAGCGCCACGATCCGCGCCGCCTGCGCGCCGTCGACCCCGGCGACCGCCAGCGCGCCCCGGGCGAACACACCGATCACCGACCACGAGAACACGACCCACAGCACGCCGAGCATGCTGTCGCCGACAATGACCGCCGGATCGGATTGGGCGGGTCCGTGACCGAAGAACATCGCGGCGGGCAGGCACAGGTAACCCAGCACGCAGACCACGGTCCCGATCCAGAACAGCGGTCCGGTGCCGCCGGAAGGCGCCGCCACCAGGGTCCACCAGGGCAGGGCGAACAGCACCGCCGGAATCAGCAACATCAACATCAGGCGTACAGCGAGTCTCACGGGGTCCCGTCCTGCGCAGGGCCGCCCGGAGGGTCGCGGCCACGACTAGATCATCCAGCCTAGCGCTGCCGGATCGCCCGGCCCATTGCCCGGCAGCGTGCGGGCCGGTTGACTGGTGGCATGCGGATCGCCCTGCTCGCCGCCGGATCGACCGGCTCGTCGCCCGGCTGTGTGCGGGCCGGGTGACTGATCGCATGCGGATCGCCCTGCTCGCTGCCGCGGCCGTCACGGTCGTGCTTGTCGTCGTCGGCATCGTCGTCGTCCGTCATGACCCCGGGGCCGCTGATCCCGTTGTCGCGGGGACGACCGAGCAGGTACTCGAGCACGACGGCCGTACCCGCAGCTACCGCGTCTACCGGCCTGCCACGCTGCTGACGCGGGCGCCGCTGGTGGTGGTGTTGCACGGCGGCCTCGGCACCGGTGAGCAGGCGCAGCGCGCGTATGGGTGGGATGCGCGGGCCGATGCGGGCGGGTTCGTCGTCGCCTATCCCGACGGCGTCGACCGTGCCTGGAACGCAGGCGGCGGCTGCTGCGGCAATCCGGGCCGCACCGGCGTCGACGACGTGGGGTTCCTGACCGCGATGATCGACGAGCTCGCCCGCAGCATGCCGATCGACCGCGACCGGATCTACCTCACCGGCATGAGCAACGGCGCGATGATGGCGTACACGATGGCCTGCCGGACCTCGATCGCCGCCGCCGTCGGTGCCGTCGCGGGCACCCAGCTCGGCGACTGCCCGCACCCGTCGCCGACCTCGGTGATCCACGTGCACGGCACCGACGACGAGAACGTCCGCTACGACGGTGCGCCCGGCAGCGGTGTCGCCCGGATTGACGGACCGTCGGTGCCGGAGCTGAACGGTTTCTGGCGGGCGGTCGACGACTGCGCGCCGCCGGTGTCGTCGACCGATGATCGCGTCACGACCATGCGGGCGAGCTGCCGTGACGGGCGTGCGGTCGACCTCGTCACGGTGGCGGGTGCCGGACACCGGTGGCCGGGCGCCGAGCTGTCCCCGCTCGAGCGGCTCGGTGCGGACCGCCCGTCCGATGCGATAGACGCGACCAGGCTGATCTGGGATTTCTTCGCCGTGCACCACCGCTGAACCGGCACAGGCGAATCCGGCCTCCCGCGGCGGTGCGTCGCGGCGGATAGCCTGATCGCAGTCACGTGGGTGGTCGTGATGCGAAGGAGCAGTGATGGAGTTCGGGCCAGGGGCGATCCTTGCGGGATACCGCATCGAACGCAGGCTCGGCGGCGGGGGAATGGGCGCGGTCTATCTGGCCCAACATCCACGGCTGCCGCGCCGGGACGCGGTGAAGGTGCTCGACGCGCGGCTCGCGGTGGAACCGACGTTCCGGGCGCGATTCGAGCGCGAGGCCGACCTGGCCGCCCGGTTGCGGCACCCGAACGTCGTGCAGATCTTCGACCGTGGCGTCGACGGTGACCGGCTGTGGATCGCGATGCAGTTCGTCGACGGCCTCGACGCGGCGCAGCTGCTGCGCCAGGGTCTGTCGGTGCTCACGCCCGAGCGGGCGGTACGCATCGTCGCCGAGGCGGCCAAGGGCCTGGACTACGCGCACCGGCAGGGCCTGCTGCATCGCGACATCAAACCGGCCAACCTGCTGATCGCGCGCGCCGAGGACGGCACCGACGAGGTGCTGGTCACCGACTTCGGGATCGCCCGCAGCATGGGGGAGACGACCAGCCTCACCTCGGCGGGCTCGGTGCTCGGCACCCTCGCGTACGCGGCGCCCGAACAGCTCGAGGGCGATCCGCTCGACGTGCGCACCGATGTGTACGCCCTCGGCGGCACCCTCTACGAGCTGCTCACCGGTTTCGTCCCGTTCCAGCGGGAGAGCCCGGCCGCGTTGATCAGCGCGCACCTGATCGAACCGCCACCGCGTCCGTCGGCAGGCAATCCGACGTTGCCGCTCGCCCTGGACGCGGTGATCGCGCGCGGCATGGCGAAGAACCCGGCCGATCGGTTCGCCAGCTGCGGTGCGCTCGCCGACGCGGCGGTCGCGGCGCTCACCGGCAGTCCGGTGACGGGGGATACCGCTGTGCTGCCGCGAGAAACACAGGCGTCGCAGCCACGGTTCTCCCGTGATCCCGCATCGCCGCAAGGCAGGTCGCGGATGCGGAGAGTCCTGGTCGGAGTCGGCGCCGCGGCGGTGGTAGCCGGGGTGACCGCGTTCGCCGTGCTGACCGCCAAAGACCGTGCGATGACCGGTAACTCCGGCGGGCCGACTACCTCAGCGGTCGCGCAGATCGGGGCGGTGCCGGACAGCCCGACCGCGGCGACGGCCCTGCGTCCCTGGCTCGACGACGTCCTCGCCGGTGACATGAGCGCGCTGATCCGCAAGTGCTGGACCCAGTCGCCCGCCGAGATCCCCCGGATGTACGGCGACGTCCAGCAGATCACCGACGCGGTGCGCCGCCCGGGGATCCTCGGCCGATTCGGCCCTTATTGGCAGAACGATGTGCTCCAGGTGAGCTTGCGCCCCAGCGAGTTACGGTCCACCTACGGTTGCCCGATCGTCAGCGACAGGGCGGCGACACGGCTCACCGACGAGCAGGCCCGCTACACCGCCGAGCGCTATCTGAGCCGGGTCGTCGGTTATCCGGTGAACCCGGCCGACGTGGAACCGGACTACCCGCTGCTGTGCACCGGCGCTCAGCCGGGCAGTGCGCTGTCCGGGATCCGGCGCTTCGACGACAAGGCGCTCACGGTCCGTGGCACGGCAGGTTCGGCCGTGACGGTCAGCGCGCCGGTGACCAGCACCGACGGTGTGACGACCGCGGTCGACCTCACCCTCGACCAAGCCGCGAACGGATTCTGCATCTCCCGCATCGACCCGGCAGGTTGAGCTTCCGCAGCGAAGAGAACTGCGTCACATCGGTTTTCGATGTGCCCCCCGGATCGGGGGCGCGCTATGCTGCCCGGCAGGATCCGCCCGCAGACTGTCGTGTCGTGTCGCGGCCGGGTGGAGTGGGGAGCGGCGGTGCCGCACAACGGAAAGGTCTGTACTCCGATCATGCTTGGCGTAACTGTGGGAGGGGCGCAGGAGCGCCGACCCAGAACCAGCAGGCTCCGGCGCACCATGGCCGGTGCTGTCGCGACCGCGCTGCTGCCGCTCGGGGCATCGGTGGCCGCGGTGGGTCCCGCGGCAGCGGATGCCGACCCGTCGGCGATCGACTTCCGGGTCGATTCCTCGATGGGCACCATCAACACCCGCATCATCCGGGCCGCCGACGGCAACACCGACCGGGTGGTCTACCTGCTCGACGGTGAGCGCGCCGAGGACGACCTGAACGGGTGGGAGAAGCACACCTCCATCCCGGCGCAGATGGCGAAGTTCAACATCAATGTGGTGATGCCGGTCGGCGGCCAGTCCAGCTTCTACGCCGACTGGGACCAGCCGAGCAACTTCTTCGGCGTCAACCCCGACGGTTCGGCGCTGCCGAGCGCGGACTCCGGGTCGGCCATCGGCGGCTGGGAGGACACCAACGGCAAGGTCAACGCCTATCAGTGGGAAACCTTCATCACCAAGACCCTGCCCGACGCGCTGAAGAGCAAGCTGGGCTTCAGCTCGACCCGCAACGGTGTGGTCGGCCTGTCCAGCGGTGGCAGCGCGGCGCTGTTGATGGCGGCCTACCACCCGGAGCAGTTCACCTATGCCGGTTCGCTGTCGGGCTACCTGCACATGTCGACGCCGGGCATGCGGGAGGCGCTCGGCGCGGCGATGATCGCCAGCGGTGGCTACAACATCGAGGCGATGGCGCCCGCGGGCAGCGAGAAGTGGCGGCGGATGGACCCGTACGGGTTCGCCGAGAAGCTGATCGCCAACAACACCCGCCTCTACATCTCGGCGGGTAGCGCCAAGCCTGCCGACCAGGACCTGTCCTCGGTCGACGCGATCACCCAGGGCATGCCGCTCGAGGCGATCGCGCTGGCCAACACGCGATCGTTCGAAAAGCGCATCACCGCACTGGGCTACACGAACGTCAGCTACGACTTCCCCGATATCGGTATCCACAACTGGGGTACCTGGGAGCAGGTCGCCATTCGGCTGATGCCCGATATGGCGCGCAATATCGGTAAGCCGCTGCCCGCCGGTGCGCCGCCCGCCGGTGGTGAGCCGCCTGCCGGTGCGCCGGGTGGTCAGCCGCCCGCCGGTGGTCAGCCGCCTGCGGGTGAGCCAGGGAAGTAGTCGGTCCCGTACGAGAAACCGCCGTTGCTTCCATGGAGGCGACGGCGGTTTCTGTTTGTCGCGGATCAGCCTGTCCTGATGGGGCTTTCGTTCGTCCAGCCCCACGCGGTGTCGTCGCGGACGGTGATCTCGGCCGGTGGTGCGGCGACCAGGCGGGTGAGGCGCTGGAGTTCGCCCCAGTCCCTGGTCCAGTCGTCGGCGAGGTAGGCCGGGATGGTGCGCGACTGCATGAGCATGCCGGTCCAGCCGAGCGGGCCGCCGCCGGTGTCGCCCTGCCAGGTCTCGGAGACCTGCGCGTTGAGCTTGTCCGGCTGGATCCGCCACAGCGGCATCTCGGCGACACCCGTGCGGTGATCGAACGGCCGCTGACACGGGAACGCCAGCCCCACATGCCAATCCGCGAGCACCGGATCGGTGCTGCCGACCACCGTGTTCAGCGACGACAGTTTCGGCAGACGCGGCGGGGTGACCGCCAGCCACTGCATCGGATCGGGTTCACCGGCCTCGGCGACGAGACGGACCGCCGTGGTTCCCGCGGGCACCTGGTCCAGGTCGATCGGCAGGTTGCGCCATCCCGGCGCACCGCCGACCGTCGGCGGCGTCGATTCGCCCAGGGGCGTGACGGTTCCGTCGTCCGCACGCTGGGCGAACTCCAGCCGCAATCGCTGACCGGGCAGGCGTGAGCCGTCCGGTGCGACGGACTCGATGCGCCCGGCGACCGTCAGGATCAGCACTCGATACGCGGGATCCTGCTGTGCGGCAGTCAGATCCAGTCGGTACCACTGGGTGGTCAGCTGGGTGCGCTGAGGTGCGCCGGTGGAGTAGCTGCCGAGTACGGGGGTGCGCTCCGGGACGAGGCCGAAGGGGAGTGCCACTGTGCTGCCGTTGACTCCCTGTGCAGCGCCCGGTCCACCCGGTGCTGTGCCGTTGGGGGCGCCGTTGCCTGCGGCCGAACCACCCGGACCGCCGGGGGCGGCCGGGGCTGATCCTCCGGTGCCGCCGGGAGCCGAACCGCCCGGGCCACTCGGAGCCGATCCACCGGGGCTCGAGCCTCCGGCGCCACCGGGAGCCGATCCGCCGGGCCCGCCCGGTCCACCGCCGCCCGGACCGCTCGGGCCGGGGCCACCAGGGCCGCTGCCTCCTGGGCCTGCGCCTCCTGGTCCGCCGGGTGCGGGCCCCGAACCTGATGGGGGCGCGGAGGATTGGCCCGGGCCGGGGTCGGGCGCGAGGCTGCCGATTCCGTTCGGGGTGAAGCCGGTGTTCTCGGCAGCGAGCCCGTCGGCGACGGTGCCCGTGTACGGCGTGAGGAGCGAGTCTGCGGTATTGGTCTCGACCAGCACATCACCGGCCATGGCGCATTGATCGCCGGTCAGCGTGCGCAGGTTCGACAACCCGACCGAATACGCGGGGTACTGCGAGACAGCAGCTGTGGCCAGCGATCCCACGTCGAACAGCACCATCGCGGCGGTGGCCACCGTGAGCGGCGCAACTACCGGGAACCTGAAATGCCGTGTAGCTGTGCGGTTGACCGTGCCGCTGGATCCGACAGCACCGATCGCCCCAGCGGAACTCTCGGCCCCGCGAGCATCCGCCGTGCTGGTGGCGTCCGCAGTCGCAGCGCTTGCAGCGTTCGAGGTGTCATCGGCGACGGCTTTTCGATCGATCGTGCCGACGGCGCGGCGGCCGGATGCCTCGCTGCGAGTCGATGTTTCGAGTGGCCGGGAGTTCTCGTCGGGGGTTCGGTAGTACTGCCAGAGGGCGATGAGCAGGGTCAGCGTGGTGGCGGCGAGGAGGATGGTCGAGACCTCGATTCCGCCGAGGCTCGGGGCGCGGTCGGGCCAGGGGACGCCGTAGCCGGAGACGTACCAGTAGCCGTTGGAGCCGGTGAAGCAGACGGCCAGCAGGAACAGCACCGCTGCGGCGAACAGGGTGCGGAGGTGGGGACGCAGGAAGGCGCGGCTCAGTGCTACCGCGGTGACGGCGGCGAGGGCGCCGGCCAGGCCCGCGTAGACGCCGAAGTGGTGGGTCCACTTGGTGGGGGTGAACATCATCAGCAGCAGCGCCATGAAGGTGACGGCGAGGATGCGGGTGACGGGGCCGCGGGCGGTCGCGGGGATGCGGCCGCCGCGGCGGAGGGTCACCAGGATGCCGACGGCCAGGCACAGGAGCATGGCGAAGACGCCGAATCGCCGGGCCAGGGAACCGTCGGGGTTCACCGACAGCAGCGAATCCCAGCGGGTGCGTTCCTCGAACCAGGACATGTCGGGGCCGACGAGCTGGCGGACCCTGGTTGCCTCCAGCACGGTCGAGAAGGTCTGGTCGGCGAAGACGACGACCAGGACCAGGGTGCCCGCGGCGGCGATCGGCGCCAGCAAGGCCGCATAGCGCAGCAACGCGGGCCCCGAACCTGTTGTGGCACGGGTGATGAGCGTCCGGAGGACCGGTCGTGAACCGGCCAGCAGCGCCGCCAGGCAGATCAGCCCCGTCGGACCTGCGGCCAGGGAGAACGCGGCGATCAGGACCGCGACGGCGGCGGGCAGCAGGCGGCGGGTCGCGATCGCCCGTTCCATCGAGCACCAGGTGAGGAGCGCGCCGACTGCGATCAGCGGTTCCGGGCGCAGGCCGTTGTTGTAGGGCAACCACATCGACAGGAACACCAGGGCCGCGGTCCAGCGCGCCGGTGTGCTCGCGGCGGCCCGGGAACCCAGGCGCGGCAACACTTCCCGGCTGAGCACCAGCCAGCACACCAGCCCGGCGAGCAGCGCGGGCAGCCGCATCCACAAGCCGGCATCGCTGATCCGGGTCATCTGCGCGAGCACTTCGTACGGCCAGCCGAACGGCGCCTCGGCGACCTGGAACCAGCGGTAGTAGTTGGCCGTGTATCCGGCTTCCCGCGACGCCCGCGCCATCGTCAGGATGTAGCCGTCGTCGGAACTGTTCGCGCCGATCACGTGCCAGAGGAGCAGTGTGCCCGCGACCGTCGCGTCGAGACCGGTGAACCGCCACCAGCGGGCGGGCAGGATGCGCCGGGACCTGCGCCCATCGCGAATATCGGTGCGATGCAAGCAGATCAGCGCGAGCAACGCGCAGAGCACGGCGCCGACGATCGCCGCCAGCTTCCACCCGCTCGGACTCGACGAGAACCGCGCATCGATCTCGGCATGCAGACGGGCATCACCCATCCGCCCCCGATCCAGCTCGGTGTAGACGCCGACTATCTGCGGACGCACATCGGAATCCACGGTCGTCCGCATCGGCGAGCCGTCGGCCTTGGTCATGCCGGTGAGTTCGGCAGTCGTACTCGTCGCTGTCGACGTGATAGTCAATGCCGTGCATCGGGCAGCCTGCCCGTTCTCCGTTGCGGCACCAGGTGTTCCACCGCCCGGCGGTGCATCGGCACCCGGGGGTCGGTTGCCCGTTGGCGCGCCCGTCGGCGGATTGGCCGCTGACGGTGGACCTCCCGGCGCCGACAGAGCGGAACCGGTCGGCGGGCTGGTTACCGGGGGCGGTGCTCCGGGTGCTGCCGACGCGGTTCCGGTGGGCGGGTTGGTTCCCTGAGGTGGCGCTCCAGGTGCTGTCGGCGCGGCCCCGGGCGGCGGATTCGTCGCTGAAGGGGATGTTCCGGGCCCCTGCGCTGCGGCCCCAGGCGGGGGTGTCGCGCCGGAGGGCGGCGCGCCCGGCGGCGGTCCAGCTATCTGCCGACTGCCGTCAGGCGCGGCATTGTCCGTGGACGGCGCTCCTGGCTCGGTGCCGGACGGTTGACCCCCACCCGGCGCCGAACCCGGCACACCACTAGCTGGCGCATCCCCCGGCGCACCGGCGATATCGGCCAGCGACGCGCTGAGCAGCAACCGATCCCGCAACACGACGGCGAGTGTCCGCCCCGTCTCCGGGCGATCCTCGATCCGCGCGACCAGACCCTTCGACCCCGCCCGCGGCGCCTGCGGCGGAACCGTCGACAACACCGTCGCGCCGGTCATGTCCCGCAAGGCCGTGCACGGAATGCTCACATCGAGCGACAGCGGCACGTAGTCCACCAGCGGCGCGCTGAGTTGCATCGACTGCGGCTGCGGCCAATCCAGGCTCGCGCGCTCCTGCCGAACGGGCAGTAACGGAGCCGACACCGCCAGCGCCACCCCGACGACCCCCGCCACGATCCCAGCCATCTGAACCCGGCCGAAGCCGGAAGAATCTCCACCCACGAACGCTGATGCTAGCCATCACCGCCTGGGCGTGGTGGCTCAGCGGGGGCGGCGCAGTTCGGTGACGGCGATGCGGGCGGCTTCACCGATGGCCGCGTCGACGACGGGCAGGGTCGGGTCGGCGCGGGCGGCGCGGGTGAAAACCGCGACGGCGACCGGGGTTTCGTCCGGGAATTCGATCACCGCCACCTCGTTGCGGATCACGCCGATGGTGCCGGTCTTCCCCGCGACGAGGACGCCGCGATGCGGGAAGGCCGCCGCGATCCGATGCGGCCAGATCTGGCTGCCCATCACGGTGCGCACGAATCCGGTGCTCGCCGTGGACAACACGGCACCGCCCCACAGCAGCCGCAGGAAACGGGTCATCTCCTCCGGTGTGGTCGCGCTGGCGTAGGCGGGGTCGTAGGCCGACACGGTCCAGGCGTCGTCGTTGTCGGCGAGCGCGGCGAAGGCTTCCGCGGTGGTGTGGGTGTCGGTGTCGCGGACCAGGCTGCGGTGCTGGTCGGCGGTGCCGCCGATGACGCGGGTCTCGGTGAGGCCGAGTTCGTCGACGAGGTCCGTCACCGCGGCGAGGCCGATGTCGCCGAGCAGCACATCGGCGGCGGCGTTGTCGGACACCGTCATCATCGAGGTCGCCAGGTCGCGCCGGCTCAGGGTGACCGGATCGTGCAGGGTCGCCAGTCCGGTGGGGCCGGGCGTGCAGTCGGCGGGGTCGACGGTGATCCGGGCGACCGGGTCGATCCGGCCCTCGTCGACCTGCCGGCAGAACGCCACGAACAGCAGCAGCTTGTACACCGACGCGGTGACCACCCGCTCGCTACCGCCGACCGACACCTCGGCGGGGGAGCTGTCACAGCGGCGGGCGTGGAGCCACCCGGTGCAGCCCGCGTCGGCGAAGACGGCTCGGATCCGCTCGGCCGCCGAGCTCATCGCAGTCGTTCCCGGTAGAGCACCCGATCCAGTACGTCGGCATGCGCGGCGGCATCGGCCCGGCGAATGATCCTGACCCGCAAGGCAACCGACTGTGGGGCGAGCGTCAGCCAGGCGACACCGGGTGTCGGCGTCGGCGGGGTGGCGGTGAGGCCGAAACTCGTGCCCGCGGCGACCGCGGCCAGTACCGCCCGGTCGTCGGGGGCGGTCAGGGTGGTCGCGTCCAGTCCGCGTTCGCGCAGCAGGTCGAGCACGGTGTCGAAGGCGGGCGGGTTGGCGGCGCGGGCCGGGTGCGCGAAATGCAGACCGGCGAGCATCGGGAAGATGGGGCGCTCGGCGGTGGTGGTGCGGTGTTCGGCGGGCACGACCAGCCAGCGCGGCAGCTTCACGACCGGCCCCGCGTCGATGCCGTCGACCAGCGCCGGATGCTCGATCACCGCGACATCGCACACCCCGGCCCGTACCTCCGTCACGAGGTCGACGGTCGGGCCGAGCGCGGTGGAGACCGTGCCGCCGCAGGTGCGCAGCGCGGTGACGCACGCGGCGACCAGCCGGTCGGGCAGCGCCGCCGTGGCCGCGAATCGCACTGTCCCGCTGCGCTGGGCGATCCGCTGCGATTCGGCGAGCAGCCGGTCGGCGTCGCCGACGAGCAGCCGGGCCCGCGGCAGCAGCTGCCTGCCCGCGGCGGTGAGCATCGCGCCCTGACTGGTGCGGTGGATCAGCTCGAGGTCGAGATGCTGTTCCAGCCGCCGCAGTCCCTGGGACAGCGGCGGTTGCGTCATCTCCAATGCGGCGGCGGCCCGCCCGAAGTGGCCCTCGTCGGCGATCGCGACGAAGAACCGGAGATGACGCAGCAGATCCATGTCGGCCATTGAACCAGCGCGGACCCGGCGACCACCCCCGATCGGCCACGGGCGGACAACCGTTCTCGCCCTTGTCCCGTCGGCGACCTGCGCCGATATCGAAGGCGACTAGGGCTCACGGGCCTGCGGTATTGGCCCCGGCGGTGCCTGCGGTGATGGGGTGCAGCGGTGACTCCCTCCGTGACCACCACCCTCCGCAGGCGCCTCACCGCCGTCGCGGTGGCACTGTCCGCCGTCGCCCTCACCGCCTGTTCGAACAGCACCGGTGCCACCACCCCCGAGACGTCGCCGGCGACGCCCACGTTCGCCGCCCTGGAAATGACCTACGGCGCCCGCCTCGGCCTGTCGGTGGTCGACACCGGTTCCGGCCGCACCGTCACCTACCGGGCGGACGAACGCTTTCCGATGGCCTCGACCTTCAAAGGCCTGGCCTGCGGCGGTCTCCTGCAAGCCCATCCGCTGTCGACCGGCTACTTCGACCAGGTGATCCACTACACCGCCGCCGATATCGTCGTGAACTCACCGGAGACGGCCAAGCATGTCGACATGGGCATGACCGTCGCCGCGCTCTGCGATGCCGCGATCACCCAGTCCGACACACCGCGGGCAATATGCTGCTCCGATTGCTCGGCGGCCCCGCTGGATTCACCGCTTTCCTGCGTACCCTCGGCGACACCGTGTCCCGCCTGGATCGCTGGGAGCCCGAACTCAACACCGCGATTCCGGGCGACGAACGCGACACCACCACCGCCGCCGCATTGGTCGCCGACTATCGCGCCCTCGTCGTCGATACCGCACTGCACGAACCCGAACGCGCCCAGCTCGCCGCGTGGCTGAAAGCCAGTGTCACCGGCGCCAAGCGGATCAAGGCGGGCTTGCCCGCGGACTGGGTCGTCGGCGACAAGACCGGTACCCCGGCCTACGGTTCGGCGCTCGATGTCGCCGTGGCCTGGCCCCCGGGCCGCGCGCCGCTCGTGCTCGCGGTCCTGTCCACCAAGCCGGAGCAGAACGCCGAACCGTCGAACGAACTCGTGGCGGAAGCGACGAAAGCGGCTGTGGGCGAGCTCAACTGACACTCCATCCCGACGCCACCGATCGCGCACACCGCTCGGGATCATCACCGGCCGCCACGAACAACGCGGTGAGCAGGGGGATGCCGTAGCCGAGGGCGGCCGGTGGCAGCGGGCCGGTCGCGACCAGGCCGGCCAGCCCGTGTCCGATGGTCCAGCTCTGCGTGGCCAGATCCAGCGGGTCGACATCGTGCCGGAAACGATGTGTCGCCCTGGCTGATTCGACCGCGACCACGAGACGTTCCAAGGTGGCGTCGGCGGCCGGGGCGTCCTCGAGCGCGAACCCGGCGTCGAACATCACCCGGTAGAGATCGGGATTGGCGAGCGCGTTGGCCAGGTAGGCGCTGCCGAGTGCGGCCAGATCGTGCACCGGGTCGTCGGTGTCGGGCACCTCGGACAGTCGCGCGGCCAGCCGGGTGAACCCCTCCTGCCGGACCGCGCGCCACAGTCCGTCCATCCCGTCGAAATACGTATAGACGGCCATCGTCGAGACCGCCGTTCCCGCGACGAGTCCGCGCAGCGTGACCGGCTGTCGTTCGCGCAGCAGCTGCGCCGCCCGCTCGATCAGCATCGACCGCACCGCGGGATTCTTCGTCCTGGCCATGGCGCCAGATTACATATCAATGCTATGTTATGAAGCGTCAACCCTGCGAGCGGGAGAAATCATGGCTGTGGAACTGGTGAATCCGGAGGGGCTGCCCAAGTCCGAGGTATATCGGCAGCTGTCGATCGCGACCGGCTCGCGGCTCGTGTTCCTGGCAGGCCAGGTCGCTCGTGACGCCGACGGAAACCCGGTCGGCGCCGGTGATTTCGCCGCCCAGGTCGAGCAGGCCTACCTCAATATCGGCACCGCGCTGGCCGAGATCGGCGGCAGTTTCGACGATGTCGCGAAGCTGACCATCTACGTCGTGGACTGGGGCCCCGACAAGTTCCCGCTCCTGGGCGAAGGCGTCGCCCGCGCCGCCGCCAAGCTCGGCGTCGACCCGGTCAAGCCGATCACCCTCCTCGGTGTCGCCGCGCTCGGCGAACCCGACCTCATGGTCGAAGTCGAGGCCACCGCGGTCCTCGCCTGAGGCGCTCATCTCGCGCCGGCGACCAGAACCTCCGCGCCGGTCGTGCGATAACGGCCTGGGGCCGTGCCGAATTCACGCTTGAACGCTTTGCCGAAGGCGTACTCGGAGCCGTAACCGCTGTGCCGGGCCACCGTGGCCAGCGGCTGGTCGGTGTCGCGGAGCAGGCGAGCGGCGGTGAGCATGCGCCAGCGGGTGAGGTAGGTCAGCGGCGGTTCGCCGACGAGACCGGTGAACCGCCGGGCGAAGGCGGCGCGGCTGAGACCGGCTCGGGCGCCCAGGGATTCGACGGTCCAGCCGTGCGCGGGGTCGTCGTGGATGGCGCGCAAGGATCGGGAGATGTCGGCGTCGGCGACAGCGGCGGCCCATCCCGACGACTCCCGGGTCTCCGCGAGCCGGGCGCGCAGCAGATAGAGCAGCAGCAGATCCAGCAGCGGGGGAATCGCGGCGTCGGCGCCGGGATGGGTGTCGGTGAGTTCGTCGGCGAGCAGGTCGACGGCGGCGCGCAGCGACGGATGGGTGCCGAGCCGGGCCGGAATGTGCACCACCTCGGGCAGTTCCGCCAGCAGCGGGTGGGTGCGGTCGGCAGCCAGCTGGTAGGAGCCGCACAGCAGCGTCGCGGGAGCGCCGGGACCGTCGACGAACCGGATGTCGCCGGGTCCGGCCGTCTCGGTGATCCGGCTGTCGAGCTGGTCGAGCAGATCGTGGGCGACACCGCGCGGCATGAACACCGCATCGCCCGCGCCCAGCGCGATCGGGTCCGCATCGGGCCGCGTCAACCAGCACGAGCCCTGGAGAACCACATGGAATCCGGCACCGGCTATGCGCGGATACGCCCGGCCCCACGGCGCGTGCCGCACGAACATGCCGGAGGCGGGACGACCGGTACGCGCGGTGGCTAGAACGTCGCTGAGGAGATCCATATCAGAAACAATACTCATGAGAGACGATTGGATATCTGAGAGAGATTATGGATGATTTCCTGTCTCATGTCTGGCTCATAGGCTGAGTTCATCATCCCGATGAACAAGGAGAACGACATGAAGATCGCCGTCTACGGAGCCAGTGGACACGTCGGCCGGTTCGCCACGGCGGAACTGCGTGGCCGCGGCATCGACACGGTGGTCGTCGGCCGGAACGCCGCACGGCTCGCCGACACCGGCGCCGAGGTCCGGGTCGCCGCCGCGGACGACCACGACGCCCTCGTCACCGCGTTCACCGGCATCGACATCGTGATCAGCACACTGCCCGACTTCACCGGCACCGGCGAGGGCGTGCTGCGCGCCGCGATCGCCGCGGGCGCCCACTACGTCGACGTCGCGGGCGAGCAGCTCTTCGTCCAGAAGGTGTTCACCGAGTACGGGCCGCTCGCCGCCGCCGCGGGCGTCACCCTCGCCACCGCCACCACCGAAGCGGGCATCTTCGGCGACCTGCTCGCCCACCTCGGCGCGCAACGCCTCGGCGGCGCCGACGAGATCGTCCTCAGTCATGTCGCGGCACCGGGCGGGGAGGGATCGCGCGGCAGCATGCGCACGGTCCTGCGGAACCTCGACGTCTTCACCAGCGGCGGACTGTCCTGGTCCGACGGCGGATTCCACACCGGCACGCAACCGCGCCGCGATACCTTCCTGCTGCCCGGCAGCACCGAACCCATTGCCGTGCTGAAGTTTCCGCAGCCGTCGGTGGTGACGATCCCGCGGCACACGACGGCGGGATCGGTGGAAGGTGTGCTGGCGAAGTCGATCTTCGAGGTCGTCGGCACCGTCACCGAGGCGCATCTGGCCGCCGCGCCGGAAACGCCGTCGGCACCCGCCGCGTACTCGATGGTCGTCGATATCCGCCACGACGGGCAGACGCTGCGCGGCATCGGCAGCGGGCCCGACGCCTACCGCAACAGCGCCCAGCTCGCGGTCGAGGTCGCCACCCGGATCGCCGCGGGCGCGGGCAAGCCGGGTGCGCAGTCACCGGCCGAGCTGTTCGAGCCGGTCGAATTCCTCGATGCGCTGCGCGAATTCGGCATGACGTGGACCCTCGCATGATCGCGCTCGCCAGGCGCGCGTCGCTGGCTGTCGCGGGCCTCAGCACGCTTGCCCTGGTGGCGTGCGGTGCCGAAGCCGCAGCACCGGAATGGTCGGGCGCGTGGGCGGCCGCGGTCCAGCACCCGGCCACCGCGGTGACGCCGAACTGGTCGGCCGGAGGATTCGCCGATCAGTCTGTCCGCCAAGTGGTTCGGCTGGCCGACGGCGGACCGCAGGTCAGGGTCCGGTTGTCGAACAGATATGGCACGGCACCGCTCGCGGTCGCCGGCGCGACGGTCGCCCGCAGCGCGGGCGGCGCCGCCGTGATCCCGGAGACGGTGCGCCGGTTGACCGTCGGCGGGGCCGAGGCGTTCGAGATCGCGCCGGGCACCGAGATTTCCAGCGATCGCGCGACCACACCGCTCGCGGCGGGGGAGTCGATCACGGTGACGCTGTACTTCGCCAGGCCCACCGGCCCCGCCACCCAGCACGCCCAGGCCGCCGCGACGAGCTACCGCGCGACCGGTGACCACACCGCCGCATCGGACGCCGCGGCCTTCACCGAGTCCTCTCAGTCCTGGTACTACCTTGCGGGCATCGATACGGTCGGCCCCGGCCGGGTCCGCAATGTCACTGTCGCATTCGGTGATTCGATCACCGACGGCTACCGCTCCGGGATCGACGCCGACCAGCGCTACCCCGACCACCTCACCCGTCAGCTCACCGCCGGGGGGCGTCCCGGGGCGGTCGTGAACGCGGGGATCAGCGGCAACCGGCTGCTCACCGATTCGACCGTCCTCGGCGACAGCGCGCTCACCCGCTTTCGCCGCGATGTCCTCGGCCAGCCGGGGGTGGGCACGGCGGTCGTCCTGATCGGCATCAACGACATCGGTCTCGCCGGCATGACCGGCCCGGACGGTCTGCTCTCCCCGAAGGTTTCGGCCGAACAGGTCGTCGCCGGGTACCGCGAGCTGATCGCCGAGGCGCGGGCGGCGGGGGTGCGGGTCATCGGCGCGACGCTGCTGCCGTTCGCGGGGTCGCCCTACTACTCGGCCGACAAGGATCGCGTCCGGATGGAGGTCAACGGCTGGATCAGGTCGGCGGGCGCCTTCGACGCGGTGGTAGATCTCGACCGCGCGATGGCCGCTCCCACCGACCCCACCCGGCTCGCCGACACCTACGACAGTGGTGATCATCTGCACCCCAACGACTCCGGCTACGCGGCGATGGCGGCGGCGATCGGTGCGGTGATCCTGACATAACCGCAGGTCGCGGGATGGTGGACTTTGCAATTCGGTAACGAATCGAAATCGAACAGGTGATGAACCCTCGTCGCACGAGTGGCAGTCGGCGCGAGGGCTCGATATGCTCGCCTCCGATATCGAAACGGGCTGCTGTGCTGCGTGTTTGGTTTGACGATTGATGGTTGGGGGCCGGTGAGTACTGCGGAAGTCAGGCCGATGGTGCAGCCGATGGCTGCGTCGCCGGGGGAGAATACCGGGCGCGGGGCGACCGCGGGGCCTGCCGGTTACGTGGTACTCGGCGCCGGAGTGGTGGTGGCGGCCGGCAGCGTCGTGACCGCGATTTTCGCGCCACCCGCCGTCGGTTTCCCGGTACTCGCCGCCGCGCTCGCAGTGGCGCTGATCGCCTGTCCCGCAGTGTTCGTGGCGCTGCGGGAGCGGGCCAGAGCGCAGGCGGCGAAGGACCTCGCTCAGCGGTCTGAACAGCAGCTCGCCGCGACCGTCGCGGAGGCGAGTCAGCGGATCGCGCAGGCCGAGGAACACGCCACGCACTACGCCTGGGAAGCCCAGGAGAACGGGCGCCGTGGCGCGGCCGCGCTGTCCGCCTTCGCCGGCGCCGCGGGCCGCATCCAGGCCATGACCACCAGCATGCTGGCCGAACTGCGCGAGATGGAACACCGCCACGCCGACCCGCGGGTGCTCACCGACCTGCTCCACATCGACCACCGCACCGCGCAGACGGGCAGACTCGCCGACAGCATCGCGGTGCTCAGCGGCGCCCGCACCGGCCGCCGGTGGGCGAAACCGATTGCGATGGAATCGATCCTGCGCGGCGCGATGGGCCGGGTGGCCGGCTACCAGCGCGTGCGGCTGCGGGCCGTCGCCGAGGTCGGCATCGCCGGTCACGCCGCCGAAGGCGTCATGCACAGCCTCGCCGAACTGCTCGACAACGCCTGTAACTTCTCCCCGCCCACCACCGAGGTGCACGTCTACGCCGCGGAAGTGCCCGCGGGCGTGGTGATCACGATCGAGGACAGCGGACTCGTGATGAGCGACTCCGCACTGCGTCGCGCCGAAGCCGCCGTCAGCGGCCGCTCGCACCAGGGCAAGGGCGCCGACCTGGCCTCGCTGTCGGGCACCCGGCTCGGCCTCGCGGTGGTCGGTCACCTGGCGCGCAAACACGAACTCACCGTGTCGTACCGGCCGTCGGCGATCGGCGGCACCGCGGTCGTCGTGGTTGTCCCGCGCGAACTCACCGCCCGCGCCGAACGCCGCAGCCGTGGTGCCACCCCGCTGTCCGCGCCGACCCCGCGTCGCGCCGACAGCCAGCTCGGCACCCTGGGGCAGTTCGACACCCCGACGCCACGTCCGCAGCACGCGCGGACCACCGAGTCCACCGAGCTCGGCCGGCCCGAAACCATCGGTCAGCACGCCCGCCAGGCCGGCGCCGACGCTCCGGCGCCCGCGGTGTCGACCTCGCCCGCGCTGCCCAAACGGCGCAGGGGCGACACCCTGGCCAAAGTCCACCCCGAGGGCCTGGCCACCGCCCCGGTCGCCGACGCCGCACCGGCAAAACCGGCCGCTCTCGGCGCGTTCCAGCGATCCGCGCCGGGCCGCGGGCCGCACCAGTCAGGCCACCAACCAGGCAGCGCCGCCACTGCTCCCGACCCCATGGAGGACCGATGACCACCACCGCCGCAGCGAACCTCGGCTGGCTGCTCGAGAAGCTGCTCGCCCGCACCCCACGAACCCGGCACGCACTGCTGCTGTCCGGCGACGGCCTGAAGATCTGCCACACCTCGGAACTCGATGTGGACCGCGCCGATCAGCTGGCCGCGATCGCCGCCGGCTTCCAGAGCCTGTCGCACGGGGCATCCGTCGAGTTCGGTGACGGGCGTGGCGGTGTCCGCCAGTCGATGACCGAGTTCTACGGCGGCATCCTGTTCGTGGTCGAGGCGGGCAGCGGCGCGCACTTAGCGGTCGTCGCCGCCGAGGACGCCGACGCGGGGCTGGTCGGGCACACCATGCACGAGCTGGTCGAACAGCTCGGCGAGCATATGGCTGCCCAGCCGAGACGCGGAGCGCCGAATTGACCAGGGTCGGCCGCGACGATGATCCCGACCGGTTCTACACGCTGACCGGCGGGCGCGCCCCGGCCACCGAGGATTTCGACCTGGTGACCCTGGTGGTCAGCGAATCGGCGCCGTCGGCGGGCATGACATCGGAGCAGGTCGCGATCCTGGACATGTGCCGGGCGCCGACCGCGGTCGTGGAGATCGCGGCGGAACTGCGCCTGCCGGTCGGGGTCGCCACGGTTCTGCTGGCCGATCTGCTGCACGCGGGCAAGATCACCGTTCGTCCACCGCTGTCGGCGGCGATGTCGCTGGATGCCTCCACTCTCGAGAAGGTGCTCGTTGGACTTCGCAAGCTCTGATATCGCGCCCGAGCGATCCCGGGCGCCGCTGCACAGCACGGCCAAGCACGGGTTGAAGATCGTCGTCATCGGTGGATTCGGTGTCGGCAAAACGACATTGGTGCAGTCGGTCAGCGAGATCCGGCCGCTGGACACCGAGGCGACGATGACCGACGTCGGTGCCGGGATCGACGACGCCACCGGCGTGCCGGGCAAGTCCACCACCACCGTCGCCTTCGACTTCGGCCGGATCACCCTCGACGACGAACATGTGCTGTATCTGTTCGGCGCGCCGGGGCAGCAACGGTTCTGGTTCCTGTGGGACCGGCTGTTCACCGGTGCGCTCGGCGCGATCGTGCTGGTCGACCAGCGCCGGATCAGTGACTCCTGGTACGCGATCGACCGGCTCGAACACCAGGGCACCCCGTTCATGGTGGCCTGCAACGACTTCGGTGACTCGCACGCACCGCAGGAGGTGCGCGACGCGCTCGACCTCGATCCCGCGGTGCCGCTGCTGATGTGTGACGCGCGCTCGCGCGAATCGAGCAAGCAGGTGCTGATCGCCCTGGTCGAGCACCTGTATTCCGCTGTTCCGCACGGGGAGACGGTCTCATGAGCACACCCACCGGCACCGGCGCCTGCCCGATCACCGGCGCGGTGCCGCTGAGCGGTCCCGAGTTCCACATCGAACCGCACGAGGTCTACCGCCGGATGCGGCGTGACCACGGCCCGGTGGTCGCGGTCGAACTGCCCGGCGGTTTCCCCGCCTGGCTGATCATCGGCTACCGCGAACTGCATCAGGTGACCAGCGATCCGCTGCTGTTCCCGCGCGATGTGTCGCTGTGGAACCAGTGGGGCCGGGTGCCCGAGGACTGGCCGCTGCTGCCGATGGTCGGGCGGCCGATGCCGTCGATCTACTTCACCGCCGGCGCCGAGCATCGCAGGCACCTCGCGATGGTGGAGCCCGCGCTGGACGCGGTGGACCATTACGAATTGCGCCGTGCGTGTGAGGAACTCGCGGACGGGCTGATCGACCGGTTCTGCGGCCGCGGGACCGCCGACCTGGTCGCCGAGTTCGCCGAAGCGTTGCCGGTCCTCGCGCTCAGCCGGGTCCTCGGCCTGGTCGACACCGATGCCGCCGACCTCGTCCACGTCATGAAGGCGCTCGCCGACGGCGGCGCGGACGCGCAGACCGGGTACGCGCGGTTCGCCGAACATATGGCGCGCCTGGTCGCGACCAAGAAGGCCCGCCCCGCAGGTGATCTGGTGTCGTTGATGCTGGCCGACCCCGAGCCGTTCACCGACGAGGAATACATGATGGACCTGATGGCTATCATGGCCGCGGGCCAGCTGCCGACCGCGGACTGGATCGGCAGCGCCATGCGGCTGATGCTCGTCGACGACCGGTTCGCGGCGGCGCTCGGCGGCGGCAGGCGCAGCGTCGGTCAGGCCATGAACGAGGTGCTCTGGGAAGAGGGCCCGACCTCGATCCTGTCCGGGCGGTGGGCCGCGCGCGACACCCGCCTGGCCGATCAGACCATCCGGGCGGGCGACATGCTGCTGCTCGGCCTGGCTGCGGCCAATCTCGACCCGCACATCCGCCAGTCGTTCACCGACGGTGACACGGTGCCGACCGGCAACAACGCGCACTTCGCGTTCAGCTACGGCGAATACCGCTGCCCCTTCCCGGCGCAGCAGATCGCCGAGATCATCGCCAGGACCGGGATCGAGGTGCTGCTCGACCGGCTCCCCGATGTCGACCTGGCCGTCCCCGCCGACGAACTCACCCGGCGACCTTCGGCTTTCCTTCGGGGCATGACCGCACTGCCCGTACGTTTCACACCAGTTAGACCTCTCGGCTAAGTGTCGAGAGACCGCACTGCCCGGCAGTGACATTTCACACCAGTCAGACCCGTCGGAGGTTCGTCGTGAGTTCCCAGTGCCCTTTCGCCATCGACCCCATGGTCGGCGACCTCAACGGAGAGACCGCCCGACTACGCGCCCAAGGCCAGATCACCCGCATCGAGCTGCTCGGTGTGCCCGCCTGGACCGTCACCGACCATGCGATCGCGCGTCAGCTGACGACCGATGCCCGCCTGGTCAAGGACATCAACGCGTGGTCGCTGTACGCCGACGGCGTGGTGACCGACCAGTGGCCGCTGATCGGCATGGTCGACGCGGGCCGGTCGATGTTCACCGTCGACGGCGCCGAGCACCGCAGGTTGCGGCTCAAGACCGCGCAGGCGCTGGCGCCGCGCCGGCTCGAGGAACTGCGCCCGGTGATCGAGCGGCTCACCGCCGAGCTGCTCGACGATCTCGCGGCCGCGGGCGCCGAGGGCGCGCCGGTCGACCTCAAGTCGGTCTTCGCCTACCCGCTGCCGATGCGCGTCGTCGGCGAGCTGATGGGTGTCGAGCGCGCCGACCACCCGCAGCTGCTCGAGTGGTACAAGAAGTTCTTCTCGGTGATGACCCCGCAGGACGAGCGGCTGCGCGTGATCGGCGAGCTCGACGTGTACTTCACCGACCAGGTCAAGCAGAAGATCGCCAACCCGGGCGACGACCTCACCTCGGCGTTCGTCGTGGCCGACGAGGGCGGCGAGCCGCTCACCGAGGAAGAGGCGATCGGCAACATCAAGGCCCTCGTCGCCGCCGGGCACGAGACCACCGTGAGCCTGATCGTCAACACCGTGCGCGCGCTGCTGGGTGAACCCGAGCAGCTGGCGAAAGTCCTTGCGGGCGATGTGGACTGGAAGCAGGTCATCGAGGAGTCGCTGCGCTGGGACGGCCCGGTCTCGCACCTGCTGATGCGCTTCGCCACCGAGGACATCACCGTCGGCGACACCGTGATCGCCAAGGGCGAGGGCGTGGTGATGTCCTACCGCGCCATCGGCCGCGACACCGCCGTGCACGGCGAGACCGCCGACGAGTTCGACGTGACCCGCCCGACCGCCAACCGCCACCTGGCCTTCGGCTACGGCCCGCACATCTGCCCCGGCGCCGCCCTGTCCCGGCTGGAGGCCGCGATCGCGCTGCCCGCGCTGTTCGCCCGCTTCCCGGACCTGCGCCTGGCCGTGCCCGACAGCGAGCTCGGCAACCTGCCGGTGCTCACGCAGAACGATCTGGCCGCGTTGCCGATCATCCTGAACTGACCGGCGTCGCGTCGCGCCCGGTGGTCTTGCGC
>NZ_JBHVHX010000002.1:0-678518 GCF_042799895.1 Nocardia sp. NPDC057663 | reverse complement strand
GCTGCGGCCTCTCCGTCTGGTGCTAGCCGGGGGTGTGTTATGTTTTATTTTTGGGGGCGTTTTTTGATTAAACCTCTCTGGGCGGGGGGGGGCCGGGGGGTTGTTTGGGGCGGGGGCCCCGACGCTCCTACGTTCCTACAGGCCCAGATCGCGGCCGATGAGCTCTTTCATGATCTCGTTGGAGCCCGCCCAGATCTTGGTGACCCTGGCGTCCATCCAGGCCCGCGCGACCCGGTACTCGCGCATGTACCCGTAGCCGCCGTGCAGCTGCACACAGGCGTCGAGTACGTCGTTCTGGATCTGCGCCGACCACCACTTCGCCTTCGCGGCGTCGACCGCGGAGAGCGTGCCCTCGGCGTGCGCGGCCACACCCTGATCGACGAACGCCTGCGTCACTTCGATTTTCGTGACCAGCTCGGCGAAGAGGAATTTGTTGTACTGGAAGCTGCCGATCTGCTGCCCGAACGCCTTGCGCTCCTTGGCGTAGGCGAGGGTCTCGTCCAGAATCGCCGCGGCGTGGGCGATATTGGAGATCGCGGCGCCGATGCGTTCCTGCGGCAGCCGCTCCATCATCGCGATGAAGCCGCGGTCGACCTCGCCGATCCGGTTGGCGTCGGGCACCCGGACATTGTCGAAGAACAGTTCGGCGGTGTCGGATTCGGGCTGGCCCACCTTGTCGAGCTTGCGGCCGCGGGTGAAGCCGTCCATGCCGTTCTCCACCGCGAACAGTGTGATGCCCTTGGCCTTCTTCTCCGGGCTGGTGCGGGCGGCGACGATCACCAGATCGGCGTTGAAACCGTTGGTGATGAACGTCTTCGAGCCGTTGATGATCCAGTCGTCGCCGTCGCGGACCGCGGTGGTCTTGAGCGCGGCCAGGTCCGAGCCGCCGGAGGGCTCGGTCATGCCGATGGCGGTGATGATCTCGCCGGTGCAGAACTTGGGCAGCCAGCGCCGCTTCTGCTCGTCGGTGGTCAGCTCCACCAGGTAGGGCGCGCACACGTCGTAGTGGATGCCGAACGAGGACGACAGTGCCGCACCGGCTTTGGCGAGTTCCTCGCCGAGCACCGCGTTGAACCGGTAGTCGCCGGCGTCGCTGCCGCCGAACTCCTCCGGCACACCCAGCCCGAGGTAGCCGAGTTCGCCTGCGGCCAGCCAGGTCTCCCGGTCGATCGCGCGCTCGTCGGCGAACCGTTCGGCGTTGGGCTCGATCGAGCGCTTGACGAATTCGGCGACCGACGCGCGGAAGGCCTCGTGGTCCTCGGTGTAGATGGTGCGCTGCATGGGGTTCCTTTCGTGTTCTACTGCTCGGGCCGTTCGCCCAGCAGAACCAGCGACGCCTGGATGACCTTGGCCGCGTCGGGTTCCTCGCCGCTGATGACATCGGCGTAGATGAAGGTCTCGGTGATCCGCGCCAGCAGCAGCGCCAGTTCCGGCACCGGCAGCGGCGGATCGAGCGCGCCCGCCGAGATCTCCTCGGTGAGCAGTTCGGCGATGACCGCGACGAAGCGCCGCTGCACCGAGCCTGCCCTCGTGGTGAGCAGTCGCAGCGCGCGTTCGGGTTCGCGGCGCAGGAATTGGCGGAAGGCGTCGGAGGTGTTGACGGCCTGGGCGAAATCGCCGAGGACCGTGGCGATCCGGCGCGCACCGTGTCCTGGCGCGACCGCGGCGGCGCGGCGCAGGGTCGGTTCGGCCACCGACCAGATCACCTCGGCCAGCAGCTCGTCGCGGCCGCCGACCCAGCGGAACAGGGTGGCCCGGTTGACGCCGAGCTCGTCGGCGAGTTCCTTCATCTCCAGCCTGCGGCCCGCCAGGAATCCGGATCGCGCTGCCTTGAACGCGGTGATCACGTCGGGGCGGGCGGCGATGTCCGCCAGGCGCTGTCCCAGTGTTGTCTGCTCGGTCACGTCACCTCCTGGTGCAACATCTCCCTCAGTGTATGGGGGATGCAACATCTGTCAATATGTCGCATGGAGGGCACAAAAAAACTCCCCGGTCGCGATGACCGGGGAGTTCGTTGTAGCCCCGACGGGATTTGAACCCGCGCTACCGCCTTGAGAGGGCGGCGTCCTAGGCCGCTAGACGACGGGGCCAGAACCACAGTTCACCTGCGTGAACCGCGCGGAACATACGATAGCCGACGACCGGGCAATCGACCAAAACGGCTGGTGACCGCCTTTTTCCTCGGGTAGGCCGGGGATGTTAGCGCTGGCAAACATGCTTGTATTCAATACAGGTGCGTTCCAGAATGGGTGGGTGAGTGCTGCTGCTTCTCGCCGATACGACTCTTCGCTACGCCAGGACATGGCGGCGCGAACCCGCCAGGCGGTGTTCGAGGTGGCGGGCCGGTTCTTCGTCGAACGCGGGTGGGAGAGCACCTCGATGCGTGACATCGCGCAGGCGGCGGGGTGCTCGGTGGAGACGATCTACTCGAGGATCGGCAACAAGGCGGCCTTGCTGAAGGCCGTCCTCGACCAAGCGGTCGTCGGCGACGACGCGATGCTGTCGCTGGCCGACCGTCCCTGGTTCGACATCGAGAGCGGCAGGCCACTCGCCGAGCGTGCGGCCGAACTCGCCGCGGTGGCCGCATCGATCTACCGGCGCACCGCCCATCTGCGCCGCGCACTCGACATCGCGGCCGAAGGCCATGCCGAGCTGCGTGAGCTCGACACGAAATGCCGCCAGGACGAACGCATTTCCCGGACTGCGCTGGTGTCGGCGGCGGCGGGACGGCCGCTGACCGAGATCGAAGCAGACGGGATCCAAGGCATCTTCAGCAACGAGATGTACCTGTTGCTGACCGACCGATCCGGATGGACACACGAGCAGTATCAGGACTGGGCGGCCGCCATGGTGATACGGCTGCTCGACCTCCACGAGGAGCGCGATCATGACCACCGACATCGACCCGACCGGCCCCGCTGACACCCGGGTCATGGGCATCGTGCATACCGCGATGCGACGTGACCTCACCCGCGCCAGAACAGTCCTGGCCGAATGGCCGTACCCGTTCGACGAGCAACGCCGCGCGGTGGCCGACCATCTCGGCTGGCTGATGAATTTCCTGCACCATCATCACGAATCCGAGGACGAGCACCTGTACCCGCTCGTTCGCGCCCGCAACCTCGCCGCACGGCCACTGCTGGATCCGATGGATGCCGATCACCGATCCATCCTGCCCGCGATCGCGGCGCTGACGTCGGCGGCCGCCGCCTACAAGACCTCCGCGGACGCGCGCGAAGAGGTGCTGGTGGCGCTGGACGAGTTGCGGGTGCTGCTGTTTCCGCACCTCGAACGCGAGGAGAACGAGATGATGCCGATCGTCTCGGACACGATCAGCGACGCCGAATGGCGCTGGTTGAGCAACGAGTACAACGTGAAACCGCTCGGCCCGCTGGAGTTGTCCGACCAGGGATTGTTCATCCTCGACGGCCTCGACGGCGCGGACCGTCAGGCGATCACCGAAGTGGTCCCCCCGATCCCGCGATGGATCATTCTCCACTTCATGGTCCATCGATACCGGCGGCAAGCCTTCCGCCGGTGGCGCACCCGCGAATTCACCTCGCTGAAAACATCATTGGGCGGTCGTCAGGAGGTCATGACCTCGGCCGCACCGCGAGCCGTGTGGAACATCCTCACCGACGTCACCCGGATCGGGGAATGGAGCCACGAATGCCGTCGTGCGCGATGGCTCGACGGCGCCACCGGCGCGGCGGTGGGCGCGCGATTCACCGGCGACAGCAAGTCCGGCGTCATGCGGTGGAGCCGTACCTGCACGATCACCGTCCTGCAGGCACCACGCGAAATGGCGTGGACCACCCACGGCAGCATTTTCGGCGACCGCACCGAATGGCGCTACACCCTCGAACCCACCGAGTCCGGCACCCGCATCGTGCAGACCTACCGTGTGCTCGCGATGCCGATCTGGTTCGACCGTCTTGTATGGCTGTCCACCCCCGCGCACCACGACCGGCGAAACGCCTTGCACGGTGACCTCACCCGGCTGGCCCGTCTCGCGGAAGCGGCGTCGACCCTGTGATCGGTTACTACGACCCAATGTTGGCGCGTTCGGCATGAGATTGGCGCATTCTGTTCTTGTCGCTGCCCCGGGGGAATTCGAGACTTACGGTTCGTGTGGTCAGTGTGCGAACGAGGGGAGCATGCGGTGTCGGTTACGAGGGAGAGTGCCACCGCCTATGTGATTTCCGCGCTGGAGGCGAAGGGAACCGCAACCCGGGACGACTTCGACGTACCCGGGATCGTCGCTGCGTTCCGGGACATCACCGAAGGGTGGGACTTCCACTTGATGGAGCGGGAAACCTTCTGGCGGATCGCCTCGACCTATCTCAGGACGTGAGGCTCCGGGCCGGAGGGGAACCCGCCGACCAGCGCCGGGCCGCCCGGCGCACCGAGCCCGCATCGGAGTAGCCGAGGAGTTCGGCCTGTCTGGTGCCGCTCAGCGACTCACTGGAGACAGCTCGCGACAACCGGGCGCTGCGAGCCCGATCCAGTTCGGCCCGCCAGGTCGTGCCCGCCTCGGTCAGCCGTCGCTGCAGGGTCCGAGGGCTGGTGGTGAGGATCCGGGCGACACTGTTCAGCGAGACCTCCCCGGCCTCGATGGCCTTGTCCACCGCGTCGGCCACCCGTTCGGGCCAGGCCGAGGCGAGGGTCGGCGGGGGTGGCAGCGCCTCGGCCAGCGGCCGCAGGACTGCGGCCAGTACCGGATCGGCGGTGGTCAGGGGCAGATCCAGGTCCTCGGCGCGGAAGGTGATCGAATCGGTGGGGGCATCGAATTCCACTGTGGCGGGACCGAATACGGCGCGGAAGCCGTCACCGTGCGGGGGAGCGGCCTGGCGCAGCGAGACGCGCACGGGGTTCAACGGATCGTCGACGACCCGGCGGGCGCGGCTCAGGACGGCCGACAGTCCCCACAGTTGGGTGTGATCCCTTCCGCGGCCATCGCCATCGAGCATCTCGAGGTAGAGGGTGGACTCGTTCTCGGTCTCGGCGACCAGGTCGAACCGGTGATTGGTGGTGACCGCGGTGATGTGGGGTCCGCAGGTGGCCAGCCCGGCGCCCAGCGTCGGCGCGGAGGCGAACAGATAGTCGTACAGGCCCAGGCTGGACAGCTGGTAGCGACGGGCGACCTGCAGGGCGACGTCCGGGCCGAGGTGATGTTCGCCGATCTCCCACAGCCGGGAGAACACCGTGCTGGGTAGATGCACGTCGTCACCGGTCATCGACCAATCCGGGATCCCGGCCTCCCGAATCAGCTGCGCACGATCCAGCCCGGCAGCATCGAGCTGGGAGATGACGAAACGGTGCAGCAAACTCTGGTCGGTAGTCATCACGTCTCCTCGTGGCAGCATGCCGATCCGCGGACCGGTCGCGGCGACGCTATGCATTTTCGAAGGCGGGTCCATCATTGCGTAGACCGAACTACGGCGAAAGCGAAAGGCTGATTCGCGCGACGACTTCCCGCGCTGCTCGCGGCGCTGACCGGCGCGATGGCGACCACCCGGGTCGTCAGCCGGTGGTTGACCTGCCCGGGTAGCCGGGGGAGGGTGGGGCGATGGCCGGTAAGGAAGTGCGGGGCGGGGTCGAGATGTCCAATCTCGATCAGCCGCTGTTCGACGGCGCCGAGGCGACCAAGCGGGATCTGGTCGACTACCTCGAGTTCGCCGGGGAGCGACTGGTGCGGGTGCTGCGGGACCGGCCGCTGTCGGTGGTGCGGGTGCGGCCGGGGCAAGAGCCGTTCATGCAGAAGAATCTGCCGAAGTACACGCCGGAGTGGGTGCCGCGGGTGACGGTGTGGGCGGAGAGTTCGCATCGGGAGGTCACCTACGCCCTCGGCAACGACGAGCGGACGCTGCTGTGGTTCGGCAACCAGCGTGCGGTGGAGTACCACCCGACGTTGTTGCCGGTCGACCACAGCGCCGGGCCGACGCATCTGGTGCTCGATCTCGATCCCTCGCCGGGACAGACCTTCCGTGACGCCGCGGCGGGCGCCCACCTGATCCGGGCCGCGCTTACCGCCGACGGCCTCGACGGTGCGGTGAAAACCAGCGGCGCCAAGGGATTACACGTGTTCGTGCCGGTGGAGCCGGGCATCGCGATCGAGGACGCGGCCGCCGCGACCCGCGCGATCGCGGCGCGCGCCGAACGGATCGATCCGTCCGTCGGCACCACCGCGTTCATCAAGGAAGACCGCCACGGCAAGGTCTTCCTCGATTCCACCCGGGCAGGCGGGGCCACAGTCATCGCGGCCTACAGCCCGCGCATCCGCCCCGGCGTCCCGGTGTCGTTCCCGTTGCGCTGGAACGATATCGACGATGTCGCCCCGGCTGATTTCACCCTGCGCAGTGTGCCGAACCTGCTCGGTGACACCGACCCCTGGCTGACGGAAATGCCCGTACCGCAAGCGCTTCCGGCCGACCTGGTCGCCGAGGGGCACACCATTCCGATCGCCCGGGTGCAGGCGATGCATGAGGGGAAGCGCCGGGCTCGGGCGCGGCGCGCCACCGAATAGGGTGCGCCGGCCGCACGCGGTGCGGAGTCGGAGTCGGCGCGCTATATCTGTGTCATGAATTTGTCTCAGCTGAGTACGGCGATCGAAGCTGCTGTCGCCGTTCATCTCAACGAACTCGGCCGAGCACGCGGGTTGCTGCCGTTGAATTGGTTTGTCGCGCCGTCGGTGACGAGCGACGAGGATATGGAGGCGGTGCTGTCTGTCGAAGGTCAGGCCGGTAGCCACCTTTCGCAGCACCCGGCTCGGGTGGTCGATCAATGGGGCACTGCCCTCGGGCTGCGCCCGGTGCGCGCACTGACACCTGGGGTGCGCGCAGTGGAAGGCATCCTCGAACCTGCGCCCGGTGAGTACCGATTCGAGGTCCGCATCTGGGGTGTCGACTCTGCTGCGCCGCATGCTCAACGGGATTGGGGACGCTGGCAGGGCCGGTGAGCAGACGCCGACGGCCCGATGACCGGCCGGGGGTCATCGGGCCGTTCGCGTGGTGACTACTTGCCGAGGGAGGCGACGCCGGCCTGGGCGAACTTCTCGTCCAGGTCGCCGCTGGGGGCGCCGGCCACGCCGATGCCCGCGATCGGGGCGCCGTTGGCCTTGACGGGGGCGCCGCCGCCGAGGAACAGGGTGCCGTCGATATCGGCCAGGTGCGGGGCGGACTCGAGGCGCTTGGCCAGCTCGGTGGTGGGGGCGTTCCAGGAGACGGCGGTGAAGGCCTTCTGCTGGGCGGCGTCGTAGGACTGGGGGCCCGCGCCGTCGCCGCGCAGGGTCACGATGACATTGCCGTTGCGGTCGACGACCGCGACGCTGACCCGCTGATTCTCCTTGGCCGCCGCGTCGAGGGCGGTCTGCGCGGCCTTGGTGGCGGCGGCGATCGACAGGTGGGTGCTCTGGGTCAGGTTGGCGTCGGCGGCATTGGCCACGACCGGAGTGCGGGTGGCGGGGTCTTGGTCCTGTGCCTGAACGGTCACGACGCCGACCACGCCGGCAGCGACGACACCGGCGGTGGCGCCGGCGATGATGAGGCGGTTGCGGGTGCTGGACTTGGCGGTCATGGCTGCTCCTGATCGGATCCTCGGCCTGCTGGCGGTGTGCCGCGGCCTGTTGATATCCATCCTGTTCGCCCGGCACGTCCCGCGAATCGACGAAGTGGCTGTACTTCCCCGGCCGGATCGGGCGACATCGGGGTCAACCGATCGGTTGACCCGTGGCACCCGGACAGCGGGGGAGAATGGGGGAGTTTGCCCGAACGGGCAGCGCGCACACGGACGGGAGGTACCGGTGAGGAGCACACTCGGCGACCAGAACGACGATACGCGGCTGCTCACCGTCATCGTGTACAGCGCGTTCTACGTGCTGCTCGCCGCATCCCTCATGCGCTGGCTGATCCGGCACAGCGAGACCCGCTCGACGCCGCTGGTCGTCGCGCTCGCCGTGCTGCTCGCCGTCTTGTACGCGATGAGCGAGCTGCGGCATTCGTATCGGGTGGTGTGGTTTGCCCTGCTGGTGGCGACCTGGGCGGTGCTCGTCGTGCTGGCACCGAGCTTCGCCTGGTGCGCGGTTCCGTTCGTGTACACCGGATTACGGATTCTGTCGGTGCGGGTCGCGGTGACGTTGGTCTGTGCTCTCACGGCGCTGGTGGTGGTCAGTCAGGTGCGCATAGCCGGGTGGCTCGATCCGAATCTGGTGCTCGCCCCGCCCGCGGTCGCCGCGGTGACGACGGTGCTGTTCGTCGGCATGCGCCGCCAGACCGAGCAGCAGGCCGCGCTCATCGACGACCTCGTGCGCACCAGGCAGGAACTGGCCGAGACCGAACGTCGCGAAGGCACGCTCGCCGAGCGCGAACGCCTCGCCATGGAAATCCACGACACGCTCGCCCAGGGGCTGTCGAGCCAGCGCATGCTGTTGCAGGCCGCCGACCTGGTGTGGGACACCGATCCCGGCCTGGCCCGCACCCATCTGCGCTCGGCCGCCGAGATCGCCGAACGTGATCTCACCGAGGCTCGTCGCTTCGTCCACGACCTCGCGCCTGCCGACCTGGCCGCCGGTGGTTCGCTCGCCGCCGCGCTCACCGCGCTCGCCGCTCGGGAGACCACCGACACGCTCACGGTGCGCTGTCACCTGGAAGGGACACCGTGTTGGCTGCCCCAGCGGGTGGAGGCGACGCTGCTGCGCGTCGCGCAGGGCGCGCTCGCCAATGTGCGCGAGCACGCGGCGGCGACCACCTCGACCATCACGCTGACCAGCCTCGACGACCAGATCGTCCTAGATGTGGCCGACGACGGGCGTGGCTTCGATCCAGACGACCTGGATGATCCGGCCGAGCATCGAGGCCACGGGCTGCCCGCGATCCGGGCACGGGTGCGTCAGCTGGGCGGCACCTGCGCGATCGAATCGGCGCCGGGGGACGGCACGGTGCTGTCGGTTGCCATCCCGCTCGCCACGGGTTGACTCTCGCAACACCGGGCTTCCTCGCTCCATTTCTGCACAGACTATGCCGCAGCAGCCATCCGCTGCCGGTGCGACCAGACAGCCGGGAGCGGTAGTACTGCCGGGGCCGGGATCAGTGTCATAGCCGCGCGCGACGTCATCGGCGCCGACCCCAGCGCGTTGATGACGTCGACCGGTGCGGGCGCGTGTTTCCGGACGACGTTGTCCCGTGTGCTCGCGCGAGCTCGGGCTTCGGTGACGACAACCGGCCTGACCGCGGGCGTCCGCGCATCGGCGAAGACAACCATCCGTAGCACGAGGAATCGCGCGATCCCGGCCAGTCCCGATGCCGACAGATAGACGATCTGTGCGGTGAGAACGCCCGGCGTCGCCTGCACAGTGAACAGCACGAACATCGCCGCACTCGTCACCGCGTAGGCGGCCGCCGCCGACCCGGCCGACTGCAGGTGCTCGCGCCACCCCGGCAGCGTGTGCCCGCCGAAGGTGATCAGCGCGTGCAGCACCGTGCCGAGGACCGTCGACGCGATCGTGACGACCGCGTTCGCGACCGCCCACGGCACGACCCCGGCCAGCTGCGCGACCGCCACGCTCGACGCGAGCCCGAGACCACCGCCGCAGATCACGAAACGCGCGAACGCGGCGATCGGGCCGGGCGCGCTGTCCGCTCGCTGCTCGACCTGTTCGATTCGCACGATGTTCGTCATGTCGAACACTGTACGAGTACCGAACACTGTGCGCAATAGGGAACGCTGTACCAGGAAGGGGTGCGCGCTAGCATCGGCACTTGTGAATCCCGCCGTGCGCCTGTTGATCTGCGACGATCACGCGGTGGTCCGCGCCGGACTGCACGCGCTGCTGTTGAGTGCGCCCGGTATCGAAGTGATCGGTGAGGCGGCCGACGGCCCGGCAGCGGTCTCGCTCGCGGCGAGGCTGCGGCCCGATGTGGTGCTGATGGACCTGCAGCTGGGTAGTGAGATGGACGGTGTCGAGGCGACCCGGCGGATCACCGCACAGCCCGCGCCCGCCCCGCATGTCCTGGTGCTCACCACCTACGACACCGACGCCGACATCACCCGGGCCATCGAGGCGGGCGCCACCGGCTATCTGCTCAAGGCCGAACGGCCCGAGGAACTGTTCGCCGCCATCCACGCCGCGGCGAGCGGACAGACCGCGCTGTCCGCGCCGGTCGCCGCCAAGGTGATGGCCAAGATGCGCAATCCCGGCCCCACCCTCACCGCCCGCGAACGCGACATCCTCGGCCAGCTCGCCCAGGGTCTCGGCAATCGCGAGATCGCCCGCGCGCTGCACATCAGCGAGGCCACGGTGAAGACGCACCTGGGCCGGATCTACGACAAGCTCGGCGTCGACACCCGCGCGGCGGCCGTCGCGGTGGCGACGGAGCGGCGGCTGCTCGCCTGACCTGCGATGTAACGCTGCGGGGCCGAACCGGCTCTGAACGGGTGCGGCGAATGCCTGGCTATGCTGGGCCGAGCGATCGAGAGGAGCCAGTGCGCATGGACTGCGACGAATTCGTCGAGTTGGTCACCCGCTTCCTCGACGGCGCGCTCGACGGGGAGACCGAGCTGCGCTTCCTCGCCCATATCGCCGAGTGCGACGGCTGCGAGGTCTACCTCGACCAGATCCGCCGCACCGCCCGTGACCTCGGCCGTCTCGAGCCCGAGCACCTGTCCGGCGAGGCTCGCACCAGCCTGCTCGCGGCGTTCCGCGACTGGCATCGCCCCGCCTGAACCCGCGCTCAGGCGGGGGTCAGCGTGGCCGCCCCGAACGAGACATGGAAGCGGGCGCACCAGATACTCACCGACCGAATGGTGGACAGATCCGTGCCGGCGGGCAGTTCGTAGTTCTGGTTGCCCTCGTTGCCTTTGAGCACACCCAGGTCGACGTACGTGCCGTCGTCGAAGTTGTGCCAGTCGTCGCCGATCACCGGCTGATCGGTGAGCCATACCCGCAAGGCGGGCCCGTCGGAGGTGCGCAGATCGGTGATCCGCAGCACGAGGGTGCCCTCCGGTGTGCGCTGCACCTGCGCCGAACCGCTCGTGTCGTGCTCGTGCGAGAGGAACTCGCCGGTCGCGATCACCGACAGCGGCGCACCGCCTGCCGCCGAGACCGGCGCTTCGTCGACGGTCGTCGTCGTGAACAACCGCCACGGCTGGAACAGGTACAGGCCGACCGCCACGGCGGCCACGAGCCCGACCGCCAGCACACCGAGGACAGTCCGGCGGGTACGACGCTGCGACATGGTCTTCTCCTTCTCTCCCATGCGCCTTCCGTTCCCGCACCCATCCCGCGCGTTACACGATCGCCCGGCGGTACTGTGCTGCCAGCGACGCGAGCTGTGACGGCGAGGAGACCCTGTGCGACACGACGGCGCCCTGCCCGCGGACGACGTGCTCGTCGCCGAGCTGCGGACCGGAGTCGACGCGACGTTCGCCCTGGTCGTCGACGCCTGGTCCGGCTCGATGCTGCGCCTGGCGCGCTCGTTCGTCTCCACCGACGCCTCCGCCGAGGAAGTGGTGCAGGAGGCATGGCTGGCGGTCGTGCAGGGCATCGACCGGTTCGAGGGACGTTCCTCGCTCAAGACATGGGTGTACCGGATCCTGGTGAACACCGCCAAGAAGCGGGGGATCAAGGAGCATCGCACCGTCCCGTTCGCCACGTTGCTGCCCGAGGACGAGGGGCCCACCGTCGATCCCGGCCGCTTCCGGCCGCCCGGTGACCGCTACCCGGGCCACTGGGCGATCGGGCAGAAACCGCAGCCCTGGTCCGAGCCCGAGGACGCCGCCGAGCGCGCCGAGCTGGCCCGGCAGCTCGCCGCCGCCGTCGCCGACCTGCCCGAACGCCACCGCACGGTACTGACCCTGCGCGATATCGATGGCTACTCCGCCGACGAGGTCTGCGAGCTGCTCGACATCTCCGCAGGCAACCAGCGGGTCATCCTGCACCGCGCCAGGGCGACGGTGCGCGCCCGGCTCGAGCGGTACTTCGAGCGGACCACCCACCGCTGAGCCCACGACATCGTGCTGTGTTGCCGCTGCACCCTCGGGCGTGACATCGCGGTCGTAACGTCACGGGTTGTGCAGCGGGCGGCGTGCCCGTCGTCGCGTCATCCATCCGAGGAGGCCGAACGACCATGGCGACCTATGACGATCTGTCGGCGCTGTTCATCAACTGCACGCTCAAGCGCTCGCCCGAGCCGAGCAATACGCAGGGCCTCATCGACGTCAGTGCGCACATCATGGCCGAGAACGGTGTGGCCGTCTCGCACATTCGCGCGGTCGACCACGACATCGCCACCGGCGTCTGGCCGGACATGACCGAGCACGGCTGGGCCACCGACGAGTGGCCCGCCCTGCAGGAGCAGGTGATGGCCGCCGACATCCTGGTGATCGCGGGACCGATCTGGCTCGGTGACAACAGTTCGGTTACCAAGCGGGTGATCGAACGCCTCTACGGCAACTCGCACCTGCTCAACGCGGCAGGTCAGTACGCCTATTACGGCAAGGTCGGCGGCTGTGTGATCACCGGCAACGAGGACGGGGTCAAGCACTGCGCGATGAACATCCTCTACAGCCTGCAGCATCTGGGCTACACCATCCCGCCGCAGGCCGACGCGGGCTGGATCGGCGAGGCCGGGCCGGGTCCGTCCTATCTCGACCCGGGTTCGGGCGGCCCGGACAACGACTTCACCAACCGCAACACCACCTTCATGACCTGGAATCTCCTGCATCTGGCCAGGATGCTGCGTGATGCGAACGGCATCCCAGCGCACGGCAACCAGCGCTCGGCATGGGACGCGGGCTGCCGATTCGGCTTCGAGAACCCCGACTATCGCTGATCTCGCCGGGTCGGCTATGCCCGAATTGCCGGGAACGAAACGTGACCGGGGCCGCTATTACCGGGTGATCCCGGTCACATTACGGGGGTATAACGACAGTATTGTGATTACGAATTTGTCACAGTCGACCTGCGGGGAACACTGTTCCTTTGGGCAATGACTGCTACAGACGCCTCCGTGATCGAGGCGTGATCTCAGCTCGCATTCCGGCTACATTCGATTACGGCTTGAACAACAACCCGAGCCGAATCGAATCGCAGAACACCGGAAAGCCTGCCCCGCGATTCGAGGATCCCCGACATTCCTGAGGGGCAGGGACGCGGTAGTTTCCATCACCGAGCCGGTGGGCGCAGGCAGGAAAATCTTATGTCTTTCAATCGCAAGTTCACCACTCGTGCCCTTGGTTTCGCCGCTGTCGCCGGTGCGCTGATCGCCGTTCCGGCCGGTCTGACCACCGCTACCGCTTCGGCGAACAACTGGGACGCCGTGGCACAGTGCGAGAGCACGGGCAACTGGAACATCAACACCGGTAACGGCTACTACGGCGGCCTGCAGTTCTCGCAGAGCACCTGGGACGCCTACGGTGGCGCAGGCACCGCCGATCAGGCGAGCCGCGAGGAGCAGATCCGCGTCGCCGAGAACGTGCTGGCCGCGCAGGGTCCCGGCGCCTGGCCGGTGTGCAGCGCCTACCTGTAAAGCGCGCTGCAGTCAGACTTTCCTTGTCGGGAAACGAATTACCCGCTATTCGATGCACACGTCGAATAGCGGGTTTTTTCGTTGTTTTTCAATTTCGGATGAGCAGCACGATTCCCGCCGTGATCAGCGCGAGTGCAATAGCGGCCAAGCCGTAGCTGAGCTTGTAGTTGCGCAGCCCGGGGACGAACCGGTCGAGGGCGAAACCGCCTGCGCCGGTGAGGGCCAGGCTGGTCGCGGCCACCGCCAGGATCACCTCGTATTCGACGCCTTTGGGTGAGAAGAAGCCACCCCATTTCACCGCGATCGCGTTGAGCATGGTGCCGAGGATCGCCGCCGCGGCCAGCGGGGTGAGCAGCCCGAGGATCAGGCCGAGGCCGCCGAGGGCCTCGCTCAGCCCGGCCACCACGGCGAAGGCGTCGGCCATCGGATAGCCCTTCGCGGCGAAGAACTTCTCGGTGCCGGCCAGGCCGCCGCCGTCGAACCAGCCGAACAGTTTCTGGGTGCCGTGCGCGAACATGGTCGCGCCGACGCCGAGGCGCAGGACAAGGAGCCCGGCGTCCGTTGGTGTGGTCGTTGTCGTCGTCGTCATGGCGAATCCTTTCCGTTGCTGCCGGTCAGCCGAGCTGAACCGAGCGTCGTGCCATCCCGAACCAGTAGCCGTCGATGACGGTGCGCAGGGAGTCGATGTCGTCGGCGCCGGCGCCGAGGCTGAAGAACAGTGGAGCGAAGTGCTCGGTGCGGGGATGGGCCAGCCGCGCCGCCGGGGCGGTGTGCTCGAAATCGAGCAGCGCGTCGATGTCGCGGTCGTCGAGCGCCCGTCGGCCCCAGTCGTCGAACTCGGCGGTGAACGAGTGCACGTGCCGGTCGTCGGCGGTCAGCGCACGCAGGTTGTGGGTGAAGAACCCGCTGCCGATGATGAGCACACCCTCGGCACGCAGCGGGGCCAGCAACCGGCCGAACTTCATCAGGTCCTGCGGATCCAGTGTAGGGATCGATAGTTGCAGGACGGGAATGTCGGCGTCGGGGTACATCTGGGTGAGCGGCACGTAGGCGCCGTGGTCGAGGCCGCGCTCGGGATCGTCGGCGACCGCGCCGCCGAGCAGCTCCCGCACCCGCGCCGCGAGCTCGGGCGCACCGGGCGCCGGGTAGCGCACGTCGTAGTAGCGCGGGGCGAAACCGCCGAAGTCGTAGACCAGCGGCACGGTCGTGGTCGCGCCGAGGGTGATCGGCGCCGATTCCCAGTGCGCGGAGACGATGAGGATCGCCCGCGGACGTGGCAAGTCGGCCGACCATGCCGCGAGCTCGGCGGGCCAGGTGGCGTGGTCGATCAGCGGCGGGGCGCCGTGGGAGAGGTAGAGCACCGGCATCGTCACGGTCGGCTCCTTCGGATCGGTGAACTGCTCATGTTCAAATTTGAACAATATGCGATGCGCAGCTATTCCGCCGAGATGATTAGGGTTTGCCGCATGGAAGAACCCAGGTGGCTCGATGCCGAGGAGATGCGGGCGTGGGTGGGCTTCCTCGCCGCGGGCGCGCTCGTCGACCGCGCGGTCGACCAGCACCTGAAAGGCGAGGGACTCACGCACACCCAGTACGAGGTACTCGTCCGGCTGGCCGCCGCGCCCGGGTCGGCGATGCGGATGACCGACCTCGCCGCCGCCCTCTACACCTCCAAGAGCGGCCTCACCTACCAGGTGGGCAAGCTGGAGCAGGCGGGCCTGGTTCGCCGGGTCGACGACGACACCGATGTCCGCGGCATCAACGCCGTACTGACCGAAGTCGGCCGCGCCAAACTCGAGGCCGTGGCCCCCGGGCACGTGGAGGTCGTGCGCCGGGTGTTCGTCGACGTCCTCGATCCGGCGCAGCGCACCGCGATCGCCGACGGCCTCGGCGCCGTCACCGACCGGCTGGCCCGCTAGTCCTCGCCGGGTCGCTGCGCCGAGTCGAGCCGGTGCACGGTGAGCGCGGCGGCCAGCATCCGGGAATCCGTGGGATCGGCCGGGTCGAGGCCGGTGAGATCGGCGATCCGGCGCAGCCGGTAGGTGAAGGTGTTGGGGTGCACGTGAATTCGCCGTGACGCCGTCTTGCGGTCGGCGCCGTGGCGCAGGTGCGCTTCCAATGCCTCGACCAGGTGCGGGCTGCCGAGCAGCGGAATCACCCGTTGCGCCAGGCGTTCTCGCGCGGGGCCCGGCCGGGTGAGCTGGTACTCGAGCAGCAGATCGTCGAGGCGGTAGCAGCCGCCGGGTCTGCCGCGCAGCCGCGCCAGCTCGGTGAGTTCGGTCGCGTCCTTCGCCGCGGCCGGGATGCCGTCGCGGCCGACGCCGGAGAATTCGGCCAGATACACCGTCACCCCGAACTGCTCGGCCAGCCGGCCTGCGAGGTCGTCGAACCGCTGCGCGTCGAGGACATCGGTCTCGGAACTGTTGCTCAGCAACGCGATACCGTTCGTGCCGTCGAAGGTGGCCGGGGTGGTGGTGCCGGTGAGTTCGTCCAGCGCGCGCTGCAGCACCCGGATCCGGCGCCGGGTCACGAGGTTGGCCGCGCTGCCGGTGCGCGCGGGCTCGCTGAGGCGGATCGCGAGCACCGTGTACTGGTCGGCCAGGACGGTGTCGGCGCGCGCGGCGAGTTCTTCGGCGGGCAGGCCGCGTACCAGCGCCGAACAGAGTTCCCGCCTGGCCTCGCGCTCGGCGTGGTAGATCGACTGCTCGACCTCGGTGTAGGTCTCGACCACGGTCACATTGATATGGCGTAGCAGGTCGAGCAGCCTGTTGCCGACCAGGATCAGATCGTCCATCTCCGTCGGCTCGGCCAGCGCGGACGCCTCGGCCAGCACCGATTGCGCCGATCGGTGGATCGCGCCGATCAGCATCGGCAGCGGCAGCCGGTCCTCGGCGTGCCGCTCGGCGACGGGCGCGACGAACGCGGCCACCTCGGCCTGGGTGAACTCCCGCTCGGCGGCGATCGCCTCGAGTACGGCCCGTCCGCACGCGTAGATGGTCGGCAGGACCTCGGCGGTGAAGTGGCCGGGGGGCAGTTCGGCGGGCGCGGTGGCGCCGAGACCTTCGGCGAGCATGCGCTCGGCGATCTGGGGCCAGCGCGTCAGAAGTCGAGCGGTCAAAGCGGGTGGTGCGGAAACGGGGTGTTCGGCGAGCATGACCTGATTGTGTCCGAGGACAGGGCGCAAAGGGGCAGTCCCATCGAAAACTTACAGAACTTGGTTCCCGCGCCAAGCTCCGGCGCTTTTTCTCGGTACACGGTGCAGTGACAGCGGTGTGGCGCCGGTCATAGATTCGCAGAGCGCGTCCGAGCCACCGTTGGCCGGCGCGGTTCGACGGAAGTGACCTCAATGTTTGCAACGACGCATCCCCTGCGCCGCACCCTGTGCGGACTCGGCATCGCCGCGGGCCTGACCGCGGCCACGGTTCTGGGGGCCGGCCCGGCCGCCGCGGAACCCACGCTGGAACCGACCATCGCCTCGCTGGCCGGCTACCTGGACGCCACCATGACCACGGCCGCCGACGGCCGCCGCCCCACCGCCATCGCCGACACCGGCAGCGCCTCGGGCAGCAGCTCGGGCTCGGCGGGCAGCCGCTCCTCCGACGCGGTCGGCGAGGGCCCCGAGATGTCGGCCTACCTGCCCGCCTTCGCCTACGGACTGCTCCATCCCGATGCCGCGCCGCCCGGCGCCAACCGCTGGGACTGCAAGCCGACCGCGCAGCACCCGCGCCCGGTCGTGCTCCTGCACGGCACCTGGCTCAACGCCTACGACACCTTCTCCTACCTCTCGCCGCGCCTGGCGAAGGCCGGGTACTGCGTGTTCACCCTGAACTTCGGCAAGTCAGCGCTGCTCGAGGGCGGCGGACTCGGCGCCGTGCTGCCGGGCCGCTACGGGGTCGGCCCGATGGCCGACTCCTCGCGCCAGGTCGCCGCGTTCATCGACCGCGTGCGCGCGGCCACCGGGTCCGACCAGGTCGATATCGTCGGCCACTCCCAGGGCGGCACCGTCGCCAATCACTACCTGAAGTTCGAGGGCGGCCAGGGCAAGGTCGGCAAACTGGTCAGCTTCGGCGCCACCCACCACGGCACCGCGCTGCTCGGCCTCGCCACCCTCGGCCGCATGATCAACAACGCGGGCATCGACATCCTCGGCTTCTACCGGCCGATCATCGGCGCCTCCAATGTCGAGCAAGCCGTCGGCTCGCCGTTCTACACCACGCTCAACGCCACCGGTGACACGGTGCCCGGCGTCGCCTACACCGTGGTCGGTTCCCGCTACGACGAGGTGATGAATCCCCTCGACCTCGCCTTCCTGCGGGCCGGGCCGGACGCGACCGTGGACAACATCGCCCTGCAGGACGGCTGTGAGCAGGACGTTTCCGACCACCTGACCATGATGTATTCGCCGCGCGCCACCTCGATCGCGCTGCGTGCCCTCGATCCGGAAGGCAGTCCTACCTTGGCTTGTACATTCAACCCCTGGTTCTTCGGTGGCGGCGGCAGCCTATGACCGTCAATGCCCCGGCGCTGACGGTCTGGAGCACCGCGCCGCTGCTACCGCCCGACGACCCGTTCTACGTCGCGCCGCCGGACATCGAGCTGCTCGCGCCGGGGACGGTGGTGCGGACGCGCGCGGTGGACCTGGCCCTGTTCGGGCTGGTGCGGCAGCGGATCGCGGCCTGGCAGCTGCTGTACCGCACCTGCGATCTCGACGGCGAGGCCGAGCTGGCGGTCACCACGGTGCTGCTGCCGTGGGGCGCCGATCCGTCGCGTCCGCGTCCGCTGGTCTCCTTCCAGTGCGCCATCGACGCCGTGGCGCCCCAGTGCTTTCCGTCCTACGCCCTGCGGCACGGCGCGAAGACCACCGGTTCCATCGCGCCGCTCGAGCTGCCGATCATCGCGATGGCGTTGCGGCAGGGCTGGGCGGTGTCGGTGCCCGATCACGAAGGCCTGGGCGGCCGGTTCGGCGCCGCGCGCGAGCCCGGGTACCGGGCGCTGGACGGGATCAGGGCGGCGCTCGGTTTCGTCCCGCTCGGCCTCACGCCGACGACTCCGGTGGCCCTGTGGGGATATTCGGGCGGCGGTCTGGCTACGGCGTGGGCCGCGGAACTGGCGGCCGAGTACGCGCCGGAGCTGACCATCGTCGGCGCTGCGGCCGGGTCGCCGGTCGGTGATCCGGCCGCCGCGTTCGTCCGTCTCAACGGTGGCTGGTTCGCCGGGTTCCCCGCGGCCTTCGTCGCCGGTCTGCGCCGTGCCTACCCGGACCTCGACCCGGTCCTGCACGACCACCTCGATGCCCGCTACCGCGACCTGCTCGGCGAAGCCGAACAACGCACCACCTTCGCCCTGCTGTGGCGCTTCGCCCGCCGCGACGTCGCCCGGCATCTGCGCGGCGGCATGGCCGGGCTGCTGGCCGAGCCCGCGCTGCGCCGCATCCTCACCGACATCGAACCCGGCACCCGCGCCCCGGCGGCACCGATGCTGGTGGTGCAGGGCGTGCGCGACGAGGTGATCGCGGTCGCCGACATCGACGCCCATGTCCAGCGCTACCGTGCCGCCGGCGCGGTCGTCGAGTACCTGCGGGTGCGCCGGGGCTCGCATCTGCCGCTGGAATTCCTCGTGGTCCCGGTCGTGCTCGCCTGGCTCGCCGATCGCTTCGCCGATCGTCCGGCGACGTCGGGTACCGCCACGGTCACCTCCGTCGCCCGCAGCGCCGCGGCCGTGCGCGCTCACCTCGACTTTCTCGGTCTCGTCGCCCTGATGCTGGGCGGCCGGCCGGTCCGCGGCGCCGGGAAATAGGTGGAACCATATGTCCCGCTATCTTTTCGTGATCGGTGCCCCTATTTCTCGGGGCATCGGAAATTCGGACTTATCGGATGGCGTAACGTGACTCTCACGGAGTTCTTATTTTTCCCTCAGAAAGATGCGGTATTTGGGCATAACCGCAGGTAGTAATAGGTTTACGGAATAAATTGTTACGGCGGTCACGAATTCCGGAATTCCGTAACTCGCGGCGTTCGGGTGTCGATACGCCCTCTGTAAGCCAGCTCCGGCTGGGCCTATGCGAGAAACAGAGGAATTACCATGATCCCCGTTATCATCGACACCGGTAGCGCCGCCCTGAACGGCCTCTTCAACACCCTCGGCGCCGCCCTGACCGGCCTGGTCGACACCCTGTGGACCGGCTCCTTCGGCGGCTGATCAAGCCTCGTAGGTCGATGAAACGACCGGGTCCGCCCCGACGCGTGACCGACGAGAAGGCCCCGCACCTGTCCAGGTGTGGGGCCTTCCCTCGTCTGCGGGGATCAGTGCGTGTGTGGAGCGTGCCCGGCCGACACGTGCTTGGGGCCGTGCGACTCGCCGCAGTGGTTGTCGTCGTCACCGGTGCCGATTCCGATGACCTGCGGCCGGGCGTGGTCGACCTGCAGAGTGACGTGCTCGATGTGGTGCTCGTGGTCGAGCATGTGCGCGATGTCCTCGCGGACCGCGTGGCAGTCGTGCCCCGGCCGCACGAGCACGTGCGCCGACAGGGCGGGGTGGCCGGAGGTGATCTCCCAGATATGCAGGTCGTGCACCTCGGTCACGCCGTCGCGTGCGGCCATGTCGCGACCGACCTGCTCGGGGTCGAGGTAATCGGGGGCTGCTTCCAGGAAGATGCGGCTCGACGCGCGGATCAGTCCGATGCCCGCCTTGATCATCAGCGCGACCACGATCAGGGTGGCGACCACGTCGGCCTGCACCCAGCCGGTGAGGATGATGATCAGACCCGCCGCCGCGGTCGCGATGAAGGCGAACAGGTCGTTGAGGATGTGCTGGTAGGCGCCCTCGATATTGAGGCTGGTCCGGTCGGCGCGGCTGATCATCCAGGTCGCCAGCACATTGACCACGATGCCGATCAGCGCGGTGACCAGCACCAGTGTGCCGTGCACCTCCGGTGGCTCGAACAGCCTGCGGATCGCCTCGTAGCCGAGCCACAGTGCCAGCAGTAGCAGGGTCAGCCCGTTGGCCTGGGCCGACAGGATCTCCACCCGCTTCCAGCCGAACGTCATCCGGCCGGTCGCCGGGCGTGCCGCGAGCCGGATCGCCACCAGCGCCAGTGCGATGGAGGCGGCGTCGGTGGTCATGTGCGCCGCGTCGGAGATCAGGGCCAGCGAATCGGCCACGACGCCGACGATCACCTCGCCGATCAGGAAGGTGACGATCACCGCCAGCGCGCCGGCCAGCCAGCGCTTGTCGCTGTCGGCCGACACCCCGTGGCCGTGGTCGTGTCCATGTCCTGCGCCCATCACGTTCACCTCTCCCTGCGGTTCGATCGGTCGCAATCATATGCACACATCGCTATGTGTGCAATTCGTTCTTGATCCGTGCGCTCCGGGAGGTGATCGTCGCTGGTCATCAGGCTATGGGCGCGCGATCGTCCGGTCTGAATCCAGCCTAGGCCTCCTCGTCCGGCCACTCGTCGTCGACGATCACCCGGCCGGTCGCGTACTGGGCGGCGATCACCCCGCAGGGGTAGGTCGGCCAGAACGACACCGCGCCGGTCGCCTTGTCGATGACGTGCACCGTACCGCCGGCCGGCAGCGGCCGGTCCGGCGGCGCGTGCAGCGGTCGCACCGCGAAAACCACGAAACCGCCGGTGAATTCGACGATGTGGCGATCGGTGTCCGGAATCAGGGGTGGCAGATGGTCGGCCGCGATGCGGGCGGCCTCGGCCCGGTCGACCGGCGTCTGCGCGTCGGTCGGATATGCATGGATGTCCACGGTTCTCGCTCCTCGCCGCGATTGTCGTCGCCTGGGCGGGTTGTGTCGAGAGTGGGGACGGAAGCCGGAAAAAGGGCGAGCCCGGCGGCCCTGCTCCCCCCTCCTGGAGCAGGCCCCGGCCGGGCTCGCGACAAAAGTGTCGCGTGGCAGGCCAGCAGGATTCTGAAGAGTCGCTTAACGCCGTTGTCATCGGTGGCGCGTGCCGCGATAACTCCATATGACGGACAACTCCTGCGGTGCGCACTGCGCGCGCCTGTGTACCACCGACGGGCTGGCCGAGGTGCTGGCCGCCGACCGTGGCCTGCTGCACTGGCGGGCGATGCGCAGTCTCGGTGACCCGGGCCTGGCCGAACACGCCGTGCAGGAGACGCTGCTGCGCGGCTGGCGCTCGTGTCGCGACTTCGACGCCCGCAAAGGCAGTGTGCGGACGTGGCTGCTGGCGATCGAGCGCAATGTCGTCGTCGACATCGTGCGGGCCCGCGCCGCCCGGCCCGGTGACGTCGGCTGGGACGACATCACCGAGGTCGCGGGTTGCGGTAAGCCGGACTTCGCGGACGGACTCGTCGACGGGCTGTTCGTCGACCAGCTGCTGGCGCGCCTGTCCGAGCCGCAGCGGGCCGCGGTGGTCGAGGTGATCCTGCGTGATCGTGGGTACCGGGAAGTGGCCGCGGATTTCGGCGTTCCCGTCGGCACGGTCAAGACCCGCGTGCACTACGCGCTGCGCTCGCTGCGGCAATTGCCTGAGGTTGCCTGATCGGTCTTCCGCGGTCGCGATCTGGGCGCGTGACCAGCGATAATCTGCGCTTTCTCCCTGTCACAGTTCGGTAACTGTGCTTGCTCTGCGGTTGCTCACGTTGCAAGAGTTAACCACTGGGTTTGGTGTTACCAATGGGAAGGGAGGGGTGCTCCGTTCCGGAGCACCGACCGAACATGCAACCAAACATCATCAAGGCCGGTCTCTGCTCCACCGTCTCCGCCGCGGTCGTCATCTCGCTGACCGGGCTCGTGCCCGGCCCGGCCGCCGCGGCGCCCGAACCAGCCACCGGCGATCAGCTCTTGGGCAAGACGATCTTCCTCGACCCGGGTCATCAGGGGTCTGCGCACGCGCAGGACCTGAGCCGCCAGGTAGACAACGGCCGTGGCGGCACCAAGGCCTGCCAGACCACCGGCATGACGTCGCTGAACGGCGTCCCCGAGCACACCATCAACTGGAAAGTCGCCGAGTTGGTGAAGACGTCGCTGCAGGCGCTGGGCGCCGACGTGGTGCTCAGCCGCGCCGATGACGAAGGCTGGGGCGGGTGCGTCGACGATCGCGCCCGCGCGGCCAACCAGTCCGGCGCCGCGGTCGCGGTGAGTATCCACGCCGACAGCGCGCCCGCCGACCAGCGCGGCTTCCACCTGATCGTGCCGCAACTGCCGATCCCGGACTCGGCCGCCGACCTGGCGCAGTCCGGCCCCGGCCGCGCCGCATCGGCCGTGGTCCGCGATGCCTACCTCGCCGCCGGCTTCCCGGCCGCCACCTATGCCGGGGTCAGCAATGGCCTGCAGACCCGCGCGGATGTGGCCGGTCCGGCATTGACGCAGGTGCCGCTGGTGTTCGTGGAGATGGGCAACGGCGCCAATGCCCAGGACGCCGCGCTGCTCGAATCGCGCGAGGGACAGCTGAAACACGCCCTCGCCATCACGACCGGCGTGGTCGGTTTCCTGCTGGACAAGCCGGTCGGTGCGTCCGTGCCCGCGTCCGCGCCGGATTCGAAACCCGCTCCCGGCGGGGCGCCCGCGGCGACCACCGCGCCGACGCCCGCGCGGGAGCCAGAGGTGGAGTCACCGCCGCACACGGGACCTGGTGCGGCCTCGAATGCGGCCCCCAACCCGGCCGGTGAACCCGCCGACGCGCCCGCTCCGACGCCGAGCCTCGCCGCCCCGCCATCGCCTGCTCCGGCTGAGGCCAATGCGCCTGCTCCGGCTGGCTCGCCCGCTCCGGCTGACGGCAACGTACCTGCTCCGGCTGACGGACCTGCTCCGGCCAAACTGCCTGCTCCGGCTGACGGACCTGCTCCGGCCAAACTGCCTGCTCCGGCTGGCGCGCCTGCCCGAGCCAACGCGCCTGCTCCGGCCGACGGACCTGCTCCGGCCAACGCGCCTGCTCCGGGTGACACGACTGCTCCAGCCGGACCGGCCAACTCGCCTGCTCCGGCGGGCGCGCCCGCCCCGGCTGACGCCAACGCTCCTGCTCCGGCCAACGTGCCTGCTCCGGCTGGCGCGCCTGCTCCGGGTGACGCGACTGCTCCAGCCGGTCCGGCCAACTCGCCTGCTCCGGCGGGCGCGCCCGCCCCGGCTGACGCCAACGCGCCCGCCCCCGCCGGCGCACCCACTCCAGCGCCTGGCCCCGACGCTCCTACTCCAGCGCCTGCCCCCGCTGGCCCCACTCCAGCGCCCGCCCCCGCCGACGCGCAGGGTCCTGCCGCGGCCCCGGCCCAGACGCCCCCCAACGGCGACCAGCCGCCCGCGGCCGAGCCCGCACCGCGACCCATGCGGGCGGAGATCATCCCGGCTCACGTCCCGATCGATGACTCGGTGCCCGGGGTAGTGCCCGCCCCGGCACAGCACCCGATCGCGGAGCGCGATCTGCCGAGCGGTTCCAGCGGCCGTCTGACAGCTCCCGGCCGCGATCCCGCTCCGGCTGATCGAGCTCCCGCCCAGCAGCCCGCCCCGAAGCCGCCGACCGGGTCGGGCGGTCAGCTGAAGGTTCCCGGTGGCACCGAAGCGCGCACCGCCGCGCCGGGCGCCCCCGAGGCACCGTCGACAACCACTCCCCGCAAACGCGGCACCACCCCGAAGCCCCAGGCGGCCCCGAAGCCCCAGGTGGCCCCGAATACCCCGGACAAGTCCGGCTCCGAACTCGACCTCAGCGACCTCGGCGGCCCGATCCTCACCGTCATGAACCTGCTGATGCCGCTGGCCGAGGCCCTCGGCATGGACAACACCGCCGTCACCAGCCAGTTGATCAATCTGGCCTACACCCTGGTCGGCATCGTCTTCGGCCCGACGAAGTAACCGAGCGCACCCGAAGCCGCCGACTCCGCCCAGGAGCCGGCGGCTTCGGCCGTTCGGGCACAATCGACACAGTGATTCCTGTGGTGATCGTTGCGGGTTTTCTCGGGTCGGGGAAGACGACCCTGCTCAACTACCTGTTGCGCAACAACCGGGGTACCCGGATCGGCGTGGTGGTCAACGACTTCGGTGCGGTGAACATCGACGCGATGCTGGTGGCCGGGCAAGTCGACGCGATGGTGTCGCTGGGCAACGGCTGCGTGTGCTGCGCGGTGGACGTGTCCGAGCTCGACGACCTGTTCGCGCGCCTGGCGCAGCCGCGCAGCGCCGTCGACGTGATCGTGGTGGAGGCGAGCGGGCTGGCCGAACCGCGGAATCTGATCCGGATGGTGGTGGCCAACCCGAATCCGCGGATCGGGTACGGCGGATTGGTCGAGGTCGTCGACGCCGAGCTGTTCGGCGCGACCAGCGCGCAGCACCCCGAGCTGGTGACACATCTGCGGCTGGCGGATCTGGTGCTGGTGAACAAGGCCGACCGGGTGTCGGCCGACGCGCTGGCCGAGCTGCGCGAGCAGGTGGCGGGCTGGGTGGGGCAGGTCCCGGTGTACGCGACGACCCACGGCCGCGTCGATCCCGGACTGCTGTTCGACGATCGCGAGCTCGCGGCGCCGAAGGTGGCCCAGCAGTTGAGTTTCGACTCGCTGCTCGACGAGCACGACCACGATCACGACGACCCCGACCATCGGCACCTGCACGACGAGTACGTGTCGGTGTCGTTCACCAGCAAGCGCGCGCTGAATCCGCGGGCGCTGATCGCCTTCCTGGAGGATCCGCCGCCGGGACTGTTCCGCGCCAAGGGCTGTGTGGCCTTCGCGGTGGCGGGGGAGCGGCGCAAATTCGAGATGCACCTCGTCGGCAGGCACGTGGTCTTCACCCCGGGCCCGTGGGCGCGCGGCGAGGAACGCGTGTCGAATCTGGTGCTGATCGGCTCCGGGCTCGACCCGGACGCGGCCCTGGATCGCTTGCACGCCACCGTCTTCGACGGCGACGAACCGATGGACGAGCAGGCGATGCTCGGCGTGTGGCGCTACACCCCGCAGTGACGCTCAGCCGCAGGCGTTGACCCATTCGGACAGGCCGTCGGCGAACAGCTGCCGTTTCCAGATCGGCGCCTCGTGCTTGATCCGGTCGACGAGTTCGGCGCAGACGGTGAACGCCTCGGCCCGATGCGGTGCGGCGACCGCGACGACGATCGCCAGATCGCCGATGGTGAGCGAACCGATACGGTGCGTCGCCGCCACCGGAAGCCCGTGCGCGGTGGCGACTTCGGCGCAGATGGCGTGCAGGAACCGCTCGGCCTGCGGGTGGGCCGAGTACTCCAGCGAGGTCACGGCCTGGCCCGCGTCGTGATTGCGCACCTTGCCGGTGAAGACGACGACAGCGCCGAATTCCGGTCCGTCGACGGCACTTTCGACGGCGATGGGATCGAGCGCCTGATCGCTGATCGCGGTCAGGCGCACCGCGCCGTGGTCATTCATGGTCGCCGCCTCCGGCTACTTGCGCGAGCAGATGGTCCAACAGTGGTTCCAGGACCGCGATCCCGTCCTTCACCCCGCCCGGCGAACCGGGCAGGTTGACCACGACGGTGTGGCCTGCCAGCCCCGCCACCCCACGGCTGAGCGCGGCGAGCGGGAACTTCGCGGTGCCACGCTGACGAATGGCGTCGGCGACACCCGGCAGTTCGCGGTCGAGTACGGCACGGGTGGCCTCGGGGGTGGCGTCGGTGGGGGAGGCACCGGTGCCGCCGGTGGTGATCACCAGCGCGGGGCCGGTGAGCAGGGCGTCGGCCAGGCCGGTCGCGATCTCGGCATCAGCGTAGACGAGCGGGCCGCGCACCGAGAAGCCTTGCGTTGTCAGCCATTCGGTGAGCACCGGTCCGGTGGTGTCGACGCGGGTGCCCGCTGCCGCACCGGTGGACGCGACCACGACCACGGCAGTGCGCGAATCACTCACGGCGACCGCATGTTCGGTCGCGATCGGTGTGGCCGTCGCCGGGGCGGCGGCCTCGGCGACGCCGAGGTTTCCCGCGTCCGGCGCGGATCCGGTGTCGACCTGAGCCAACCGGCTCAGCGCCTCGCCGGAAGGTTCCGCCTCGGGCCGCACCCAATGTCCGTGCTTCCCACCTTCTTTGGTGAGCAGCCGCACCCCGTTCATCACCGCGGCGGGATCCACGGCCTTCACCATGTCGTGCAGCGTGAGCCCCGCGACGGCGACGGCGGTCAGCGCCTCCATCTCGACCCCGGTCGGCCCGGTAGTCTTCGCGGTCGCCTCCACCGTGATGGTCGTCTCGGTGAACCCGAACTCCACCTTCACCGACGACAGCGCCAGCTGATGACACAGCGGGATCAGCTCGGAAGTCTTCTTGGCACCGGCGATTCCGGCCAGCCGCGCCGTCGACAGCACGTCCGCCTTGGGCATGCCCTCGGCTCGGACGAGCGCGACGACCTCGGCGGTGGTCTGCAATTCCCCTGCGGCAACGGCGATCCGGGCGGTGTCGGCCTTGGCGCTGACATCGACCATGCGTGCCCGACCCTCGCGGTCGACGTGGGACAACTCGCTCATAGCGTCAAGATTCGCACAGCGGCACCCGCGGGCAGCGAGGTGACCTCGGCGGGCACATCGACCAGCACATCGGCCCAGGCCATGCCGGCGATGAGATGGGACCCCGGACCCGAGACGACCTCGACGCCGTCGTCGGTCACCAAGCCGCGGAGATACTGACGGCGTCCCGCGGGGGAGCGCACCGGCGTCAGCAGGGTCATCTCGGCGGTGTCGGGTGCGGGCAGACCGCCGAGCGCGCGTACCACCTCGCGGGCGAACACGGCATAGGACACCGTCGTGCTCACCGGATTCCCGGGGAAGCTCAGCACGGGCACACCGTCGACGACCGTGTATCCCTGCGGTCCGCCGGGTTGCACCGCGACCGAACCGAAGGTGCCGCCGAGCGGTTCCAGCACATCCTTGACGACCTCGAAATCGCCCTTGGACACCCCGCCGGAGGTGAAGACGAGATCGGCGGCGGCGACCGCGGCGCGCAGCACGGCGGTGAACTCCGCCGGATCGTCGGTGCTGTGCGCGACCTCGACGACCTCGACACCGTCGGCCCGCAGGGCGGCGGCCAGCGCGATCCCGTTCGAGTTGTAGATCTGTCCCGGCGCAAGTTCGGTCCCGGCGGGCTGGAGTTCGTCGCCGGTGGTGATACAGACCGCGCGTAGCCGGCTCAGCACCGGCACGGCAGGCAGGCCGACGGCGGCCAGCGCGGCGATGTGCCGGGGCGCGAGCACGGTGCCCGCCCTGGCGACCAGCTCACCGGCGCGCACATCGGTGCCCGCCTCCCGCACGAACTCGCCGCGACCGCGACCACGCTCGACCGTGATCCGGCCCTCGCCTGCCTGCACGTCCTCGACCGGGACGACACAGTCGGCGCCGGGCGGGATCGGCGCACCGGTCATCACCTTGAGTGCCGAGCCCGCGGGCAGTGCCGCCGTTCCCGGCTTGCCCGCCGCGACGACTCCGGCGACCGGCATGGTCACCGGGGTGACGGCGACATCGGCGGCGCGCACCGCGTACCCGTCCATCGCCGAGTTCCGGAACACCGGGAGGTCGATGGGTGAGCGCACATCGGCCGAGAGCACCCGGCCGAGCGCATCGGGCACCGCCACCTGCTCGTCGGCGCGGTCGGCGAGGTGGGCCAGCAGCGCGGCGACGGTGTCGCGGTACTCGTCGACACTGCGCGCCGACGCGGTGGCGGGCCGGGGAGTCATGCTGCCAGCCTAATCGCCACCCGACCGGCGGGTTCTTCCCGCGTCGCTCACCGTGCCCGACTCAGGGTGGTGAGCTGTCGACTTCGTGACAGATCGGCGCTCCGCACGGCTCGCGCCCGGCTCCACGAGTCATACTGTAGGAATGACGCTGGTCGAAATGGGGATACCCGCTGTGCGATCGGAGCGGCCTTCCCTCGACGGCCGGCCCGATACGCCGCTCCTCGTCGACCGCTTCGGCCGGGTCGCGCGCGATCTGCGGGTCTCCATCACCGAGAAGTGCTCCCTGCGCTGTACCTATTGCATGCCCGAGGAAGGGCTGCCGCCGATTCCGCGCGAGGAGCTGCTCAGCGCCGACGAGATCGTCCGGCTGGTCTCGCTCGCGGTGCGGGAACTCGGCGTGCGCGAGGTGCGCTTCACCGGCGGAGAGCCGCTGATGCGCCGGGAGCTCGAGGAGATCATCGCGGGCTGTCATGCGGCGGTGCCGGGCACGCCGCTGGCGATGACGACCAACGGCGTCGGCCTCGAACACCGCGCGCACGCCCTCGCGAAGGCGGGCCTGAGCAGGGTCAACGTCTCCCTCGACACCGTCGACCGGGTCGACTTCACCCGGCTGACCCGCCGCGACCGGCTCGAATCGGTGCTCAACGGCATTCGTGTCGCCCGCGACGCCGGCCTGGCTCCGGTGAAGGTGAACGCGGTCCTGATGCGCCAGAACCTGGCCGGCGCGCCGGACCTGCTCGCGTGGTGTCTGGCCGAACAGTGCGAGCTGCGGTTCATCGAGGAGATGCCGCTCGACGCCGACCACGAGTGGGCACGCAACAACATGGTGACCGCGGCCGACCTGCTCGATGTGCTCGGCGAGCGGTTCGCCCTCACCGAGGCCGGTCGCTCCGATCCGTCGGCACCGGCCGAGAAGTGGCTGGTCGACGGCGGACCGGCGACGGTCGGCATCATCGCCACCGTCACCCGCAAGTTCTGTGACAGCTGCGACCGCACCCGGCTCACCGCCGACGGCATGCTGCGCTCGTGCCTGTTCAGCGACCAGGAGTTCGACGTGCGGACCGCGCTGCGCGCCGGCGCCGACGACGACGAGGTCGCCGAGCTGTGGCGCGGCGCGATGTGGCAGAAATGGGCTGGTCACGGCATCGACGCAGCCGGCTTCGTCCCCCCGGAACGCACGATGGGAGCCATCGGTGGTTGAGGTCCGCTACTTCGCCGCGATCGCCGACGCTGTCGGCAAGAACACCGAATCACTCGATCTACCCGACGGAGCGACCGTCGCCGATCTCAAGGCGACGCTGGCCGCCACCTACGGTTCGGACGTGGACAGCCTCGTCGGCGTCTGCGCCTTCCTGATCGGCGACGAACTCACCCGCGACCCGTCGGCCATGCTCCGCGACCGCGTCGACGTCCTGCCCCCGTTCGCCGGCGGCTAACCACGCCCATGGTGCAGAGCAAAGCCCCCGACGTTGCCACCTATCTCGCCGAACTCCCCGCTGACCGACGCGCGGCACTGACCCGCCTGCGTGAGCTCTGCCTGGCCGAACTCGCCGGCTTCACCGAGGTCATGTCCCACGGCATGCCCGCCTACGAACGCGACGGCGTCGGCGAAATCGCCTACGCGAGCCAGAAGCAGTACATCTCCTTCTACCTCCTGCGCTCCGACGTCCGCACCGCCTTCGCCGACCGCCTGTCGGCCCACGACATGGGCAAGGGCTGCCTCCGCTTCCGTAACCCGGCCGAGATCGACTTCGACCTGCTCCGGGACCTCTTGCGCGCCACCGTCTCCGGCGACGGCGCCGTCATCTGCTGAGGCGACGTGTGCCGGTTTCACCGAGCCATCACGTGCGACCAGACCGCCGTGCAACGAAATATGCTGCTTCACTGCGGAATTGGATCCGTGCCCGCGACATCGATACGCTCGACATCCCGCCCGATCGGGCGGTGGGATTTCGGAAAGCGTGTGCTGTGTCTCTACTGACGATCTTGATCATGATGCTCATGGGTGTGCTGGCCTACCAGCGCGGCTTCAATCCGTTCGCGTGGATACTGGCGGCAGGTTGCCTCGGCGCGATCGTGCTGTTCTTCCTGCCGTCGGCGAAGGAAGCGGGGCTCGACGCCGAGACCCGGCAGGCGCGGAGTCGCCGCGGGAACCTGTTCGGGCTCGGCCTGACCGGGGTGACGCTCGCCGCGGCCGTGGTGGGTTTCGTGATCGGGTTCGTCGAGGCGATGCCGGCCTAGCGCCACCAGGTGTCGAGGGGGGTCACCGGGACGGTGCGCTTGTGGCGGGTGTTGGTGAAGATCGACTCGACGCGGGCGGCGACCTCGGGGGTGACGTCCTTGCCTTCGAGGTAGTCGTCGATTTCGGTGTAGCGCAGGCCGAGGGCGTCCTCGTCGGGGAGAGCAGGGCGGTCGTCCTCGAGGTCGGCGGTGGGGACCTTGGACCAGATGCTCGAGGAGGCGCCCAGTTCCTGCAGGAGGGCGGCGCCCTGGCGCTTGGTGAGGCCGGTGAGCGGGGTCAGGTCGACGCCGCCGTCGCCGAACTTGGTGAAGAACCCGGTGACCGCCTCGGCGGCGTGATCGGTGCCGACCACCAGCAGGTTCTCCTGCCCGGCCAGCGCGTACTGGGCGACCATCCGCTCGCGGGCCTTGATGTTGCCGCGCACGAAATCGCGCAGCCGCTCGTGGTCGAGCGCGCCCGCGACCTCGGCGGCCACCGAGTCGGCGCCGGGCCGGATGTTCACCACGACCGACCGATCGGGATCGATGAAGTTCAGGGCGGTCTGGGCATCGTGTTCGTCGGCCTGGACGCCGTAGGGCAGGCGCACCGCGAGGAACTTCGCCGCGATGCCCTCGGCGCGCAACTCCTCGACGGCGAGCTGGCACAGCCTGCCCGCGAGCGCACTGTCCTGGCCGCCGCTGACGCCGAGGGCGAAGCCGGCGGCGGGGGTGGAGTTCAGATAGTCCTTGAGGAAGTCGACGCGACGGCGGACCTCCTGCTTCGGCTCGATCTCCGGTAGCACGCCCAACTCGGCGATGATCTGTTCACGCAGTGTCCCCATGCGGCCTCACTCTACTTGTGCGGCAGCCGAAACGACCCGGCGAACGAGCCATTCCCAGTTGTCGCCGATCTGAGCACGGGTGTAGCCCAGGATGTCGATCTGGTGAATGACCAGCGCCGCCGACAGCGTGGACAGCAGCGTGTCGGCGATCAGCGGCGGTTCCCCGGTCACCCCGGCCGCGCGCAACAGCAGCACGACGTGCGCCTTGTGCAGGCCGTACGGCCCACCGCCGAAACGCCCCTCCTCGGCGGCCCGGTGCAGATCGCCTTCGACCTCGATGTCGAGCAGCCGGGTGCGCCCGAACGCGATCAGCCGCTCGACCGGGCTCGCGTCCGGGCCGAGCGGGGCGGGCCCGAACATGAAGGCGGCCTGGAACTTCTGTTCGGAGTGGTCGAGCAGGGCCAGCATCAGCCCGGTGCGATTACCGAACCGGCGGAAGACGGTGCCCTTGCCGACGCCCGCGCGCTTGGCGACCGCGTCCATGGTCAGCCCACCCACCCCGTGCTCACGGACCAGCTGCTGGGCCGCGTCGAGCAGCAGCGCCCGGTTGCGGGCGGCGTCGGCGCGCTCGATCGGCTCGGCGTTGCCGGGCAGCGGCGGCCCGATCCGCAGCAGGGGTGGCTCGTCCGACCTGGGTGTGCTGGAGCTCACGCCGCTCACACGTCCTCCGCGGGAAGTAATCGGACTGGGGTCCGGTTAATGTCGGATGAAACTTCGATCATCCCACTGAGTACACCAGGAGTCGTCATGGCCGGGACCCGCATCCTCACTCTCGTCGGAAGCCTGCGCGCGGGCTCGATCAACCGCCAGCTGGCCGAGGCCGCCGTGCAGACCGCGCCGGAAGGCGTCGAGATCGCGATCTACGAGGGTCTGGCCGAGATCCCGTTCTACAACGAGGACCTGGATGTCCCCGGCTCGGTTCCCGCGCAGGCCGAGGCGCTGCGCGGCGCTGTCGCCGCAGCCGACGCCGTCCTGCTGGTCACCCCCGAATACAACGGCACCCTGCCCGCCGTGCTGAAGAACGCCATCGACTGGGCCTCGCGTCCCTACGCCGCGGGCGCGATCAAGGGCAAGCCGGTCGCCGTGGTGAGCGCGTCGATCAGCCCGCGTGCCGCCGAGTGGGCGCACGGTGACGCGGTCAAGGCGATCGGTGTCGCCGGTGGCGTCGTCGTCGAGGCGGCGCACGCGCGCTTCGGCACCATCGGCGAGCGGTTCGGCCGGACCCACCCGACCCAGGATGCCGAGGCGCTGACCCAGCTCGGCGCCACCGTCCACGAGCTGGTAGCCGCGGCTGACGGCACGCTCGTCTCGGCGTAAGCTGTCGGTCGGCTCGAAGGGGCGTCGCATCCACCACGGAGGCGACGCCCCTTCGCTGTCCGCGAAGTTTGCTGAAGACTCGCCGGGATGCAAAATCGTGATCTGGGCCACTGTTTTCCCAGCGTGTCGATCGCGCGTCCTGGGACTTACGGCGTGGGAATTACATCTGTGCGACTCGCAACACCTTGTGTTGTTCCAAACTGTCGGCCACTAGGTGTAGTGTCTCCAGTACTGGAAGACGGTGTGAAGCCACCACTGATCGGGCCCAAGGGAAGGGGTTACGAGCAGGGCTTTCTTCGCCAGATCCAGGAGTTTGCGCAGCATCACCGTTCGTGCACTGCATACGGATCACAGGCTGTGGATCAGGCATAGGAGAGAGGGACTCTAGATGACCATCACCGTGTACACCAAGCCCGCTTGCGTCCAGTGCAATGCCACCTACAAGGCGCTCGACAAGGCCGGGGTGGACTACGAGATCATCGACATCTCCGAGAACACCGACGCGCGTGACTACGTCATGGCGCTCGGCTACCTGCAGGCGCCCGTCGTCGTCGCGGGCGAGGATCACTGGTCGGGCTTCCGTCCCGACCGCATCAAGTCGCTCGCGGTCGCGGCCGCCTAGGACTTCGCCGGAAGGAGGCACCCATGCCCGAGCGGATCACTCCGGGCGGGCTGGTCTACTTCTCCAGCGCTTCGGAGAACACTCATCGTTTCGTCGAGAAGCTGGGTCTCCCGGCTACTCGGCTACCACTGCACACCGCTGATTCGCTGCGCGTCGACGAACCCTACGTGCTGATCACTCCTACTTACGGGGGTGGTCGGCACGTCATGGGTGGGCAACGGTCCGACAAGGACCTCGTACCGCGGCAGGTCGCCAAGTTCCTCAACGACCCGCACAACCGCGCCCTGCTGCGCGGGGTGATCGCGGCCGGCAACACGAACTTCGGCGATACCTATTGCGCCGCAGGCGACATCATCTCGCGCAAGTGCGGGGTGCCGTACCTGTATCGCTTCGAACTCATGGGAACCGCTGAGGACGTCGTGCGCGTCCGAGAGGGATTGGGATTGTTTTGGCAACAGCAACCACAGCACCGACCGGCAAGACTGCCCGCCTAGAGCAGGCCGCGGTGCGCGCCGATGCGGGCGAGGTCCTCGACTACCACGCCCTCAACGCGATGCTGAACCTGTACGGCCCCGACGGCAAGATCCAGTTCGACAAGGACCGCGAGGCCGCACACCAGTACTTCTTGCAGCACGTCAACCAGAACACGGTCTTCTTCCACAACCTGGACGAGAAGCTGGACTACCTGGTCAAGGAGAACTACTACGAGACCGAGGTCCTCGACCAGTACAGCCGCGGGTACATCAAGGCCCTGTTCCAGCAGGCCTACGCCAAGAAGTTCCGGTTCCCCACCTTCCTCGGCGCGTTCAAGTACTACACCTCGTACACGCTGAAGACCTTCGACGGGAAGCGCTACCTGGAGCGTTTCGAGGACCGCGTCGTCATGGTCGCGCTGACGCTGGCCGCGGGCGACGAGGTGCTGGCGAGCAAGCTGGTCGACGAGATCATCGACGGTCGTTTCCAGCCCGCCACCCCGACCTTCCTCAACTCCGGCAAGAAGCAGCGCGGCGAGCCCGTGTCCTGCTTCCTGCTGCGCATCGAGGACAACATGGAGTCCATCGGGCGCTCCATCAACTCCGCGCTGCAGCTGTCCAAGCGCGGTGGCGGTGTCGCCCTGCTGCTGAGCAACATTCGTGAGCACGGCGCGCCGATCAAGAAGATCGAGAACCAGAGCTCGGGTGTCATCCCGATCATGAAGCTGCTGGAAGACTCGTTCTCCTACGCCAACCAGCTGGGCGCGCGCCAGGGCGCGGGCGCGGTGTACCTGCACGCGCACCACCCCGACATCTACCGCTTCCTCGACACCAAGCGCGAGAACGCGGACGAGAAGATCCGCATCAAGACGCTCTCGCTGGGCGTGGTGATCCCCGACATCACCTTCGAGCTGGCGAAGAAGAACGAGGACATGTACCTGTTCTCGCCGTACGACGTCGAGCGCATCTACGGCAAGCCGTTCGCCGATGTCGACGTCACCGAGAAGTACTACGAGATGGTCGACGACAAGCGCATCCGCAAGTCGAAGATCAAGGCGCGCGAGTTCTTCCAGACCATCGCCGAGCTGCAGTTCGAGTCGGGCTACCCGTACATCATGTTCGAGGACACGGTGAACCGGGCCAACCCGATCAAGGGCAAGATCACCCACTCGAACCTGTGCTCGGAGATCCTGCAGGTCTCCACCCCCTCGGAGTTCAACGACGACCTGTCCTACTCGAAGGTCGGCAAGGACATCTCCTGCAACCTCGGCTCGCTCAATATCGCCAAGGCGATGGACTCGCCCGACTTCGGCCAGACCATCGAGACCTCGATCCGCGCGCTGACCGCTGTCTCGGACCAGACCCACATCTACTCGGTGCCTTCGATCGAGCAGGGCAACAACGAGTCCCACGCCATCGGCCTCGGCCAGATGAACCTGCACGGGTACCTGGCGCGGGAGCGGGTCCACTACGGCTCCGAAGAGGGCGTTGACTTCACCAACATCTACTTCTATACCGTTGTCTACCACGCGATCCGGGCCTCGAACCTGATCGCCAAGGAGCGCGGCACCGCCTTCGGTGGGTTCGCCGACTCCAAGTACGCCAGCGGCGAGTACTTCGACAAGTACACCGACCAGGCGTGGGAGCCCAAGACCGACAAGGTCGCCCAGCTCTTCGCCGACGCCGGCGTGCACATCCCCACCCAGGACGACTGGCGTGAGCTGAAGGCCTCGGTGCAGGAATTCGGCATCTACAACCAGAACCTGCAGGCCGTCCCGCCGACCGGTTCGATCTCCTACATCAACCACTCCACCAGCTCGATCCACCCGGTGGCGTCGAAGATCGAGATCCGCAAGGAAGGCAAGATCGGCCGCGTCTACTACCCGGCCCCGTACCTCGACAACGACAACCTCGAGTACTACGACGACGCCTACGAAATCGGCTACGAGAAGATCATCGACACCTACGCCGCGGCCACCCAGCACGTGGACCAGGGCCTGTCGCTCACGCTCTTCTTCAAGGACACCGCCACCACCCGCGACCTGAACAAGGCCCAGATCTATGCCTGGCGCAAGGGCATCAAAACCCTCTACTACATCCGCCTGCGCCAGATGGCTCTGGAGGGGACTGAGGTGGAGGGCTGCGTCAGCTGCATGTTGTGAGCCTGAATGCGGGCGGTCTCGAATTGACCGCCCGCATTCGGTTATTCGGGCACCGCGATCGTGCGTACCCCTTGTGCGACGACAGTGTGCTTACCGCCTGCTGAAAACGTTGCCGAGAGGCTGGTGGGACTGTCCCCGGGTTCGAGGGTCAGTGTCGATTTGTCCCTGGTATGGACGGTGAAAACGGGCGCGGGCATTTCTTGCCACACGGTGCTGTACTGCCAGCGCTGAAAACCTGCGTCGGCTCCCTGGGCGTCGTCCGTCGAGCGGTACCGGACAACCACCGAGGGCCGGTCGGAATTCCAGTCGATAGATTGGGCACTGGTACAACCAGAGTCCTGTGGAACGGCCGTCCGGAAACCGGTGCCGTGTGAACCGGAAACGGCTACGACAGCTTGTCGACATCTCGGGTCGACAGTGTTGTCAGCCAGCACCGCAACCGCCTCCCCGCGGGGGTCGAAGACTCCGCTCCGGAGATAGCCGCCAACGTCGGGTACAGGTCCGTATTGCGCGATCTCACCGTCTGTCGAGATGGCGAAAACCTCGTGTTTCACCGCGTCTGAACCCACCTGGGACTCGGTGTGTCCGATCAGGACTCGGTTTCCCCGTGAGCCGAGCATGACATGGTTGCGGTTCCACCTTTCGCCGGGTTGGCTTGGGCTCGGCACAGTTTCGAGCGTGCGCCAGACGCTCGGCCCGGTCGACTCCGCAAGATCGGCTGATCGCAGTACATCGGGCTCAGAAGGATCGACGGGGGCGTCGATCCATGCCACCTTGCTCCCCCCGATCGGCACCACTCGACTGCATCGGCACGGTATGCGGACGACCTGCGAATCGGTTCCGGCGGTGATGGCGACGACGACGCGGTCATTCCCGGCACCCTCGGTCCAGATAACGAATCGCGAATCCTCGGTGAACCGCATCAGGTCATTCAGACCAACCAGTTCGGCCGGTGTTCGCGAGAGCTCGACGACGCCCCGCATGACGATGACATCGTGGCGATCGGCGACAGCGTATAGCTGATCGGTCGCCACGTCCGTCGACGAGCCCGCCGGTCCGGATTGCTCGACATCGGCGCCGCACGCAATAGTCGACGACCCGATCCACGCCACGGTCGCCAGCGCAACGACCGAACGTGCGCGCGTGGCACGGCTGAACAGTGTCGGCATATGCATCCTGATCAGAGAAGGGTGCCGTTGGACACGGCAGTGAACGTGGCGGCGGCACTGGTGTCCAGGGCGGTGGCTGCGGCGAGAATGGATTCGGCGTCACGCTCGAGCTGGGTGATATCAACTCCGGGAGACGGGTCGCCAGCAGTGGCAGTTATCTGACCGATGTTGTCCATCTTCAACCCCGCCTCTTCCACCGACTGATCCAACCGTGCAAGGCGTTCTTTGATCGCCTCGAGACTCGCGAGGTCGGCGCGCCAGCGCCGCAGCACCTCGTTGTCTCTGGTGCGGCCTTGCAGAAGGGTCCGATCGAGTTCATCGAAGCGCAGAAAGGCTTCTACGGCAGCACTTCCGGTCCATTCGCGGATACTGGTCCGGGTGAACGATACGTCGGCTGCTTCTTGACCCACAAGGGTCACTCGATTGGCGAGCGAGGTGATCTGGGCATCTAGTGCATCCACATTCCATCGTCGAACATCGTCGAGATTCATGGCATCGTCCCCGAGGCTTGCGAGTGCTAGATGACCACCCTACAGTGCTACCCGGTGTCGTCAATCTGCCAGGGGGAGAGCAATTGTCGCAATTCGGAGTAGAACCCAGAGAACTGTTCAGGGCGGCCAAGGCGCTCGATGTGAACTTTGAGAACGTGAAGCGAGACGTCGGCACTGTCGACTCCGAGTTGGTCATGCCAGGCAACGCGTGGGTGAGCGAAGCCAGCAATGCGCATACGCACTTCTGGGACGTTCTCGACAAGCATCGAGAAGCAATCAAGGCCCAGCTCGCCCACCTGGCAGAGATGCTCTACGTCGCAGCCAACAGCTTCACCGGTACGGATGAGGAGAGCGCGCAGAAGCAGGAGAACCTCATGTCGGGGTTGGAAACAGGTGGGCTGAACATGCAGTAGTCCGGGAGCTCTTTCGTGCTGCCAGATCGAGACGGCGCCGCGCGACGCCCTCCCCGCTATCGGGCCGTCCTCACGATCTTCCCGTGACCGGCGTCGGTGCTCAGACCTCGATGATGGCGGTTTCGGGGCCGCACAGCAGCGCCAGGTCATCGGGATCAGCCGTAATCACGGTCACCGGCTGCGGCGTGACCAGCGCAACGGTGGCTAATGCGGCGTCGCTGGGTCGAACTGTTTGTGGACGCGGGCATTGGCCTCGCCGGTACCGAGGAGGGGTAAACCGGTCGATGATGGCCGATTCGCACCACGGCGCAATCCGTGACAGACACGGTGGCGGTCTCTCCCGACATCGCTGTATACGCGCTCCAGACGATATCGGAACCCGGTCGTCACCATCGACGAGGCGCTGAAGATCCTTGCTACGCGCTATCGGATGGAAGAAGCTGTCGACCTCATGCGAATTGTGTGCTGATCGGTGCGGCGGTTCACGCCGTAGAGACCGCCACTTCGGGTCAGCTGACGCTGCCGAAGAGGTCGAAGCAGGACCAGCCGCCGCGGAACCACTGGACGATCAGCTGCCAGAGCGAGGGGTAGGTGCCGTCGGGGTGGCGTAGCTGGAGGCCGAACGAGCACTTGCCGAATGTGGTTCGGGAGAGCCGTTGGACGACTGTGCGGTGCAGGAAGGACGCGCCCAGCCAGGCGGCGATGCCGTACAGGACAGCGGTCGCACCGGGCGCGAGGTACCAGGTGGTGGCGCCGATCGCGGCGTGCAGCGTCATGTCGATGAGGAAGGCGAAGATGACGCCGGTCTCGTCGCCGTTGGAAGTGCGTCCGGTGAGCGGGAATTCGTCCATCGGGCGCGTGGATTCCCGCGGTTCTGCCGCGACGAACTTCAGTCGCCCGTCTGCGTCACGCTCGTATCCGCCGTTCCTCGTCGCGCGCCGGGGCGGTGCTGCATTGGTCATACGGCTCAGCGTGGTGGGCACCGCTTAACAAGCACCCGTTGCCGACCTTGCTGACCTGGTTGCGGTGGCGGGTCCTGGTGCCGCCACCGCGCGTCGGGGGTCAGCCCGCGGAACCGCTGGACAACCAGGGGAATCCGGAGGACGACCCGCCGCCACCGCCGGTGGATAGGTCCGCGCCCGCCGACCCGGGACGGTGGATGCGGACGGTGACCGGACCGGTGCCGTCGGCCTCCACGGTGACGATGCGCGCGCCTGCCGCCGAGGTGACCTGTCCGCCGGTGACCCGCACTTCGTACTCGTCGGGATGGAAGAGGTCGGAGACATAGATCTCGGTCGGTGCCGAGGCGGCACCCGGACGGTACCGGTAGGCGAAATCGCCTGTGCCGGAATCGAAGACCATGGCGTCGGGTGTGCCTGCGGTGGCCTGCGGATAGGTGCGCACCAGTTCGCGGCCGACATCGCCGCGGAAGGGGTCGCCTTCACCCGCGCTGTAATGCCAGTAGTGCCAGCCGATGAAGCGTTCGTCGGCGCGAGTGGTGGTGTTGCGCAACACTGTCGGATCGCCGTCGCCGAATTCGGTGACCATCGTGGGGATGTCGGTGCGGTCGGTGAACGCGTCGATGTTCGACCAGGTCTTGTCCTGCTGCGCCGGGCACACCGCGCGCAGTTCCTCGGGCAGATCGAGGTAGATGGCGAGCTGGCTGGGGATGCAGTAGTCGTGCGGCGAGAACACGATGTCGGTGCTGGTGATCGGTGGATTCTTGCCGAGATGACTCGGCATCGTCTCGTTCCAGGTGACGTTGGGCTCCCAGAACACCGGCACGGCGGCATTGCGGGCTCGTACCGCGTCGGTCAATCGTTGCAGTGCGCGTTGATATTTCGCGTCGAAATCCGGGCAGCCGTTCGGGAAGCAGCTGAGAAACGGTGATCCGGGCCATGGTTCGTTGAGCAACTCGATGCCGAGCACGCTCGCGCGTCCGTTCATCCGCTCGGCGAGCGCGCCCAGCGCTACCCCGAGATGGTCGAGGACGCCGTGGGTGTTGTTCCAGACCTCGTCCCACCCGGCGTTCATGCTCGGCATCAGATAGTAGAGCGGGAAGCCGGGGTTCGGCTCACCGTCGGCAGGCCGCGCCCGGATCGCCCACTCGGGAAACCCGTTGCCGCCCCAGATCTTCGACAATCCGTCCTGATGGTTGTCGAGCAGGGTGTAGATGCCGTGCGCGGCCAGGGTGTCCACCACGTTCTCGACGCGATCGAGGTAGGCGGTGTCGACCACGCCCTCGGTCGGCATCAATCCGTCGAACGACACCCCGAGCCGCACGGTGTTGAACCCGTGCCGCGCGAGCACGGCCGCCGACGCGTCGGTCAGCGTGAACCCGTCACCCGGCTGTAGGTATGGCGCGTCCTTGTCGACGTTGTTCACGCCGTGCAGCAGTACGGTCCGCCCGTATCCGTCGACCAGCGCCGCTCCCTGCGCCCGCAATGGGGTCAACGGCGCCTCCGGCTCCGCTCCGGCCGGGCCGGCGGTCGCGATCATGCTCAACACCAGCGCCGAGGTCGCCGCCCACCGCAGAGCATGTCCCCATGGCGATCGGCCTGCTCCACGCAGCCCTCGAATACCCATCCTCGCCATAGAAATCCCTCGATCCGCAGGTGGACATTCGTTCATTTGAACGCATGTCCAAGTCCGTTGGCGTGAGACCATAGCCCGGCATCGGTGATGTGGTCAAGACCACATCGCCGAGGAAAGTGGTACTGCGGGAGTAGGTACCGATCAGCGCAGTGCCGGGATGACCTCGCGTTCGAAGAGTTCGATGCCGGAGGTGTCGTAGGCCGCTTCGGGGAAATTGAAGATGCCGTAGTCGAGGCCGAGATCCTGGACGGTGGTGAGGCGTTCGATGATCTGCTCCGGTGTGCCGACGGCGGCGCTGGTGTCGAACTGTTCGTGGACACGGGCTTTGGCCTCGTCGGCGCCGAGGAAGGGGGTGTGCCGGTCGATGATGGCCGAGAGGCGTTCCTGGACTTCGCCTTCGGTGCTGCCGACGACGGCATTGAAGTTGGAGCTGCGGGTGATCGCGGCGAAATCGGTGCCGACCTCGGCGCAGTGCTGACGCAGGATCTCCGACTTGCGGGTGAACTCCGCCGGCTCACCGCTGAAGTTGGTGTAGCTCGCGTACTGCGCGGCGATCCGCAGCGTCTTCTTCTCGCCGCCACCGGCGATCCAGATCGGGATGCCGTTCTCCTGCAACGGCTTGGGGTGCACGATGGCATCGTCTACCTGGTAGTACTTGCCGTCGAGGGTGGCCCGGCCCGTCCGCCAGGCCTGGCGGAAGATCTGCACGCCCTCGTCGAGGCGGCCGAGCCGCTCACCGGCGGAGGGGAAGCCGTAACCGTAAGCGCGCCACTCGTGTTCGTACCAGCCGCCGCCGATACCCATCTCCACCCGGCCGCCGGAGATCAGGTCGACGGTGGCGGCCACCTTGGCCAGGTAGGCGGGGTTGCGGTAGCTCATGGCGGTACACATCTGCCCGAGCCGCACACGAGAGGTGCTGGCCGCGAACGCCGACATCAGCGTCCACGCCTCGTGGGTGGCTTCGTCGGTGGGAATGGGCACGGTGTGGAAGTGGTCGTAGACCCAGATCGATTCCCAGTCGGAGCCCGCGTCGAACCGCTGGGCCAGCTCGCGCATCACCGCCCATTGGTCCGCCGGTTCGATGCCGACCAGATCGAGCCGCCAGCCCTGGGGGACGAAGATGCCGAAGCGCACGGGTTTCTCCTCGGTGTGTTGACGTGTCCTGCCCACTTTTCCCATTGCCGCGCACCGAGGCAACCATTGGACGCGCGTCGCGCTGAATCCTGGACCGGCGGTTATTCGCTTGGCGTCGCAGCCGCGAACGGGCAAGCTGGCACGGGTATGAACGATATGCGACAACCACGCCTTGGCGTGGACTTCGGTCGGGTCATCCAGGGGGCCGCGCTCGAGCCGGGCGCCGCGGACACGGTATTCCTGTCCGGCGGCTTCGCCGAGGCGATGAACACGCCGCCCACTCCCGGCGCCTTCGATGTGCTGGCTCGGCTGGTGACCCGTTTCGGCGGCAACGCCTGGGTGATCTCCAAGTGCGGGCCGCGGATCGAGGAGCGCACCAGGCAGTGGCTCGACCACCACGACTTCGCCGCCCGCACCGGCATCCCCCGTGACCACCTGCGCTTCTGCCGCTCCCGCGCCGAGAAGGCTCCGCACTGTGCGGAACTGGGCATCACCCACATGATCGACGACCGCCTCGATGTGCACCGGGCACTGCGCGGCCTGGTGCCCCGGCTCTACCTGTTCGGCGCGCAGACCGCGCCGGCCCCGGACTGGCTGTGCCACACGCCCGACTGGCCCGCTGTCGAGCGCGTGATCGGCGCCGATCTCGACGCGGCGGGTCAGGCGCGGATGGTGTGATCGGGGTCACTGTGACCAGTGGTACGGCTGTATAAAGATGAAACGTTCGGGCTCCGCATGTATTCTTCGGGTGGAAGGGTGTGCCCGGGTGGGTACTCCAAGCGATCTGCATCGGCGAAGGCCTGCAGCGACGGCGAGGAGGTGGTGTTGCCATGCGCAGCGAACCCCCCAGTCGAAGGCCGCGCGGCGTCGCCCCTTCGTCCTCTCACTGATTTTCGGCCGGTTCGGTTCGGCTGTGCGTGACGGTCGTGGCGGTGGACGCCCGCGGTGTGCAGCACCGTCTCCCGATCCACTCTCGTAGCATCCACGCGGCCCGGCCGCGGGCATGCGCGCTGTCGCGCCAGAGGACTGTCCCATGTCGCAGATCGATCTCGTCGAAGCACGTCACGTACCCGCCGATCACGCTGTGCCGGAAGCGGATTCGCCGCGCACCGAGCAGCAGCCCGTCGTCGCCGAGGACCACTCGGTGACCGAGGCGCTGGAGATCCTGTCGGAATCGGTGCGCCACCTCGTCGAGACCCACCGGGTCGACGGCGCCATGGACTGGCTCGACAACCGCCCGCCGCACGTCATCGCCGACGCGCTGGCCCGGATGGACGCCGTGCAGGCGGGCGTCGTCTTCCGGCTGCTCGACAAGGACCGCGCGATCACCGTGTTCGAGGAACTCGAACCGGTCGACCAGCAGCAGATCCTGCAGGGCCTGCGCGAGAAGAGCTTTCGCGATCTGGTCGAGGCGATGGACCCCGACGACCGCGCCCGCATGCTGCACGAGGCCCCCGCCAAGGTGGCCAAGAAGGTGCTGGCCGGGCTGAGCCCGCGCGAGCGCCGGATGACCGCCGCGCTGCTGGGTTACCCGGAGGGTTCGGTCGGCCTGTACATGACGCCGGAAGTCGTTGCGCTGCCGGACAATCTGACCGTCGCCCAGGCACTGGCCTGGGTGCGGGCCAAGGGCGGCAACGCCGAGACCGTGTACACGCTGCCGGTCGTCGACTGTGGTCGCCGGCTCACCGGCATCGTCGAACTGCGCGAGCTGGTGCTGCACGCGCCGGAGGCGATGGTCTCCGAACTCGTCGTCACCGAACCGGCTTTCGTGCGCGCCACCGACTCCGCCGAGAAGGCCGCGCGCCTGATGAGCTCCACCAACGACATCAACCTGGTCGTCGTCGACAGCGAGGACCGGGTCGTCGGGCTGCTCACCATCGACGACGCGATGGAGGTGCTCGAGGCCGCCGACAGCGAGGATGTCGCCAAGCAGGCCGGTTCGGCGCCGTGGGAGGGCCACTACATGGCCGCCAAGGTGTTCCAGCTGGCGCGCTACCGGGCACTGTGGCTGATGCTGCTGCTGTTCGCCGCCACGCTGACCGTCAGCGTCACCGACGTGTTCTCGACGACCCTCGAGCAGGCGGCGAGCCTGGCGCTGTTCATCCCGCTGCTGATCGGCGCCGGCGGCAACGCGGGCGCGCAGGCCGCGACCGCGTGCGTGCGTGCGCTGGCCGTCGGCGAGGTGCGCGTCTCCGACCTGTTCAAGGTGATCTGGCGCGAATGCCGGGTCGGCCTGGTGCTGGGCAGCATGTTGGCCGCGGCCGGTCTGCTGATCGGCACACTGTTCGTCGGGCCGAAGATCGCCGTGGTCGTCGCCATCACGCTGGTCATCATCTGCGGCTGGGCCGCCACCATCGGCGGCACGATGCCGTTGCTGGCCAAGAAGTTCCGCATCGACCCGGCCGTGGTGTCGGCGCCGATGGTGACCACTCTGGTGGACGCGACCGGGCTGATCATCTACTTCACCACCGCGAAGCTGGTGCTGGGGATCTGAACTCAGCGCGGCGGGAACAGGGTGAGCACCTGGGCCATCACGTCCTTGGCGACGTCGTCGGTGGCCGCCACCACCTCGACGATCGGGATGCGCCTGCCGAACGCGGTGGACTCGGCCGGTAGTTCGGGGCCGACGGCGGCGGTGTAGATCGGGATGGAGCGGTCGTAGACCGACACCGAGCGGTGCACGGTCCGGCCGTCGATGTGGTCTTCGGTGCTGTTGGCGGCCAGGTATTCGGGGACGCGGTACTCGTAGCTGACGGTGATCTTCTCGCCGCGGTAGCTGAACAGGCACTGGGTGAGTCGCTGCTCGCCGGAGGCGACGGTGCCGGCGAGCTTCGTGCGGACCGCGCACGGGTCGGCGCCGAGCAGCACGGTCGGCACGGTATCGGGGGAGGTGCCCTGGGGTGGCGACTGCCGCCAGCGCTCGATCATGCCGGGCACCAGTTCGTCGGCGACGGTGCACGGGTTCTTGCCGGGCGTGGACAGGCCGAGATAGAACGTGGCGCCTGCCGGGAAGTGGGCGGTCGCGCCGCAGGCGCGTGGCTCGCCCGCATCGCGGTCGGGGACCAGGCGCACGGTCACGTCGCCGAGCTGTTTCGTCACGCCCCTGCCGCCCGGGGTGAGCCCGGTCAGCAGGGTGGCGTGCCAGGTCAGCGTCGTGCTGTCGCCGGGTGTGGCGCCGCCCAGAATCGCCCGGCACGAATCCAGCCCGACGGTGACGCTTGTGATGTCACCGAGGTGCCGCAGGGCGTCGCGCGGCAGCACCGCGCACACATCGACCTGGCGCGTCGCCTGGGCCACCTCGTCGCGCTGCTGCTGGTTCTGCGGAACCTTCGACCAGAACTCCGGTGGCTGGGCCGGGATCACCGGGGCGGGCGGTGGTGGCAGCGTCCCGTAGTCGGGAGCCTTGTCCGCATCGTCACCGCAGCCGGCGCAGACAAGTAACGCAGTAGCGGCCAGCACCATCCTGCGATACATCGGCACCCCTGTCCTCGGCGGACCCGGGCCGGACCCGCACCCGATTCACCGAGTCTGCCCGCGCGAGCAATCCGACCGCAAACATCCCGTCCCGGTCGTTCTCAGAACGTTGTGACTGCTGCGGGCGTCAGTTCAGCAGGGGCAGCGTCTCGCGCATGATCTTCTCGGCGACGGCGGAATCGGCCGTGACAGAGACCGTCGGCACCCGGGGACCGAGCAGGGCATCGGTCGCGCCCGCGGCGAGCGGCGGGCCGACGACGGCGGACAGGGACGCGAGGCTCGGTTGTGCTCCCGCCGTGTCCGCCCACGCCTGACAACTCCCACGCACCTGCGGGTCGTCGGACTGGGCCGGTTCGTCGTCGAACAACACCCGCACATCACCCATGGCCTGCTCGATCACCGGCGCGTCCATCGTCGGCTCACCGGAGAACATCACCCCGGCGCTCCAGGTCGCGTCGATCCCGGTCAGATGCCCGTCGACGGCGATATTGACCCGGCACTGATCCGGACCGACATTGTCCACCGCCCGCACCTGACCGAGCCCGCCGAGCGCTGCCCGCGGCAGCGGCGCACACACATCGATCGCGCGCACCTTCCGCAGTACAGCCAGCTTCTCCTGGTCGGAAACCGCCGCGGTGGACCAGAACCCGCCCCGCGGCATGGTGTCGCCCGCCGCTTCGCTCTGACAGGCGAGCAACGTCATGGCCGCGGCGGTGAGCAGCAGTGTCCGTCGAACAGGGGATCTCCTCCCAGGTGGTGGTCAGGTGGCCGGGAAGAGCTCGGCGGTGTGGCCGAGGACTTCCCGGAGGACGGCAGGGTCGCGGCCCATCAGCTTGACGACCGGCACGCGGGGACCCAGCGTCGACGGTGGTTCCGCCGACGTCAGCGGCGGCCCGAGAATCGCCCCGTACCACGAGGTTTCGGTGAGACTGCGCAGGTCGTAGCCAGGATGCCCGTTGACGACCAGGATCGGCTCGCCCTGGGCCACGATGCCACGCTGGTCGTAGAGGTACTGCAGATCGACCGTGGTGCCCCGGTACTCGAACACACACGCGTGCAGGTACTGCTTGTCGACCGGTGTGGAGACGCCGAGCCGGGACAGCACGGCGCAGGGGTCGGCATCGGCGAGCCGGGTCTTCGGAGTATCCGGCGACGTGCCGACGACGGGCTGAGTGCGGAGCCGGTCGAGCGCACCGGGCAGCACCCGGTCGACCACGGCGCACGGCTTGTCGGCGACCGGGGTCGACACCTGCAAAAAGATACCGACGGTGACGGGGAACCACGCGGTCGCCATGCAGGAATGGATCTGAACTCCCGGGTCCGGCTCGGAGTCCCGTTCGGAGACGACCGTCGCGTCCCCGATGCGGCTCTCGACACCACCCGGGAACTTGTCCGGCGGCTCGGCGGACACCGACAACGACCAGCTCAGCCGGGTCTTCTTGCCGAACTCGGTCGAATTCAGTTCCGCGGCACAGGTATCGGGGGCGCTCGCCGCCACGCTGAGCACCGTGCCGAGCTCGCCGAGCTGATCGTGCGGGATCAGCGCGCAGGGATCGATGGCGCGAGCGGCGGCCAGGACGGCCAGCCGCTGCTCGTCGGTGTCCGGCGCCGTGTTCCAGGCGATCGGCGGGCGCACGGTCACCGGCCGCGGATCCGTACAGGCCGTCGATCCGAGCAGCAGCGCCACCGCAGCGGCGGCGCCGACGAGGCGGCGAAGCATGAACGATCCCCCTGTGGTCCTGCCCGTCCGGCGTGGACGCGTGAGCCGCAGTTTGCCGGGCGGGTGGCGAGAATGCAAAGCGCCGAGTGGCCGGATTCACCCTGCGACGGGTCCCCGCGCGCATGTGGCGAATCACTGGTGAGGCGATGGTGGTGTGGCGGCGGTCGTGCCGCACAATAGGGGCCGCGTGTGTGGTGCGGGCGTTCAGTCGGTGAGACCGGGTTCGACGCGCCGCAACACAAGCTGTTGTGCTTACTGGCGTTGTCACCCACTACGAGTAGTGTTCAAGGTGAACGGGCTCGCGCACGGCGGCGGTGCGGGTCAAGGGTCTGGCGGAAAGGTGTGGAGGCGGAATGAAGCTCATCGATCGGGTAAGCGCCATCAATTGGAATCGGGTGCCCGATGAGAAGGACGCCGAGGTCTGGGATCGCCTGACCGGCAACTTCTGGCTGCCGGAGAAGGTGCCGGTGTCCAACGACATCCCCTCCTGGAACACCCTCACCACCGACGAGAAGCAGCTCACCATGCGGGTCTTCACCGGCCTGACGCTGCTGGACACCATCCAGGGCACGGTCGGCGCGGTCTCGCTCATCCCGGACGCGCTCACCCCGCACGAGGAGGCGGTGTACACCAACATCGCGTTCATGGAGTCGGTGCACGCCAAGAGCTACAGCTCCATCTTCTCCACGCTGTGCTCCACCAAGGAGATCGACGAGGCGTTCCGCTGGTCGGAGGAGAACCGCAACCTGCAGCGCAAGGCCGAGATCGTCCTGTCGTACTACAACGGCGAGGACCCGCTCAAGCGCAAGGTCGCCTCCACGCTGCTGGAGAGCTTCCTGTTCTACTCCGGCTTCTACCTGCCGATGCACTGGTCCTCGCGGGCCAAGCTCACCAACACCGCCGACATGATCCGCCTGATCATCCGGGACGAGGCGGTGCACGGTTACTACATCGGCTACAAGTACCAGAAGGGCCTCGAGCTGGTCTCCCAGGCCGAGCGCGACGAGCTCAAGAACTACACCTTCGAGCTGCTCTTCGAGCTCTACGACAACGAGGTCGACTACACCCAGGACCTCTACGACGAGGTCGGCCTCACCGAGGACGTCAAGAAGTTCCTGCGCTACAACGCCAACAAGGCGCTGATGAACCTCGGCTACGAGGGCCTGTTCCCGAAGGACGAGTGCGAGGTGAACCCGGCGATCCTGTCGGCGCTGTCGCCCAACGCCGACGAGAACCACGACTTCTTCTCCGGCTCGGGTTCCAGCTATGTCATCGGCAAGGCGGTCAACACCGAAGACGAGGACTGGGCGTTCTGAGCCGACCAGCACCTTGACGACGGCGGCGTACCTGCTCGGGTGCGCCGCCGTCGTTCATCGCGGGGCCCGCTGTCTGCGCTTGCGCCAGCGCAGGGGTGGCATGCCGTAGCGGCGGTGGAAGGCGCGGTTGAAGGCGGCCTCGGAGTGATAGCCGACGGCGCCGGCGATGCGGCCCACCGGTTCGTCGGTCGAACCGAGCAGATGGGCGGCGTGCTCGAGACGCCGGTCGGTCACGTAGGCCCCGGGGGACCGGCCGAGTAGCCGGGTGAATCGCTCGGTGAAGGTAGAGCGGGACAGTCTGGCCAGTGCCGCGAGTTCGGCGACCTGCCATGGGCGGTCGGGGTTGTTGTGGATCGTGGTGAGGACCGGGCCGAAGGCGGGATCCAGTGCCGCGGTCAGCCAACCGGGGGCGGCGTCGTCGGCGGACCAGGCGCGCAGCGCATGGATGAACAGCAGGTCCAGGATGCGCGAGATCATCACGCCCGCACCGGGTCTGGCGTCGGTGACCTCGACGACGAGCAGTTGCAGGCTCAGCGTCAGCCAGTCGCGATCGGCGCCCGCCCGGATCAGCACCGCGGCGGGCAGCACCGACAGCAACGGATCGGCGATCGTTTCCTCGACCCCGAAGGTGCCGGTGACCCAGCGCGGCGCCGCCGGATCGGTCAGTTCGTCCACGCGGCGAAAACTGTCCGCGGCGGTGAGCTCGCGCTCGGCGGGAGCGGGTGTGCCCGCGCCGATCACATGGCGGTCGCCGCGGGCGAGCAGGGCCATGTCGCCCTCGTGCAGGATGAACGACTGTCCGTCGACGTGGAGCTCGAGGTCGCCGCGCTCGGCGATGTGCAGCAGGCGGAGGCCACGCGGTATCGCGATCGCGAACGGTGCCGGAGGCGCGCAGCGGACGAGAAATATAGTGGATCGTGCTCGTCGCGTCAATCGGCTCGCAGGAGGGGGCCGATCCGGCAGGCGAGAACCCGACCGAGAGAGAGGAATGTCATGGCTGCTCAGCCGACAATCGTTCTGGTCCATGGTTTCTGGGGTGGCGCCGCGCATTGGGCGAAGGTGATCGTGGAGCTGAACCGGCGGGGCTATTCGGCGCAGCACGCGGTGGAGAACCCACTCACCTCGCTGGCCGAGGACGCCGAGCGGACCAGGAAGATGGTGGCGCAGGTCGACGGTCCGGTGCTGCTGGTCGGGCACTCCTACGGTGGTGCGGTGATCACCGAGGCCGGTGACCTGCCCAATGTCGCGGGCTTGGTCTACGTCGCGGCCTTCGCGCCCGATGCGGGGGAGAGCCCGGGTGCGATCAGCCAGGAGCAGCCGCCCGCCGCGTTCGCCAATATAGCGCCGGATTCGGACGGGTACCTGTGGATCGCGCAGGACAAGTTCCGCGAAAGCTTCTGTCAGGACCTGACTTCCGAGGAGGCGCTGGTGATGGCGGTGACACAGAAGGCGCCGCTCGCCTCGACCTTCGGCGACACGGTGACCGCGCCCGCGTGGAAGGTGAAGCCCAGCTGGTATCAGGTGTCCACCGAAGACCGGATGATCCACCCGGACAACGAGCGCCGGATGGCATCGCGGATGAACCCGCGCAAGACCATCGAACTCGCCGCGAGCCACGCCTCGCTGGCCTCGCAGCCGGGTCCGGTGACCGATCTGATCGAGACGGCGGCGCGGGACATCGCGGACTGACACAGAAGGCAGGCCACGGCGGCGGAGCGATCCGCCGCCGTGGCGCTGTCCGAGGCGATTAGGCCGAAGGTGTCCGCATCGGTCCGTAGCGTCGTCGGTATGAGCAACGAGATCGTCCCGTTCCACCTCGACATCGCCCAGCCGGACCTGGATTACCTGCACCGTAGGCTGGCCGATGCGCGCTGGCCCGATCAGCAGCCGGGCGCGGAGTGGAGTCGCGGTGTGCCGGTGGAGTATCTGCGGGAACTGGCCGAGTATTGGCGCACCTCCTACGACTGGCGGGCGGCCGAGGCGGAGCTGAACAAGTATCCGCAGTTCGTCACCGAGATCGACGGGCAGCGCATCCATTTCCTGCATGTGCGCTCTGCGCAACCGGCGGCGACGCCGTTGCTCCTCACGCACGGCTGGCCGGGGTCGATCGTCGAATTCCTCGACGTGATCGGGCCGCTCACCGACCCCGGCGCCCACGGCGGCGACCCTGCCGATGCCTTCCACCTGGTGATTCCCTCGCTGCCCGGGTACGGATTCTCCGGTCCGGTGACCGAGCCCGGCTGGAACGCGACCAGGATCGCCGCGGCATGGGTCGAGTTGATGAGCAGGCTCGGTTACGAGCGGTACGGGGCACAGGGTGGCGACTGGGGCGCGTTCATCACCCCGGAGGTCGGGCGCGCGGGCGGTGACCGGGTGATCGGCATCCACGTCAATGCCGCGACCTTCGGGTTCATCCCGTTCGGCCCGGTCTCCGACGCGGAGAAGGCGACGATGACCGAGGCCGAGCTGGCCCGGCTCGACCGGCTCGCACTGTTCAAGAGCGAGGGCAGCGGCTACTTCCGCATGCAGTCGACCCGTCCGCAGACGCTGGCCTACGGCCTGCACGACTCACCGATCGGCCAGCTCGCGTGGATCGTCGAGAAGTTCAAGGAGTGGACGTTCCCGGCCGACGACCTCCCCGAGGCGACGGTGGACCGTGATCGCCTGCTCACCAATGTGATGCTCTACTGGCTGACCGGCACCGCGGGCTCCTCGGCGGCCCTGTACTACGAGGCCATGCACACCCGTTCCTGGCCCACCACGCCGCTGACGACGCCGACCGGTGTCGCGGTCTTCGCCGAGGACGTCGCGATCCGCCGCTACGCCGAGGGCAATGCCGACATCGTGCACTGGTCGGAATTCGATCGCGGTGGGCATTTCGCGGCGATGGAGGCGCCGGACCTGCTGGTGGGCGATATCCGCGCGTTCTTCCGGGGTCTGCGCTGACTACCTGCGGTTTGCCCATGGAAATCGGGCTTTTCCGAGGTGCGTGGTTGCGGATCTAATCGGGAGATGACCGCGATCGGACAGCAGGCCACGCTCGGTGCGATCCTCGGTCGCGGCGGCACCGGCGACCGCATCGCCGTCGTCGACGGTGGCCGTACCTGGACCTACGCCGCCCTGGCCGACTCGGCGAATCGGCTCGCCCGGGAGCTGATCGCGCACGCGGTGGGCCCGGAGACCGTGGTGGTGCTGGCGCTGCCGCGGTCGGCGGAGCTGGTGCGGGCGGTGTGCGCGGTCGCGGCGACCGGCGCCGCGATTCTGCCGATGGACCTGCGCCAGCCCCAAGCCCGGCGACGTTATCTGCTGGCCGACTCCGCCGCCACGATCGGCATCACCACCCGGGCGATGCTCGCCGACCTGCCTGCGTGGATCACCTGGCTGGTGCTCGACGACCCGGACCTCGCGCGGCGGTGTGCCGACCGCGATCCGGCGCCGCTCACCGATGCCGACCGTGTCCGGCCGACGCACCTCGACCAGCTCGCCTACGTCCTCTACACCTCCGGGTCGACCGGTGCGCCGAAATCCGTTGCGGTGACCCACCGCGGCCTGGCGCCGCTGGTCGCCGAGGTGTCGGCGCGGCTCGGCCCGATGCCACAGGCGCGCGTATTGCAGTCCGCCTCACCGGGTTTCGACATCTTCGTGCACGAACTCGTCCTGACCTTCACCCACGGTGCGACCGCGGTCATCGTGCCACCGGAGATCACCGGTGGCGGTGAGCTCGACGAGCTCATCGCGCGGGAGAGAGTCACCCATGCGGTGCTCACGCCGGGCGTGCTGGCGACCCTCGACCCGAACCGGCACGTGACGCTGCGTGGGCTGGTGGTGGGCGGTGACGTCTCCGATCCGGCGCTGGTCGCCCGCTGGGCGCCCGGCCGGACCTACGTGAACAGCTACGGCCCGACCGAGACGACCGTGGTCGTCACCGCAGCGCCACTGGTGGCGGGTGAGCCGGTCGTGCTCGGCCCGGTGTTCGACGGCTGGTCGGCGCGGATCCTGGACGAGCGGCTGCGCCCGGTGCCGCCCGGCGAGCCCGGTGAGCTCTACCTGTCCGGCCCCGGTGTCGCGCGCGGGTACCGGCGCAGGCCGGGCGCGACCGCGACACACTTCGTGGCCGATCCTTTCGGTCCGGCGGGCGGGCGGATGTACCGTACGGGCGATCTGGTCCGTGTGCGTCCCGCCGACGGCGCGGCACTGGAATTCCTCGGCCGCACGGACTTTCAGCTCAAGGTGCTCGGCATCCGGCTCGAGCCGGGGGAGATCGACGCGGTGCTCACCGGGCACGAGGCCGTCCGTTCCGCGATCACGACCGGGTGTCAGACACCGGCGGGTGCACTGGTTCCGGTGAGTTATGTGACGCCGGAGCCGGGGCGCGCCGTCGACACCGGCGCGCTGCTGACGTTCGCGCGGGAAAGGCTCGCCGCGCACGCGGTGCCCGCCGCGGTGGTCGTCCTCGACGAGCTGCCGCTGACTCCCGTGGGCAAGGTCGACCGTGCCGCGCTGCCCGCCCCGGTGTTCGCGTCGAACGGCGGTCCGTCGCCGACGGATTCGGTCGAACGCCTGGTGGGCACTGTCATCGCCGGTCTGCTCGGGGTGGATTCGGCCGGCGCCGATGACGACTTCTTCGCCCTGGGCGGTAATTCCTTGCTCGCCGCCCAGCTCAGCGCGCGATTGGCGGCGGCGACCGGCAAGTACGTCCCGGTGCGCACCGTGTTCGACGCGCCGACCGTGGCGCGGCTCGCGGTGGCGGTGCGGCATCTGTCGAAGACGGCGCCGCGCCCCCCGGTGACCCGCCGCAGCAGGCCCGAATCGCTGCCGCTGGCTCCCGCCCAGCAACGCCTGTGGATCCTGAACCGGCTCGACCACCGGTCGCCGGCGGACAACATCGCGCTGGCGGTGCGGCTGCGCGGGCCGCTCTCGGTCGCCGCGCTGCGGGCCGCGTTCGATGATGTGGTCGAACGGCACGAACCACTCCGCACGCTCTACCCCGACGAGCAGGGCGTCGGCGTCCAGCACATCCTGCCGATCGATCGCGCGCGAACCGCTCTCGCCCCGGTCCGGCTGCGGTCTGATGACCTCACCGCCGCCCTGGCCGAATTCGGCACGGCTGGTTTCGATCTCACCACCGAGATGCCGCTGCGGACGCGTCTGTTCGCGCTCGGCGAGGACGAGCATGTGCTGGCCGTGGTCGTCCACCACATCAGCGCCGACGGCTGGTCGCTCGGTCCGTTGCTGCGGGATCTGCTCGGCGCGTACGCCGCTCACCTACGTCAGACCGGTTGTCGCCGAGCGAGTTTCCCGACTGCTGGCACCTCCGCCGATCCGATGCCTGCGGCGGATTTGGCGCCCGGGGCCGATCGGGTGCCTGCGGCAGATCAGGCGGCCGAGGCAGATCCGGCGCTCGCGGCGGATCGGGCCAGAGGGGAAGGTGGGCCGCTCGGACCCGCGCTCGAGCCGCTGCCCGTCTCGTACGTCGATTATGCGCTGGCACAGCGGGACTGGCTGGCGCATGTCTCCGGTGCCGCGACCCTCGATGGTCAGCTGCGGTACTGGCGGGCCAGGCTCGCCGGACTGGCTCCGCGGCTGGAACTGCCGGTCGACCGCCCGCATCCGCCGGTCGCGTCAGGGCGCGGCGCGGTGACCGCGTTCGAATTCGACGCCGCGCTCACCGCCCGGATCCGCCGGATCGCGGTGGCGCACGGCGCGACCCAGTTCATGGTGCTGCACGCGATACTCGCGGTGGCACTGGCCCGCTCGGGCGGCGGCCCCGATATCGCCATCGGCACACCGGTGGCCGGGCGCGGCGGACCCGAACTCGACGATCTCGTCGGCATGTTCGTCAACATGGTCGTGCTGCGCACCACGGTCGACCCGGCAGACTCCTTCGCGGCAGTGCTCACCCGCGTCCGCGATATCGACCTCGGCGCGCTGGCCAACGCCGACATCCCGTTCGAGCGGGTCGTCGAGGCGCTGGACCCGCCGCGCACCCGCGCCCACCACCCGCTGTTCCAGGCGGTGCTCACCGCGGCGACCGATGCAGGCGCGGTCGGGACCGACCTGGGCGGGCTGACAGTCGAACCCGTCGACCCGGTCGAATCCCCGGCGAAATTCGACCTCCAGCTGACGATGTCGGACCCTGCCGCGGCCACTATCGGCGTGGCGATCACCTACGCGACCGACCTGTTCGACCGCGACACGATCGACCAGCTCGTCCACACCGTGGAGCGGATCACCCGCGCGGTCACCGCCGACCCGTCGGCAACGGTCGGCGACATCGACCTGATCGACGAGACCGGCCCGGCGGCGCGGGTCCCCGCGTCGATCCGCCCGGACCAGCGGACGCTGAGCGACCTGTTCGATCTCGCGGCGTATCGCCATCGGAATGCCGTAGCGATACGGTTCGGCGAAACCACTGTGACCTACGGGGAACTCGACGACCGCAGCGCGGCCCTCGCTCGGAAGCTCGTGGCTTCCGGAGCGGGCCCGGAGCGGCGGGTCGTCGTCCGCATGCCCCGCTCGGCTGACCTGGTCGTGGCGATCGTCGCGGTGGTGCGCAGTGGCGCGGCGTATGTTCCCGTCGATCCCGACTATCCGCGCGAACGGATCGACTATGTGCTGGCCGATGCACGGCCGGTGTGTGTGATCGCGGCGGGCTTGACCGTCCACGGGGTGGACGAGCCGGGCCAGGGATCGATCGCCGAATCGAGCGACGAGCCTGGTGAGCAGCGTGTGGTCGGCACAGGTACGTGGACACGACCTGCTCCGGTCGAGGCCGGACACGACTCGGCCAGTGTGTCCAGTGATGCTGTGCTGCAGGAAGTCGCGGCCGAGTGGGAAGGAAATATCGGTGCCGGGCACCCGGTCGAGACCGATCGGGTGGCTTTCGGGACCAGCCCGATTCGCGGCGCCCGGTCAGAGAACGTCGCCTACGTGATCTACACCTCCGGCTCGACGGGGGCACCGAAAGGGGTGGCGGTCGAGCATCGCCAGGTCGTCGCCCTGCTGGAGCAGACCCGGCGCATCCTGTCGACCAGGTCCACCGATGTGTGGGCGCTGTTCCATTCGGTCGCGTTCGACTTCTCCGTGTGGGAACTGTGGGGTGCGCTCACCACCGGCGCGACGCTCGTCGTGATCGACAAGGACACGGCACGCTCACCCGAGCAGCTGCGGGAACTCCTGGTCCGCGAACAGGTTTCGGTGCTCGGCCAGACTCCGTCGGCCTTCGCCGGGCTGGACGGCGCCGACGCGCGCGCCACCGGTGCTCCACTCGCCTTGCGCCGCATCGTCTTCGGCGGTGAGGCGCTGGATCCGCGACGGCTCGCCGCCTGGATCGACCGGCATGGTGCCGCCGGGCCGGCGCTGGTCAACATGTTCGGCATCACCGAGACCACGGTGCATGTCACGCACGCGACGATCGCCACGGGTGCCTATTCGCGGGCGGGCAGCCCGGTCGGACAGCCGCTCGACGGACTCACCGTGCAGATTCTCGACGGCCGGTTGCGGCCGGTGCCCACGGGCGTCACCGGTGAGATCTATGTCGCGGGTGCTCAGGTGACGCGCGGCTACCTGCACCGGCCCGGCCTCACCGCCACCCGATTCGTCGCGAATCCCGGTGCGGTGGGCGGCATCATGTACCGCTCGGGCGATCTCGGCCGGTGGACGCGCGAGGGCACGATCGAACACTTCGGGCGCGCGGATCGGCAGGTCAAGGTTCGCGGCTACCGCATCGAGCCCGCCGAAGTCGAAGTGGCACTGCTGGATTGCCCCGGTGTCGGCGCCGCGGCCGTGGTCGTGCGCGACGATCCGGCGACCGGTCGCCAGCTGGTCGGCTATGTCGTGCCGGGTGGTGGAAACAGGGCGATCACCGGTGCCGGGAACACCGCGATCACCGGTGGCGGGATCCGCGCGCAGCTGCGGGATCGGCTGCCCGAGCATCAGATTCCGGCGGCGGTCGTCATCATCGACGCGCTGCCGCTGACCGCGAACGGCAAACTCGATCTCGGCCGGTTGCCGGGCCCCGCGTTCAGCTCCGATCGTGCCTACCGCGCACCCCAGGGCGCGGTCGAGCAGCGGATCGCGGCCGTGTTCGCCGAGCTGCTCGGCTGCGACCGGGTCGGCGCCGACGACTCGTTCTTCGACCTCGGCGGCAACTCGATGGTCGCGACCCGGCTGGTGGCTCGACTGCGCACCGAATTGTCGGCCGAGGTCGCCCTCGCCTGGCTGTTCAGCGATCCGTCCCCGGCCGGTCTGGCTCGCCGGGTCGCCGAGGACACGGTCGAGGAATCGGCGCTGGCACCGGTGCTCGCCCTGCGCGCGCGTGGCAGCGGCCCACCGCTGTTCTGCGTCCATCCCGTGGTGGGCCTGTCCTGGAGTTTCGCCGGTCTGTCCGCCGAAGTGGACTGCCCGCTGTACGGGCTGCAATCCCCGGCGATCGTCGAGGACGCTCCGCCGCCCGAGTCGATCGACGCGCTGGCCGCCGACTACGTGACCAGAATGCGCGCCGTCCAGCCGCACGGACCGTACCGGCTGCTCGGCTGGTGCGTCGGCGGTGTGATCGCGCACGCCATGGCTGTGCGGTTGCAGGACCTGGGGGAACAGGTCGAGGTGCTGGCGATGCTGGATTCCTTCGTCGGCGACGTCGGCTACCGCAGCGAGGCGCCGGTGACGGTCGGCGATCTGCTCGGCCAGTTCGGCACCGACCACGAACTCGCCACGCCGGTCACCGATTTCACCCCCGAGGACGCCGTCGCGCTGGTGTCGAACCTGCCCGGCCCGTTCGACGAGCTGACCGAGGAACGCGTACACCGGCTCTTCGCGGGCATCCTGCACGCACAGGTGATCGGCGCGGCGCATCGCCCCCGCGTCTTCCACGGTGACCTGCTGTTCTTCACCGCGGACCGCGACGACCGCGGCGAGGGCAGAGCCGCCGGGGCGTGGCGGGATCACATCGCCGGGGACATCCGCGACGTCGCCGTCGACGCCACCCACTGGGACATCACCGGCGCGGCCGCGCTGCGGACGATCGGGCCCGTGCTGGCCGCCGCCCTCGCGGGGTGGGCGACGGCACAGCGCGCCGCGAGCTGACGGTGGCGGCGCCGTTCGTCGCCGCCACCGGGTCAGCGCAGCGCGGCCAGACCGCGGCGGTCGATCTTGCCGGTCGGCGTGCGCGGCAGTTCGTCGACGAACACCACGTCACGGGGAGCTTTGAACCGGGCCAGGTGGGACTTCACATACGCGCGGACGGCATCGGCGTCGAGGTCGCCCGCACGGACGACGAAGGCGGCCAGGCGCTGCCCGAACTCCTCGTCGGGGACGCCGATCACCGCGGCTTCGGTGACGGCGGGATGCCGGTAGAGCAGGTCCTCGATCTCGCCGGGAAAGACGTTCTCGCCGCCGGAGACGATCATGTCGTCGTCCCTGCCGTCGATGAAAAGCCGTCCGGCGGCATCGAAATGGCCGAGATCGCCGGTGCTCATCAGACCGCCCCTGAGCTGTTTGGAGCCGCCGCCGGAGTAGCCGTGGAAGGCGATCGAGTTGCCGACATGGACGGTGCCGACGGTTCCCGGTTCGGTGACCCGGGTGTCACCGTCGTAGAGCGCCACGGTGATGCCGACCGGCGGTGTGCCGACGGTGCCGGGAGCGGCGATCCAGTCCTCGGGGGTCGCGATGGTGGCGGTGCCGGTCTCGGTGCAGCCGTAGAAGTTGTAGATGACCGGGCCGAACGTCTCGATCGCCCGGGTGCCCAGCGCCGAGGGCAGCGCGGCGCCCGCCGTGAACACGATCCGCAGGGAGCTGGTGTCGGTGGCGGACAACACTTCTGGGCCCAGATCGAGAATGCGGCGCAGCATCGTCGGGACGAGCACCACCATGTCGGCGCGATGCTCGCTGATCTGGGTGAGCGCCCGCTGGGCATCGAACCTGCCGTGCAACACGATGGTCGAGCCCAGATTCAGTGCCAGAATGAACTGTGAGAGCGCCGTGCCGTGGAACAGCGGCGCGCACAACAGCACGGTCTGCCCGCGACGCAACGGCACCCGATCGACGAATTGCGCACCGGCCAACGGTGATTCGACCCGTCGCGGTGCGCCCTTCGGTGTTCCGGTGGTCCCGCCGGTGAGCAGGACGAAGCCGCCCTGCTCGGCCGGGACGGGCGCCCGGGTTCCCGGATCGGCGCCCGCGGTGTCGAGCAGAGTGATGCTGTCGGCCAGATCACCGCCGAGGGTGGACAGACTCGGATCGAGCACCAGCGCCCCGACCTGTTCACGGGCCAGCACATCACGCAGTTGCGCCGCACCGAAACCGGTGTTGAGCAGCACCAGCCGCGAACCGAGTTTCGCTGCGGCGGCCATGGTTTCGACCAGGCGCAGCCCGTCGGGGCACAGCACCCCGATGGTGTCCTGCGCGGTCAGGCCGGCGGCGTGCCAGCGGGCCGCGATCGCATCGCCGCGCTCGTCGAGTTCGCGATAGCTGACCCGCCGATCACCGTCGACGAGCGCGATCCGATGCGGTGTCCGCCGCGCCGAGGTCAGGATGCCGCCGGCGATCGGGCCGAAGGTGCGCATCGCACGGGCCGTGCGAACGAGCTGAGCGGGCCGCCGCAAGTCGACGAGCCCGGCCCGCTGCATGACCCGGAGCTGTCGTGCCGACGTGCTCGCGGCACGCACCCAGGCAGCCGCGCTCATCGCGAATCCCGCTGCCCGCGTAGGCGGCTCAACATACCCTCGGCCCCGGGTCCGCACCCGCGGTCACCGCGAGCAGCCAGGCGACGGTCCCGATCTCGGGCACGATCTCGGCGCTGATGTGCTCCGACATCGGCACCCAGAACATGCGCAGATTCACCCCGCGCGCGCAGTAGGCGGCGGCGATATCGTCGATGGCCAGTTCGGCGGGCAGCAGCTGATCGGTGGTCGAATGCCACATGAGCAGCGGGATGTCGGGCGTGTTCTCGGGGCGGCCGAAGCTCGCCGCCGACAGCGCTTCGTGCGCGGCGGCCAGCGCCGCCTGCGGATCGGTCAGGTAGTCGACGACCGGGCGCAGCAGTGTGGAGGCGACAGCGGTGTAGAGGCAGCGGTTCTCCAGATCGCGGGCGACCTGATGTCCCTCCGGGGTGAGGTATCGCTGCAATGCCTGATCGAACTCGGGGTATTCGCGGGCCAGGCCGAGGATGGCGAGCCAGCCGGTGAAGTTGGCCTGCGGTTGCCGGCCCGAGATGGCGAACGGCGCGATCGCGACCTTGTCACCCGGGATGCCACCCTGGGCGCTGCCCCGGATGTCGAGCTCGGGCGCGTAGTGACGGCGCTGCTCGGCCGCCGACGCCGAGGAATTGCCGCCACCGGAGTAGCCCCACAGGCCCACCGGCGACGCCGCGAGACCGAGCCCGCCGCGCTGGGCCGCGCGGATACCGTCGAGCACCATCCGGCCCTCGGCCGGGGACATGATCGTGTTCTGCTTGCCGTCGAAATCGGTGACCACCACCGCGGCGCCCGCGGCCAGGAACTGCGCCATCAGCGCAACTTCCTTCTGGATCCCCGCCCGCAGCGTGTACGAGGGATTGCACTGCCTGCCGAGGCTGTCGATCGCCTCCTGATACGAGATCAGCGGGCGCGCACCGGGACCCAGCCACGGGATGCCGGGCACGAGCACGGTGGTCGCGGTCGCGAGCGGGTTGTCCTGGGCATCGGTGCTGCGGAAGAGCAGCTGGGTGGTGTGCACCGGGACGGGGATGCCGAGCGTGTAGGTCTGCACGACGCGGCTGCGGATGACATCGCCGTTGGCGTAGCCGCCGAAATCGGCCGGATCGTCGTACCAGGGGTCGTTCTGCGGTGTCGGCAGCGGCACGACCGCCGGATACACCTGCGCCTCGTTCGGCAACGGCGGCAGTTCGAAGTCCTCGGCGACGGCGGGACCCGCGGCCAGTGCCAGCACCGCGACGCTGAGCAGGGCGGTGGCGCCGAAGCGCCGGGATCGGTAGGTGGCCGTGCTGCGCTGCATGGCATCTCCTTCACTAGGTGATGCCGATTACAGCAGGTTCTCTTGTTTGGAACAAGAGTTCTTGTTCTTATTTGGTGATCGGTAGGCTGAGCTGCGTGACGTCGACGGAAAAGAGTCAAGTTCGCTCCCGGCGCATCCAGGGCATGGACGCCGAGCAACGCCGCGCGCGCAGGCGCGAGCAGATCCTGGCGGCCGCGTTCGAACTGATCGCCGCCGAGGGGTACGTCAACACCGCGATCGAGCAGATCTGCCAGACCGCCTTCGTCGGCAACAAGGCCTTCTACGAACTGTTCGACAGCAAGGAATCCTGCTACCTGGCCCTGCTCCAGCAGCTCAGCGAACGCGCGCAAACCGAGGTCGCCACCGCACTGGCCGAATGCACCGGCGACCGCCAGGAGGTGATCTCCACCGTCATCGCCGCCTTCGCCCACTCACTCGTCGACGACCCCCGCGTCGCCCAGGTGACCTTCGGCGAAGCGAGCGGCATCTCCGCCAGGGTGGAACAGCAACGCCGCACCAACCGCCGCTGGGCGGCCCAATTCCTCGAAACCCTCTGGCGCGAATACGGTTTCGTCCCCGACGAGGGCATCGGCATCGACCTGCACGCACTCGCGGTCTCCACGATCGGCGGCCTGTTCGACACCGTCGCCGACTGGTTGCATCACACCGACGCGGGATCCACCGGCGAGATCGACACCCTGATCAGGGATCTCACCACCTTCACCGACATCGTGCACCTGGGACTGGTGGCCGCGGCCGCCCGCCCGACGGACTGAGGGCGCCCCGGACGGGATGCAACGGTTGTTGCGGGCCGCGGACCGGGACGTCGACGCGATCGACGGCACCCGGAAGGCGGGGTGCGGACACTGGCTGCCGGCCCGACGCCGCGGCCACCCACTCACCTGAGTGCAGGTGCGGCACTGAACGGTGGTCTACCGAGACCGAATCAGGCGGCGGGCTTGGGCTGGTTCAGGGCGTTGACGCCGGCGATCGCTTCGATGATGTTGACGATGGCGGAGGTGCCGCTGTCGGCGGCCGAGCTGCCGGATTCGAGCATGGCGGAACCGGAGGACGAGCCGGCCGAACCCGAGGACGAGCCGGCCGAACCTGAGGCCGAACCCGAGGCCAGGCCTGCCGAGCCGGTGGCCAGGCCTGCCGAGCCGGTGGCTGCGGAGGCCACCGCGACCGGGCCGAAGAACAGGGCGGCGGCGGAGACGGCGCCGGCGGCGACAAGGATCTTGCGAGAGAACATGTACGGAGCTTCCTTCCACGGATGGATTACGACGCCATAATGGGCGCGCTCCAGCAATGTTATGCAAAAGAGATCTGTAAATCCGCTGTTGTTACTGTGATATGAATCATAGTTAATAATGGGCAAACACTATATTGTGCCGAGGTAACTCAATTTGATCTTCACCCGGATGCGGATTTGATGATCAAATTCAGTTGTTTTATCCGACAATGCCGCGTATCTACGTGCGGCGGATTCGATCTCACATTTGATCTTCACTCCAGACGCGGATTCGATGATCAAATTCGGTTGATTTATCCGCTGGCGCCGCCGATGCCCACATCGCCCTGTCGATGCTCGTCCTGGGCTCAACCCGACTACCGCCGCGGCATCGCCAGCGCACTCCTGACGCACATCAAGGATTGGGCGGCCGAGTCTGGCTGCGCCCGCATCTATCTGACTTCCTAACCCGAGAACTCGGCAGCACGCATGACATGGATATCGCTTGGATTCGCGAATGTTCCTGGTGGCTACATTGTCGGCGGCGTTTCGGTCGTTGCCGACTGCAAAGGCCCGGGCAAAGGCCGTGCGGTGTACGAGCTTTGTTCCGGTAAACCCGAGCATGCTGGGGATCCGAGGACTCGTAGGTCCGGGTCCTCGGCTGCGCTGTCAGCGGGGTGCGGGGCCACCAGGCGGCGGTGAACCGGCGGGACCGCCTCCCCGGGATGAACCGGCTGGAGGCGAACCGGGAGAACCGTTGCCGGACTGGGCGTTCTGTGACTTCTCGGCGACACCGACTGTCAGGGAGACGGCCATGGTGGTGGCGGGGGTCCCGGTGACGGTGGCCAGTTCGGCGTCCCAGCCGTCGCCGAAGACGTTGTCCGAGGACAGGCTCACGCCGGACATGTTCTTGATGCTGGCGGAGTAACCGGAGTCGGCGGCGAAGACGGACTCGCAGGCGGCTTGGGGGAGGGCGATCTGGGAGGTGAGGCGGGCGTTGTCGCCTGCTACCGCGGTGGTGAGGGAGTCGTAGACCTCGAAGTGGATGTGCGGCCAGCGGCCTGCGTAGCAGGCGGGGAAGATCGAGGTGAAGCGGACGGTGCCGTTGTCGTCGGCGACCTGGACGCCGCGCAGGTAGTTCTGGTCGGTGACGCCTTCGCTGTAGAGCGAGTAGCGGCCCTCGCGGTCGCAATGCCAGACGTAGACCGCCATGCCGGTGCCCGCGGCATTCGTGGCAAGGTCGCGCAGGTTCAGGGTGAGCGTCATCGGAACACCCTGGGCGACACCGGAATACGCGCCGAAGCTGCTGGTGATGTCGGAGCGGACCACGCCCGACTCGATCAGTACATTGGGGCCGTTGGACCCGTCACCCGGGTAGGGGCCCGCCGTTTCCTGGGGTGCCGCGGCCGGGGTCGCCGAGTCCGCCGCGGTCGCCGAGGCGTCCGTGCCGACACCCGAATCCGTCGCCGCCGCGCACCCCGCCGCGGCCGCCGCCACGCCCGCGGCGCCGATCATGCCGAGCACCCGCCTGCGCGACATCACCCGCAGATCGTGCCCCAGTCCGAGATCGTGGTCGTCCATGCTGCTCCTTCGCTCATACCGTGTCGTCGACGACGGTAGGCGCGGGCACTGCGCCGGAGCTGGGAGCACGCTGGGGGTTCGCTGGGAGACCGGCGGGCTTCGGCGAACTCACGGGGCGTCACAAGGCGTGACAAACGTGACCGGTTGTCCGGTGACGCGGGCCACGGCCGCGAAATCCTTGTCGTCGCAGAGGATTGTCAATCGGTGATGCTCGGCGGTAGCGGCGATGAGCAGGTCGACGGGTCCTGCTGACCGATGCAGACCCTGTTCGGTCATCAGTTGCTGTATTTCGGCGGCGCGTTCGACGACCCGGTCCGGCATGGTGACCCAGCCGAAAAGGTCGCGAAGGTGTCGTTGCCGCTCCAGCCGGTCTGCCAGCGATCGGGCCGAGTAGAGAAACTCCAGCTCGACGATCGGGCAGATCGCGACCACACCCGCGGTCAGCTGGTCTGCCCATGACTTCCGGTACGGCTCCGTAGCTATGCGGAACAACCCTGACGTGTCGACGAGGTAGATGGCCGGCGTCACCGGCGGTAGGCGGACTTGTTGCCGAGATACTCGTCGAAGTCACCGCGGTCGGCCATCTCGCCCAGAGCGGCGAGTGCGCGCATCCGCACAAGACGCTGGCCGACCTCGCGCAGCGCCGCGTTGACAGTGTCCTTCTTGGTCTTGGTGCCGAGAACCTCGGCGGCGGTCGCCAGTGCTTCCTGGTCGATCTCGATCGGAGTCTTGGATGTACCCACTGCACTCACCTCGTCGGATATCCGATGTTCCAGCCTTGGATATCCACGGTATCACTGTGGGCGTGACGGGGGTCGGTGCGACCGACGGCTCCCGGTCAGTCGGTGACGTAGCCGTTGAGGCTGTTGCGCAGGTCGGTGAGGACGGCGCGGGCGGCGGTGAGGCCGGTGGTGTGCCAGATGGTGTCGTCGACGGCGAAGACGCGGCTGTCGGTGGAGGCGCTGAGTTCGGTGAACTGGTCCGAGCGCAGGACCTGCTTGCCGTGGTCCTCGCCGGGTTTGCCCGCGAACATCACGTAGATGAGGTCGCCTTCGGCCTTGGTGGCCAGGTCGGCGGTGCCGATGTCGAAGGAGGTGCCGCGCTGGGCGGTCGGGCGCTGGACGCCGACGTCGGACAGGACCTGGGCGGCGAAGGTCTCGGTGCCCTGGACCTGGGTGGTGTCGGCGGTGAAGCGCAGCACCGAGGCCTGCGACTGGCTCGCGTTCAGTGCCTTGCCGAGGTCGCGGGCCTCGGTGAGGTAGGTCTGCAGGGCGGTGTCGGCGGCGCCGCGCCGGCCCATGCCCGCGGCGTAGGCCGCGAAATCGGACTGCCAGCTGCCGCCGGAACCGACCAGCACGGTCGGGGCGATCGCGCTCAGTGCCTCGTAACCGCCGGCGGGGGCGACATCGCCGAGGATCAGGTCGGGCTTCAGCTCCGCGATGCGCGCGGGATCGGGCTGCCCGATCGGACCGACGCTGGGAACCTTCAGTACGCCGTATCCCAGGTACATCGGCTGCGGGCGCTCGCCGTCGAGGGTGACCGCGCCCGCGACCCGCTCCCACAGGCCGACCGCGCAGGCCGCGTCGAGCGCCGAACTGGTGAGCACGACGATGCGCTGCGGGTCGGCGGGGACCTCCGAGACCCCACCGGCATGGGTGACCGTGCGGGTCGCCCCCGCGGCGGGATCGGGTGCGCTCGGCAGCGGACAGGCGGTCGCGGTGTCCCGCGCCACGCCGACCACGCCCGCACCCGCGATGTTGGTCGTGGTGCGGATGATCGTGCTCGCGTCGTCGTGCTTGTCCGCGCAGCCCGCGGTGACCACGGCCGCGCACAGCAGCGCGGCGGCGATGCCGCGCGAGCGGGCGCGGCGGCCCTGCTTCGCGGTGCGACGGAATCGGGTGCGTTCTCGGGCGCTCACCGGCATGCGCACGAGGGTACTGCGTGGCCGCTGACGTGGGCGCCGCGGCCCGATCTCACTGCCGGCTGGCGCGCCGGAAGCCGATGGTGGCGGGGACGGTGAACAGGGCGATAGCGCCGAACGACCAGAGCAGGGCGAGGGTCAGGGGCCGTGCGATCGGGCCCTGATCGGCGAGACCTCGCATCGCGTCGACGGCGACCGACATCGGCTGATTGCGCACCACCGGCTGAATCCACGTCGGAAAGGCGGCCAGCGGGACGAAGCCGGTGCTGAAGAACATCATCAGCGAGGTGAGGATGGTGATCGCTTCGACCAGTGCGGCTTTCGCGGTGAAGACGGCGACCGCGGTGACGATCGTGGCGAAGGCGAGCCCGAAGATCACCGGAACCAGCAGGAATACCAGCGCGGCCGGCAGGCCCTGATGGAAGCGGAAGCCGAGCAGGAAGCCGACGATCACCACGGCGAGGGTGCCGACCACGATGCGGCAGCCCTCGGCGAGGACGCGGGAGGCGAGACCGGAAGCACGGTGCACCGGCAGCACCCAGAACCTGGCCAGCAGACCGGCGTCCCGTTCGCGGCCGAGCAGGACACCGCTCGCGACGGCGCCCGAGAGCGCGCCGACGACGGCGACCATCGGGACCGAACCGTAGAGGGCGTCGTCACCGGTGAACTTCTGGATCTGGCCGCCGATGACGACGTCCAGCATGATCAGCAGCAGACACGGGACGAGCAGCGTCTCCAGCACGGTGGCCGGATTGCGTGCCCAGCGCACCAGCAGGCGCTGCGTCTGGATCAGCGTGTGCTGGATCAGCGAGACCGGCGAGGTCTCCGAGCGCTCCACCATCATGCCCTCCTCGAACCGAGCCGGATGGCCAGTGGCACGCAGAGCAGCAGGGTGCCGGCGGCCCACAGCAACGGCGGCCCCATCAGCGACCAGCTCACCGTCCCCGCGTTGCCCGAGGTGTCACCGGCCAGCGCGCGCAGCGCGATCGCGTATTGCGAGACGGGCTGATTACGGACGAACCACTGGATCCAGCTGGGAAACTGGCTCGCCGGTGCGAAACCGGTCGAGAGCATGCCCAAGATCAACGGTGGGAGGATGAGTAGCTGCGACGTCGCCTCCGGACTCTTGGACGCGGAGCCGATGACATCACCGCCGAGGGTGAACACGATGCCGATGACCAGCGAGAACGCCAGGAACCCGAGGGTATGCCACGCATCGAGCCGGAAGCGGAAGCCGATGACATAGCCCGCCACGATCGCCCCGGCCAGCGCGATCAGCGCCCGGAGTATGTTGGCCGACATCCGCGCCGCGACGGGGACGAGCGGGCGCAGCGGCATCGAGCCGAAGCGGCGATTGAGTCCGGCCACGGCATCGCTGGCCGACCGGAAGGCCGCCGAGATGGCGGTGAACGACGCGGACTGCAACACCACCAGCGGCATCATGTACTGGGCGTAGCTGCTGAAACCGTTGCCGGAGAACATCATCACGGTATTCAGCGGGATGTAGAAGCTGGCGGCGAACGCCACCGGCGCCACCACCGCCATCAAGACCTCCCCGGACTTGACCGAGGGCACGATCAGCCGCGTGGTCAGTACCCACCACTGCTGCACCGTGTCCGGCGCGGCGCGGACGTGGGTGTGCCACAGGGTGGCCGTCATGAGACGGCCTCCGATTCGGTCTCGGCCGAGGCCAGATGGCCGGTGAGTTGCAGGAACACGTCATCGAGCGACGGGCGCCGCAGGGCGATGTCGACGAGTTCGATCGACGCGTTGTCCAGCCGCCGCAGTGCCTCGGCGAGCGTCTTGGCGCCATCCGGCGCGGGAATGGTGATGCGATCCGATTCCGGTGTCATCGCCGCCAGGATCTCCGCGGGCAGCAGCGGCCCGAGCGCGGCGGCGATGGCGGGCAGCTCCGCGCGAGCGAGCGGGACGATCTCGCAGTAGCTGCCGCCGATACGGTGTTTCAGTTCGTCCGCGGTGCCTGCGGCGATCACCACGCCGTGGTCGATCACGATGATCTGATCACTGAGCGCATCGGCTTCCTCCAGGTATTGGCTGGTGAGCAGGGTCGTGATGCCCGCGCTCTTGAAGCTGCGCACCAGATCCCAGACCCCCTGCCTGCTGCGGGGATCCAGGCCGGTGGTCGGTTCGTCGAGGAAGACCACGTCCGGGCGCACCACCAGTCCGCAGGCGATATCGATACGCCGCCGCATACCGCCCGAGTAGTTGCCGACCCGCCGGTTCGCGGCCTGGTCGAGATCGAATTCGCTGATCAGTTCCCTGGCGCGGGCCTGGGCGGCGGGTTTGCGCAGACCCATCAGCCTGCCGAACATGACCAGGTTCTCGTAGCCGCTGAGCATGTCGTCGAGGGCGGCGTATTGCCCGGTCAACATGATGCATCGACGGACCGCCGCAGGGTCGGCGACGACATCGTGCCCGGCGACCACCGCGCGGCCGCGATCGGGCGCGATGAGCGTCGACAGGACGTTCACCATGGTCGTCTTGCCCGCGCCGTTGGGGCCGAGGATGCCGAGCACCTCACCGGGCGCCGCGACGAAATCGATGCCGCGCAGCGCGTGCACGTCGCCGAAGGATTTCTCGATCCCTTCGACGACCACACCGCCGGAGGTGGCTGTCGGGCTCTGGACAACAGTGCGTTCGACGCTCATATCCGGTCTCCTGCTTCCATGTGCTCGTCGAGTGCCGGCGAGATGACCGACAGTGCATGGGGATTGGTCATTTCGTCGTGGGTCACGTCGACATCGCAGTTGACGATGTCGCCGGTCACGTAGGGCCGCCAGCCGTCCGGGCCCATCCAGGCGGAGGGGTCGACGGTGGCGCTGAAATAGAGGATGTCGCCGTGGTAGACCGGGCGCTGATAGCCGGTCCTGGTCCCCGCGGAGGCGTTGTACGAGCCGGCCATGCGTTCGATGGTGGCGGCATCGATGAGTTCGACGCCGCCGAGCTTTGCCGTGATGAGCTCGGCCGCTTCCGCGGCGGTGGCGTCGGCGGGGACATTGTCGATGCCGAAGATCGAGCCGAAGGTGTTGATGAAGGCGCCCGGTGACAAGCGCTCGATGGTGTCGCCGTCGATATCGGCGGTGTCGGTGTCCAGCAGTGCCACCACGCCGACCCGTTCGCCCGCCGCCGCCAGCTCGACCGCCATGGCGTGCGCGATCAGACCACCGAACGACCAGCCGAGCAGGTGATAGGGGCCGGTCGGCTGCACCGCGCGGATCTCGCGCACGTACCGCCGCGCGAATTCCTCGATGGAGCGGGCCGAGGGCTCGCGGCCGCTGAGGTCGGGCGCCTGGAGTCCGTAGATCGGCCGGTCCGGGGCGAGCTGTTCGGCGAATCCCAGGTAGCTCCACGACATTCCGGAGGACGAATGCACGCAGAACAGTGCGGGCCGATCGCCGCCGAGCCGGATCGGCAGCAGCACATCGAGACCCAGTCCGGCCTGCCCGGGGGCTGCCGGTTCCGCCGCCGCTGCCGTCTGCGCGGCGAGGGCGGCGGTTTCTTCGGCCGAAGCGGTCTGGGCGGCCGGGGTGGCCGCGAAATGCGCGGCGGCGCCGAGTGCCTCGACCCACAGCTGGGCGAGTTCGGCGACATCGTCGCGGGCGAGCAGGTGTTCCGGGTAGCCGAAGTCGGCGTGCACTCGGTTGCCGACCACCATGGCGTTCACGTCGATGGCCGACATGAGCGGGACCTCGGCGTGTTCGCCCGCGTGCAGGTCACCGAGGTCGTCGGTGGGCAGCCAGCCGAGACCTTCCAGCCCGGCGGGGACCTCGGCCGTCGTATGCCTGCCGAGGTAGTTCACGGTGATCTGGCCGGGAAGCCGCTGCGGGAGCTGGGCGGCCGTGCCGGGATCGAGATAGCGCAGCAGGCCGAAGCCGATGCCCTTGTCCGGCACAGCCAGGAGCTGGTGTTTGACCGCGCGGATCGCCGCGCCCATGGCCGGGCCGCCGGCGAGCGCGTCCTCGACGTCGATACCGGCGAGGTCGAGGCGCACCGGGTACAGCGAGGTGAACCAGCCGATGGTCCGCGACAAATCGGCGCCGGGCACGATTTCCTCCTGCCTGCCATGGCCTTCCAGCCGCAGCAGCGCCGAGCGCTCGTCGACGCCACGGCGCGCGCGCCAGCGCACGAGCGCCAGTGCCATGGTGGCGAACAGGGCGTCGGTGACGCTGCCGTGGAACAACCGCGGCAGGGTGGTGAGCAGCGCGGTGGTGACATCGTCGTCGACCTCGATGTCGAGGCGGCGCACGGTGTGGGCCTGGTCGATCGCCGGATCGAGGTGCCGCTCGCCGAGCAGCGGGTCGGGACCGCCGGCGACCTGCTGCCAGTACCCGAGTTCGGCCCGGCGCCGCTCGCTGCGCGCCTCCTCGGTGAGCGCGTGCGACCAGCGGCGCAGGGAGGTGCCGACGTCGGCGAGGACCGGGGTGTTGCCGACCGACACCTGCGCCCACGCGCCGATCAAGTCCTGCACCAGGATTCGCCACGAGACGCTGTCGATGGCGAGGTGGTGCGCGACGACGATCAGGCGGCCCGGCCTGGTGCGCGACCCCGCGTCACCGACCGGGTCGAGCCAGACGAACTGGAGCACCACACCGTCGGCCGGATCCAGGCGGTCCATGGCCGCGTCGAGCTCGATCTGGGCGTATTCGCGCAGTTCGACCGGGTCGGCGGCGTCGTATTCGGTGCGGTGCACGAGGGAATCCACGTCGACCGAGCCCGGGTCGGCCACCCGCAGCTGCCAGCTGTCCTCGGCCTGCCACAGGCGCGCCCGCAGCATGTCGTGCCGATCGATCACGGCGGTGAGGGTCTCGACGAGCTGCGCACGCTCGATGCCGACGGGCAGCTCCAGGACGGCGGTCTGGGCGAAGCGGTCGAAATCGCCGCCGCGCTCGATCATGTAGCGGACGATCGGCGTCAGCGGCAGTGCGCCGACGCCGCCGCCGGGCAGTTCCTCGAGCGCCTCCACCGTGCCCGCGGCGTCGACGGCGGCGGCGAGCGCGGCCACCGTGCGATGTTCGAACACCTGCAGTGGTGTGCAGTGCACGCCGGCCAGTTTCGCCTGGGTCACCAGCTGGATCGCCAGGATGCTGTCGCCGCCGAGCGCGAAGAACGAATCGTCGACGCCGACCTTCTCCCGGCCGAGCAGCTCGGCGTAGATCTGCGCGAGGACATGCTCGGTCGGTGTCCCTGGCGCGCGGTACGGTGTCTCCTCGACCGCGAACACCGGTTCCGGCAAGGCTTTTCGATCGAGCTTGCCGACCGCGTTGATGGGGATCGCGTCCAGCACGACGAAAGCGGCGGGCACCATGTAGGCGGGCAGGATGTCGGCGGTTTCGGCCCGCACCCGCGCGATATCGAGGTCGGCGCCCGGTGCGCGCACCAGGTAGGCTGCGAGCGCGGTCGCGCCGGTGGGGCCGGGAACACCCAGCGTCAGCGCGACATCGACGCCGTCGAGGCGGCCGAGTACCGCGTCGATCTCGCCGAGTTCGATGCGCTGACCACGCACCTTCACCTGGAAGTCGGTGCGGCCGAGGTATTCCACGGTCAAGCGGCCCGTGCTGCGTGTCCAGCGCACGAGATCGCCGGTGCGATAGAGGAGTTCGCCGGGATCCCCGTAGGGATCGGCGACGAATCGCGCGGCGGTCAGGCCCGGCCGGGCGTGATAGCACCTCGCCAGGGCGGTACCGGTGAGATACAGCTCGCCCGCGACGCCGACGGGCACCGGGCGCAACCGGTCGTCGAGGACGAGGACGGCCGCACCGCGGATCGGCGTGCCGATGGTGACCGGTTCGTCCGCCGCCAGCGGCGCGGACCCGGTCGCCCAGATGGTGTATTCGGTCGGGCCGTACAGGTTGACCATCGTCCGGCCGGACGACCCCCCACACCAGCGTGCGACCAGGTCGGGGCCGACGGCCTCACCGGCCACCGCGAGCACCCGCACGCTCGACACCTCCGCCGGATCGATGGTGGCCAGCGCCGACGGGGTGATCACCATGTGGGTGACCGACTCGGCGGCGATCAGTTCCGCGAGTGGGGCGCCGCCGAAGACATCCGGTGGTGAGATCACCGCGGCGCCACCGCAGCCGAACGCCATCAGGGCCTCGAAGATCGAGGCGTCGAAACTCGGTGAGGCGACCTGCAATACGCGGGAGTGCTCGTCCAGATCGAGGTCGGCGCGCTGGGCCGCCACCAGGTCGGCCAGTCCGCGGTGGGTGACGGTGACGCCCTTCGGTGTTCCGGTCGAGCCGGAGGTGTAGATCATCCACGCGGGGTTGTCGACGCGGATCGGGATCGGGAGCTCGCCGGCGGTGAGTGCGGCATCGTCGGCTGCGCGCAGGCGTGCGGCGAAGGCTTCGTCGTCGAGGACCAGCCAGCGGGTGGTGTCGGGGAGCTTCGGCCGGTGCTCGGCCAGGGTCAGTCCGACCCGCGCGCCCGAATCGGTGAGCATGTGCTCGATCCGGTCCGCCGGATGTTTCGGGTCGACCGGCAGGAAGGCCGCGCCCACCTTCGCGGCGGCCCAGATGCCGGTGTGCAGGTCGGCGCAGCGGGGAAGGCCCAGTGCCACTACGGTTTCCGTGCTCGCTCCCGCTTCGGTCAGCAGCCGCGCCAGCTGGTTCGAGCGGGCGTCGAGCGAACCGTAGGTGGTGGTCGCGTCCGATACCAGTGCGGGTCGCTGTGGAAATGCGGTGGCGGTGTCGGTGAGTAGCTGCGGCAGCGTCGTGGTGCCCACGGTCGCGGGGCCGCGGACCGGAATCAGTTCCGCGCGTTCGGATTCGTCGAGGAGGTCGATGTCGGCGAGGCGGACGTCGATATCGGCGAGCACGGCCGCGAGCACCCGCCGCCACCGTGTCGCGAACGCGCCGACTGTGGCGGCGTCGAACAGGTCGGTCGCGTAGGTCAGGACGCCGTCGAAGCCGGCGGGGCCGGACTCGGAGAACCGTTCGCGCAGGTCGAGGGTGAGATCGAAGGCCGAGGAGCTGCGGTCGAAATCCTCCACCTCGAACCGCAATCCGGGCAGCTCGAGTACCGGCTCGACGTAGTTCTGCAGCGACAGCGAGACCTGGAAGATCGGGTGGTGCGCGGTCGAGCGGGTGGGGTCGAGCACCTGGACGAGCTGTTCGAAGGGTACGTCGGTGTGGGCGAACGCGTCGAGGTCGGCGGTGCGGACTGTCGCGAGCAACTGGCGGAATCCAGTGCCGGGGTCGACCGGTGTGCGCAGGGCCAGGGTGTTGACGAACATGCCGACGAGGTCGTCGAGCGCCGCCGCACCGCGACCGGCGACCGGTGTGCCGATGACGACATCGTCGGTGCCGCCAAGCCGTGCCAGCAGGACCGCGAGCGCGGCGTGCACCACCATGAAGACGCTGACATTGTTGGCGGCGGCGACATCGACCAGGGCGCGGTGCATCTGCTCGTCGATGGTGAACTCGACATCGTCGCTGTGCATGGACTGCACTGCGGGCCGGGGGCGGTCGGTGGGCAGTTCCAGTGCGTCGGGTGTGTCGGCGAGAGTCTCGCTCCAGTACCGGATCTGCTGTGCTGCCACGGAATCCACGTCCGAAGGGCTACCGAGCAGCTCGCGGTGCCAGAGGGCGAAATCGGTGTACTGCACGGCGAGCGGAGACCAGGTGGGTGCGTTGCCCGCCGCGCGCGCTGAATAGGCGGTCACCAGATCGGCGGCCAGGGGCGCCATCGAAGCACCGTCGGCACTGATGTGGTGCACCACGAGCACGATGACGTGGACGGGGGCATCATCCCGGGGACCCAGTGCCGGCCTGGAGGGTGAGGTGTCATCCCGGGAACCGGAGCCCGGTGTGGTGCCGGGGGTCGGAGTGTCGCCCTCGGTACCCGACGCCGCACCGGGAGCAAGGTCGGCGAGCCGGAACAACCCGACGCGCAGCGGGGCCTCCCTCGCGAGATCGAAACCGGTGCCCGCGAGCTCGTTGATCCGATCACGCAGCGGTGCACCGTCTTCGGTATCTATCACCGGAAGTGCGGGTGTGGCCGTGTCCATGCCGACGACCACCTGACGTGGTCCTTCGGCGTCGGCGGGGTATCGGGTGCGCAGGCTTTCCTGGCGTTGCACCACATCGGCGAGTGCGCGGCGCATGGCAGCCACATCCAGGTCGCCGGTGAGACGCAGTGCGATCGCGATGTTGTAGGCGGCCGAGTCCGGGTCCAGCTGGTTGAGCACCCACATGCGCTGTTGTGCGGGGGACAGGGGGATGCGGTCTGGGCGGATGCGTGGCGCGAGGGCCGGGCGGCCGGGGCCACCGTCGCCCGCGGGGACGACCCGGGACGACAGTTGCGCCGCGGTCGGCGCGTCGAACAGGTCGCGCAGCGCGATGGTGGAGCCGAGTGCCGAATTGACCCGGGCGACAACCTTGGTCGCGCTCAGCGAGTTGCCGCCGAGTTCGAAGAAGGACTGGTCGACGCTGACCCGGTCGGTGCCGAGTACCTCGGCGAACACCTCGGCGACGGTCTGTTCGGTCGGCGTGCGCGGGGCGAGGTAGGGCCGTTGCGCGGCCGAGAAGTCCGGCACCGGAAGGGCTTTGCGGTCCAGCTTGCCGACCGGGGTGAGTGGGATGTCGTCCAGCACGACGACATAGGCGGGCACCATGTAGCCGGGCAGTTCCGAGGCCACGCATGCCCGCAGCCGCTCGGTGTCGAGGTCGACGCCCGGCGCGGGCAGGACGTAGGAGACGAGCACGGTCGCACCCGCCGGTCCCGCGCGCCCGATGGTCACCGCGTAGTCGACCTCCTCGTCGCGCGAGAGGACCGCGTCGATCTCGCCGAGCTCGATCCGCAGGCCGCGGATCTTGACCTGGAAGTCGCTGCGGCCCAGGTATTCCAGTACGAGCTCACCGTCTCGCTCGACCCAGCGCACCATGTCGCCGGTCCGGTACATGCGCTCACCGGCGTCGCCGTAGGGGTTGGCGACGAACCGGCTCGCGGTCATCTCGAACCGGTTGAAATAGCCGCGTGCCAGCGCGGGCCCGGCCAGATACAGCTCGCCCTGGATGCCGACCGGAACCGGCCGCAACCAGCCGTCCAGTACCACCACCGCCGCGCCGCGGATCGGCCCGCCGATGGTGATCGGCTCGCCCGCCACGAGTTCCGCGGGCCCGGTGGCCCAGATGCTGAACTCGGTGGGGCCGTACAGATTCACCATCCGCCTGCCCGCCGCCCACTTCTCGATGAGCTCCGGGGTGGCCGCCTCGCCGGCGACCGAGAGCACCCGCAGCGCGGTCAGCTCGGTGGGTTCCATCGTCGCCAGCGCCGACGGCGTGATCACCGCGTGGGTGACCCGCTCGGTGCGCAGCAGCGCCTCGAGCTCGCTGCCGCCGTACACCTCCGGCGGCGACACGACCAGCCGTCCGCCCGCCGCGTGCGCGGTGAGCATCTCGAAGACCGAGGCGTCGAAACTGGGGGACGCGACCTGCAGTGCGCTCGCGGACGGATCGAGCGCCAGGGTGTCGCGCTGGGCGGCAGTGAGATTCGCGACGCCGCGATGACTGAGCAGCACGGCCTTCGGTTTGCCGGTGGAACCGGAGGTGTAGATGAGGTAGGCGGTGTGGTCGAGATCGATGGGTCCGCCGCGTTCGTCGTCGGTGATCGGCGCGTCGGAGACCAGCATGGCGCGGCGGATGGTGTTCAGGTCGTCCAGGAGCAGCCAGTCGATGGTGCCGGGCAGTGTTTCACCGGTCGCCGTCACGGTGACGCCGACCGGCGCCTTCGAATCGGTGAGCATGTGCTCGATCCGCTCCACCGGATAGGACGGATCCAGCGGCACGAAAGCCGCGCCCGACTTGACCAGCGCCCACACCGCGACCACCGATTCCAGCGACCGGGTCAGCGCGAGGACGACGAACACCTCGGGCCCGACACCGCGACTGAGCAGGACCCGGGCGAACCGGTTCGACCAGGCATCGAGTTCGCCGTAGCTCATGGTCAGCTCGCCCGTGCTGACCGCGATCGCGCCGGGATCGAGGCGCGCGCCCGCCGCCAGGATGTCCGGCAGTGTCCGCATCGGCAGCGGGTGCGGACCGCGGACCGGCGCCAGCATGGCCAGTTCGGTGTCGTCGCAGTACTGGAGTTGCGAGACGAGAGCGTGCGGGTTCTCGGCGAGCTGTCCGAGCAGCCGGACGAATCGATCCAGGAATGATTGCGCGGCAGCGTGTTCGATCTGGTCGGCCATGAATTTCACGGTGATCCGCAGGGCGTCGCCCGCCCCGGCGGTGCCGCGCAGCGGAATCACCATGAGGTTGAGCGGATAGGGCGTCGCGTCGGTGCCTTCCACGTCGAGCACGCGCATTCCCGCGATGTCCAGCGCCTGCGACAGCGCCTCGCGGTCGATGGGATAGGACTCGAAGACGGTCAGCGTGTCGAACAGTTCGGCGAGACCGACGGCGCGGTGGATCGCGGCCAGGCCGACGTGCTGATGGTCCATCAGCCGCGCCTGCTCGGCCTGCACACGGGCCAGCAGGTCGCTGACCTTCTCCGCGGGGTCCAGCGTCACCCGCACCGGGACGGTGTTGATGAACAGCCCGACCATGTCCTCGACGCCGGACAGCTCCGGCGGCCTGCCGGAGACCGTGCTGCCGAACACCACATCGGTGCGGCCGGTGAGCATGGCGAGCAGCATCGACCACGCCGCCTGGACCAGGGTGTTCACGGTCGCGCCCGCTTCGCGTGCCGCGGACTCGAGCACGGCGACGGTCTCGGCGGACAGGTCGTGCGAGATCATCGCGGTCTCGGCCGACTCGATCCCGGCCAGGGTGGGGACGGCGCGGGTCGGGGTGTCGATGCCTGCCAGCGCCTGCTTCCAGGCGGCGATCGATGCCTCGGTGTCCTGTTCGCCGAGCCAGGACAGGAATTCCCGGTAGGAGCGCGCGGGCGGCAGGACCGAGGGGTCACCCGCGGTGACATACAGCGTGAGCAGCTCCCGGACCAGCAGCGGTGTCGACCAACCATCCAGCACCAGATGGTGATTGGTCATGATGAGCCGGAATTCCCCTGGCGCGGTCCGGATCAGGGTGAAGCGGACCAGCGGGGGACGGGTGAGTTCGAAGCGGGTCAGCGCGTCGAGGGCGATGATCCGGTCGAGTTCGCGCGCCCGCTCCTCGTCGTCGGCGATCTCGGTGAGATCGATGGTTTCCCAGCGGATCTCGGCATCGGCGAGGACCAGCTGGCGCGGGCCGTCGTCGGTCTCCACGAAGGCCACCCGCAGGTTCGCATGCCGATCGATCAGCGCCTGCGCGGCGCCGCGCAGGCGGGCGGCGTCGACGGTGCCCGCCAGGGTGAGCAGCGACTGGACCGTGTAGCCGTCGGCGGTGTCGGAGTCGTAGAGCGCGTGGAAGAGCAGGCCGTACTGCAACGGCGACAGTGGCCACACATCGGCGAGGTTCGGATAGGTCCGTTCCCAGCTGTCGATCTGCGGCTGGTCGACCGTGACGAGCGCGAAGTCCGAGGGGGTCCGGCCGCCCGAATCGCCGCTGCGCGCGTGGGCGACGAGGGCGTCCAGCGCCGCGGACCACAGCTCGGCCAGGTCGCGCACGGCGGTCTCGTCGAGCAGTCTGCCCGCGTAGGCCCAGGTGACGTCCAGGCCGGCGTCGGTGAGGACGGCATTGATGTCGACGACGGCGGCCAGCGGCGCGCGGTCGTCATCGGTCGCCGCGAACCGTTGCGGTACCCAGGCGTCGTGGCCGCCGGTCACCGCCCGGCCCAGATAGTTGAAGCTCAGCTGGGGTGTCGGCGCGGCGGCCAGCGTCGCCGCTGACTCGCTGTTCAGATAGCGCAGCAGGCCGAAGCCGATACCGCGATCGGGCAGCGCGCGCAGCTGCTCCTTGGTCGCCTTGATCGCCGATCCCGCCGCGCGGCCACCGGCGAACGCCTCATCCAGGTCGATTCCGGCCAGATCGACGGCCACCGGATACACGCTGGTGAACCAGCCGACCGTGCGGGCGACATCGGCGCCGGGCAGGAGGGATTCGCTGCGACCGTGGCCTTCCAAGGTCAGCAGTGCGCCGGTGCGGTCGCGCCATCGGCATACCGCCATGGTCAGCGCGGCGAGCAGCACATCGTCGGCACCACAATGGAATTGCTCGGGCAAGGTGGTGAGGACCGTGTGTGCGACATCCGACGGGACCGTCGTCCGCCACTGCGCCATCGTGCCGACCACATCGGTGGCCGGATCGAAGGTGGCTGTGCCGACCGCCGGGTCGGGTGTCGCCAGAATGCGCTCCCACAACGGCAATTCGTCGATCCGTGCGGCCGCCTGCGCCACCTGGCCGTGCGCCCAGCGCCGGAACGAGGTGCCGACCGGATCGAGGGTGCCGCCGAAGGCCGCGGTCGCCAAGTCCGGCAGCAGGATTCGCCAGGAGACGCCGTCGGTGACCAGGTGGTGCAGTACCAGCCAGCACAGCGGCGGTTCCTCCGCGCGGTCGATCAGGACGAAGCGTGCGACGACACCGGCGGTGGGGTCGAGCAGATCGGCGGCGTGCTGCACCGCGCTCTCGATCGTGTCGTCGAGGTCGGAACCTGCCCGCACCACCTCGATCAGGGTGTCCGCGTCGATCGAAGCACGGTCGGCGACAACCCATTCCCAGTCGCCGCCGCCGGTCGTGCGCAGGGTGGAGCGCAGGACATCGTGGTGGTCGATCAGCACCTGGAGTGCGGCGGTGAGCGACGCCCGTGTGGTGCCCGCGGGCAGGCCGATCAAGACCGCCTGGCTGTACCGGCCCCACGTGTCACCGTGTTCCACCATGGCGTGCACGATCGGGGTGAGATCTACCGGTCCGATACCGCCACCGGGCAGCTCGTGCACCACGTGGACAGTGGTCTCGCCCGCCACCGCGGCCAGCGCGGCGACCGTCTTGCGCTCGAAGACATCCCTGGCGCTGAACGCGATTCCGGCCGATTTCGCGCGGGAGACCAGCTGAATGGAGACGATGCTGTCGCCGCCGAGGGCGAAGAAGCTGTCGTCGACCCCGACCGTGTCGAGTCCGAGGACCTCGGCGAAGAGTGCGGCGAGTACTTCCTCACGCGGCGTGGACGGCGCCCGGCTGGTGACCGTGCGGGCGCCGAAATCCGGTGCGGGCAGCGCCTTGCGGTCGACCTTGCCGAGCGGCGTGAGCGGGACACGGTCGAGCACCATGACGGACGACGGCACCATATAGGCCGGGAGTTGTTCGCCGACAGCGGCTTTCACCGCTTCGGGGTGCACCTCGGCACCGGGTGCCGTCGTCACATAGGACACCAGCGCGGTCGCGCCCGCGGCGGTGTCGACCCCGAGGGTGAGCGCGAAATCGATGGCGGGCAGGCGCTGCAGGGCGGCGTCGATCTCGCCGAGTTCGATCCGGTAGCCGCGCACCTTCACCTGGAAGTCGCTGCGGCCCTGGTAGGCCAGCGTGAACCGGCCGTCGATGCCTGCCCACCGCACCAGATCGCCGGTGCGGTACATCCGCTCGCCGGGTGCGTGGGGATCGGCGACGAAGCGGCTCGCGGTCAACCCGCTGCGCCGGTGATAGCCGCGCGCCACACCGGGACCCGCGAGGTACAGCTCACCCACGGTGCCCGCGGCGACGGGGCGCAACCAGGGATCGAGCACCAGACCGGTGACACCGCGGACGAGACTGCCGATCGTCACCGGCGCACCCGGGGTCAGCGGCTCGGTCAGCGTTGTCGTGATGGTGGTCTCGGTGGGACCGTAGCCGTTGAGCAGCGCCCGCCCTGCCCACTTCGACACCAGCTCCGGCGGGCACGCGTCACCGCCGACGACAATGGTGCGCAGATCGGGGAGCGTCGCCGGATCGAGCGAGCCGACGACCGCAGGGGTGACATTGAGATGGGTGACCCGATGCGCGCGCAGCACCTGCGCCATGTCCTCGCCCGCGTACGCCGACGGCGGCACCACCGCGAGGGTGGCGCCCGTCGCCAGTGTCACCAAGATCTCCTCGACGGAGATGTCGAAGCTCGGTGAAACTGCATGGGCCACAACGGATTCCGCATCGACACCGAACCCGGCCCCTGAACTGGCGACGAGATTCGCCAGACCGCGGTGCGACACGAGCACGCCCTTGGGCAGGCCGGTCGATCCGGAGGTATAGATGACGTAGGCGACCTGATCCGGGTGGATCGCGGCCCGCCGTTCGGCATCGGTGAGCGGACCGGCGTCCTGGGCGGCGATGAGCAGGGCGGTCGCCTCGTCGTCCAGCGACCGCCAATCGACCCGGTCCGGCAACGACTTTCGCGCCTCGGCGACCGTCAGACCGGTGACCACACCGCTGTCGCCCACCATGTGCTCGATCCGGTCCGCGGGGTAGGTCGGATCGATCGGCACGAACGGCGCGCCGGTCTTGGCCACCGCGATGGTCGCGAGCACCGATTCCGCCGACCGTGGAATCGACAGTGCCACACCGTGCTCGGGTCCAGCACCGGCCGCGATCAGCACGCGGGCAAGGCGATTCGAGTACTCGTCGACCTCGCGATAGGTGAGTGTGTCGTCCGCGCCCCAGCGCAGGGCCACCGCGTTCGGGTCGATCGCGGCGCCCTCGGCCAGAATCTCGGGCAGCGTGCGGGATTCGACACCCGCCGGACCGCGCGCGGGCACCGATGCGGCGTGCTCCGCGGCAGAGAGGACGGGCACCGTCGACAGCGGAGCATCGGGGCCCGCGACGAGGAACCGGTGCAGGAACAGCAGGAATCGCTCGTGGTGCGCCGCCAGATCGGCTTCGCTGTACAGGTTTCCGTTGCCCTGGAGATCGATGTGGGTGCTCTCGCCGCCCACCCCGGGATAGACATTGACGAACAGATCGTCGATCAGCCCGGAGGTGAGCACGTGCAGCCGTCCGACCACCGGGCCGAGCGCGATCCTGGTGTCGACCATCATCAGATTCACGGCGGGACCGAACGACGCCGCCTCGTCCATCGCCCAGCCGAGATCGCGGACGATGTCCTCCTGCCGGTACCGCTGGCGTCGCAGCGCGCCGGTCAGCTCGCCCTGCACGGCGAGGATCGCGGCGCCCACCGTGGTCGTGGGCGTCAAGGCGACGCGCAGCGGGACGACATTGGCGAGCATTCCGCCCGAACGGCGCAGCGTCGCCGAGGTCCGTGCCGACACCGGCAGGCTCAGCACGACCTCCGGTGCGCCGGTCATCGCGGCGAGGTAGGCGCCGAACGCGGCCACCACCGTGGGCGCGACACCGGAGTTCACCGCCGCGGCGACGGAATCGAGCAGCGCGGTCGTTTCCGCGGGCAGTGCGCCGGAGACACGGATGGGGTGGGCGTCGACCTCGGCCTCGCGGCCGGCGAGATTCACCGGGTCGGCCATTCCGGCCAGGTGCTCGCGCCAGTACTGGCGGTCGGCCTCGAAGCGGGCCGAGGTCCGGTAGGCCAGATCGGCCTCGACGATCTTCTGCAACGGTTCGGCCTTGGCCGGCGGCGCCTCCCTGCCGTCGAAGGCGGCGTTGTAGAGCTCGCCCACCCGCTGCACCAGTGCCAGCGCGCCCATGCCGTCCAGCACGATGTGGTGTATCCGCACGTACCAGAACCAGCGGTCGTCGCCGACCCGCAGCATCGACAGGCGGATCAGCCGGTCCCGCATCACATCGAGCGGGGCGGAGTACTCGGCGCGCATCCAGGCGTGCGCGGCCTGTTCCGGGTCGGGGCCGGTCCGGAAGTCCAGTTCGTCCATCTCGGCGTCGAGGCTCAGGTCGACGAGCTGGTGCGGCTGACCGTCGATGTCGATCAGGCGCAGGTAGCCGGTGCCGAACTCACGACCGGTGCGCCGGACGGCCTCGGTCAGCAGTTCGTGGTCGATCGGGCCGGACAGTTCGACGTACTGGGCGATGGAGATGGGGGTGTCACCTGCGATGTGCTGGGCGAACCAGATCCCGCGCTGGGCGGCGGACAAAGGGAAGGCGCCGTCGCGTGCGACGGTGCCCGATCCCTGCGAGGAAGACTGGGTCATGAGCAGTCCTGCGTTCTCATGTCTGGAGCTCGGTATTCACCATGTGTCCCCGGTCGGCGGGTGCCACCTGGTAGGTAGTACCCGCCGCTGCGTACTGCGCTCTCGATCCATTCTGGACCTGCGAGGACCAGACCGGAATGGGTTCAGGAGACAGCACGCAGATCGGCCGTGGACAGCGGCGCGTCGGAGCTGACCAGATAGCGCTGCAGGGTCGAGCGGTCGTCGAGGACCAGCCAGTCGACGACGTCGGTCAGTTCGGGCCTGCCGGCCCGGGTGGTGATGCCGGTGTAGGCGCCGAAGACGAACTCGTCGTCGGTCACGGAGACGGGGATCGCACCGATCTTGCGCACCGCAGCCTCGGCGATGACCGCCTCGATCGTGGCGTCGACCGCCAGCGCGATCCGGGTGCCCGCGGTGGCGCCGCGGTCCAGCAGCAGCCGCGCCAGCCGGTTGGCCCAGCGATCCTGATCGGAGTCGGCGAGGTGACCATCGGTGGCGATCTGGCCGGCCTGCTTGCGCGCCAGCTGGATGACGTTGTCGGCGATCGCGGTGGTCATCGTGCTCATCGTGGTGTCCCCTTGGCGCTGGTAGGAGGTCCTTTTCGGTAACCTCTACTGTCGTCGCCGGGCGGGGACTCCGACAGCAACCCCAGCGTTGGGGGGCGACCTCCCAGGGGGCGCGTTTACCACCCCAAGGTGGCTGAACCCGGCGGTGGTCGTCCTCGTTGTCGCCACGGCCGGTGGGGCGTCAGCCGAAGCCGATGACCTCGATGTTGCGGTGTTCGCGATCGGTCGCGATCAGCACAGGGGAGCCCGCGGTGGTGGTGAATCGTAGGGACCTGGTCCCCTGCGCCAGGGTGACCGGCAAAACCGGTCCCGCGCGGCCGGTCGACCGGTCCCACGTTCGCAGGGTGTAGCCGCCGTCCAACGTGATCGCGACGATCTGGTCGGCAAGCAGCGCGGCCGCTTCGGCGTACTGCGCTCGCCCGTCGGGCGTCGTCATGTCGAGCTCGGTGGACTCGCCCTCGGCCGCCGACAGGACTTCCCATCGATCGGGCAGCATGTACCCGCCTGGGTTCGCGGAGCTGACCAGGACGTCGTTGTCGGCGGCGTGCACGCGGAGGTCATCGCGGCGCGAATCGACGATGGCCGACGACAACGGGGCGTTCGGCGGCAGCAACAACTCGGTCCCGGCACCATCGTGCCGGCACGTCATCCAGACGAAGCCGCTGTCGAGCACCCGGACCTCGATATCGGCGGACGACTCCACGCGCGGCGTGGGAAGACCGCGCCGGTCGCGAACCTCGCCGGACTGCGGATCGAACGCGGTGACGGCCACCGTCGCCGTCTCCCCGGCGCCGCAGGTCGCGGCTCGGTAGATCGTGGTCATGGAGGCGACGACACGCTCACTGGTCGAGGCACAGTCGCTGGGTTCGGTCGGGGTGGTCCACATACTGCGGCCGGTCCTGGCGTCGTACCGAGTCACCGTCCCGCGGGCGGAGGTGGTGGCGAGCAGGTGCCCGCGAACGATGACGTCGTTGGCGCGGGTGAAGTCGCTCAGGTACCCGCGGATGATGACGTTGCTCTCGCGGGTGAAGTCCCCTTCGGTCCAGAGCAGTTCGCCGGTGACGGAGTCGAAGGCCATCCAGCCGCGCTTCGCCCAGTAGGTCAGCACCACGTTCTCGCCGGGGAAGGCCCTGGTCTCGTTGGGCACGTTCTCCACGTTGTCGGCGCTGACACCGAGGCGCCGATAGTGCCAGCGCTCGGCGCCGGTCACACCGTCGTACAGCGTGATGCCGACCCTGGTCGAGACGACGAATCCGGTTCCGGTGAAGACGATTCGGGTGTCCTTGTTACTGCGAGCGGCCGGGAGCTGGAGCCGAAATCTCTCCGGGCCGAGCACGGCGGGCACGGCGGCATCCGGGCCGGGATCGGCGGTTGCGTGATCGGTCGCGGCCGTGTCATCCCCCAGCCGGACCGCGATCCCGGCGGCACCGAGCACTGGCACGATGCCGACGACGAGGGCCGCGGCGAGCGCCGACCGCCGGGGCGCCGCGGCGGTCGGCGTCGCCACGTGCACGAAGATCAGCACGGCACCGAGGACAGCGAGGGTCAGCGCGGCGATCGCGGACGGTACTCGCGGCGTGACGACGAAGACCGAGGTCAGCCGCTGATAGGTCGATGGGATGTGCGCGGTGACCGCGAACACGATTCCGCCGATCAGCACCGCCAGCAAGGCGAGCACACCACTCGCCGTGATACCCGCGCCTCGCTCGTCACCGCGGCGGCCCCGGACCAGCACCACCGCCCCGATCAGCACGATCGCGCCCGCGAAGATCAGGGTTCCCCGGACGAGGCGGGCAGGGAAATCGCCGGTTTCGGCGTAGCTGTCGAACGGCACCGGAATCGGCGCGGCGACGAACTGGCTGTACAGCGCCAGCACGACACCCCCGGCGACCAGCACGGCGCCGGCCAGACCCGCGACCATCGGCCACGGACCCTGCGAACGCGCATGTTCGGTCGACTGATCGTCGGACATGTTCCCCCCCGGATAAGGACTCGATCGACACCACCCCACTGGGTGTCGGCTCGAGACTAGCGCCAGTGGTGGCGACGCGGAAGACGCGCCGCCACACCGCTCAGCGCGCGTTGCCGCCGATACTGAAGTGGGCGCCGGTGGGGTCGGTGAGACCGGCCAGGCGGCCGTAGGGGGTGTCCATCGGCTCGAAGACGACGGCGCCGCCGAGGGTCTTGGCCAGTTCGGCGGTCTTGTCGACGTCGTCGGCGCCGAAGTAGGCCGTCCACGCGCCGGGGACGCCCTCGGGGAGGTGACCGTCGGCGTCCATCACGCCGCCACGCATCGGTGAGGTCGCGTGGATGGTCGTGTAGCGGAACTCGGGGGAGTCGGCGACGGTGAAGGTGTCGTGCCAGCCGAAGACCTCGCGGTAGAAGGTCAGCGACGGCTCGTAGGCGCGGGTCATCAGCTCGAACCAGGACGGCACGCCGTCGTGGTTGCTCCAGACACCGTCGGCGACATCGCCGATCGCCTCGAAACCGGGGAACTCGCCCGCCTGCCAGACGCCGACACCGATGCCGCCGACATCGGCGAGCACCGCCATCGTGCCGAGGTCACCGACCGCCATCGGCTCGACGAAGATGTTGCCGCCCGCGGCGCTCGCCTTCGCCGTGGTCGCCGCGGCGTCGGTGGAGGCCAGGTAGACGGTCCAGCGATCGGGATACGGGTCACCGGCGTCGGGGATCCGGCTCATCGCGCCTGCGACGGCCTTACCGTCCTTGCGCAGGGTGGTGTAGCCGCCGAATTCCTCGCCGCCGCGTTCGGCGGTCCAGCCGAACAGCTCGCCGTAGAAGGCGATGGCACGGTCGAGATCGGCGGTGTAGAGATCGACCCAGGTGGGATCACCGGGCTGCGGGGCACGGAACATGACGACTCCTCGGCTGCGGGGGAATAGCTCGACAGAGACGGTGGCGGGCGCGCCCACCGTCATCGATGATGACGCCCCGGCGGTCGAAAAGTCATCGCAGCCAACCGTTGCACCCGCCCGACCTGCGGAGGAAGATCGAGACCGGCGTCCGGCCGACCTGCCGTCGTCCGTCTACGGCGCGCTGAATACGACACAGAGTAGGACCCGCGCGTGATGCTGCGGCAGCACGGTTTACGATTCACTCAACGCATGCTGACCGTCGTCTGCCTCTGACCGGAGGACGGAGGGCCTGCGAGTGACGTACAGGCATCTTCAGGAGGATCAGTGACTGCGGTAGAGCCCAGGCCAGTCCCTCAGTTGGAAGCGACTCGACCGTATCCTGCTCGGACCGGGCCCAAGGGCTCGTTCCTGTACAAGGCGGTCACCACCACCGACCCCAAGGTGCTCGGCACCATGTACCTGGTGACGGCGATCAGCTTCTTCCTGGTCGGCGGTCTCATGGCGCTGCTCATGCGCGCCGAGCTGGCGCGCCCGGGTCTGCAGTTCCTCTCGCCGGAACAGTTCAACCAGCTGTTCACCATGCACGGCACGATCATGCTGCTCTTCTACGCGACGGCGATCGTGTTCGGCTTCGCGAACATCATCCTGCCGCTGCAGATCGGCGCCCCCGACGTCGCCTTCCCGCGACTGAACGCGTTCAGCTACTGGCTGTACCTGTTCGGTGGCTCCATGGCGACCGCGGGCTTCGTGACCCCCGGTGGCGCCGCGGACTTCGGCTGGACGGCGTACGTGCCGCTGACCGACATCCTGCACTCGCCCGGCGTCGGCACCGACCTGTGGATCCTGGGTCTGGCCGTCTCCGGTCTTGGCACCATCCTCGGTGGTGTCAACATGCTCACCACCGTGGTCTGCCTGCGCGCGCCCGGTATGACCATGTTCCGCATGCCGATCTTCACCTGGAACATCGCGGTGACCTCGGTTCTGGTGCTGCTGGCGTTCCCGCTGCTGACCGCGGCGCTGTTCGGCCTGGCCTACGACCGTCACCTGGGCGGCCACATCTACGACCCGGCCACCGGCGGCATCCTGCTCTACCAGCACCTGTTCTGGTTCTTCGGCCACCCCGAGGTCTACATCATCGCGCTGCCGTTCTTCGGCATCGTGTCCGAGATCTTCCCGGTGTTCAGCCGTAAGCCGATCTTCGGCTACACCACGCTGGTCTACGCGACCCTCGGTATCGCGGCGCTGTCGATCGCGGTGTGGGCGCACCACATGTACGCCACCGGCGCCGTGCTGCTGCCGTACTTCTCCTTCATGACCTTCCTCATCGCGGTCCCGACCGGTGTGAAGTTCTTCAACTGGATCGGCACCATGTGGAAGGGGCAGCTGACCTTCGAATCACCGATGCTGTGGTCGATCGGCTTCCTGGTGACCTTCCTCTTCGGTGGTCTGTCGGGCGTCATCCTGGCCTCGCCGCCGCTGGACTTCCACGTCACCGACTCGTACTTCGTCGTCGCGCACTTCCACTACGTGCTCTTCGGCACCATCGTGTTCGCCACCTTCGCCGGTATCTACTTCTGGTTCCCGAAGATCACCGGCCGCATGATGGACGAGCGCCTGGCGAAGTGGCACTTCTGGACCACCTTCGTCGGCTTCCACACCACCTTCCTGGTGCAGCACTGGCTGGGCGCCGAGGGCATGCCGCGTCGCTACGCCGACTACCTGCCCAGCGACGGCTTCACCACGCTGAACACGATCTCCACCATCGGTGCCTTCATCCTGGGCTCGTCGATGCTGCCGTTCGTGTGGAACACCTTCAAGAGCTACCGCTACGGCGAGGTCGTTACGGTGGACGACCCGTGGGGCTACGGCAACTCCCTCGAGTGGGCCACCACCTGCCCGCCGCCGCGGCACAACTTCTACGAGCTGCCGCGCATCCGCTCGGAGCGCCCGGCGTTCGAGCTGCACTACCCGCACATGGTCCAGCGCATGAAGGCCGAAGCGCACGTCGGCTGGGGCTCGGCCAAGCACGCCACGCATGTCACCGAAGGCACGCTGGCGAAGAAGTAGAAACTCCGCAAGACCAGGGTGTGCACCTGCTGGGTGACCAGCAGGTGCATGCGCTGTTTCTAGACTAAGTTGAGCAGGGACGGCTCACCCCAGGGAAGGGCCCGGATATGGAGCAGACCGACTTGGCCGACACCACAGTTCTCGTGACCGTCACCGGACCCGACCGACCCGGCGTCACGTCGGTCCTCCTGGCGGCACTGTCCAAGCATCAGGTGAGCCTGCTGGACGTGGAACAGGTCGTCATCAGGGGCAGGCTCACCCTCGGTGTGCTGGTGTCGTGCCCGAACGACGCCGAGGCATTGCAGGACGACCTCGAAGAGGCGATGAACACCGTCGGCATGCAGGTCGACGTGTCCGTCGACGCGCAGATCGGCAAGCCGCCGATATCGACGCACGCCGTCGTGGTGCTCGGCGCGCCCGTCACCGCGCACGCGTTCAGCGCGATCTCGCGGCTGCTGGCAGGCCTCGGCGCCAATATCGACACCATTCGCGGCATCGCCGACTACCCGGTGACCGGCATGGAACTGATGGTCTCCGCGATCGATTCCGGCGCCGACACCGATTCCCGGCTGCGCACCGCGCTGGCCGACGTGGCCGTCGCCGAGCAGGTCGACATCGCCGTGGAACGGGCCGGGCTGGCCCGCCGGGCCAAGCGGCTCATCGTGTTCGACGTCGACTCCACCCTCATCCAGGGCGAGGTCATCGAGATGCTGGCCGCGCACGCCGGTGTCGAGGAGCAGGTCCGCGAGGTCACCGAGGCCGCGATGCGTGGCGAGCTCGACTTCGCCGAATCGCTGCGTCAGCGGGTCGCGACCCTCGAAGGTCTCGACGAGTCGGTGATCGAGGAGGTCGCCGACCGGATCGAGCTCACCCCCGGCGCCCGCACCACCATCCGCACCCTGCGTCGGCTCGGCTTCCGCTGCGGTGTGGTCTCCGGCGGGTTCCGGCAGGTCATCGAGCCGCTCGCGCACGAGCTGGAACTCGACTTCGTGCAGGCCAACACCCTGGAAATCGTCGACGGCAAGCTCACCGGCCGGGTGGTCGGCGAGATCGTCGACCGGGCCTTCAAAGCGACCGCGCTGCGCAAGTTCGCCGCCGAAGCGGGCGTGCCGATGGAACAGACCGTGGCGGTCGGCGACGGTGCCAACGACATCGACATGCTCAACGCCGCCGGGCTCGGCGTCGCGTTCAACGCCAAGCCCGCGCTGCGCGAGGTGGCCGACACGGCACTGTCGCATCCGTACCTGGACGCGGTGCTGTTCATTCTCGGCGTCACCCGCGACGAGGTCGAGGCGGCCGACGCCCGCGACGGCGGGGTACGCCGGGTTCCGCTGCTCGGGCGGTAGTCCTGGCGCGTCGCGGCCGGATGGGTGCGGCACGGCGTTAGCCTCCAGCGCAGGGTGTCCTTCGGCGTTGGGAGAGCTCCATGCGGAATGTCCTGCTCGCGGCTCGAGCGGACGCTGCGGGTGCTGGTCGTCTGGTTCCGCGAGGCTTGCTCGTCCTGGCCACCGTCGCAGGCCTGCTCGCCGGATGTGGCGACGACTCGTCCGGCGACATCACCTCGACGACCATCGAGCTGCCGACCACCGCACCGGCGGCCGCGGTGAGCCCGGTCGAGGTCGACCAGACCTTCAACGGCAGCACGGTCGGCGTGGAGCTCGGTCAGATCCTGCTGGTCCGGCTACCGCAGAACCCGGACGACACCGAGCAGTGGAAACCGGTGAATATCGAGGAGGGTGTCCTGTCCCCGGAGCCACCCCAGTCCGAGGGCGACAGCACGGTGTGGCCGTTCCGTGGTATCGGGCCCGGCATGGCGACCATCCAGTTCGTCTTCGGCCCGTCCAGTCAGCCACCGATCGAGCCGGGGCCGCAGTTCATCCTGTTCGTGCAGGTCGCGTAGCGGCGACGGAGACCGGTCGGTCGGCTCGCTAGGCTGGGCCGGACTGGTGGCGTCGATCGAATCGGGTGTTGTGGCATGGGCAGCGCGGAACTGAGCAGCGTGGAGACCGAGGCGGAGATCAGGGACGAGGCGGCCGAATTCGCTGTGCGGCACGCCGAATTGGCGCGTGGCTACGGCGGCAACGGCGACCCGGACGACCCGGCCATGGTGCAGGCGATGCAGATGGTGCTGCACATTCCGAAGACCCATCCGCCCGCCCGCAGCGCGCTCCTGGAAGCCGCGGCGGCCGCGGCCGTCGCCGTGTGCCTCGACCCGCGCTCCGGGCCGGGCGGGGAGTGGGAGCCGCGGTATCTGGCGTGGAAGCGGTCCAGGATCAGGAAGGTCGCCCGGCGGGCCCGCGGCGCGCAGTGGGTGTCCGCGGGCGCGGTCGACGGTGTCACGATCGATGTCGACGGCGCGCAGGCCCGTGCGTTCGTTCCCGGCCCGGTCGGCGCGATCGATCCGCGGATCCGCAAGCTGCAGATCGGCGGCACCGATCTCGAGCACGATGAGCCGGGCCCGCCGGACCCGCGAATGCCGGTGCTGTGGGTCAACGCGGCGCTCGAGATGTCGGTCGGCAAGGCGGCCGCGCAGGTCGGGCACGCGAGCATGCTGCTGGCCGGTGCCCTGCCCGTGACGGCCACCGCGGCCTGGGCCGCGCACGACTTCCGGTGCGCGGTCCGCGATGCCGACGACCAGCGGTGGGCCGGACTGGTGGCCGAGGTGGCCGGCGGTCGCGCGGTGGCCGTGCGCGACGCGGGCTTCACCGAGGTGGCACCCGGCTCGATGACGGTGATCGCGGTGCCTGCCCAGCCCTGACCTGCCGGCACGCGCCGCCGAATCCGGCGGTTCGGTGCAGGTTTTCGCGACTCGCCGTCCCGCCGGGGTGTATCTGGGGGATCGTGGGGGTATATGAAACCGACGGTCCTGGCATCGAGGCGTAGGGAGGTTCCGCGATGGTGACCACGATTGTGGTGATCCTGATCGTGTGGGCGGTGCTGTCGGTGCCGATCTCGTTCCTCGCCGCCCGGATGCTGCGCGATGAGCCGGGCGGGCACCGCGATTCCGCGCCGACCAGCGGCGACGAATCCCACCCGGGCCGGTCGTTCCGCTGAGGGCCCGCGTGGGCCAAGATGGAGCGCGTGTCGCAACCCGATCCCGATCTGCTCATCGACTTCTCCGACGTGACCATCCGCCGCTCGGGCCGAACGCTCGTCGGCCCGGTCAGCTGGCAGGTCGAACTCGACGAACGCTGGGTGGTGCTCGGCCCCAACGGGGCGGGCAAGACCTCGCTGCTGAGAATGGCCGCCGCCGAGGTCCATCCGACCTCCGGTGACGCGAACCTGCTGGGGGAGACGCTCGGTCGCGTCGACGTCACCGAGCTGCGGCCGCGCATCGGGTTGTCCTCGGCGGCGGTGGCCAGCCGCATCCCCGTCGACGAGAAGGTCAGCGACCTGGTGGTGTCGGCCGGCTACGCGGTGCTCGGCCGGTGGCGCGAACGCTACGACGACATCGACACCGAACGCGCCGTCGACATGCTGGAAACCCTGGGCGCCGAACACCTTTCCGACCGCACCTACGGCACCCTGTCCGAGGGCGAACGCAAGCGTGTGCTGATCGCGCGCGCCCTGATGACCGACCCGGAACTGCTGCTGCTCGATGAACCCGCCGCCGGCCTGGACCTGGGTGGGCGCGAGGAACTCGTGGAGCGGCTCGGCTATCTGGCCGCCGACCCCGACGCGCCCGCGATGGTCCTGGTGACCCACCATGTCGAGGAGATCCCGCCGGGCTTCACCCACGCCATGCTGCTCAGGGAGGGCGAGGTGGTCGGGCAGGGTCTGCTCGACGACGTGCTCACCGCCGAGAATCTCAGCGCCGCGTTCAGTCAGTCCATCGCACTGGACCGGGTCGACGGGCGCTGGTTCGCGCGCCGGGCGCGCCGGGCGGGGCAGCACCGCCGCGCCTGACGCCCACTCAGCGGGAACCGTGGACCGGCCCGGCGGAACCGTTTCCATCGCGAACCAAGCGGGCGTTAGGGTGCAGAGGAGGCCGGAATCGCGGCCGCGGCGATACGCGCGCGGCCTGCCCGGTGCTCCGGCAGGCGATGGGGCCGGTCGGAGTCGGTCGCCGGGCCGTGCCCGGCGGTGGAGAGGAACGGGTATGAGTGAGTCCGGGGTAGCCGCGCGCGACGCGTCGACGGTGATGCTGGTGCGCGACGGTGGGTCGGGCATCGAGGTGTTCCTGCAGCGCCGCGTCAGCGGTATGGCGTTCGCGGGCGGGATGACCGTCTTCCCCGGCGGTGGCGTCGACGCCGCCGACGGCACCGCCGACATCGCCTGGGCCGGACCCGCACCGGCGTGGTGGGCCGAGCGTTTCGCGACGACCGAGCAGGCAGCCCAGGCGCTGGTCGCGGCCGCGGTCCGGGAGACCTTCGAGGAGTGCGGCGTGCTGCTGGCCGGGCCTACCGCCGATACCGTCGTCGACGACTCCGCGGTCTACCGCGAGGCCCGCGGCAAGCTCGAGCGCCGTGAGCTGTCGCTCGCGGCCTTCCTCGCGGCCGAGGGTCTGGTGCTGCGCGCCGATCTGCTGCGGCCGTGGTCGAACTGGATCACCCCCGAAGCCGAACCGCGCCGCTACAACACCCGGTTCTTCGTCGCCGTGCTGCCGCAGGGCCAGATCGCCGACGGCGCGACCTCTGAGGCCGCCCAGGTCCTCTGGGCGACTCCGCGGGACGCCCTGGCGAGCTGGCGGGCGGGCGAGCACGTCCTGCTGCCGCCGACGTGGTCGCAGCTCGACGGCCTGTGCGGTTTCGCCGATACCGCGGCCGTGCTGGCCGCCGACCGGGCGATCACCCCGATCATGCCGCACTACACGCCCAATGCCGAGGGCCCGCCGCTGACCGACTTCCCGGACAACGGCCGGTATTTCGCGGAGCTGCCGCAGCTGGGTGCACTGGGCGGCCGGTAGGTTGGCCGCATGGCCGAATTCGTCACCCTCGAGCTGCCCACCGACCCGTCCGCTCGCGGCGTCGCGCTGCTGCGCATCGATCGTCCGCCGCTGAACCTGGTCGATGCCCAGCTGGCCCGTGAGGTCGCCGCGGCGGCCGAGACGGTGGGCCGGCATCCCGGGGTGGCCGCGCTCATCGTCTACGGCGACGAGCGGGTGTTCAGCGCGGGCGACGAGATGACCGAGCTCGCCGAGCTCGACGCCGGGCAGGCCGCCGCGATGGCGGCGGATCTGCAGGCCGCCCTCGGCTGCCTCACCCGGGTGCCGCAGCCGACGGTCGCCGCGATCACCGGCTACTGCCTCGGCGCCGGTCTGGAGCTGGCGCTGGGCGCCGACCACCGGATCATCGGCGACAACGTCAAACTCGGGCTGCCGCAGATCAAGGCGGGGCTGATCCCGCTGTCGGGGATCCGCAGGCTGTCGCTGCTGATCGGCGCGAGCCGCGCCAAGGACCTGGTCTACACCGGTCGATTCGTCGACGCCGAGGAAGCCGCGGCGCTCGGTCTGGTCGACGAGGTCGTCGCGCCCGACGACGTCCTCACCGCGGCCCGCCGCTGGGCCGAGCAGTTCGTGACGGCCGCGCCGCGGGCCCTGGCCGCCGCCAAGGCGGTCTTCGAAGCGGGCCCGCACGGTCACTCCACCGCCGTCACCGAATGGTCGGCGCTGTTCGACACCGACGACGCCTGCACCGGCACCCGCACCTTCGCCGCCGAGGGTCCGAACAGCGCGACATTCACCGGACGGTAGCAACTCGACCGGAACCATCGTTAACTTCGCGCTTGGTGATCTCGTGAGCACATGGGTAACTTCCCAGCCACCTCCCATCGACGTGGCTGGAACCGCATGCCCGGTGCCTGAAGAACCGCGCTCACAGCCCCGGCCGAGTACCCGGAGCGGCGGGCCGCGGGTCTCCTATTACTCTTGGCGGTTATGACGGTTCACCCCGATGACCCGGCGCCGAACCCGCACGCCACCGAGGCCGAGGTCGAAGCAGCGCTGAAGGACACCAAGCTCGCCCAGGTCCTGTATCACGACTGGGAAGCGGAGACGTACGACGACAAGTGGTCGATCTCCTATGACGAACGCTGTATCGCGTATGCCCGCGGCCGGTTCGACCTCGCGGTCGGCCCCGCCCCGCTGCCCTACGAACGGGCGCTCGAGCTCGGCTGCGGCACGGGGTTCTTCCTGCTGAACCTGATGCAGGGCGGCATCGCGAAGAAGGGCTCGGTCACCGACCTCTCGCCCGGCATGGTCAAGGTCGCGCTGCGCAACGCCGAGCACCTCGGCCTGGATGTCGACGGTCGCGTCGCCGACGCCGAGACCATCCCGTACGACGACGACACCTTCGACCTGGTCTGCGGCCACGCTGTGCTGCACCACATCCCGGACGTGGAGCTGGCCCTCAAGGAGTGCCTGCGGGTGCTCAAGCCGGGCGGGCGTTTCGTGTTCGCCGGTGAGCCGACCACCATCGGCAACCTCTACGCTCGCAAGCTCGGCCAGGCCACCTGGAAGGTGACCACCGAGATCACCAAGCTGCCGTTCCTGTCCGGCTGGCGTCGTCCACAGACCGAGCTGGACGAGTCGTCCCGCGCCGCTGCGCTCGAGGCCGTCGTCGACCTGCACACCTTCGACCCGAGCGATCTCGAGAAGATGGCCAAGTCGGCCGGTGCCGTCGACGTGAAGGCCACCACCGAAGAGTTCGCCGCCGCCCTGTGGGGCTGGCCGGTGCGCACCTTCGAGGCCGCCGTCCCCGACGAGAAGCTGACCATCGGCTACCGCATGGCGCAGTACCGCGCCTGGCTGGGCCTGAGCTGGCTCGACGAGAACGTCCTGCGCAAGGTCGTCCCGCGCGAGTTCTTCTACAACGCGATGATCACCGGCGTGAAGCCGGGCGCAGCGCAGAAGTAAGTGGGGTACCGCTTCGGCCGCGACGACGTCGCCTATCTGGGCAGCGCGGCGGGATCCGCCGCGCTCGCCGAGGTCGACCGGCTGGAGCTGACCCCGGCGACGCACCTGCGCGATATCGAGCAGGTGCGTCGCTCGCACGACGCGCATGCCGCCGCGCTGATCGAGACGGTGCGGTTGCGGCGCAAGGCCGCGGTGAAGCTGCCCGCGGCGGCCGAGTGGCTGTTCACCGATGACGCGTTGCAGCAGGCCACGCCCGCGCTGGTCGCCCGGCACCGGGCCGCGCGGTTGGCCGGTCGGGCGGTGCACGATGTCACCTGTTCGATCGGGGCCGAGCTGGCCCAGCTGGCCGAGGTGTGCCCCGCCGTCATCGGCAGCGACCTCGACGAGGTGCGTTTGGCGATGGCCGCCCACAACCTCGGTGTCGCGCCGCTGTCGGCGACAGGTTTCGGCACAGCCGTCGAGCAGGCCGCTACTCGCGCCGACGGGGCTCCGCATGAGGTGGGTTCGCCGATCCGCGGACGAAACATAGTGCTGGCCAAGGCCGATGCCCTCACCCCCACGTCCCGGGACACCGTGATCATCGCCGATCCGGCCCGCCGCGCCGACGGTCGCCGCACCTATGACCCCGCGAAACTCCAGCCCCCGTTGCCCGACCTGCTGGCCGCCTACGCGGGCCGCGATATCGCCGTGAAGTCCGCTCCCGGACTGGATTTCGACCGGCTCGGCTGGGACGGTGAGATCGAGGTGGTCTCCCTCGACGGCGCGGTCCGCGAAGCGTGCCTGTGGTCGCCCGGGCTGACCGAATCCGGCATCACCCGCCGCGCCACCGTCCTCGATTCCCGCGGCGGCGCAACCACTCTCACCGACGCCGACCCCGACGACATCCCCGAGCGCGCCCCCGGCGAGTGGATCGTCGACCCCGACGGCGCGATCGTGCGCGCGGGCCTGGTGCGCCACTACGCCGCGAAACACGGTCTCTGGCAACTGGATCCCCAGATCGCCTACCTCACCGGCGACACCGTCCCCACGGGCATGCGCGGCTTCCGTATCGAGGACCGCTTCGAACTCCGCGAGAAGACGCTGCGCCAGGAGTTGTCCCGGCGCGACTGCGGTTCGCTGGAAATCCTCATCCGAGGCGTCGATATCGACCCGGACGCCCTGCGTAAGAAGCTCAAGCAGCGCGGCACCCGGCCCTATATCTTGGTGATCACTCGAATCGGCCGCAACGCAACGGTTTTCCTCTGTACGGCCCACGCTGCCCGGTAGGACACGTCCGAGCCGGCGCGGCGTAGCCGCTATCGAACATATGTTCCCCACTGCGGCTAAGCTGTGCCGGTGACCAACGAGAACTCCGCCGAGGCCGCCATCCATCGTTACTTCGCCGCACTCCAGTCCGGGACCCCGGAGCTTTTGAAGGGGTGCTTCACCGACGACGCGCGATGGTTCGCACCAGGCCGTCTGCCCAACTCCGGCACCTGGCACGGGCCGGACGCCATCGTCGGGGAGTTCTTCCCGATCGCGATGGCTCGGATGCAGCCGGGCTCATTCACCACCGACCTGCTCAGCCTGACCTTCGGCGACTCGAACGCCGTCGTCGAGTGGCGATCGAAGGCGACCACGACATCAGGCCACGAGTACGACAACGCCTACATCGCGAACTTCGTCGTCACGGACGGCAAGATCTCCGAGGTGCGCGAGTACTTCGACACCCAGCGCGGCGAGGGCCTGTACCAGTAGCTAACTCTCCATCTTCTTCACCACCCGCTGGACCGTGAGCCAGGTGCGGGTGGTGATGTCCTTGCCGTAGGTCTTCTCCAGGCGGGCCATGAAGTCGGGGGTCTTGCCGGTGCTGTTGTCGATGACGGTGAGGAAGGCGCGGGCCTTGCGGTCGTAGCCGATCACGCGCGTGAGGGGATCGTCGTCGAAGGCCTTCGTGTCCGCTTCGCGCATGGTGTTCTTGAAGAAGGTGACGGTGAGGTAGGAACCGCGTTCGTGGGGGAGACCTTCGAAGGGGTCGCGGTCGAGGAGCTCACGCAGTTCGGAGTGACTACGGATGATGGTCCCGCCGGGGATGCCCAGCTCGGTGGCCAGGGCCTGCTGAATACGCTCTTCCAGGTCGGCCCGGTCATCGGCGGTGCGAAAGACGACATTGCCGCTGGTCAGTACCGAGGCGACCTTGTCGAAGCCCAGGCCCTCGAATACGCCGCGCAACTTCTCGTTGCGCATGTTCGGGTTGGTCGGCATGATCCCGCGCAGCAGCGCCGCATAACTGTCCACGGTGCGACCGTACCGACCACCCCCGACAGCTCTCCATACCGGTCGGGGACGGGTCGGCTGCTGCGGGGCGGGGCAGCTCGACCCAGCTCGAGCCCTGGTTTGCGGGGGTCGCAACGTTGAGTCTTGGCCAGGGATAGCACGAGCCGGAACCGGCGGTGTGGTACTGGCCGGCTACTTTGCCCCTGCCGGTCCGGCATGGCGACCATGTCGGGGCAGTGCATGACGCCGCTGGCCTTCGCCGGGCCGGCGCATTGCGTCGCGGTACTTGTTCAGCGGGTCATACAGCGACGATGCAGGGGACCGTACCCAAGGGCAGAATCGGTGGCAAGAAGCAGAGCGGCAACCCGAGTAGGCTGAGCCCTAATGTAAACGGCACCAATAGCACGGCGGGCTCGACTTGAACGGGTACCGGTGCAATCACCGGCACAACGGAATCGGCGGGAGCCGCGGTGGCGAAGCCGGAACCCAGCGCGATTATCGGCGCGAGCGCCGCAGTTGCTGCGGCAACACGAATTCTATTCTTGGTCATGATGGTTCCTTCGGTAGGAAATGTGGGAACCCACGCCAAGCGAAGGGTCCCGCAAGATCGACACCAATAACTCTGCTCGTAGAACGAGCGGAAAACCATCATCCCTGGGGTTGAAACCTCTCAGCCCTCGACCGCGCAGCCGGGAGGTGATTACGCCCGCGCCGCGGCGTTCTTCTTACGCTCGATATCGGCCAGCGCGGCCATGTAGGCGGCCCGCTCCTCGGCGGTGGCGTCCCAGGCGACCTTGCGGTTCTTGACGACCTTGGCCGGCGCGCCGACGGCGATGCTGTAGTCGGGGATGTCCCCACGGACCACCGCGTGCGCACCCAGCACGCACCCACGCCCGACGCGGGTATCGCGCAGCACGGTCACCTTGGCGGCGATCCAGGTGTCGGGGCCGATCCGGACGGGGCTCTTCACGATGCCCTGGTCCTTGATGGGCAGGGTGATGTCGTCCATCTTGTGGTCGAAGTCGCAGATGTAGCACCAGTCGGCGACCAGCGTGGATTCGCCGATCTCGATGTCGAGGTAGGTGTTGACGACGTTGTCCTTGCCGAAGACCACCTTGTCGCCGATGCGCAGCGAACCCTCGTGGCAGCGGATGGCGTTGCCGTCACCGATGTGTACCCAGCGGCCGATCTCCATGCGGGCGAATTCCGGGGTCGCGTGGATCTCCACATTGCGGCCCAGGAACACCATGCCGCGCAGCACGATGTGCGGGTTGGCCAGCCGGAACTTGGCCAGCCGGTAGTACCGCACCAGGTACCAGGGGGTGTAGGCGCGGTTGGCGAGCACCCAGCGCAGCGAGTCCCTGGTCAGAAACCGCGCCTGCTGCGGATCGCGGCGGCGTGAACCACGCCAGCGCGCGCTCAGCGGCGCGCCCCACATGCTCGTCACGAACTACTCTCCCGTCGTGATCGCACCGGGCCTGCCCCGGGGATTCGGTCATCGGTAACACAGAGTACTTTCGGAGCGCACGCTTACCGTGCGATACCCCCGATCATCGGCTCGATTACACAGGGAGATCAGCAGGTGCGAACTCGGACTCGCGTCGCGGCCTCGCTCGCTGCCGCCGGTGTGGTGGCATTGGCAGGATGCGGCACCGACGTGGACGACATCACGGTCGGCAGCGGAAAGGGTTGGCCCGCAGCCCATCACGACGGCCGCAACGGCGGTGCGAGCCCGGTGACCGGCGCGGAGTCGATGTCGCTGAGCTGGTCGCGCCCGGTGGGCGGCCCGATCGCCCAGCCGTTGACGATCGGCCCCGAGGGCCAGATGTTCGTCACGTCGAGCACCGGCAACTGCGCGATCTTCTCCTACCAGATGCGCACCGGACGCAAGCGCTTCTGCAACCCGCTCGGCCCGTCGACGATCGAGGCGCCGACCGTGGTCGACGGCGTCAGCAATGTCTACGTCGGCGACGACGGCGCGGTGAACTCCTTCAACTACCTCGGTCAGCCGCGCTGGCGCACGCCGGTGGCGGGGGTGCCGGTGGCGATCCAGTTCACCGCTGACGGCAAACTGCTGACGGTGACCCAGTCCGGTCAGGTCGACGTCCTGAGCCGCCAGACCGGCGGTCGCGAGGTGCCGACGCTGCAGCTGCTCGGCGAGCCCGACTTCCTGGAACTGCCCGGCCTGACCCGCCCGGCCTCCGGCGACGGTCTCGACGACTGCCGGATCGGCGGCCCGCGCTGCGCGGTCGCCAACACCACCGCCGTCGACCCCGAGACGGGCCGGTTCTTCGTCACCGTGTGGGAGCCCGGCAAGTCCGCCGCCTCGCTGCGCGCGATGCGCTACGCCGACGGCAAAATCGCCCAGGAGTGGAGCGCCGACATGCTGACCGGCGGCAGCGCCACCAGCCCGACCCTCTCCGGCGACGGCGCCACCGTCTACGTCGGTGACAACAGCGGCCGCCTGATCGCCGTGAACACCGAGGACGGCAGCACCCGCTGGACCCACGCCCTCGGCTGGACCCCCAGCCGCGGCATCTCCCTGGTCGGCGACCTGATCATCCCCGCGGGCGACGACGGCTACCTGATGGCCCTGCACGACCGCGGCGACCGCGCCGAGCTCGCCTGGGAACGCAAAGACCTCGCCCTGCGCGGCACCCCCGCCCAGACCGCGGGCGGCATCGGGTACACCGTCGCGGCCATCGGCGCGGGCCTCAGCCTGATCACCTTCGACACCACCACCGGCAACACCGTCGACTCCGACGTCCTCCCCGCCGCCACCGGCACCACCACCGGCACCTCCGTCGGACCGAAGGGCGAGGTCGTCGTGGCCACCCGCGTCGGCGAGATCTTCGCCTTCACACCCGACGCCTGACCTGGCATCAGTACGGGTTGGTCCGGTCCGACCAGCGCGCGCCGAGATCCGCCGTGAGATGCCGGGGGAAGGAGATGCGCGCCGGGTCGCCGTCGGCGGTGTAGCGATGTTCCGGGTTGGCGGCCAGCCAGTCCAGCCAATAGGCCGAATCGAACGGGACGGCACCCCGGCCCGATCGGATGCGTGGCACGCCGCCGGGGTCGACCGCACCGTACGGCGCTGGGGCGGGGTTCGAGCCCACCAGCATCACGGCGTCGAAGCGGTAGGGCGTGCCGTCCCAGCTGCCCGCGGTGGCCAGCGCCTGATCGCGGGGATGGATGCCCAGCGGTAGCGCCATGGTGCGCACAGTGACGCCGGGCGCGGCCGCGGTCACCGCGCGCACGTTCTGCACCAGCTCGCGCTGTACGCCGTCGGTGTCCAGGCTCGCCAAGTGGGCGTGGCTTGCCGTATGCGCGCCGATTTCGTGGCCGTGGGCGACGAGCCAGGGCAGGGCGCGCGGGTCGCCGCCGAAGGGCTCGTTGTTGACGTAGAACGTGGCGACAGGCCGGAAGTCGGGGTAGCGGGAGCCGAACTCGGCGAGGATGCCCGCGGCGCTGTCCGGGGCCACGGCGCCGGTGTCGGTGAAGGCGAGCTGGCTACCGGTCGAATCGTCGAAGGTCAGCACTACCGGATGGGTGCCCGCGGGCAGGTCGAGGTCGCCGGAGATGTATTGCGCGGCGGTCACCGGGCGGTAGCCCTCGCGGTAGAGACGTTCCAGTTCGTCCCGGAACTCCGCCGGGGTCTGGTCGTATTCGCCGGCCGGGTTCGCTGCGATCTGGTGATACATCAGGACCGGGACGAATCCGAGTTCGTTGGCGGCGATCTCGGCCGGATTCGGCGGTGGCGATTCCGCTGTCGTCGCGGGCCCGGCCGGTTGTCCGGCCGGAGCCGGTGCGCCCTCCGCTGTGCAGGCGGTGAGCGCCGCGGCCAGCAAGAGCGTGGACACGCGGTGGAATACCGGGTTCGATCTGCCTCCCATCGCGATAATGTAACGCGGCGGCAAAGCTTTTCCCGTGTTCTTTCGATACCCCGGCAGTTTGCATCGGACCTGCGAAATAGTGGGCCTGACAACGGTAGCGGAAGGTGGTGTGGGCGTTGGGATTGTGGATCCAGTCGGTCGATCGGCGGCGTTTGGCGATGATCGCCGCAGTTGCTGTCCTCGCGTTGGTGGTAGTCGCGCTGCTGGCCGGATTTGCGTTGAGCAGATCCGCGGTTTCGGCCGCGGACACCGTCGCGCCGACCCTGCAGGTGACACCACCTGATCCGGTGCGCTCCTATCGCGCCCCGGTCGTGCTGCGCGGCACCGCCATCGACGCCGTGCGCGTGTCCATCGGTGAGGAATCGGTGACTCCCGGTCCGGACGGGGCCTTCGAGATCTCCGTGCCGTGGGCTCCCGCCGTCGAGGTCGTGGCGGCGGACGCCGCGGGCAATCAGAGCAGCAGCACCGTCGTCACGGCGCGCACGCTGCCGCGGATGCGGGCCGTGCACGTCACCGCGCACGCCTGGTCGCACGAGGGCCTGCGCGAAGCCGTGCTCGATCTCGCTCGCGAAGGCCGTATCGATACCGTGCAGCTCGACATCAAGGACGAGGACGGCGTCGTCGGCTACGACTCCCAGGTCCCCCTCGCCCGCGAATCCGGTGCTGTCGCTTCGATTTACGATGCGCCCGCCGCCCTGCGGCAATTGCACGACCTCGGCCTGCAGGTGGTCGGCCGCATTGTCGCGTTCCGCGATCCGACCGTGGCCGCCTGGGCCTGGCACAACGGCCGACCCGACTGGGTTGTCCAGAATCCGTCCGGGCAGCCCTATTCCAGCCACTACGGCCCGATCGCCTTCACCAATGTCGCCCATCCCGACGTGCGCCGATACAACATCGACCTCGCGGTGGAGGCCGCACAGCTCGGCTTCGACGGCATCATGTACGACTACGTCCGCCGCCCGGACGGCAGCCTGTCCAGCATGAATTTCGCCGGACTCACCGAGACCCCCAGCGCCGCGGTCGCGGAATTCCTCGCCCAGAGCCGCTACCCGGTGCACCTGGCCGGAGCGCATCTGAGCGCCGCGGTCTACGGAATCGCCTCCACCCGCCCGGACGAGATCGCCCAGGACATCCCGCTCATGGCCCGCAGCGTCGACTTCGTCGCGCCCATGCTCTATCCGTCGCATTGGAATTCCGGTGAGTACGGCGTCGCCAACCCCAACGCACAGCCCTACGACATCATCTTCCGCTCGCTGCAGGACTTCCAGAAGAGCACGGCGGGCACCGGCGCCACCGTGATCCCGTGGCTCCAGGACTTCAGCCTCGGCGTGTCCTACGGCGACGCCGAGTTGCGCGCCCAGATCGACGCCACCCGAGACGCGGGCATCGACAGCTTCTTCCTCTGGAACGCCGCCACCCGCTATCACGGCGGCGGCATCCACCCGGCCTGAAGAAGCCCACCACCGGACGCTGAAGACCTGTCACGCCACCCAGGCGATGGCGTCGCTCTCGTTCGCGACGGGGAAGACCCGCACCTCCGCGGGGATGAGGAAGCTGAACAGGTGGACGGCTTCGCCCAGTGCCTTGTGGTCGGTGACCAGGGCGATGCGGCCCCAGGCGCTGCGTGGCAGCCTGACCAGCTTGAGGTCCTGCCACATCGCGTCGAGGGAGTAGCGGTCGAAGTCGGGGCCGAGGACGTAGACCAGGTTGACCGGCTGTTCGTGTCGGAGGGCCGCGTCGATCGCCGGGTCGAGGACGGTGGTGTAGTCCTCGGCGGTGACGGTTCCGGACGCGCGCAGGCCGATCGTCGCGGCGGGCAGGTGCGGGATCTGCTGCAAGGGCATGGCGCGGCTCCTTCGTCGTGGTGGTCGGCACCAGCGACGGTAGAGCCGGGTGGCTGCCTCGGCGTCATGCGTTGTGGGTGAACTCGAGCTCGGCGCGCGACCGCCACGGTCGCGCGTCGAGAAGCGTCCACTACTTCGGATCGCGCTCCGGCAGCGGCCGTTCCACGATGTCGGGGCGGCCCAGCGACGTCCGCACGCGGCGTTTGGCGGCCGAGTAGACCTGCGCGGTCTCCGCGGCCACCACGTCCCAGGCGAAGTCGGCGGTGAGCCGCTCGCGGGCGTTGTAGGCGCGGTCCTGCGCGGTCGCGGGGTCGTCGAGGACGGCGCGGGCCGCGTCGACGATGCCGTCCACGTCGGCCGGTTCGAAGGAGGCGCCGGTGACGCCGTCGATGACGGCCTCGCCCAGGCCGCCCGCGGTGGAGGCGATCAGCGGCACTCCAGCGGCGGCGGCTTCCAGGGCGACGATGCCGAACGGCTCGTACCGGCTCGGCAGCACGATGGCGTCCGCGCCGTGCAGCCAGCCGAGCAGTTCCTCGTGTCCGAGACTGCCGACGAAGTGCACGGCCCGCGCGACGCGATGCACGCGGGCGCGTTCACGCAGCCAGTCGAACTGGGTGCCGACACCGGCCACGGTCAAGGTGGTGCCGGGGTGCGCGCGGCGGATGCGGGGGAGCGCGGCGATCGCGTCCTGCACGCCCTTCTCGTATTCGAGCCTGCCCACGTACAGCAGCTTCGGCGGGCCGGAGCGCGGTGCGCGCGGACGGAAGGTCCAGGCGCCGACATCGATGCCGTTGCGGATCACCGTGATCGGCGAGAGCTCGGGCCCGTAGAGCCGCTCCACCTCGTCCTGCATGGAGGTCGAGCAGGTGATGATCTGATCGGCCTCGTTGGTCAGCCACCACTCGACCGAGTGCACCTGCTTGTTGACCCGCCCCGACACCCAGCCGCTGTGGCGACCGGCTTCGGTGGCGTGGATGGTCGCCACCAGCGGAACGTCGTAGTACTCGGCCAGCGCGATCGACGGGTGCGCGACGAGCCAGTCGTGCGCGTGCACCACATCCGGCGTCCAGCCCTCGCCGACGCCGGGCTTGCCGAGCGCGACACCTGCGCGGACCATCGCGTGCCCCATCGCCAGCGTCCAGGCGAGCATGTCCTCGCCGAAGTCGAAGCACGGCGGGTCCTCGGCCACGGCCACGACGAGCACGCCGTCGGCGATGTAGGAGTGCGTGGGATGGGTGATCGAGTCGGTGCCCGTCGGCCTGCGGGCCAGCACCACGACCTCGTGACCGGCCGCGGCCAGCTCCACGGCCAGGTGATGGACGTGCCGACCGAGCCCGCCGACCACGACCGGCGGGTACTCCCACGACACCATCAAAATCTTCATGCGAATCCTTCAGCGGCGGCCGACGGGACAGCGGTCGGCAACCGCCGCGCGTCCAGACCTGGGAAGAATCCGTCGGCCGCGTTCCATCCTGCCGCGAGACGGGTCGCTTTGGCGAACTGGCCAGCCCCGATGGCCTCGGCGAGTTCGCGCACGGCGTGCGCGTGCTCGTGGGCCCGGTCGCGGGCGTACCCGGCGGCGGAGTCCTTGCTGACCATGAACGCCCAGTCGCTGGAGACGGTCAGGATCGCCTCGCGCAGCAACTGGTCGGCGACCGGATCGCGCAGCGAGCCGTCGCGGCGGACCTTGTCCAGGGTGTCCAGCGCCAGCCGGACGACGTCGGCATTGAGCTCGACGAGGTCGGCGACCTGGTCGCCCGCCCACACCCGCCAGTCCTTGCCCGAACCCCACGACGAGTCGTTGAGCTGCACAGGTTCGCCGACATACCCGTTGTCACGGGCGTCGGCGAGAGTGCCGACGTTCACGCCGGCTTCCGGCAGGGCGCGCAGCACCTGCTCGAGCCATTCGGGGCCCTCGTGCCACCAGTGACCGAACAGTTCGGTGTCGAAGGCGGCCACCACGAGGGCCGGTCGGCCGATCCGCTCGGACTCCTCGATCAGCCTGCTGCGGACGGTCTCGACGAAGTCCGCGACATCGCGCGTGATGGCGCCCGCGGCGAGTTCGGGATCGTAAGGGGCCTTGTCAGGACCGGCGACGGTTTTGCCGGTCACCCGCGACGGCTTGAGACCCGTCGCGTGGTCGTAGTGATGGAAATCGCGGTACGCGCTCTGCCCCGGGTAGCCCTGTTTCGGCGACCAGACGCGGTAGCTCACCTGGAGATCGCGTCCGAACGCGAGCACATCGGAGTCGCGCACCGGCCTGCCGAGGGTGGTATCGCCCCGCAGCGAGGGCCCGTCGACCATGAAATGCGTCACACCCGCGGCGTCGTAATTACGTTCCATGCCGGGGGTGTAGCCGCACTCGGGCGCCCAGATGCCGGTGGGGGTGGTGCCCCAGCGCAGTCGCGCGTCGGCCAGGCCCTCGGTGAGCTGGAACTGGCGCAGTCGCTCGTCGAGCAGTGGCTGGAAGGGATGGGCGAGCGGACCGCCGAGCAGTTCGATCGCGTCGGCGTCGATGAGCGAGCGCCACACCGGGGCGCTGCCGTGCCGCCAGTCACGTTCGAATTCGGTCAACGCCGTTGCGGCGAGCCGATGTTCGTGTCGGCCCAGCGCCACATTGCCCGACATCGACGCCTCGTCGGCGCGCAACTGCCAGTTGCCCAGCCAGTGGTGCATGCCGGCCAGGCAGTGCGGATCGTCGAGCTGGGCGGCGAGCACCGGGGTGATGCCCAGGCTCAGCAGACGCGTACGGCCTTCGGCCGCAAGGTTTTTCAGTACCCGCACCAGGGGCAGATAGGACGCGGCCCAGGACTGGTAGAGCCATTCCTCGCCGACCGGCCAGCGTCCGTGATGGGCCAGCCAGGGCAGGTGGGAGTGTAGGACGAGCGTGAACTGGCCCGGCACCGAGCCGGACCGGGCGGAGCGGGAGTCGGTCAACGCCTTGCCTTTTCGGCGATCGCCACCAGGTCCAGGCTCGCGTCGATATCGCCCGCGCGCAGATCGAAATCGTCGATGGTGACGGCGGCGACGTCGGCGGTCAGGTCGGCGGGCCACGGCTCACCGGCCAGCGCGCGCTCGATCTGGGCGTCGATGAACGACCCACCGTGCTTGGCGTCCAACGCTTTCAGGCTCGCGCCGTGGTGCACACCGAGCATCTCGGAGACGGTGAAACCGGCCTCGACCAGCAATTCGGTCAGCTCGGCCGCGTTGAGTTCGCGGGTGTGGAACGGGTTGAGCGGGGTATCGCGGCCGGGGGAGAAGGTGATCCGGTTCGGCGTGCTGATCAGCAGCTGCCCGCCAGGGCGCAGCACGCGCAGGCACTCGCGCAGGAACTGTGCCTGGTCCCACAGGTGCTCGATGACCTGGAAATTCACGACGACATCGACGGTTTCGTCCTCCAGCGGCAGCTCGGCGAGGTTGCCCTGGATCATCTCGACGCGCGGATAGCGCGCGCGCACGTGCGCGACGGCGCCCTCGTCGTAGTCGACACCGACGACACGCGCGGCCACGCCGGCGATCATGTCGGCGCCGTAGCCCTCGCCCGAACCCGCCTCGAGCACGGTCTTGCCGGTGCAACGGTCGAGCAGCCGGGCGTAGGCGATCTCGTGCCGACGGAACCAGTAGTTCTCCTCGGCGATGCCGGGCACGGTCCGCTCACCGGTCAACGGCAGTGGTTCATGTGTGGCGGCCACGGGTGCGGCAGGGATCACAGCCTCGCTCATTCGTCCGACGTTACTGGTACCGCCGGTCCTTGCAGGATTCAGGGACCGGATGGGAACCTCTTGTGCATGTAGGTTACCCACGAGTAACTTAGCGTAGGGTAGTGTTCCGCTCTGAGCTACTCACGGACGTACGGCCCCCGCTCGTGCGGCCACCACACACGTGTATCCAGAAGGAGGTCGACGAAGACCGATGCCGAACATCGTCGTACTCATCAAGCAGGTTCCTGACACCTGGTCCGAGCGCAAGCTGACCGATGGTGACTACACCCTCGACCGCGAGGCTGCCGACGCCGTCCTCGACGAGATCAACGAGCGCGCCGTCGAGGAAGCGCTGCTGATCAAGGAGGCCCAGGGCGGCGAGGTCACCGTGCTGGCCGCCGGTCCGGATCGCGCCACCGAGGCCATCCGCAAGGCGCTGTCCATGGGTGCCGACAAGGCCATCCACATCAACGACCCGGCGATCCACGGCTCCGACGCCGTGCAGACCGCGTGGGTGCTGGCCGGCGCGCTCGGCCAGGTCGAGGGCGTCGAGCTGGTCATCGCCGGTAACGAGGCCACCGACGGTCGCGCGGGTGCCGTGCCGGCGATCATCGCCGAGTACCTGGGCATCCCGCAGCTGACGCACCTGCGCAAGCTGACCGTCGACGGTGACAAGATCACCGGCGAGCGTGAGACCGACGAGGGCGTCTTCAAGCTCGAGGCGTCCCTGCCGGCCATCGTCTCGGTCACCGAGAAGATCAACGAGCCGCGCTTCCCGTCCTTCAAGGGCATCATGGCCGCGAAGAAGAAGGAAGTTCAGGTCTTCACCCTGGCCGATCTGGGCATCGACCCGTCGACCGTGGGCGTCGCCAACGCCGGCACCCAGGTCACCGGCTCCACCCCGAAGCCCGCCCGCACCGCGGGCGAGAAGATCGCGGACGAGGGCGAGGGCGGCAACCAGATCGCCACCTACCTCATCGGTCAGAAGATCATCTGATCCGGCCCCGTCCGAGACTTCGAAGGAGAAAGAACAATGGCTGAAGTACTTGTGCTCATCGAGCACGCCGACGGTGCCGTGAAGAAGATCAGCACCGAACTGCTCACCGCCGCCCGCACCCTGGGCGAGCCCGCCGCCGTCGTGACCGGCCCGGCCGGTACCGCCGACAAGCTGGCCGCCGCGCTGGCCGCCGCGGGCGCCGAGAAGATCTACGTCGCCGAGTCCGACGACATCGAGGGCTTCCTGGTCACCCCGAAGGTCGACGTGCTGGCCGGTCTGGTCGAGTCCGCCTCGCCCGCCGCCGTGCTGGTCGCCGCCACCGCCGAGGGCAAGGAGGTGTCGGGCCGCCTCGCCGCGCGCATCGGCTCCGGCCTGCTCGTCGACGTCATCGGCGTCAACGCCGACGGCTCGGCCGTGCACTCCATCTTCGGTGGCGCGTTCACCGTCGAGGCCAAGGCCACCGGCGACGTGCCGGTGATCTCGGTCCGCCCTGGCGCCGTCGAGGCGGCCCCGCAGGCCGGCGCGGGCGAGCAGGTCGTCGTCGAGGTTCCGGCCCAGGAAGAGGGCGTCGTCAAGGTCATCTCGCGTGAGCCGATCGTGGGCGGCGACCGTCCGGAGCTGACCGAGGCGAGCATCGTCGTCTCCGGTGGCCGTGGTGTCGGTTCCGCCGACAACTTCGCGGTCGTCGAGGCGCTGGCCGACTCGCTCGGTGCTGCCGTCGGCGCCTCGCGTGCCGCTGTCGACTCGGGCTACTACCCGGGCCAGTTCCAGGTCGGTCAGACCGGTAAGACGGTCTCCCCGCAGCTCTACATCGCCCTGGGCATCTCCGGCGCGATCCAGCACCGCGCCGGCATGCAGACCTCGAAGACCATCGTCGCGGTCAACAAGGACGAAGAGGCTCCCATCTTCGAGATCGCCGACTACGGCATCGTGGGCGACCTGTTCAACGTCGCCCCGCAGCTGACCGAGGCCGTGAAGTCCCACAAGGGATAAGGTCTCGTCGCTGAGCGCAATGCGGCCCCGTCCGGGTTTCCGGGCGGGGCCGCATTGCGTCTCGCGAGAGATGTCGTCGCCGCTGCGTAGCATGGGTGAATGGCCGTGCCGAGCGTCGACCGCCCTGACCTGCCCGAGGCGATGACTTGGGAAGAGCTGGAGAAGCTACCCGAGGAGGTCGCCGCCCAGATCGAGTTGTGGGACGGGCGAGTTGTGTGGGTGCGTCGTGGGCCAGGTGAACATCAATTGGCGACATTGCTACTTGCGCAGGAAATCAGGCGTTGTTCCAGCGACGACAGGTTGTCGCACCCCGAACGATGCTGGCGAGGAAATCTCGAGACGAATGTCTTCTTCGGCAACACCGGAAAGTCCGACTTCGTCACCCCGGACTTCCTCGTTCACCGCTGCCTGTCGCCGGGCGCCGATGTCCGCGCCTCCGACACGGTGCTCGTCGGTGAGGTGCTGTCGCCGTCGAACACAACCACCGAGATCGAAGCGAAGAAGGCCCGTTATGCGGGTGCGGGCATTCCGTCGTACTGGGAAGTCGAGCTGACGCAGGATCTCACCGGCATCGGAGCCCTTCGCGTCTACATCCTCGAAATCGGTCACGCCGAGCTTCCGCCGGGAGTGCGTCCGCTCCGGCACGCGAACTACCTGCTCGCCGGCGAGTGGAGCCCTGGGGCGACTGCTGGTATCTCCTTCCCGTACCCGTTCTCGATCGAGATTCCCTGGTCGTCGCTGGCCTTTTGAGCAGGGAGCAATCCCGGCAGGGTTTCGAGCCGACCGGGAAGGGTTCGTCTGCCGAGGTGCCGACGGTCCGGGACTTTCATCGCGCCGTGCCCCGGTCAGGCGGTAATGGGCCGACGCGGGTGGGCGTGGCAGGGTGGGGTGGGTGATGACATTGCCGATCGAGGTGCCGCCGGAGGTCGAGGAGACGGTGCTGGAGGTGTTCGGGGCGGTGGGGCAGCGGTGGCTCGAGGATCTGCCGGGGCTGGTGGAAAAGCTGTGTGGGGCTTGGGGGTTGACGGTGATCGGCCCGGCGTTCGAGGGTGGCACGCACGCGTTCGTCGCGCCGGTGCGACGCGGCGACGGGTCGGTGGCGGTGCTCAAGGTGCCGGTGGTCGATGAGGAGAATGTCGCGGAGGCGACCGGGTTGTTCTGCTACGGCGGGGAGGGGGCCGTGACGCTGTACCGGTTCGATGCCGACAGCGGCGCGATGCTGATGGAGTGGGCCCGGCCGGGACAGCCGCTGCTCGAGCAGCCGGGGTTCCCGAGTCTGGAGGGCAGGCCGGAGAACGCGAGCCGGGTTCGCCTGGCGTGCACGGTACTTCGCCGGTTGCGGCGGGAGCCGAGTGGCGTTCCCGGTGACTATCCGCCGCTGCCGACGGCGACCGACGTGGTCGCGCAATGGGCGCAACGGCTGCGGCAGCCCGAACCCGAACTCGCCGAAGTGCTTCCGGCGGATCTGCGCGAGCAGGCTTCGGCCTGGTGTGCGCGGCTCGCCGTCCCGGTCGGACCACTGCTCGTCGTGAATCGCGACACCCATCTGGGCAATATCGTTGCGGCCGAACGGGAACCGTGGCTGCTGATCGATCCGAAGCCCTACCTGGGTGAGGCCGCTTTCGACGCGGGCTTCCTGATCATGATCCAGGTGCAGTCGGCGCCGACGCCCGAGCACGCGCGCGCCGTGGTCGCCGCGACGGCACGGGACCTCGGCATCCCGGCCGACCGCGCCCGCGGCTGGGCCTTCCTGCGGGCGATCGAGGAGATCATCTGGTCGGTCGAGGACGAAGACGAAGAGACCTTGCCGCTGCACCTGGCCGTCGCGCACGCACTGGCCGTCGCGCCCGCCGGCTAGCCGCCGCTTCCGCACCGGGTGCCTCGGTCCACTTCGGGCTCACCACGATCACCGTCGATGCAACGCGGCCAGCAGCGTGTTCACGATCGGATTCTGGCGCGCGTCCTCGCGCAGCACCGCCGACACCGGGATGCGGAGGCGGTGGTCGGTGAGGTCCAGAGTGAGCAGGCCCTTGGTCGGGCCCTCGTAGAGGACGGTCCAGGATTCGGGGCGGTTGAGCAGTTCCATCGTCGCGGTGTGATCGGGTGGGATCGGGGGCCCGAAGGTGGGACCGACCGGAAGATCGGCGAAGGCCGAGCGGATCAGGGTGTGTAGCAGGACCTGTTCCTGCTCGGGCGGCAAGAGCAGGGGGTAGGGGCTGAGGTCGGCGAGGGTGACGACGCCCTTTCCGGCCAGCGGGTGACTGCTGGAGATCGCGATCACCAGGTCTTCGACCCAGAGCTGCTCCACCGCCAGACCCGGCTGATCCACGCTGCCGCGGATCAGCGCCAGATCGCAGTCGCCGTCGGCGACGGCGGTGATCCGCTGACGGAACGGCTTGATGACGTATTCGATCTCGGCGTCGGGGTGGGCGGCGCGGGCGGCGGCGATCGCGGACAGGGAGCGGGCCGCGAACGACATGTTGGCGGCGAGGCGGATGCGCGGGCCGGTGGTGCGCACGGCGGCGCGGATCGCGGACTCCAGGCTCAGCATCTGCTTGGCCAGCGGGAGCAGCCGCAGGGTCGCGTCGGTGGGGACGACGGCCCTGGTCGTGCGCTCGAACAGCTGCGCGCCGAGGTCACGTTCCAGTCTCGCGATCTGGTGGCTGATCGCGGATTGGGAGATGAAGCAGCGGCTCGCGGCGCGGCTGAAACTGAGCTCCTCGCACACCGCGACGAAGTACGCCAACTGGCGAAGTTCCACCAGGTACCTCCTATTTATTAGTCATACAGATAAGAGTCATCTTCAGTATGCGCCCAAACACCGGAAACATCTGCGTTCCGCATCGCGTTTACTCATATGAAAGGACTCATTACCGATCTTGGAGTGCGCGATCATGGAACACACGGATGTCGTCATCGTCGGTTCGGGCTTCGGCGGACTCGCCGCTGCCAAGCAACTGAGCAAGTCACGAATCAGCTACGTCCTGATCTCGAGCACGCCCGAGCACCTGTTCCAGCCACTGCTCTACCAGGTGGCGACCGGCGTGCTCGCGCCGGAGGAGATCGCGCCGCCCATCAAGAACGTACTGCGCCGCCACCCCGAGGCCGACGTCCGACTCGGCAAGGTCACCGGGATCGATGCCGACGCCGCCGTGCTCACCTACGAGACCGCCGAGGGTACCCGGCAGATCAGCTACGGCTCGCTGATCGCCGCGACCGGCGCCAGCCAGAGCTACTTCGGCCGCGACGACTTCGCCGACAAGACCTTCTCGCTCAAGACCATCGACGACGCGCAGCGCCTGCGTGCCCAGATCGCCTCGGTGTTCGCCGCGGCCGAGAACGCCGACGAGGCGACGAGGCGCAAGCTGCTCAGCTTCGTCGTCGTCGGCGCCGGTGCGACCGGTGTCGAGGTGGCGGGCCAGATCAAGGAGCTCGCCAAGCGGCACTTCCACCAGGAGGTCTCGGTGACCCTGGTCGAGGGCGCGAATGCGGTGCTGCCGCCCTTCGGCGGCGGGCTCTCGGAATACGCGAAGCGCTCGCTGACCGGCAGCGGCGTCGAGGTGCTGCTCGGCACCTTCGTCACCGATATCGACGAGGGCAAGGTGACGGTCAAGGATGCCGAGGGCATCGAGCGCGGCATCGCCGCCGAGACCGTGGTGTGGTCGGCCGGCGTGCAGGCGGGCGGATTCGCGGCGCTGCTGGCCGAGGCCACCGGCGCCGAGACCGACCGCGCGGGCCGGCTGCTGATCAACCCGGACCTGACCGTCGGCGGCCACGCCGACATCTACGCCATCGGCGACATGACCTCGCTCAACGGCTACCCCGGCCAGTCGCCGGTCGCCATGCAGGAGGGCCGTCACGCCGCCGACATCATCCGGCGCAAGAAGGACGCGGGCACGCCGTTCGTCTACTGGGACAAGGGCAGCATGGCGGTGATCAGCCGGTTCAGCGCCGTCGTGAAGCTCAACGACCGCATCACCTTCCGCGGCACCATCGCCTGGGGGATGTGGCTGGCCGTGCACCTGATGTATCTGGTCGGCTTCCGCAACCGCTTCGCCGCGGTCGCGTCGTGGCTGGTCGCCTTCATCGGCACCGCCCGCCCCGGCTTCGACGAGGCCGAGCGGACCGGTAAGCGCACCGAACCCGCGCGATCGGCCGCCTGAGGAACACCGTGATCGGCCCGCCGTGCGACGGCGGGCCGATCGTCGTTCCGGGCCATCGGAATGCGGGCCGCCAGGCCGGATCTCGCAGCCCGATTGGGCCCCGAAACCGGACTCTTCGGCTAGAAACCCGCAGGTGGGCGAACGATAAGCAGCGCATCGGTGAACGCTCGGTGTGATGGGTATCTCGTTCACCGAGCTGGCATCGACACGACACCGATGTGTCGCTCCGATGCCAGCTCGGACTGGCTTCATCAGCGGTATGACTATTTCGTCCGTGTTGACCGCGCCGGCGCCGGACTCCGGGGTGGGGAAGTCTCGGTACTCTCTGGTCGTCGCGTCCGATGCCGAGCACAGGGAAGCCGCCCAGCGGCTCCGATTCCAGGTCTTCGCCTCCGAGCCCGGGTTTCAGATGCCCGACAACGGCACCGGCCTGGACGCCGACCGGTTCGACGAGCACTGCGACCACCTGCTGGTCCGTGACGAGTTCACCGAGCAGTTCGTCGGCTGCTACCGGATGTTGCCGCCGGACAAGGTGAGTGCCGCGGGCGGGTACTACACGGCGACCGAATTCGATCTCAGCCAGCTCGACCCCACCGGTCACCGGATCGTCGAGATGGGCCGGGCCTGCGTGGTGCCCGATCACCGCAACGGCTCGGTGCTCACCCTGATGTGGGCGGGCATCCTGCACTACATCCAGCTCACCGGTTACGACTGGGTGATGGGCTGCGTGTCGGTGCCGATGCAGGACAGCCCCGAAGACCCGGCCGGTGTGAACGTGCGCGGCGTGCGCGACATGCTGCTGGGCCGCCACGCCTGCGACCCCGAGCGTCGCGTGCACCCGCACCGCCCGGTCGTCGTCGACGGTCTGTCCCTCGACGAGCTGACCCCGCCGAGCCGTCCCAAGCTGCCGCCGCTGTTACGCGGGTACCTGCGCCTGGGTGCCGAGATCTGCGGCGAACCGGCGCACGACCCCGATTTCGCGGTCGCCGACTTCGTCGCCCTGCTCGGTATGGAAACCATCAACACCCGGTATCTGGAGCGGCTGCAGAGCGCGGCCGCCAATTTCGACGGGAAGTAACCGCCATGGTGTTCGACGCGCCGCCCGCCACACACTCGCACTCGTGGATGCCGTCGAGCCCCTGTGGGTCTCGCTGCATCGAACCGATCGACGACGTCGGTACCGCCAGGATGGTCGCCCGGCTGGCCGGCGTGATCGGACTCGTGCTCACCTTCCCGGTGCTGACCGCCGCGACCCCGAAGTCGCGGCGCGAGAACCTGCAGCGCCGCTACGCCCGTGCCGCGCTCGGTTGCCTGGGGATGCGGCTGCGCATCGTCGACAACCGTGCGGCCGGGCAGGGCGCGTCGAGCGCCGGGTTCGCCGATCCCGGCACCGCGGTGATGGTCGTGACCGGCCACATCGGCTGGGCCGACGTGGTCTCGCTGGCCGCGGTGCAGCCGGTCAGCTTCGTCGCCAGGGCCGACATGGTCGAATGGCCGGTGCTGGGCAGGCTCGCGCAGCTCACCCGCGTGATCCCGATCGAGCGGGCGCGCCTGCGTGAACTTCCGGGTGTGGTCGGCCAGGTCGCGCAACGGCTCGCCGACGGCAACCGGATCGCCGTCTTCCCGGAGGGCACCACCTGGTGCGGCCGGGCCTACGGTTCGATGCGGCCTGCCATGTTCCAGGCGGCGATCGATACGGCGACCCCGGTCCAGCCGGTCCGGTTGCGCTATCTCGACCGGCACGGAGTGCCATGCACCGTCCCGGGTTTCGTCGGTGACGACACCTTCGCCGACTCGGCCAAGCGTGTGCTGCGCAGCAAAGGCATGACCGCCGAGATCGTGCTCGAGCCGCTCGAGTATCCCGGTGTGGATCGGCGCGATCTGGCTCGCCGGTGCGAGGCCGCGGTGCGTGGCACCGACCGCTCGCGCCACGGCGTGCTCGACACCGAATGGATCGAAGCGGGGAACACGCGCGTGCAAGATCCGTCGGCCGATCGGCGGGTACCGGAAACAGCGTCCGCTACTGCCTGGTAACTCTGCTCGAATCTGCTCGTCCGCTGCCGGAGATCGCGTTTGCGGTCTCCGGTAAAGGCGTTTCCCGATGGCAGGTAGCGGAAGATTCGCAGGTCCAGCCCGGTGCGGGATTCGACGCAAAATGTGAAAAGGTCATGTCCGCCTCGAGATCGTTCGCACTGCGTATTTCCTGCGTATGACCTGGGTTACATACCGAACGGTTGCCCTATACCCAGTCGCCCCGAACTGAAACCCCTAAATTGCCGCTGCCCCGAAATTGATGAGATATTTGCGGTACCGTCACGCAGGAATTTCCCGATACCCCGGTGTAGCCGAGAGTCTGGGCGACGTTCGAGTAGTGCGATCGCAGGGGTGATCGATGGTGAAGGGAAGCAGATACCGGTGACCGAGCAAGCTTCTGGCGTCCGCTCTTCCGCCGCGCGGCGGGGCCGTCGAGCGCCCGTGTCCACGTTGCCGCGTCTGCTGACGGCCGCCGTGGAGCGCGCCCCCGAGGCGCCCGCGGTCAGCTTCGCCGGGCAGTCTCTCACCTACGCCGAACTCGACCAGCAGTCGTCCCAACTGGCCAGGGTGCTGATCGGTCGTGGCGTCGGCCCTGGTGACCGGGTCGTCCTGGCGCTGACCCGGTCGCTCGAGGCGATCGTGGCGCTGTGGGCCGTGGCCAAGACCGGCGCCGCGTTCGTGCCCGTCGACCCGCGCTACCCGGCCGAACGCGTCGCGCACATGCTCGCCGACTCCGGCGCCGGATTCGGCCTGGCCCTGGCCGCCGACGCGGCCCGGCTCGACGCGGGACTGCGATGGCTGGCACTGGATTCCGCCGAGTGCCGCGCGGAACTGGCCGTGGCCCCGGACGCACCGGTGTCGGCCGCCGACCGCACCCGCAGGGTATTCGGCGACGACATCGCCTACATCATCTACACCTCCGGATCGACCGGTGTCCCCAAGGGCGTCGCCGTCACCCACACCGGCCTGGCCGGGCTGTGCGCCGAGCAGATCCGCCGCTTCGGCATCACCGGCTCGGCCCGCACCCTGCACTTCGCCTCGCCCAGCTTCGACGCCAGCATCCTCGAACTGCTCCTCGCCATCGGCGCCAGCTCGACCATGGTGATCGCCCCGCCCGACATCTACGGCGGCGACGAGCTGACCGACCTGCTGCGCACCGAGCGGGTGACCCACGCCTTCATCACCCCCGCCGCGCTCGCCGGTGTCGACGGGTCGGGCCTGCCTGAGCTGGCCGCCATCGTCGTCGGCGGCGAGGCCTGCCCGCCGGAACTGATCGCGCGCTGGTCGCCCGGCCGCAACTTCTACAACCTCTACGGCCCGACCGAGACCACCGTCGCGGCCTCGATCAGCGATCCGCTGACCCCCGGCGACCTGATCACCATCGGCGGGCCGATTCCCGGCATGACAGCGCTGGTCCTCGATGCGCGCCTGCGGCCGGTGCCGGATCGCGTCCCCGGCGAGCTGTATCTGGCCGGGCCCGGCCTGGCCCGCGGCTACCACGAGCGCGCCGGGCTGACCGCGGCCCGCTTCGTCGCCGACCCGATCACCGGTGGCAGGCTCTACCGCACCGGTGACCTGGTGAAATGGGAACTCACCGCGGACGGCGAACCCCAGCTGGCCTTCCTCGGCCGCACCGACGCCCAGGTCAAGCTGCGCGGCTTCCGTATCGAACTGGGCGAGATCGACGCCGTTCTCACCTCCGACGCATCCGTCCGCTTCGCGACCACGCTCGTGCGCACCCTGCCCAGCGGCGTCGACGCGCTCGTCGCGTACGTGGTGCCCGCGGCGGGCGAAACCGTCGACCCGGTCGCGCTGACCCGCCTGGCCGAGCAGCGGCTGCCGCAGCACGCGGTCCCCGCCGCCATCGTGGGAATCGAACGGCTGCCGCTGACCCCGGTCGGCAAGCTCGACTACAAGGCGCTGCCGGAACCGGAGCTCACCGCCCGTGCTTTCGAAGCGCCGCGCACCGGCACCGAGGAAACCGTGGCGGGGGTCTTCGCCGAGCTGCTCGGCGCCGACCCGATCGGACGCGACGACGACTTCTTCGCCCTCGGCGGCAACTCCCTGCTCGCCACCCAGCTCGCAGGCCGCCTCGGCGCGGTCACCGGTGTGCGCGTGCCGGCCCGGACGGTCTTCGAACACGGCACGGTCGCCGACCTGGCGGCCGCGCTCGACGCGCTGGTCGGTGACGCGGCCGTGCGGGTGCCGCTGACCCGGCGCGAGCGCGGCGTGCGGGTGCCGCTCTCGCTCGCCCAGCAGCGCATGTGGTTCATGGCGCGCCTGGACCCAGGTTCCAGCGCGTACAACATCCCGGTCGCACTGCGCCTGTCCGGCCCGCTCGACGCTGCCGCGCTGACCGCCGCGCTCGACGACGTGCTCGACCGGCACGAAGTGCTGCGCACGGTATACCCCGAGCACGACGGCCAGGGTTACCAGCACGTGCTGCCGGTGGCCGAGGCCGGACTCGACGTGGCCGTCGCCGCGATCGCCGAGAGCGACCTGCGGATGGAGCTGGCCCGGCTGACGTTCGGCGGCTTCGACGTCTGCGAGCGAGTTCCCGTGCGCGCCGCGCTGTTCCAGCTCGCGGAGTCCGAGCACGTACTGGCCGTGGTCGTGCATCACATCGCCACCGACGGTTTCTCCCTCGGCCCGCTCACCCGCGACCTGATGACCGCCTACGTCGCCCGGACCCAGGGCGCGGCGCCGGACTGGGCCCCGCTGCCGGTGCAGTACGCCGACTACACCCTGTGGCAGCAGGAAATGCTCGGCGCCGCCGAGGATTCCGGCTCGCTGCTGGCCGAGCAGCTCGGCTACTGGCGCAGGGAGCTCGCGGGCACGCCGACCCTGCTGGAGTTGCCGACGGACCGGCCGCGTCCGCCCGTCGCGGGCAGTCGCGGCGCCGCGCACCACTTCGCGCTCGAACCCGCCCTGCATCAGGCGCTGGAAGTCCTTGCGCGCGAACACAATGCCTCGCTGTTCATGGTGGTGCGGGCCGCGCTGTCGGTGCTGCTGGCGCGCGTCGCAGGCACCGACGACGTCACCGTGGGCGCCCCCGTCGCCGGCCGCGGTGAGCCCGAACTCGACGACCTGGTCGGCATGTTCGTCAATACGGTGGTGCTGCGCACCCGCGTCGACGCCGCCGAATCTTTTGCCGCCCTCCTGGATCGGGTCCGCGAGACCGACCTGGCCGCCTTCGCCCACGCCGACGTGCCGTTCGAACGTCTTGTCGCCGAACTGGATCCGCCGCGCACCCAGGCGCACCACCCGCTCTATCAGGTGGCGCTGTCGTTCCAGAACTTCGGCGGCGCCCGGCTGGAACTGCCCGATCTGGTGGTGTCGGCGGTCGATCTCGGTGACGAGGTCGCACCGGTCGACCTGCAGCTGACCGTCGTTCCGCACGAGGACGACAACGGTCCCGCAGGCCTGCGCTGCTCCTGGCGTTACGCGACCGACCTGTTCGACGAGTCGACGATGGCGACCCTGGGCCTGCGACTGGCCGGGCTGCTGAGCGCGGCCGTCGCCGCACCGCACCGGCCCGTCGGCGATCTGCCGCTGCTGACCGAGGCCGAACGCAGCGAGCCGTCCGGTGACGTGCGACTGGTCCCCGACCCGACTCTGCTCGACGAATTCCGTGCGCAGGCGCTGCGGCGTCCCGACGCGCCCGCCGTCACCTTCGCCGGGTCGACCCTCACCTACGGCGAGCTGGCGGGCCGGGTCAACCGGCTGGCCCGGCTCCTCGTCGCCACCGGCGTCGGCCCCGGCGCCACTGTCGGCGTCGCGATCCGGCCGTCGATCGACCTGGTCGTCGCCATGTACGCGGTGTTCGCCGCGGGCGGTGCCTATGTGCCGATCGACCCGGACTCGCCCGTCGACCGGCGTGCCGACATCCTGTCCGTCGCGCGCCCGATCTGCGTGCTGACCACCGCGGCCGACGCCATCGAGGTCGACGGACTGCCTGTCGTCTCGGTGGATCTGGTCGCGAATTCCGGTGCGCTCTCGGCCTTCTCGGATGCCTGGCTGACCGACGCCGACCGGTTGCGGCCGTTGCGCACGCTGGATCTTGCCTACGTCATCTTCACCTCCGGCTCGACCGGCAAACCCAAGGGCGTCGGTGTGCCGCACTCGGCCATCGTCAACCAGGTGGCGTTCATGGTCGGCGAATACGGGGTGGGGGACAACGACACTGTCCTGCAGTCGATTCCGTGGACGTTCGACGCCTCGATGATCGGTTTCGCGACCCCGCTGCGGGCAGGCGCGCACATGATCGTGGCCGCCTCGCACGGTCTCACCGATCCCGCCTACCTGGCCGATCTCATTGCCCGGCACCGGGTTACCGGCACCACCATCGTGCCATCGGTGCTGCAGATGCTGCTCGAGGCCGCGCCCGCGGGTGCCCTGCGCTCGGTCCGCGCGGTGTGGGTCGGCGGTGAGGCGCTGCCCAACGCGACAATCGCCCGCTACACCACCGCCACCGCGGGCAGGCTGCACAACCTGTACGGGCCCACCGAGGCCACCGTGTCCATCACCGCCGCCGACGTGACCGAGATCGGCGACGGGATCGTCCCGATCGGCAAGCCGCACTGGAACTCTCGCGCGTATGTCCTCGACGCCCGGCTGCAGCCGGTGCCCGTCGGCACGCCCGGCGAGCTGTACTTGGCCGGCGCGCAGCTGGCCCTCGGCTACCTCGGCAGCCCGGACAAGACGACCGAACGCTTCGTCGCCGACCCGTACGGTCCCGTCGGCGAACGCATGTACCGCACCGGCGACCTGGTCCGCAGGCTGCCCTCCGGCGACCTGACCTACCTGGGCCGCACCGACGTTCAGCTCAAACTGCACGGCCTGCGGATCGAACCCGGCGAGATCGAGGCCGCGTTGCGCACGCACCCGGCCGTCGCGGGCGCCGCGGTCGCGGTGCACCACGAACAGCTCGTCGGCTACGTCACCCCGGCGGCCGAGCAGACGGTCGACGTCGCCGATGTGCAGGCGGCGATCCGGACCTTGTTGCCGCCGTACATGATTCCGCACCGGCTGCTGGTGCTCGACGAGTTCCCGCTCGGCGCGACCGGCAAGCTCGACCGCAAGGCGCTACCCGCGCCCGCCGTGGAGATCCGCGAATACCAGGCGCCCGTCACCGCCGACGAGCAGATCGTGGCCGAGGTGTTCGCGCAGGTCCTCGATCTCGACCGGGTCGGCCGCGACGACGACTTCTTCGTCCTCGGCGGTACCTCACTGTCGGCGATCCGGGTCCGCGCCGCGCTCGCCGTACGCCTCGACATCGAGGTGCCGTTGCGCCTGCTGTTCAGCTATCCGCTGGTCAGCGACCTGGCCCTGGCCGTGCGCGACGAGTCCGCGGCCTCGGCCGCCGGCCCCGATCCGGCTGTCGACGCGGTTCTCGACCCCGCGATCGACCTCACCGGCTGCGCGCCCCAGCACGTCGGCGATCCCGCCACCCTGCTGCTCACCGGCGCCACCGGCTTCCTCGGCAGCTTCCTGCTGCGCGAGCTGCTCGAGCAGACCGGCGCCACCATCCACTGCCTGGTCCGGGCCACCGACGACGCGAGCGCGGTGGACCGGGTCGTCGCGACCGCCGCGAAGTACAGCATCGATGTGACCCCGTACCTCGACCGGATCGTCGGTGTGCCAGGCGATCTCGCGCGACCCAACCTCGGCATCGACCCGCTGCGCTTCGCCGAGCTGGCCGCCCGGATCGACGCGATCTATCACAACGGCGCGCTGGTCAATCACCTCGAGCCGTACGGCCGGATGCGCGACGCCAATGTCGGCGGCACCACCGAGGTGCTGCGCCTGGCCACCACCGACCGGGTGAAGCCGATCCACTACGTCTCCACACTGTCCGTGCTGGCGGGTATCCCGCAGGACAGTGGTGTTCCGGGTGGTCTGCCCGGCTACGCGATGACCAAGTGGGTGGCCGAACAGCTGGTGCACACCGCGATCGAGCGTGGAATCCCCATCGCCGTCTATCGCCCCGGCCTGATCACCGGCGACTCCCGCACCGGCGTCGCACCGGCCGAGGACGCCTGGTGGACCATGCTGCGCGCCATGCTGGTGCTCGGCGTCGCCGTCGACGTGCGGGCGATCGGTGTCGAGATGGCGCCGGTGGACCACGTCGCGGCGGGCATCGTCCGCCAGTCCCGCGATGCCGCCGCGATCGGCAACATCTACCGGGCGGCGGGCGCCCAGGTGCCGCTGCACGTGGTCTACGAGGAAATCGTGCGGCGCGAGTACCAGTTCGACTTCATCGACCCGATGGAATTCGGCCTGGTGCTGACCAGGGCCGCCGAACGCGTGGACGCGGATCCGATCCTGGCTCGCGCTTCCGCACTCAGCGGCAACTACGCCGCCGCCATCGCGCAGGCGACCCCGGCGACGGTCCTGAGTGCGGTCGAATCGGCTGCCCCCGCGGAGCCCTACCGCGGCCTGCCGATCGAATTCCCGGCGGTCGACGCGGCCGTCATCAGCCGCTACTTCGATCACTACATCGAGGTCGGTTTCTTCCCGGCTCCTGGTGCCGGGCAGCTCACCCCGGCCTGAGATGTCCCGCGGGAGCCGTGCTTCCGCGGGACGCGGCGAACCGTTTCACATCCATCCACCCTGTGGTTCCGAATCAGATTCGAAGAAGTCTCTCTTCCGCAGCTTTGGATAGGAAGGTTCGACATATGAGCACACAGCGGTGTGTCATTCGGGTTCGGTCTCGGTCACTGCGCACGACGCTCGTCGCGGGCGTTCTCGGCGTCGCGGTGTTCGCCGCGAGCGCCCCGGCACTGGCGGAGACCCCACCAGGCGCTGAGCCGGTGGGTTCAGCTGCCGTCACCACGGCGCAAGGCCTGGTCCTCGACCTGAAGCATGTCGGGCTGGATCCCATTCCCTTGGCGAGCCTGCCGGTCCCGGTGGGTGAACCCGGCGGCACAGCGGATCCGATCGCGGTGCCCGTTCCCGCGCCGACCGATGTGCTGCGGATCGGCAATGTGCAGGTCGCCAGACCGGACTTCCTCCCGCCCGAGCAGGTCGCCCAGTTCAACGACACCCTCGGCGGCGCGGAGACCGCGCTGGCGCGGATGCTGGACGGGCAGGGGTTCGCGCCCGCCCGGTCCGATCAGATAGCCGCCAACGTGTTCGGCAGGGCCGCGCAGGGTGCGGCGGTCGGTGCGATCGTGGCCAGTCCGATCGCCGCGGCCGCCGCGATCATCGGCGTGGGCGTCGGCCTCGTTGTCGCACTCCCCTTCGCGCCCGCCGGGCTCGTCTTCATGCCCATCATCGCCGCCAGCCTCGCCGTAGGCATGGTGGTGGCGCCGTTCGCCGCGGTCGGCGCGGGCGTCGGGGCTGTCGTCGGCGGCGTCGAAGCGGCGCAGGCACCCACACCCTGAGTGAGGCTGGGCCGACCCGCAGGAGCGGTGCTCCTGCGGGTCATGGCGATCAGCTCGCGTAGTCGTAGAACCCGCGACCGGACTTGCGGCCCAGGCGACCCGCGTCGACCATCCGGCGCAGCAGCGCGGGCGGGGCGAGGTGCGGCTCGGCGAACTCGGCGTACAGCGACTCCGAGGCGGCCAGGGCGATATCGAGGCCGACGGTGTCCAGGAGGGTGAGCGGGCCCATCGGGTAGCCGCAGCCGCCCTTCATGGCCGCGTCGATGTCCTCGGCGGTGGCGTAGCCCGATTCGAGCATCCGGATCGCCGAGCACAGGTAGGGGATGAGCAGCGCGTTGACGATGAAACCGGAGCGGTCACCGGCCTGCACGGTCATCTTGCCCAGGGTGTTCTTGGCGTAATCGGTGACGGCCGCGGCCGCTTCCGGCGCGGTCACCAGGGTCGAGATGATCTCGACCAGCGGCATCACCGGCACGGGGTTGAAGAAGTGCACGCCGACGACGCGCTCGGGACGCTCGGTGGCACCGGCCACCTTGATCACCGGGATCGAGGAGGTGTTGGTGGCGAGGATGCCTTCCGGCTTCACGATCTTGTCGAGCTTGCCGAAGATCTCGTACTTCAGCGACTCGATCTCCGGCGCGGCCTCGATCACCAGGTCGCGGTCGGCGAACTCGTCCATGTCCAGGGTGACCCGCACGCGCGCGAGCACCGCGTCGGCCTCCTCCTGGGTGATCTTGCCGCGGGCGACGCCCCGGCTGATCGAGCCGGCGATGCGCTGCTGCGCGGCCTCGGCGAACTCCGGCTTGGTCTCGAGCACGAGCACCGAGCTACCCGCCTTGGCACACACCTCAGCGATGCCGGCACCCATGGTGCCGCCACCGATCACTCCGATCAACTCCACTGCAGAACTCCCAACATCGCATTGCCCTGGCTGTCCCGGGGATTATTTCACCCGGCCTGGCACTCAGTGCCACAGGCTGTCGAAAACGAGGGCCGGCGGAGCTACAGTTCGAGCAGGGTCACGGCTTGCAGGGCCAGGTGCAGCTCCGCCGACTGGACGGGTTCGGAGGTGTCTCGTCCGGTGAGGTCGCGAATCTTGCGCAGGCGATACCGCACCGTGTTGCGGTGGCAGTGCAGCTGTTCGGCGGCCGCGGCGGTCGAACCGTGGCACCGGTACCAGGCGTCGAGTGCGGCGATCAGATCCCCGCGCTCGGGCGCGGGCAGTCGCAGTACCGGCCCGAGAATCTGAGCGACGGCCCGTCGGCTGGCCTCGGGCACTGTGACGAGCAGGTGAGCGACGGGCTCGCTGCCGAAGCGGACAGCGGTGTGTGAGCCCGGCCGTGCGCTGCGGGCGGCGAGGCGGGCTTCGGTCAGCGCGCCGGGGATGGCAGCCGGACTGGTGAAGACAGCGCTGAGGCCGATCCGTCCGGCGACGAGGTCGGCCAGTCCGGCGGCGGCACGGTCGACCGCGGACGGCGATACCGACGACAGCAGTCCGGTGTGGGAGTCGATCTGTGAATCCCAGACGGACTTCGCGCCGAGGTCGCGCAACGCGCTGACGAGGTTGCCGGGCAGCGCTGCGCCGGGGTCGGCGGCCTCGATCGACACGACGGCGAATATGCCGTGCTCGATCAGGCCCAGCGTCCGCAACGCGGTCAGCGTTCGTCCGGGATTGTCGGAATGATCATCGAACAGTGTTCGGATCAAACGGCTTTGGGTCTGCGCGTCGGCGTGCGCGAGCATGATCTCGGTCTCGCGATAGGCCTCGACCGCCGCATCGGAGTAGGTATCGATCAGTTCCCACAGCTCGGTGGCGAGATCGTGTAGTTGCGGGTCGCCCGGCCCGCCGGACCGAGCGGTGAGCTCCTCCCAGATCAATCTGCCGCCGAGCCGGTAGGCGTGCAGCAGTGCTGCGATCGGGACACCCCGCTCAGCCTTGAGTCGTCCGACCTCGCGCGCCGATTGCAGCCGCGGGGGATGGGCGCCCGCGAGTGCGCCGATGATCGCGGTGAGGTTGTCCAGGCAAGCCTGGCGAAGTTCCTCGGCGGTCAGCAGGCCGGGATCCGCGTAGGACCGGTCTGCGCCGGCGATGCGGTCGACCAGTTCGCCTGCCATCGCCTCGACCGTGTCGAGCAGGCCCGCAGCCAGTCGGGGCGGCGCGGCGGAAACGGTGGGAGGTGGGACACTCACCATTTCAGACTAGGGCGCAAGCGGTGATCTACGCCACCTCCGGGTTGTGCGCGAGCACATCCGCACATCGCGGGCGCCGGAAGTCACCCCGTGTCACCGTCGACCGTCGATCGAAACCCCCGCATTTGGTGTGGGCTGCGCCACCCCGCGATTGTGCTCGAGCACAGTAGTGACGGGGGTCAATCCGCAACGTGCGCACATGGCGTCCGCCTCGTCCGCGGCGACAGAATCAATCCATTCCGTCCGCTGCATTCTGTGGACCGTCCCAATAGTCGTGGAGGATCGAAAGTGGCCACAAAGAAGGCAGCGCCCGCGCAGGCCGCGGTCGATGTCGCGTTGTCCGAGCTTGTCGACGGCGAGAAGAAGTGGGCGGCCACCTCGCTGCGTGGCCGACGTGAGGTGCTCGACCGGGTTCGCGAGCTGACCGGGCGGCATGCTCAGGAGTGGGTGGATGCGGCTGTCGGCCTCAAGGGTCTCGCGGCTTCCTCGTCGTTGGTCGGTGAGGAGTGGATCTCGGGACCGTATGTGCTGGCCGCCGGGCTGGGGGCGCTGTCGAAGACGCTCGATGCCCTCGCGGAGAACAAGAGCCCTCTCGACAAGGCCAGGTTCGGTACCAGGGGAAACCGGGTCACCGTCGACGTGCTGCCCGCAGGGCCGTTCGACGCGCTGCTGCTCAACGGGTTCAGCGCTCAGGTGTGGTTGCAGCGAGGTGTCAGCAGCGCCGCCGCGAAGGCGAATGCCGGTCTCGCCCAGCTCGACCCGAGCCGGACGCACGGGATCGGCGCGGTGCTCGGCGCAGGCAACATCACCTCGATCGCGCCGCTGGACGCGCTGTACGAGCTGATCGCTCACAACCGGGTCGTCGCGCTCAAACTCAATCCGATCACCGACCCCTTGCTGCCGGTGTTGAGCAAGATCCTCGCCCCGCTGATCGAGCTCGGCGCGGTGCGGCTGCTGACCGGCGGGGCCGAGGTCGGCGGCTACCTGATCGCGCACGACCTCGTCGACCACGTGCACATGACCGGCAGCGCCAGAACCCACGACGCGATTGTCTGGGGCACCGACGCCGAGGCGGCGGAGCGGAAGCCGGCGGGCACGCCGAAGCTGACCAAGCCGGTCACCAGCGAACTCGGCGGCGTGTCACCGACCATCGTGCTACCCGGCGACTGGACCGCGGCCGACATCGCTTTCCAGGCCGAGCATGTCGCGACCCAGCGTTTGCACAACGGCGGCTACAACTGCGTCGCCGCGCAAGCCCTGATCATCTCCGCCGATTGGGCACACAAGGAACGATTCCTCGCCGCGTTGCGCGCCGCGATCGCGAACGCGCCCGCTCGCCGCGCCTACTACCCGGGCAGCGACGATCGGATCGCGCAGGCGCGCAAGGCTTATCCACACGCCGAGCGCCTCGGACCGAACGGCGATCGTCTGCTGGTCACCGGGCTCGAACCGTCCCCGGCCGAGCCGCTGCTGGCCGATGAGTACTTCGCACCGGTGCTCGGCGTGGTCGAGTTGCCTGGCACCGGAGCGGACTTCGCCCGCGCGGCGGCCCGGACGGCGAACGACGCCTTCGTCGGGACGCTCGGTGTCAATATCATCGCCCGGCCGGACACGATCTCCGAGCTCGGTGCGGCGTTCGACGATCTGATCGAAGAGCTGCGCTACGGCACGGTGGCCGTCAACGCGTGGACCGGCGTCGGCTACCTGACGCCGACCGCTTCCTGGGGAGCGTTCCCGGGCCACACTCTCGCGGACGTGCAAAGCGGCATCGGCGTGGTGCACAACGCGTGGCTGATCGACCGGGTAGAGCGCACTGTCGTGCGCGGGCCGTTCCGTCCGGCGCCACGCTCGCTGCTGCATGGCGAGCCGGCGATCTCTCCGAAGCCACCGTGGTTCGTCGGCAACAAGACCGCGGCGAGCACCGGCAGGTTGCTGGCCGGGTTCGCCGCCGATCCCGGTTGGACGCGGCTGCCCGCCATCTTCGCTTCGGCCCTGCGCGGCTGAGCTCCGACACCATGGAGAACGACATGACCAACACCAATGCCGATTACGTCGTCGTGGGCACCGGTTCCTCGGGCGCGGTGGTCGCCGCACGGCTCAGCGAGCGCTCGTCCGACAGTGTCATAGCTCTGGAAGCAGGCCCCGAGGACAAGGACCAGGCCGTCCACATTCCGGCGGCGTTCTCCAAGCTCTTCCAGACCGACCTGGACTGGAATTATCTCACCACCCCACAGCCCGAACTCGGTGACCGCCAGATCTTCTGGCCACGCGGCAAGATGCTCGGTGGTTCGTCGTCGATGAACGCGATGATGTGGGTCCGTGGCTACGCCGCCGACTACGACCAGTGGGCAAGCGCCGCAGGCGAGGGCTGGTCGTTCGCGAATGTGGTCGAGTACTTCCGGCGCATCGAGGCGGTCGAGGACGCACGCGAACCCGACGAGGGCCGCTCCGGACCGTTGCGGATCTCGCACCAGCGCAGCGCCCGCCGCTGGACGAGTGACTTCCTCGTCGCGGCCGAGCACGCCGGTTTCACACGCGAGCGGGCCAATCTTCCACAGCCCGAAGGGTTCACCCAGACCATGGTGTGCCAGCAGCGCGGTGCGCGCTGGAGCACCGCGGACGCCTACCTGAAGCCGGCGCGAAAACGGCCGAACCTGACCGTGCTCACCGGCGCGCACGCGACAAGAGTCCTGTTCGAGGGCACCCGTGCCGTCGGCGTCGAATACCGCAAGGACGGCGCGATCCGCACCGTGCGCGCCCGCAAAGAGGTCGTGTTGTGCGGTGGTGCGATCAACAGCCCGCAGCTGCTGCAACTGTCCGGTGTCGGCGACCAGGAGCAGCTTCGCGGCCAGGGCATACCGGTGGTGCGGCACCTGCCCGAGGTCGGCCGGAATCTCACCGATCACCTGATCGCGTTGCTCGGCTTCGCCGTCGAATCCGACACGCTGTTCGACGCCGAGAAGCCGTGGGAGATCGTCAACTACCTCGCGCGGCGGCACGGCATGCTCACCTCCAATGTGGGCGAGGCGTACGGCTTCGTGCGCAGCAGGCCCGAACTCGAGTTGCCCGATCTCGAGATCATCTTCGGGCCCGCTCCGTTCTACGACGAAGGGATCGGCGTGGCGCCCGGCCACGGCATCGCGCTGGGACCGATTCTGGTCCAGCCGCGCAGCCGCGGCACGGTGACGCTCGCGTCCGCCGATCCGACGGCCAAGGCGGTGGTCGACCCCGAATACCTGTCCGACAGCGACGGCGTCGACCGCGCCGCGATGCTCGAAGGGCTGCGCATCGCCCATCGCATCGTGAACTCCGAGCCGCTCGGCTCCCGGATCGGGCGGTTCCTGCAGCCGAAACGGGAACAGCCGACGGTCGAGGAAACCCTCGAGGATGCCCTCACCTGGCACTCCCACACCCTCTACCACCCGACCAGTACCTGCCGGATGGGCAGCGACCCCGCCAGCGTCGTCACCCCGGAGCTGAAAGTCCGCGGCGTCGAGGGGCTGCGGGTGGCCGACGCCTCGGTGATGCCGACCATCATCCGTGGCCACACCCACGCCCCCTCGGTGGTCATCGGCGAAAAGGCAGCCGACCTCATCGGCGCAGCCAACAGGTGAATTCACTTCAGGTGGACTGGCACTCGGTGCCACAGGCTGCCGAGAGCGCCGGCCGGGGGTGAGAACGCCGACTGGGCCGCCACCGGCTCGATAGGAAGTGGTGGCGGTCCAGCGGGTTTCGGTCATCGCACCGGCGTCAGCTCCGGCTCGTCCGGTTGCCGTCGGTCGCGCCCGAGGACCGAGTGCCTGCGACCGTAGGCGAAGTAGACGATGACACCGAGGGCCATCCAGATCACGAACCGCAGCCAGGTCTCGATCGAGAGGTTGACCATCAGCCACAGGCACGCCAGCGCGCCGAGGATGGGGACCACCGGGACGAAGGGGACGCGGAAGCCGCGCGGCAGATCGGGGCGGGTCCGGCGCAGCACCAGCACGCCGACCGACACCAGGACGAAGGCGACCAGGGTGCCGATATTCACCATTTCCTCGAGCGTGCCGAAGTCGACGAAACCGGCCAGCAGCGCGCAGACCACGCCGACGAGCACGGTCAACCGGACAGGCGTGCCCTTCTTACCGGTCTGGGCGAGGCTGCGCGGCAGCAGACCGTCCCGGGCCATGGCGAACAGCACCCGGGTCTGGCCGAGGAACATCACCATGACGACCGTCGACAGACCGGCCAGGGCGCCGATGGCGATGATGTTCTTCACCCAGGTCGCGCCGTGGATGGCGAAGGCCGTGGCGAGGGTGGCGTTGCCGTCGGCGAGTTCGGTGTAGGACACCATGCCGGTGAGGATCAGCGAGACCGCGATGTAGAGCACCGTCACGATGGCGAGCGAACCCAGGATGCCGCGCGGGATGTCGCGCTGCGGATTGCGCGTCTCCTCGGCGGTGGTGGCGACCACGTCGAAGCCGATGAAGGCGAAGAACACCAGGCTGGCCGCGGCGAGCAGGCCGTACCAGCCGTAGCTGGTGCCACCGGATCCGGTGAGGAAGGCGAACAGCGACTGCCGCAGCCCTTCGGCCTTCTCCGACGGCGCCGAGGGCGGAATGTAGGGCGTCAGGTTCGACGGCTCGAAGTAGGTCGCGCCGACCACCAGCACCAGCGCGATCACGCCCAGCTTGATCGCGACGGCGATGGCCGAGACCCGCGACGACAGCTTGGTCCCGGTCGCCAGCAGCACGCCGACCACCGCGATGATCACGACCGCGCCCCAGTCGAAGGTCACCGAGCCGAAGTGGACCACCGGCGCCGACGACCCGAGCACATTGCCCAGATACTGCGACCACCCCTTGGCGACCACGGACACCGCGAGCGCGAATTCCAGGATCAGATCCCAGCCGATGATCCAGGCGATGACCTCACCGAAAGTGGCATAGGCGAAGGTGTACGCGCTGCCCGCCACCGGAACGGTGGAGGCGAACTCCGCGTAGCACAGGGCCGTCAGCCCGCACGCGATCGCCGCGAAGACGAAGGCGAGCGAGACCGCGGGCCCCGCCACCGTGCCCGCGGTGCGTGCGGTGAGGGTGAAGATGCCCGCGCCGATCACCACCGCGACACCGAAGATCGTGAGGTCTTTCGCCGTCAGATCCTTGCGTAGCTTGGAATCCGGGTCGTCGGTATCCCGGATCGACTGTTCGACTGATTTGGTGCGGAACAAGCCGCTCGCGATCGCCACTGTGGTCTCCTCTTCGAAACTCGGGCGCGCTCAGAGCGACCGGGGGATGGCGTCGAGACGGCGCTCGGCGAACCGGTTGGCGGCAGCGCCGGTGCCGATGCCCGCGGCCCTGGCAGCGGCGATGATCTCGCGGCAGCGCGGGTAGATGTCGGCGACCTCGGCTTCCACCTCGGCCGGGGCGGCGGCGCGCAGCTCGCCCGCCACCTGGATGAGTCCGCCGCCGTTGGCGACGAAATCGGGCACCCAGGTGATGCCCCGGTCGTTCAGCGCCTCTTCGACATCGGGAGTCGCGAGCTGGTTGTTGGCCGCGCCGCAGATGAGCTTGGCCTCGATCGTCGCGGCGCTCGACGCGGTGAGCGTGGCGCCCATCGCGCACGGGGCGTACACGTCGACCGGCGCGGTGGCCACCGTGGACAGCAGCCGCACCGCGGGCTGTTCGGCGGCGATGCGCCGCAGCGCCGCCTCGTTCACATCCGTGACGCAGACCTCGGCGCCGTCGGCCAGCAGCAGGGCGGTGAGCTCGCGGCCGACCTTGCCGACACCCTCGACGCCGACCGTGCGGCCGGCCAGTGTCGGCGCGCCCCAGACGGATTCGGCTCCGGCCCGCATCGCGTGGAACACGCCGAGCGCGGTCAGCCGGGCGCTGTCACCGCTGCCGCCGGCGGCGACGCTGCGGCCGGTGACGTAGCGGGTGTGCCTGCCGATCACATCCAGATCGTCGGTGTTGGTGCCCACATCGCCCGCGGTGATGTAGCGGCCGCCGAGCGTGTCGACGAAGCGCGCGTAGGCGGCGAGCAGTTCCTCGCTCTTCATGGTCGCCGGATCGCCGATGATCACGGCTTTGCCGCCACCGAGGTCGACGCCCGCAGCCGCCGCCTTGTAGGTCATGCCCCACGACAGCCGCAGCACATCCTGCAACGCCGCGGATTCGTCGGCGTACGGGTAGAAGCGAGTCCCGCCCAGGGCAGGGCCGAGCGCCGTCGAGTGGATCGCGATGATCGCCTTCAGCCCGGACTTGTCGTCCTCGCAGAACACCACCTGCTCATGGGCGCGGGTGCTCAACGCGTGCGATCGGCCGAAGACTCCCGCCTCGGTGTGCACAACGGTCACTGTCGATTCCTTTCCTGGTGCCGCCCACCACGGGTCGTGCCCTGGGTGCGGCGGTGTGTGGTGCCGCGGGTCCGCGGCGGTTTTGCAGAGCCGCAGGTACGCGGCGGTGTTGTCGTGCCGCGGGGTGCGGCGGTGTTGTGGTGCCGCGGGTTCGCGGATGCTGTGGCGCCGCGGGGTGCGGCGTGCGTCCCGGTCAGTACTCGATGCCGAGCTCGCGCAATCCGGCGCGGTACACCTCGACATTGCCGAGCTTGACGTTCTCGTAGCCGCGCACGACATCGGGAAGAGCGGCGGCCGCGGTGGCCGTGTCGTAGTTCTCCGGGTCCAGGTCGCTCGCCAGGCGCGCCACCATGGAGGTGTAGTGGGCCAGCAGTTCTCGCTCGACCTTGCGCACGTGGGCGTAGCCGAAGGGATCGAGCCGGGTGCCGCGCAGGAACTTGCCCTTCGCGAGAACCTTCAGTGCCACATGCGATGTCGGTGCGAGCCCGATCTTCTTGCGACGGCCCATCGCGCGCAGGGCCGGGGGATGCAGCTTGTAGGTGAGCTTCTCACCGCCCGGCACCTGGGCCTGCACCTCGGCGAGGAAGGCGGGATCGACCAGCAGCCGCGCCACTTCGTACTCGTCCTTGTAGGCGGTGAACTTGTACAGCCCCCGCGCCACCGCCGCGCTGAAGTCGGTCCGCTCGCCGACGGCTCGCTCCGCCGACCAGGCGAGTTCGACGGCCTCGACATACCGCCGCGCCACCTTGGCGTTCTGGTAGCCGACCAGCTCGGCCGCCCGCAGTTCCACCAGCCGCCGCACCTCACCCGCAAAGCTGGTGTGCGCCAGCACTTCCGCGGGCACCACTGGCGGAGTCCGCCGCGGCTGCCCCTCATCGACAGCCGCGGCGAACGCCGCCGGATCCGCGACGGCGACACGTCCCCAGCGGAAGGCCGCGATCGTCGCGTCCACCGCGACGCCGTTGATGCCGATGGCCTCCTCGATCGCCGCTACGGGCAGTCGCAGCCCACCGGACTGGACGGCGGCGCCGACGATCAGGAAGTTGGCCGCCGCGGTGTTGCCGAACAAGGTCTGCGCCGCCGCGAGTGCGTCGAAGTGGCTGATCGAATTCGTCACCGTCGCAAGCCGATCCAGCAGCGCATCGGTGGCGGGATGGGTCACCGACTTGTCGTAGACCATGTCGCCGGTCGGGGTCTGGCTCGTCGAGGCCACCGCCACGGTGCTCGCCGCGTCGCCGTACTGGAGATAGCGGGGATCGGTCGCGGTGAGCAGATCGACGGCGAGCAGGCAGTCCGCGCTGCCCGGGGTGAGCCGGTTCGACGGCTCCAATTCCCCTGTGGAGAACCGCAGGTGGGATACCACCGGCCCGGCCTTCTGGCTCAGGCCGATCTGATCCAGGCTCTCGACCTCGTATCCGGCCCGCAGGGCAGCCGTGGCAAGGACCTGATTCACCGTCACGATGCCGGTGCCGCCGATGCCCGCCATCAGCACGTTCTGCGTCCGCTGCGGTGCGCCGGCATCGGGGTCGGCGACCACGGGCGGCGCGACGGCCTTGCGGCGCCCGGCCTTGGACTTGTCCTTGTCCGGGACCACGTCCACCGTGACGAACGACGGGCAGTCGCCGTCCAGGCAGCTGTAGTCGGTATTGCACGAGGTCTGATCGATGCGGGTCTTGCGCCCGAATTCGGTGTCGACCGGCTGCACGGACAGGCAGTTCGACTTGGTGCCGCAGTCGCCGCAGCCTTCGCAGACGGCCTCGTTGATCACCACCCGGGTGGTGCGGACCGGCAGCGCGCCGCGCTTGCGCTGCCTGCGCGCATCGGCGGCACAGTGCTGGTCGTAGATCAGCACGGTGACGCCCTCGACCTCGCGCAGCAGCCGCTGCGCCTCGTCGAGCCGGTCGCGATGCCACAGCAGCGTGCCCTTGGCCAGCGCCCGCCTCGTGTGGCGCCGGGGTTCGTCGGCGCAGATGATGATCTTGCGGACGCCCTCGACAGCAAGCTTGTGGGTCAGCTGCGCGACGGTGAGCCCGCCCTCCACGTCCTGGGCGCCGGTCATCGCGACGACCTCGTTCCACAGCAGCTTGTAGGTGATGTTCACCCCGGCCGCGACGCAGGCCTGCACGGCCAGCTGGCCGGAATGGAAGAACGTGCCGTCGCCGATGTTCTGGAACAGGTGCGGCACGTCGGTGAACGGCGCCTGCCCGATCCACTGGCTGCCCTCGCCGCCCATCTGGGTCAGCCCGGTGACCGCGCTGTCGGTGCGGCCCGACATCGTCACCAGCGTGTGGCACCCGATACCGCCGCCGCCGATCGAGCCGTCGGGCAACGCGGTGGAGCGGTTGTGCGGGCAGCCGCTGCAGAAGTACGGCGTCCGCTTGGTGGACAGCACCTCGAGCGGAAGCGGCGGCGGTGCGGCCCTGGTCAGCTCGACCCGCTCGCGCAGCACCCGGCGCAGCGGCGCCAGCAGCCGCCCGGCGGTGAGCTCGCCGTCGACCGGCATCAGCCGGCCGCCGCGCGCGTCGTGCTTGCCGAGGACGCGTGGCGCGGCGGCGGTGCCGTAGAGGATCTCGCGGATCTGGGTCTCGATGAACGCGGTCTTGTCCTCCACCACGATCAGCTCGTCGAGACCGCGGGCGAACTCGGTGACAGCGGCCGCGCCGACGGGATAGGGCATGCCGATGCGCAGCAGCCGGATTCCGGCCGCGTGCATGGCCGCCTCGTCGACGCCCAGGTCGAGCAGTGCCTGGCGGACCGCGTCGAAGGTGGTCCCGGTGGCCGCGATGCCCACCTTCGCCTCGGCCGGATCCACCTCGATGGTGTCGAGGGCGTTGGCCGCCGAGAAAGCCTGCACAGTCGCCCAGCGCGGCCCGTAGAGGTCGGCCTCGGCGAGCACGCTGTCGGTCGGCGCCGCCATCGGCCGCTGCCGGTAGGTGAAAAGCTTTCCCTCCCACTGCACCTCGGGCACCGTGACTGCGGTATCGGCCACGTCCGCATCGACCGTCCATGCCCCGTCGGCGACATCGGCGACGATCTTCAGCGCCACCACGCACCCCGAAGCCCGCGACATCGCGATGCCCTGCATCCCGAGGGTGATGATCTCCTCGGCGTTGCGCGGGAACAGCACCGGAACGCCCATGGCGGCCAGCGAACGCTCGCTGACGGCGGGCACCGTCGACGACTTCGACGCCGGATCGTCGCCGACCAGCAGCAGGACGCCGCCGCGCGGGTTCACGCCGTACATGTTGGCGTGGCGGATGGCGTCGGTCGCGCGGTCGACACCGGGGCCCTTGCCGTACCAGACGCCGACCACACCGTCGTGGGTCGCCCGTCCGGCGGGCAGCTCGGCCTGGCTGCCCCAGACCGAGGTGGCGGCCAGCTCCTCGTTGAGTCCGGGGACGAAGGTGATGTCGTGTTCGGCGAGCACGTCCGGCATACCGAGCAGCATCTTGTCCACCCCGCCCAGCGGGCTGCCCTGATAGCCGGAGACGAATGTCGCGACCCGCCGCCCGGCGCGGATATCGCGCACATGCTGTTCCACCAGCAGCCTCGCGATGGCCTGGACGCCGGTGAGCAGGACCGGACCGGCCCCGGAGCGATAGCGATCGGCGAGGTCGTAGGGCGCGGCAGGCTCGGCCTGCGGCCGGGCGGTCGGACAGACGACGGTGGTCATGGACGCCTCACCACACTTTCCGCAGCCCAGATCGTGAGCTGCGCAACGAAGGAACTTGCTATCGGTGCAGCGAAATGTGCCGTGGAGGGGAATCGGTGTCAACAGTCAGTCGAAAAGTTGATCACTCTGCTCAAAAGTGATCTGCGCCACTGGGATGGATGTGTCAATCTGCTCGAGTTGGGGAGACCTGCATCACATCACGGCCGGTCCGCCCGCTTCGTCAGATGGTCGACCAGCGGCATGCTCCGGTACTCGATCGGGGTGGCCAGCGCGAGCATGGTCTCGGTGTGGTTCACGCCGTCGATGGCGTGCACCCGCTGGATGATTTCCAGGAGATCCTGCTGCGATTGCGCGGCGATGCGGACCAGCAGGTCGGCGCGACCGGTGGTGGCGTGCACCTCGAGGACGTGCGGGAAGCCGCGCAGCGTCTCGATGATCGGATCCATCTTGTTCTGATCGAGTTCGATGCCGAGGAACGCGTGCACGGGGAAGCCGATCGCCTGCACATCGATATCGGGCGGATAGCCGCGCACCGCGCCCGAGGATTCCAGCCGCTTCATCCGCGCCTGCACCGTGTTGCGGGCGATGCCGAGTCGCTGTGCCAGCTCGAGAATCGGCGCCCGCGGGTCGCGCGCCAGTTCGGCCAGCAACGCGGCGTCGAGAGCATCGAACTTGATGGTCATGCCGCATTGTGGCACGGCGGAAACCGGACCTGCTCGGAGGAAGCGCTTCGGGAACCGATAAGGTGATACAGGGAGTTACAGTTAGTTTTCTCCCGTCGTCGCGATCTATCCGGAGAATTACATGGGCCCCTTGTCGGTTGCGCTGCGCAACGCGGTCGCACTCTTCAGCGACGGCGTCGAGCCGTACACACCGACGCCGTCGGACATCGTCTACGACGAACCGCACCGCCGGCTCCTGCGCTACCGGCGCGCCACCCCCGCCACCGGCAATCCCGTGCTCCTGGTCCCGCCGCTGGCAGTGACCATTTCCTGCTACGACATGCGGCCGAGCCAGAGCCTGGTGCGATTCCTGCTCGACCTGGGTCGCGAGGTCTCTGTGCTCGACTACGGCGAGATCACCTACGCGGACCGCGATCTCGGCTTCGAGGAATGGGTCGACGACATCGTGCCGACGGCGATCGCCACGGTCAGCACGGAGGCCGAGGGCGCCACTGTCGACCTGATCGGATGGTCGTTCGGCGGCACCATGAGCGTGCTCACCGCCGCCGCCCACCCGGACCTGCCGATCGGCTCGGTCACCGCGGTCGGTACCCCGTTCGATCAGCGGCGCAACGGCCAGATCTCGCTGGCCCGCAGGTTCGGGCAGCTCACCGGCGGCCGCGAAGTCACCCTGCCGATCCGGGTCGCCGGTGGCGTTCCGAAGTACGGGGTGCGGGCCGGATTCCGCATCCAGGCGATCGACCGTGAGCTCACCAAGCCCTGGTACATCGCCCGCAATATCGCCGACACCGAGGCACTGGCCCGCATGCAATCGGTGGATAGATTCATGGACACCATGCCCGGCTACCCGGGCCGGTTCTACCGCCAGGCCTACCGGCAACTGATCATCCGCAACGAAATGCTCAAGGGCACAGTGCATTTGCGACCCGATCGCGCGATCGACCTCACCGAACTCACGGCGCCGACCCAGCTGATCGGCGGCACCAAGGACGCGCTGGCCTCCTCGGCGTCCGTCGAAGCGGGCGTCCGGGTGCTCACCGGCGCGTCCGAGGTCCGCTTCACCGAGGTTCCGGGCAGTCATCTCGGCATCATCGCGGGGCCCGCCGCCCGCGAAACCACCTGGGCGACCATCGCGGACTTCCTCGGCAGCGTGCGGTCATCGAGCCGGACACCTTCACCGACCCACTGACCGGGCGTCGGCATACGCCGCAACCCGGTCCTCCTTGCGGCCCAGCAGGACCCCGGCCGAAGCACTCGGTCGGGGTCTGCCGCCGACGGCGTCGCTACTAGCGGATCTCTCGGGTGAGCCGGGACGACCACGGACACCAGAAGCAACCCGGCAGGAAAGCGCCGCAAGCCTCGTCCAGGTTTTCCTCGAGGTAGTTGATAGCCGAGTCACAGACCTCGATCGCCACGGTGAAGAAGGTGATCGTGTCCGGGTCGAGATGGAAGCTCCAGCCCGGGTTGTACTCGGCCGGCTGTTTCCTGATGCGTCCCATGACATGGACCGACATCGTCTCCTCGCCGGACAGAATCCGACGCGCTTCCTGGATGCGCTGCTCGTTATGGAGCCGGATGATGAATTCCTTGCCGGAGTAATCGGTGAATGCGAAGTCCGCCATGACATCTCCCTGCCAAAAGTAGTGGATGGGGTTTGCGTGCGGTTCTGCATCAATGCACTCAGTATCGTATCGGCGTGCGCGCGCTGTTGTAAACGAAATTCTTTGTGCGCCAGGTGAAATTCGACTGACCGCCGGTTTACGACGTCGGTATCTGGCGGAGGGTCAGTTCTGGCGCTGGATAGCTGCGTGGTCGCCGTTGCTTCGAGAGAAAAGCTGGGTTCGGATCGACTTACCGGCGAAAGTCAACTCACGAATCGCGATAGCGCCCCGGGCAACGGGCGCGGCGACTCGGCCCTCGGTGTCGATCAGCACAGCCGACGGTGTGCCACGGACGCGGTAGCGCAGCGCCGCCTCGTTGCCCTGCTGCACCAGCGACGGGATCTCGCCCAGACCCTGTTCGATACCCCACAGGGCCTGCTCATCGGCGTCGCCGTTCCCGACGACGACCATCGTCATGGCCGTGCGCGCCCGCCACCGCGGCAGCTCGCGGGCCAGCGCGGCGCACAACTCACAGCCCGGATGCACGAACACCAGCAGCACCGCCCGGCCACTCGAGAGCAGGTCCGCGAGGTTCGTGCGGGCGCCCGCGACGTCGAGCAATTCGAACTCCGGCGCGACCGAGCCGACCGGCAAGCCCTCGGCGCCCAGCGTCGAGAGCGCCTGCTCGTCCAGCCGGCGCCGCAGCGCGCCGACCTGGCCGACCAGCCACGCCAGGACCCCGCACAGCAGCGCAACGAGCGCGAGTCCGGTCGCGGCATCGGCAGCCAGGCCCGCGGGCACCGAGGGATGGGCTAGCGCGCCCCACAGGACCACCGCCGCGAGCACCATCAGCACGCCGTTGCGCACGATGCTGCGCGCGCCGATCGGCCTCGTACTCGCCGCGCCGAAGCATGAGCAGGAGGGGCGCTTGCCGCGCCGCAACAAGCCGGCCATGACCACCGTGAAGACCGTCAGCAGCAGCAGCGCGCCGACTGCCGCCGCGGCGGCAGTCCACGGCACGACGACGCCGACCGCCAACACCGCCTCGGCGACCGGCAGCCCCCACGCCACGACGGGCACCCACCGCACCGGCACCTCGAACTCGCCCACCGCCTGCCGCGTACCCGCGCGATCGGCCAGTTTTCCCCAGGCCGACAACCCGAACACCACGGCGAGCGCCAACCGCGTAACCCACACCCCGTATTCGATCAGCATGGGCCGCACCCTCCCATATCAGCGGCTCTTCGAATTCGGACTCGCCGGAAGAGTATTCGAGGTGTTGCGAAGATCTGCTCTTTTCCGGGAGATGACAGCCACCCCCGGCCCACAGGGCAGTTTCTGGGTTGCTACCCCTCTTCGGCGATATGTCGCACCGTTGTGTCGGGACCGGGCGAAATCAACGTTTCGTGCCCATCCTCGTACCGCACCCGGAACGGGGGAGTGCCGTCAGGCCCCAGCACCTCGATGATCTCGGCCTGCTGGTCGTGCTGGCCTACTGTCCTGCCGTGCATAACGAGTCGATCGCCTACGGTTGCTCGCATGTCGCAAGTCTAGAAGACATTGACGTCTGCGTGGATCAGATCAATTGGCGATGGCTCAGATTTACCGACACCGGACAATTCCGGCGGGGAGAGTCTGTGACGGTGAATTGCGACGTCACCCGGTGCGGTGTACTCGAGACCGGAACGGCGGGGCTGGTGAGGCAGGCCGGCGATCTGCGCCTGGCGTGCGGTGGCGGCTCCGGGCGGACTGAGGTCCGGTGCCCTGCTCCGGATCGTGGTGGAGCTCGCTGCGGTGTGGATCCGGGAATACCCGATGGCGGTGCGCGGGTTGAGGATCGTGGGTAAATCGTAGAAATATCCTAGAAAGCAGGGGTGGACCCCGAAGATGCCCTGGTCAGCGGTGGTATAGGCTTTGTCGGTCATGAAGTCGGCTTATACGGGTCCGGTCAACGGTGCGCCCAAGACGGTCTACCTCGACCACGCGGCGACCACTCCGATGTTGCCCGCCGCCGTCGAGGCGATGACGGCTGCGCTGAGCACGGTGGGTAACGCCTCGTCGTTGCACGGATCCGGGCGGGCCGCACGCCGGTCGCTGGAGGAGGCGCGCGAGTCGATCGCGGCCGACCTGGGGGCGCGGCCGTCCGAGGTGATCTTCACCTCCGGTGGCACCGAGAGCGACAATCTGGCCGTCAAGGGCATCTTCTGGGGGCGCAGGGCGGGCGATCCGCGGCGCACCAGGATCGTCACCAGCGCGGTCGAGCATCACGCGGTGCTCGACGCGGTCGAGTGGCTGGAGAAGCACGAGGGCGCGCGGGTCACCTGGCTGCCCGTCGACGCCGAGGGTGTCGTCTCGCCGCACGCGCTGCGCGAGGTGCTGGCCGAGCAGGCCGACGAGGTCGCGCTGGTCAGTGTCATGTGGGCCAACAACGAGGTCGGCACCGTCCAGCCGATCGCCGAATTGGCCGCTGTCGCCCAGGAATTCGACGTCCCGATGCACAGCGACGCGATCCAGGCGGTGACCCAGCTCCCCATCGATTTCGGCGCGAGCGGGCTGGCCGCGCTCAGCGTCGCCGGGCACAAGGCGGGCGGTCCGCACGGTATCGGGGTGCTGCTGCTCGGCAGGCAGGTGCCGTGTGTGCCGCTGGTGCACGGCGGTGGACACGAACGCGACCTGCGCTCGGGCACCTCCGATGTGGCCGCGGCCGCCGGCATGGCCGCCGCGCTGCGCGAAGCCGTCGGTGACCTGCCCGCGCGCGCCGAGCAGCTGCGCGTACTGCGTGAGCAGCTGATCGACGGTGTGCGGGCCGCGGTGCCCGACGCGGTGCTCAACGGGCCCGTCGACGCGCGTCGCCTCCCCGGCAACGCCCACTTCACCTTCCCCGGCTGCGAGGGCGACTCGCTGCTCATGCTGCTCGACGCCGCCGGTGTCGAATGCTCCACCGGGTCGGCCTGCAACGCGGGCGTGGCCTCCCCGAGTCATGTGCTGATCGCGATGGGCGTCGAGCCGTGGCAGGCCCGCAGTTCGCTGCGGTTCTCGCTGGGTCACACCTCGACCGGGGCCGATATCGAGACATTGTTGACCGTTCTTCCGCAGGTCATCGAACGGGCCAGAGCCGCGGGCATGGCCGGCGCTAGAGGAGGTGCCTGATGCGAGTACTCGCCGCGATGAGTGGTGGCGTCGATTCGGCGGTGGCCGCGGCGCGGGCCGTCGACGCCGGCCACGAGGTGGTCGGGGTGCACCTGGCGCTGTCGGCGACGCCGGGCACGCTGCGCACCGGTTCGCGCGGTTGCTGCTCCAAGGAAGACGCCGGTGACGCGCGCCGCGCCGCCGACGTGCTCGGTATCCCGTTCTACGTCTGGGATTTCGCCGACCGCTTCAAGGAAGACGTGATCGACGATTTCGTCGCCGCCTACGCCGCGGGCGAGACGCCCAACCCGTGCCTGCGCTGCAACGAGAAGATCAAGTTCTCCGCCCTCGCCGACCGCGCGCAGGCCCTCGGTTTCGACGCCGTGGTCACCGGCCACTACGCCCGGCTCTCCGACGGCGTGCTGCGCCGCGCGGTCGACGCGGACAAGGACCAGTCCTACGTGCTCGCGGTGCTCACCGCCGAGCAGCTCGCGCGCGCGATGTTCCCGGTCGGTGACACCCCGAAGCCGCGGATCCGCGAGGAAGCGGCCGAACGCGGCCTTGCCGTGGCGAACAAGCCCGACAGCCACGACATCTGCTTCATCCCCTCCGGCGACACCCGCGCCTTCCTCGGCGCCAAGATCGGCATCCGCCCCGGCGCGCTGGTCGACTCCGACGGCACCGTCCTCGGTGAGCACGAGGGTGTGCACGGATTCACCGTCGGCCAGCGTAAGGGCCTCGGCCTGACCCACACGGCCGCCGACGGCAAGCCGCGCTACGTCACCGGCATCGATCCCGATTCCGGGACGGTCAGCGTCGGCTCGGTCGAGGACCTCCAGGTCGACGTCGTCACGGCCGATCGCGCCATCTGGACCTCCGGCGTGCGCCCGGGCGAGCCGGTCGAGTGCGTCGTGCAGGTGCGTGCGCACGGCGGCACCGCGCCCGCCGTCGTCGAGCCCGCGGGTGACGGTTTCGTCGCCCGGCTGCGTGAACCGCTCACCGGTGTCGCCAAGGGTCAGGCGATCGTGCTGTACCTGCCTGATGCCGAGGGCGGGGACACGGTGGTCGGTAGTGGCACCATCAATGGCACGGATCGGGCCGAGGTTCCCGCGGACTCCGCCGACGCCTCGGCCTGATCACCTGAGCATGCCTGCGAGGTCGGCACACGTCGAAGCCTGGTAGCGGCGCTCCACCTGCGGGAAGGAAGTCTCCAGGCCGGCGCGCGCCGTCACGCGACGTAGTGCTGGTCTGCTGAGACATCGCCGGTCGTTCTGGGCCGGACGCGGAACGGGCGCGGATCCGGTGTGGGATCGGTCAGGGCGGTGCGGGCAAGATAGCGGGTGGCGGGTCCGTGCGTCGCACGATCGGCGTGGTGCGATCCATGGCGCGTGGTGTCCGCACCGACCGAGTGATGGCTTCGAACGATGACACGAAAGGTGCTGAGCGCGTGACACTGTGGCGAAGCGAGAACTCGCAGGAATCCGCCGCACCGGAACCCGTCGACCCGTTCGTCGCCGGGATCGCCACCGGGATCGGCTCCTGGCCCGGCAGCGACCCCCGCGAGGCCGCCGCGACGATCATCGGCGAGCTGCCCGATCTCCCGCACCTGGTCGAGCTGCCCGATCGCGGGGTCGGCGCCGACATGATCGGACGCGTCTCGGCGCTGCTCGTCGACCTGCGCTTCGATTCGACGACCCGCGGCTACCGCCTGGCCGCCCGCCCCGGTGCGGTGTCCCGGCGCGCCAGGGATCTCCTGCGCGTCGACCTCGACGCCATCGAAGAAGCCTGGGAGACAGCGGGTCTGGCCGGTGCGGGCCGCGTGGTGAAACTTCAGTCGGCGGGCCCGCTCACCCTCGCCGCCGAGGTCGAACTCCCCGGCGGACACCGCATCCTCACCGATTCCGGTGCGGTGCGCGATCTTTCGGAGTCACTCGCCGAAGGGCTGGCCCGGCACGCCGCGGAGGTCCGCCGACGACTCGGCGCCGAGGTGGTCATCCAGCTCGACGAACCCCGGCTCACCACGGTGCTCGACGGTTCCCTGCGGGGACCGAGCATCCTGAACACCATTCGCGCGGTGCCCGAACCCGAGGCGGTGCACATCCTCGACACCGTGATCAACGCCCAGTCCGCGCCGATCCTGCTGCACACCTGCGCGTCCCGTCCCGCCCTCGGCACGCTGGGCCGCACGGCCGCCGCAGGCATCTCCTTCGACGCGTCGACGATCACCACCGCCGACCTCGACGCGCTCGGCGAGATCATCGACTCCGGCAGGAAGGTCGCGCTCGGCCTGACGCCGACCGAGGCTCCGGCCGCACCGATCACCTGGCGCGACGTCGCCGAACCCGGTGTCCGCCTGATCGACCGGCTGGGTTTCTCGCGCCGCGTCCTCGCCGAGCAGATCCTCGTCACCCCGGCCTGCGGACTGGCCGGTGCGCCGCTGCCGTGGTCGCGCAAGGCGCTCTCGCTCACCGCTGATGTCGCGCGGGCTTTCGCCGAGGAACCGGAGTCGATCACCTTCGAGTGAGGTCGCCGACAGGCCCCGCGACGTGCGGGAACGGTCGGCGGATGTGTCGGTGGGCTCGACTACTGTTCGACAGGTGAGTGACAGCGACAGCGTGGTTTCCGTGAGTGCCGAGCCGGGCGCGACCCCCGAGCAGCGGGTGCAGTGGCAGCAGCTGGCGGACGAGGTGCGCGAGCACCAGTTCCGCTACTACGTGCGCGACGCGCCGGTCATCACCGACGGCGAGTTCGACACCTTGCTGCGGCAGTTGCAGGCCCTCGAGGAGGCCCATCCCGACCTGCGGACGCCGGATTCGCCGACCCAGCTCGTCGGTGGCGGGTTCGCCACCGAGTTCACCGCCGTCGACCATCTCGAACGGATGTTGTCGCTGGACAACGTCTTCGACTACGACGAGCTGCGCACCTGGGCGAGCCGGGTGGAAGCCGAGGCCGGTCCCGACCTGCACTACCTGTGCGAGGTCAAGATCGACGGCGTCGCGCTGAACCTGGTGTACGAGAACGGCAAGCTGGTGCGCGGCGCCACCCGCGGCGACGGCCGCACCGGCGAGGACGTCACCCTCAACGCTCGCACTATCGAAGACATCCCCACTGATCTCACCCCGACCGAGGATTTCCCGATCCCGGAACTCCTCGAGGTGCGGGGCGAGGTGTATTTCCGGCTCGAAGACTTCGAGACCCTCAATGCCCAGATCGTCGCCGAAGGCAAACCGCCGTACGCGAATCCGCGCAATACCGCCGCCGGTTCGCTGCGCCAGAAGAACCCGGCGATCACCGCCCAGCGCAGGCTGCGGATGATCTGTCACGGCTTCGGCCGCATCGAGGGCTACCGCCCGCGGTCCCAGCACGAGGCCTACCAGGCACTGGCCGCCTGGGGCCTGCCGGTCTCCGAGCACACCCGCCTGGTCAAGGGCATCGACGCGGTCATCGAGCGCGTGGCCTACTGGGGCGAGCACCGGCACGATATCGAGCACGAGATCGACGGTCAGGTGATCAAGATCGACGAGATGGCGTTGCAGCGCCGCCTCGGCTCCACCTCCCGCGCGCCGCGCTGGGCCATCGCCTACAAGTACCCGCCCGAAGAGGCCACCACCACGCTGCTCAATATCGAGGTGAATGTCGGCCGCACCGGCCGGGTCACCCCGTTCGCGGTGATGGCGCCGGTCTCCATCGCCGGCTCGACCGTCGCCATGGCCACCCTGCACAACGCCTCCGAGGTGAAGCGCAAGGGTGTGCTGATCGGCGACACCGTCACCATCCGCAAGGCGGGTGACGTCATCCCCGAGGTCCTCGGCCCCGTGGTCGACGCCCGCACCGGCGACGAACGCGAGTTCGTGATGCCGACGCACTGCCCCGAATGCGGCACCGAACTGGCCCCGGCCAAGGAGGGCGACGCCGACATCCGCTGCCCCAACCAGCAGCACTGTCCGGCCCAGCTGCGTGAACGCGTCTTCCACCTGGCCGGTCGCGGCGCCTTCGACATCGAAGCCCTCGGCTACGAGGCCGCCAATGCGCTGCTCACCTCGGGCGCCATCACCGACGAAGGCGACCTGTTCGCCCTCGACGAGCAGGCCCTGCTCGGTGTCCCGCTGTTCACCAAACAGGACGGAGCGCTGTCGGCCAACGGTGCCCGCCTGCTGGAAAACCTGAACGCCGCCAAGGACACTCCGCTGTGGCGGGTGCTCGTCGCCCTGTCGATCCGCCACGTCGGCCCGACCGCCGCCCGCGCCCTCGCCGCCGAATTCGCCGGCCTCGACCGCATCGAAGCGGCCACCGGCGACGAACTCGCGGCCACCGACGGTGTCGGCCCGACCATCGCCGCCGCGGTCGTGGAATGGTTCACCGTCGACTGGCACCGCGCCATCGTCGACAAATGGCGCGCGGCCGGTGTCCGTATGGAAGACGAGCGCGACGATTCCATCGAACGCAACCTCGACGGCCTGTCCATCGTCGTCACCGGCTCCCTGCAAACCTTCACCCGCGACGGCGCCAAGGAAGCGATCCTGATCCGCGGCGGCAAGGCGGCGGGCTCGGTCTCGAAGAAGACGGCGTTCGTGGTGATCGGCGAAGCGCCCGGCTCGAAGGCGGCCAAGGCCGAGGAACTCGGCGTGCCGATCCTCGACGAGGACGGCTTCCGGCTCCTGCTCGAAGGGGGACCCGCCGCAGTGTCACCCGCGCCCGAATCCGCCGAGACCGCGCCGGAGTCCGCCGAGGGCGAGTAATCGTCTGCGGGATCCGCAGTAGCACAGCGGATCCCGCACCCGGCTCAGCGCGATTCTCAGTTCGGCGTGACGGTAACCGTCGCTCCGGTCTGCCCCCGCAGCTGGAACGACGCACACTGCCCGTTCCGAATCTCCACGTGCCGCCGCAATTTCTTGCTCTCGCTGTCGATATCGATCGTCACATCGGTACTGGTCATCGAGCAGACCTTCGACACCCCCGCCAGCACATAGGTCTGCGACCCGGCCCCCTGACACGAGTTCGTCTCGTCCCCGAGGAACACCCGCGCGGTCCCGTTCGGGCACGGGTCGGCCACCGCGTTCGGCGCGCCCAGCAGCACCACCGGCACGGCGGCGCCGGCCGTCACCGCCGCGACGACAACCCCGCGAACCATCATCCGAACAGCCATCCTGCGCACCCATCCTCGTCGTCGACGCCGGCCCGTCGAACGGCCGGTCGCGGTGTGTCCAGCATGCTAGTGCGTCGCAGGCGGACACGCCCGGCTGCTGCCGAGCTCAGCCGGCACTCCGGCACTCGGTCACCGGCCTGGTTGCGTCAGCCAGGACCGGGACCACTGCGGCGATGACGAGCTGGCCGAATTTGACGCGCCGGTACATGCGCTGAGCCGACCGAGTGTGCTCGCGGTACCACCGCAGCTGGTCGTCGAAACGCTGCCGGACGATCTCGGCAGGCGTCGTCTCGTCGCCTGCTTGCCCACCTTGCGACGCGGGTCAAGAAGTAGCACGAAATTCGATGTGCCGCTGATCTTTTCGGAACGCGACCGAGGGTGTGAACCTGCGGGGTGAGGGCATCGATCCGCGGGGATCGCTAGCGGGAGTCCGCAGGATGCGGTCCCGTCGCGAACGGGTTCGGCTCATCGTCGGCCAGCACGCCGACGAAGGGTTCACCCTCGCCGGCGAAGATGTACGCGCCGCCTTCGATGCGACCGATCAGGCCGTGGGTCCATGCCGCTTCGCTGTCGGCGGAGTGCAGCCACATGTTCATGATCTCGCCGATGTGGCCGAGCTGTTCGGGGCCTTGCTCCGGCGTGTAGTACTCGGTGACCGAGGCGCGCCACTGTTCGAGGCCGGCGATCCGCCGGCGGAGGAGGGCGACGGCTTCGTCGCGGGGCAGGTCGACGATGAACCCGATACCCGCCGAGAGCATGTCCATCTTCTGGTCGTAGGAGGTCAGGGCCTGGCGCAGCAGCGTGAAGTATTCCTCGGTGCCCTTGTCGTTGATCTCGTACTCGACGCGGGGCGGCCCGCCGACGGTGCTCGGCGCGACTTCGTGCTCGACGAGGAGTCCTTGCTTGGCCATCTGCTTGAGCGCGTGGTAAATCGAGCCGGGCTTGGCGTTGGACCACTCGTGGGCGCCCCAGAATTCCAGGTCGTTGCGGACCTGATAGCCGTGTGCTCGTCCGTGTTGCCGGACCGCGCCGAGGACAAGCAGGCGGATCGCTGACATGGACGTCTCCCTTCTGATCAACTTTGACCAAACTAGCAGTATTCAAGTTTGACTAATTGCCGAGGGCGCCGTACCTTGGCCGTCTAGTCAAATTTGATCAATGCGTGATGGAGGGCTGAAGTGACTGACCACGATCCGGCGATCGTCGTCGAAGGCTTGCGGAAGAACTACGGGGCCAAACGGGCAATCGACGGCCTCGACCTCGCTGTCAGGGCCGGTACCGTCCACGCGGTGCTCGGCCCGAACGGCGCGGGCAAGACCACGGCCGTGCGCATCATGTCGACACTGCTGCGGCCCGAGGCGGGGCGAGTCGAGGTAGCGGGCCTGGACGTGCGCAAGGACGCCGATCGGGTGCGCTCCCGGATCGGGCTGCTCGGCCAGAGCGCGGCCGTCGACGAGGAGCTCAGTGGGCGGCAGAACCTGGAGATGTTCGGGCGCCTCTATCACCTGGGCGCGCGCCGCGCCGGCGTCAGGGCCGACGAGCTCCTGGCGCGGTTCGGGCTCGCGGACACCGGCACGAAGGCCGTCAAGCAGTACAGCGGCGGCATGCGCAGGCGGCTCGACCTCGCGGCCTCGCTCATCTCCGAACCGCAGGTGCTCTTTCTGGACGAGCCGACGACCGGGCTCGATCCCCGCGGTCGCACGGAGGTGTGGAACTCGGTGCGGTCGCTGGTCGACGGCGGCACCACCGTTCTGCTGACCACGCAGTATCTGGAGGAGGCCGATCAGCTGGCCGACCGGATCTCGGTGATCGACCACGGCAAGGTCATCGCGGAGGGCACCGCGGACGAGCTGAAGACGACAACGGGCGGTGACCGCATCGACGTGGTCCTGCACGACACGGCCCAACTGGCGCTCGCGGCCTCGCTCCTGCCCGGCGAGGCGGTGGTGGACGAGGACCGGCGGATGGTCAGCGCCTCGGTCAGCGACCGGATGGCGGCCCTGACCGAGACCGTCCGGGCGCTGGCGGCCACCGGGATCGAGCCGGAGGACATCGCGGTCCGGCGCCCGACGCTGGACGAAGTCTTCCTGCACCTGACGGAGGAGAACGCGGCATGAGCACGACGCAGCAGACAGATTCGACGCTGAGCTGGGCGGCGGCCGACTCGTGGACGATGACCAGGCGCGAGCTGGCGCACTGGGCGCGCCAGCCCGTGCAGCTGGTGGTCGGGCTGGTCTTCCCGGTGATGCTGCTGCTGATGTTCAGCTACCTGATCGGTGGTGGCCGTGGCGTCGACGGCGACTTCAAGGACTACCTGGTTCCCGGCATGCTGACGATGACCATGGCCTTCGGCCTCGAGTCGACGATGCTCGCGGTCACCCAGGACCTGAACAAGGGTGTCATCGACCGGTTCCGCTCGATGCCGATGAACTCGGCCGCGGTCCTGGTCGGCCGCAGCGTCGCCGACATGCTGCAGTCGGCGGTCGGGCTGACGGTGATGATCGCGGTCGGGTACGCGATCGGCTGGCGCTGGCACGGCGGCTTGGCCGCGTTCCTGGGGGCGGTGGTGCTCCTGCTGCTGCTCCGGTTCGCGATGCTGTGGATCGGCATCTACCTGGCCATGGTCGCGGGCAAACCGGAACTGGTGCAGGCGGTCCAGATCCTGGTCTGGCCGGTCGGCTTCCTCTCCAACGCCATCGCCTCGCCCGAATCGATGCCGTCTTGGCTGGGCGCGGTCGTCGAGTGGAATCCCCTGTCGGCGACAGCGACTGCGGTGCGCGGCCTGTTCGGCAACCCGGTCGCGGCGGGTGACTCGTGGGCCGCGGCCAACGCGGAACTGCTCGCGGTGGTCTGGCCGGTGGCCCTGGTCGCGGTGTTCTTCCCGCTGGCGGTGCGGCGGTTCCGGGACCTGAGCCGCTAGCGGACTCGCCCGGCGAGAACACGGGTAACTCGCCGGGGACGGGCCGACCCGACCACGTACCCCATCGCCTGCCGCGTCGATGAGCCCTTGCGTCCCCTAGTCTGGCCAAAAGATTCGGAGAGGCGGACGAGCTCAGTGCTGCGTAGTTTTCAGGTGACAAACCACCGGTCGCTGGCCGAGGCGCAGCAATTGCGGCTCAGCAAGGGCGTCGGTGGGCCGGTGGCGGTGCCGGTGACCGCGGTGCACGGCGTGGCCGCCTCGGGGAAAACCAGCCTGATCGACGCGCTGGCACAGATGCGCGACGCTGTGCTGCATTCGGTGAGCGGCTGGGATCCGTACGCGGGGCCGGTGCGCAGGCCGCATCTCGGGTTCGCCGACCGGCCCACCGAATTCGTCGCCGGGTTCGTGGCCGAGGGGGTGCCCTACACCTACGGGTTCCGGCTCGACAATGCCGATGTGATCGCGGAGTGGTTGTACACGCATCCGCGCTCGCGCAAGCGGATCGTGTTCGAACGCACCGGTGATCAGATCAAGATCGGGCCGATGTTCGAGCCGGCTCGCTACGGTGTGGCGGCGCTGGTGCCGCTGGTGCGGCCGAACGCCTTGCTGCTGAGTCTGGCCGGGCAGATGTACGCCGAGGCGCTGGTGCCCGCGTATCGCTGGTTCGCGGCGAACCTGCAGGTGCAGCAGGGGGAGGCGGGCGGCGAGGAACTCGCCCACGATCTCGGCAGTCACATCTCGCGCTCGCCCGACAACGCCGCGCGGCTGCTGATGCTGTTGCGGACAGCGGATCTGGGCATCGAGGATCTGCTGGTCGCCGAGCACGATCCGATGTACGCCGACTACCTGCGTGATCTGGATGCCGAAATCAGCGCGCTGGCAGCACAACTCGACCACGGTGGCGCCGACCCGATCCTGCTGGAACGCGAACTCAGTACGCTGCGGGCCGCGCGGGACGCGCTGTATCGGCGGATGGTGGATCGCCGCGGCCCCGGACTGAGCCTGGTGCACGAGGGGATCGATGTGCCGTTCGAGCTGGCCGACGCGTCCACCGCCACCCGCTCGCTGCTGCGGGTGCTGCCCGCCATGCTCGAGGCGCTCGACACCGGCCAGGTGCTGGCCGTCGACGACCTGGGCGCGGGCCTGCCGGTGGAGGAGACCGACCGGCTCGTCCAGCTGTTCCAGAACCCGGAGACGAATGCTCGTGGCGCGCAACTGATCTACACCACCGCCAATCGCGCGCTGATCGATCGCGGCAACGGCCGGTCGCAGCGCACCCGCAGCGCGGTCTGGCAGCTGCGCCGCGAGCAGGGCGTCAGCGAGCTCACGCCACTGTGAGGCGGGCGCGCGGCCGCGCAGCTCAGGTATAACGGGCGCTGTCGGCGAAGCCGTCGACAGACCCGCGCACGGCCGGAGCGAAGGCGGAGGTACGCCTTAGCATGGAGACATGCTCGAAGTGGTGATGGCGGCGGCCATGGTGACGATGCTGGTCGTGACGATCGGCGCGGTGCTGGCCGCCCGCACCGGGAAGGGCGGGGGAGCGAGTCTCGAACACGGGTCGCTCTACATCACCGGCGTCAGCGCGCTGCCCGCCATGACCGGCGAGCACTACGTCACCATCACCGGCACGCTGACCGGCCCGTCGGTCACCGGAGTCGTCGTCTACCGCCGTTTCGCCTGGGACGCGGCCCACTGGCCTGCGATCGGTGACCAGCTCGCCGTCGCCTACCCGCCGCGCAACCCCGACAAGTGGGTCGCCGATCACCCCGGCCTGCGGCCGTACCTCGGGTCGTGAGGCGCGAGCTCACCGGCTTCCCGATTTTCGGGTGAGGTCGAGCTCACAGCGGTGCGGGTGGGATCATTCCGAGATGCACGGCATATCAGCCCCCACCCCTGGCACCGGCCTCGAGATCCGCACCGCACACCCCAGCGAATACGACGCGATCTCCGCCCTCACCGTCGACGTGTACGTCGGCGACGGCTACGTCTCACCCGAGGACAGCTACGTCACCGAACTAGGCGACGTCGCCCATCGCGCCGCCGAAGCGGAAGTCTTCGTCGCCGTCTACGAAGACGAGATCGCGGGCTCGCTGACCGTCGCGAAGCCGGGTACCCGCTATGCCGAGATCGCTCTTCCCGGCGAACTCGAGTTCCGCATGCTCGCCGTCGCGAAGCGGGCCCGCGGTCTCGGCGCAGGCACCGCGCTGGTTCGCGCGGTCGTCGCCGAGGCGAGGGCGGGCGGGTACGAGGCGGTCGCGCTCACCACCATGGCGACCATGGTCGACGCGCACCGCATCTACGAACGTCTCGGCTTCGTCGCTGTGCCGGAACGCAATTGGTCCCCGCACGACGGTTTGCAGCTCTACGTCATGCGCCTGGCCCTCGTGTAGGGACCGACCCGTCAGTGCAGGACAGTGGCGACGATGCCGGCGAGGTAGCCGAGGCGGGCGACCTCCGACGGGCGGAAGTCCGGTCCACCGGGGCGGCCGAGTAGCAGCGACTTGCCGGTGTTGCCGAGCGGTGCTGCCGCCAGTTTGGTGTCCATGTCGCGCCAGATCTGCGGCACCCACTCGGCCTCGCCGTCGAGCAACGACGGCTTCTCCAGCGGCATCCACGGCGCCGAACCCGCTTGCGTCTCAGGGGCGCTCGGGCTGCCGACGACGCGATAGGCGCCGGCCGGGCCCAGCCCGATGATGGTCGACCAGCCGACGCGCAGCACGCGCGGCACACCGTCGACGAGGACCTGCAGCCGGTCGTCGCGGGCGCTGGCGACCTGGTCGATCAGCTCGAGCTCGCGATGGGTGTCGAGCACGCCGGAGTACGGGCGGATGGAGTCGACGCTCACATCGTGCACGGACTCCGCGGCGGTGATCAGGGTGTCGGGCAGCGCGCCGGTAGGAACTTCGACCACCAGATCGTCGATCGCGAATCCGGCGCCGCGTTCGACGACATCGAGCGAGAGGATGTCCGCGCCGACCCCGCCGAGGGCGAGTGCGAGGGAACCGAGGCTTCCCGGTCGATCCGGAAGTTGCACGCGGAGCAGGAATGACACGTGCGTTCCTTTCCTAGGGCCGGGGTTGTTCACAATGAATACCCGGTGACGCCATACTTACACCCCTGAACGCGGGTTGCACGACTCGAAGTATGAACCCAACGCCCCGACATGCGCGAACTTTCGCGCGAGGCAGGTGCGTCCTACCCCGTTCTACCCCGTCCAACCCCTGACTAGGCGTACCTCCGCCGTCGCTCCAGCCGTGCGCAGGGCTGTCGACTGCTGCGCAGCGGTGCCAATTAGGCTGTAGCCACTACTTCCCAACCGAAGCCGAAAGGGGTCCCGCGGTGCCCGCAATCTCCCGCGACGAGGTCGCTCACCTCGCCCGGCTGTCCCGGCTGGCGTTGACCGACGCCGAACTCGACCAGTTCGCCGGTCAGCTGGATTCGATCCTCAGCCACGTGCGGACCATCTCCGAGGTCGCCGCCGACGTCCCCGCCACCGCGTCGCCGAACCCGACGACCAATGTGACCAGGCCCGATGTGGTCGTGCCAGGTCTGACTCCCGAGCAGGCGCTGGACCAGGCGCCCGCCGTGGAAGAACAGCGTTTCCTGGTCCCGCAGATCCTGGGAGAGGGCGAATGAGCGAGTTGACCACGCTGTCGGCAGCGGAGCTGGCGGCCAAGATCCACGGCGGCGAGGTGTCCTCCACCGAGGTCACCCAGGCGCACCTGGATCGCATCGCCGCGGTCGACGGTGAGCTCAACGCCTTCCTGCACGTCGCCGGGAACGAGGCGCTGGTCGCGGCCGCCGCCGTCGACTCCGCGCTGGCCGCGGGCGAGACCCCGGCCTCGCCGCTGGCGGGAGTTCCGTTGGCGCTCAAGGACGTTTTCACCACCACCGACATGCCGACCACCTGCGCCTCGAAGGTGCTCGAAGGCTGGATGTCGCCCTACGACGCGACGGTCACCTCCCGGCTGCGCGCCGCGGGCATCCCGATCCTCGGCAAGACCAACATGGACGAGTTCGCGATGGGCTCCTCCACCGAGAACTCCGCGTACGGCCCGACCCGCAACCCGTGGGACACCACCCGTATCCCCGGCGGTTCCGGCGGCGGTTCGGCGGCGGCGCTGGCCTCGTTCCAGGCGCCGCTGGCGATCGGCACCGATACCGGTGGCTCCATCCGTCAGCCCGCCGCGGTCACCGCGACGGTCGGCGTGAAGCCCACCTACGGCACCGTGTCCCGGTACGGCCTGGTCGCGTGCGCGTCGTCGCTGGATCAGGGTGGCCCGTGTGGTCGCACGGTGCTCGACACCGCGCTGCTGCACGAGGTGATCGCCGGCTACGACCCGCGCGATTCCACCTCCCGCGATGTGCCGGTGGCGCCCGTGGTCGAGGCGGCGCGACAGGGCGCCAACGGTGACCTGACCGGTGTGCGCGTCGGTGTGGTGCGCGAATTGCATTCCGACAGTTACCAGCCCGGCGTGCTGGGTTCCTTCGACGCCGCGGTCGCGGTGCTCGAGGAACTGGGCGCCGAGGTGGTCGAGGTGTCGTGCCCGAACTTCGAGTACGCGCTGTCCTCGTACTACCTGGTGATGCCGTCGGAGGTGTCGTCGAACCTGGCGCGCTTCGACGCGATGCGCTACGGCCTGCGCGTCGGTGACGACGGCAGCCACAGCGCCGACCAGGTGATGTCGCTGACCCGCGAGGCCGGTTTCGGCCCGGAGGTCAAGCGCCGCATCATCATCGGCACCTACGCGCTGTCGGCCGGTTACTACGACGCCTACTACGGTCAGGCGCTCAAGGTCCGCACGATGATCGCGCGTGACTTCGACGCCGCCTACGAAAAGGTCGATGTGCTCGTCTCGCCGACCAGCCCGTTCACCCCGTGGAAGCTGGGCGAGAAGGTCGACGACCCGCTGGCCATGTACCTGTCGGACCTGTGCACGCTGCCGACCAACCTGGCCGGGCACTGCGGCATGTCGGTGCCGTCGGGACTGTCGGCCGACGACAACCTGCCGGTGGGCCTGCAGATCATGGCGCCCGCCCTGGCCGACGACCGCCTGTACCGGGTGGGCGCGGCCTACGAGCTCGCCCGTGGCGCGCTGCCCGTGCCCGCGGCGGTCTGAGAACTACCGACAGCAGGGTGCGCTGGGCCGAATCGGTCCGGCGCACCCCGTTTTTCAGATCTCGGTCGCCCGCTTGCCGACGCCCGCGGTCATCGCGGTGAAGCCCGCGCGCAGGTGCTTGCCGAGCGCGAGGTTCACCACGGGGCTGAGCCAGCCGGCGAGGGTGAACCGCGACTCGTAGCGGGTGCGGCCGGGGCCGAGCGGCACCACGGTGTGCGAGCGCAGGCTGTGCAGCGCGCCCAGCGGTACCGGCTTCATGGCGTAGCTGAACTCCACGCCGGGCGTGTGCGTGCGAATCCACTCGCGCTGCGGACGGCGGTTGCCGCCCAGCTGCACCTGCATGTCGATGGGCGAGCCCGGCTCCAGCGTGCTCGCCGCCTCGTAGCAGAAGGTGTTCCATTCGCCGTAGCGACCGAAATCGGTGAGTACCTCCCACACCTTCTCGGCGGGGGCGTCGATCTCGATCGTTTCGTCGATAGTGAGGGCCATGCGTGAAAACTAGGACATGTTCTAGTTTTCGGCAAGCGCCTCAGGCGAGGCGGCGACGTCGTTTGCGCAGCGCGTCGATGATGACCGCCGAGGCCGCCGTCACCGCGAACAGGCCGAGCACCGTCCGCGCCAGCGGCCACAGATTCGGCCGGTCGGCCGGGTCGGTCGTCGCGAAGACGTTCTCGACCACCGGGGCGCCGTACTCCTGCCTGCGTGAGTTCACGTCGACCGCGGTGAACGCGATATCGGCCATGACAGCGCAGCGGGCCCGGGAGAACTCGTCGTCGCGCTGCTCACAGGCCGCGTGGATGCGCCGGTTCAGTGCCGCGTCCACCGAGCGCCGGGCCCAGGCGCCCAGCGGTTCGTCGACCCGCTCGGCGTAGCGCAGCATGTCGTAGCCGAGGTCGTGCGCCATGCAGGCCGGGCCGAACTCGGCGGGCAACGTCACCGGGGAGGAGCAGCTGCCGTTCGGGTTCACCAGCAGACCGTCCTGCTGGGCCGGGTCGTAGCCGAACTTGTAGCCGAAGTCGGGCGGGATCAGCGCGGGGGCGTCGAGGTCGTCGTCGGTGAGCGCGCGGACCACGGCGGCGGCGGCCGCGTTCTCGGTGCCACCGGGCGTGGTGCCCATGGCGCCGGGCGCCGACATGACGACGGCGGCGGCCATGGCCAGGCCCGCGGTGCACAGGGCGACACCGCTGCGGCGGCGGTGCGCGGCTTCGGCCGGCGTGCCGGAGTTCGACGAGGCGGAGGCGACGGAGACGGCGGTACGGGCACGGCGAGCGGCGGGTACCGGGCGAAGCGGGGTGTTCATGGCCTCCGACGGTAAGGAGCGGGTCCGGTGGCGGGCATCCCGCTGTGGACCGGTTCTCGGGGCGCGCGGGTGGGTGACCCGGCGCCAGGGTCACACCAGGGTAGGGGGTGCGAAATCGCTCGGCGGTATGAGGTCCGCTCACCGGACGGTTCGTAGGCTCGAGCCATGTCCGGACAACTGCGCCCCGCCGCTCGCATCAGCGCGCGCACCTGGTTCGACCTCACGACGGTGGCGGTCGCGCTGATCCTCTACAGCATCGCCTGGCCGACCCTGTTCGTCACCCACGACGTGCCCGCGGCCCTGGCTCCGCTGCTGTCGGCGTTCGCGGCGTTCCCGATCCTGCTGGTGCGGATCAACCCGTCACTGGGCTGGGCTGTCTCGGCGGGCGCGGCGCTGCTGTTCTCGGTCGGCCTCCAGCCCGCACCGGACAACGATCTGCCGTTCCAGGTGGTGCACATCATCGTGCTGTTCGTGCTGCTGTTCGCGGTGGCGCTGCGGGCCGCGGTGCCGATCGTGGTGGTGGCCTGGGCGGCGCAGTCGATGCTGTTCGCCACCACGATGCCGGGCTCGGCCCAGGGGCCGCTGTGGGGGTGGGCGATGGGCTTCGGCGCGCTGGCGCTGTTCGGCTATCTGCTGCGCATCGTGGTTGCCTCGCGGCGCAAGCTGGAGCGGCAGGAGGAGGTCACCGAACTCGAACGCGCGCGCAGGGCCATCCTCGAGGAGAAGGCCCGCATCGCCCGTGACCTGCACGATGTCGTGGCCCACCACATGTCGATGGTCGTGGTGCAGGCCCAGACCGCGCCCTACCGGATCACCGATCTCGATCCGGCGGCGCGCACCGAGTTCGAGTCCATCGGCGCCACCGCGCGCACCGCGCTCAACGAGATCCGCGGGCTGCTCGGGGTCCTGCGCAGCGACGGGCAGCTGCCCGAGCACGCGCCGCAGCCGCGAGCCGCGGACGTGCCGGAGCTGTGCGCCTCCGCGCAGCGTGCGGGTCTGCCGGTCGAATGGACCGTGACCGGTGAGCTCGAGGCAGTCCCCGAGACCACCGGGCTGACGGTCTACCGGGTGGTCCAGGAGTCGATGGCCAACTCGGCCAGGCACGCGCCCGGCGCGCCGGTGCTCGTCGCCGTCGCCGTGGCCCCCGACGCGGTGACGGTGACCGTGCGCAACGCGCCGTCGGTTACCCCGTCGCGCCCCGGTGCGGGTGGCGGGCACGGCATCGACGGTATGCGCACCAGGGTCGAGGCGGTCGGCGGTTCACTGGCTGCCGGCCCCACCCAGGACGGCGGTTTCGAGGTCTCGGCGAAACTGCCCACCGTGTAGGAGTACGTCCATCGCGAAAGACCGAGGACCGCTTCGCGTCTGCGCACACTGGGAGTACCTCCGCCTCGCCGCGGCCATGCGCGAAAGACTGTGGAACGCTACGCGTCGGCGCGCACTAGGGTGGTCGAGTGGCAATTACCGTTTTGATCGCCGACGACCAGGCGATGGTGCGGCAGGGTTTCGGCGCGTTGCTGGCTGCCCAGCCCGACATCAGCGTCATCGGGGACGCGCCGGACGGCCGGGTCGCGGTGGCCGAGGCCAAGCGGTTGCGGCCCGACGTGGTCCTGATGGACGTGCGGATGCCGGAGATGAACGGGCTCGAGGCCGCCCGCGCGATCCTGGCCGCCGGTTTCGATCCGCCGGTGCGGGTGCTGATGCTGACCACCTTCGACATCGACGACTACGTCTACGAGGCGCTGAGCCTGGGCGCGAGCGGCTTCCTGCTCAAGGACGCGCCCGCCGAGGAACTGGTGCGGGCGGTGCGCGTCGTCGCCGACGGCGAGGCGCTGCTGGCGCCGACCATCACCCGACGGCTGATCGCCGACGTCACGCGCAGGCGCAACACGGCGCGTACACCCGCCGCGCCCGCGTTGACCGCGCTCACCCCGCGCGAACGGGAAGTGCTCGAACTCGTCGCCAAGGGGCTGTCGAACACCGAGATCGCCGAGGCGCTGTTCGTCGCCGAGCAGACCGTGAAAACCCATGTCTCCAAGGTCTTCTCGAAGCTCGGCCTGCGCGACCGGGCCCAGGCGGTGGTGCTGGCCTATGAATCCGGCCTGGTCGTCCCCGGCTGAGCGGGAGCGCTCAGCGCGGGCAGACGCCGCCGCGCAGCTCCGGCAGATGCCGGCCCAGCAGCAGCGCCAGCCGGTCCAGCAGGGCGGTGGTGTCGTCGAAGGTGCCCGAATCCGCTTGTGCGGCAAGGGCGACCGCGAGGTGACCGCTGCCGACCGGCACCAGCCCGAACTGGCGCACTGTGTACACCCCGGTGTCGTCGTCGGGACCCCAGCCGCCCTTGAACTCGGTGTTGTCGAGCAGGCCCAGACCCCAGCCCTGATCGGGCGTGATCTCGCCCATCAGCTGGGTCACGATCTCGGAATGCGGCAGGCACGGCAGCCGCGACGCGAACCGGACCTGGTTGGCCAGCGACCATTCGGTGCCGCCGAAGGAGTTGTAGTCGAGTTGGGTTCGCAGGCTCTCCTTGCCGGGGCTGGAGATGTCACCGGCCTCGTCGAGCACCTGCTGCACGGCCTCGGCAGCTTCCTCCCCGTCGCCCAGCGATTCCCACAGCCCGTAGGCGGCGTCGTTGTCCGACACCGTGATCGCGGCCTGCACCATTTCGAAGATCGACTGGTCCTGATCGTGGCGCAGCGCGGCGACGGCCAGCGGCACCTTGATCGTCGACCAGGCGATGCCGGTGGTCCAGTCGCCGTAGATCGTCATCCGGCCGCCGCCGACCGGCATCAGCGCCATGCCGACCTGCCCAGGCAGCTGCGACTGCAACTGGGTGAACTCCGCGGCCAGCGAGTCGGGCAGCATGATGGACAGGCCTGGGTGCCAGGCGTCCTCGCTGTTCACGGTCACCGTGGGGGCGCTGACGGCCGCCTGGGTGCCCGGCATGGCACACGCGGCCGCGGACAGTGCGGCCGATGCCAGCACCACACTGTGCAGCAGCCCGCGCAAGGCAGCCGCCTTTCCGGTCGACTTCACCACCGAATCCTCCCCACCACCCACTGCGCGTCGGCGCCCTGCTTCGGCGGTGCAAACTTCTCGTCGAGCGCGCCCGGACAATACCGGACGACAGATAGCAAGTTTCACCGATTTTCGGCGAGAATTCGAATGACGGTGGTCACGCGGCTGTGCGGGTGCCATGCTGGTCCGCCACAGGCGCCGGAAGGGGGTCGCAGTGCTCGATATCGGTGAGGTGTTCGCCGGGTTCACTGTCGAGCGGATGCTCGGCCAAGGCGGCATGGGAACCGTGTATCTGGCGCGGCATCCGCGGCTGGATCGGCTGACCGCGCTCAAGCTGCTCAACCGCGATCTGTTCGCCGACGAACGCATTCGCGCGCGGTTCGAACGCGAAGCCGATCTCGCGGCCGGGCTCGACCATCCCGGCATCGTCACCGTCTTCGACCGTGGCACCGAGGGCGAACAGCTGTGGATCAGCATGCAGTACGTCGACGGGATCGACGCCGCGACCGTCGACCCGATGACGCTGCCCCCCGAGCGGGCCGTGCAGATCATCGAAGGGGTCGCCGACGCGCTGGATTACGCGCACGGCAGGGGAGTGCTGCACCGCGACGTGAAGCCGGCCAACATCCTGCTGGCCCGATCCAGCGGCGGCCAGGGCGAGCGGGTCTTCCTCACCGACTTCGGCATCGCCCGCCTGCGCGCCGACTCCACCCACCTCACCCAGCAGGGCATGTTCACCGCGACGCTGGCCTACGCGTCCCCCGAGCAGATGACCGGCGCCGAACTCGACCACCGCTCCGACCAGTACTCCCTGGCCTGCGCCCTGTACTGGCTGTTCACCGGCGTCGCCCCCTTCGACTCACCCGACCCCAACGAGATCATCCGCGGCACCCTCTACCTCAACCCCCCGCCCCTGGCCCTGCGCCGCCAAGGCCTCCCGCCCGCCCTCGACGCCGTCCTCGCCGCCGCCATGGCGAAACACCCCGGCTCCCGGTTCGATTCGTGCGCCGCCTTCGCCAAGGCCGCCCGCAAGGCCCTCACCTCCAACACCCCACCCGCCCTGCCCCACCCGGCGGCCTACTATCCGCCCGCCCAACAACCCGTCCCGGCCGCCTTTCCGCACCCGGCCCAGCCCCCGGCCATGCCTGCATCCGGCTACGCGGGAAACCCTGCCCCGCCGATCCAGCCTGTGCCACAGGGCAATTGGCACCCAGCCCAACCCCCACCCGCCCCGGCGGCGCCCGTTGCCGCCCAGCACGCCCCCGCTGCACCACCGTTCGCCCCCCAGCCGGCGCCACCTGCCCAGCCAGGCCCGCATCCACCTCACGGACAGCAGTCGCCGATGGGTCTGCAGCCGAGTGCGCAGCCGCAGCTGTCCCCGCAATCTGGTGCGCCGGCGCCGGCCTCGCGGCAACCCCACGTGGAGGCTGCGACCCAGCAGCCACCGGGTGCGCAGCAGGCGATGGGTCAGCAGCCTGCGGCGGTAGCGCAGGCCGACGCTCAGCGGCCCGCTGTAGACGCCGATTCTCGTTCGGGGTCCGGTGCCGGTGGTGACGTCGTGTCAGGCTCTGGCTCGCCGGAGCCTCGAGCGCAGCCTGCGTTCGGCAGCGTCGCAAGGAATCCCGCGGGCGACACCGATACGGCGCATCGGCCCGGCGGTGGCACCGAGGTATCCGATTCGGCAGCAACCGATGTCGTGCCGTTCGCGGAATCCGGGCGGTTGGATGCGGCGAACGCGAGTGCCTCGACTGACGTGACGCCGATCGCGGCACCAAGCGGGCCTGACGATTCGGGCCGATCATCCAGCGCTGCTGCCGATTCCGGGCTCGGGGGCCCTGTGCCTTCATCGGGTTCGCCCGGCGCCGCTGGGGGATTCACGGAGGCCGTAGGAGGTCCGGGAGCAGGTTCAGGCAGCAGTACCGGCGGGGTGGCCTCCGGGGGTGGGGCGGTCGGTGCGCCTGATTCGGCGGACAAGCCGTTCGAGATGGGTGGTGTCGAAGTGCCGGCCACCGCGTCGCCGGGATCGGCCTCCGGGGCCGCGCAGGGCCCAGTGCCCGCCGGTGCACCGGTGCGCGGTGGGCACGCGCCGGAGTCGGCCATGCCGGGAGCGGTCGCTGGACCGGGTATCCCGCCGAACCCTGGTGCTGTGCCTGCTGGTCCGCCGATGGGACCGCAGGGGATGGGGCGGGGGCCGTGGGTCGGTCCGCGGCGGCCTGTGCCGCGACGGATGTCCAGGCTGCATCGGCTGGGGTGGGTGTTGCTGGTGGCGCTCATCGGGGCGCTGGTGGCTCTGCTGGTGGCCTTGCTGGTTGTCGTGTTGCCCGACGGTGATGATGACGACCGAGCCGCCGATGGGGCGCCGCCGGTGCCGTCGAGTTCGGTGACGGCGGTGGGGGATTCGTTCGCGGCGAGCCGGCGGGTATTTCCCACGCTGGTTCCGCAGGGGACAGCGGCTGAGGGTCCGGGGTATCGCGGGGCGAGGTGTGCCGCGGTGCGTGGTGTGAGTGAGCTCGAGTGGAAAGTGCCCGCACTGCAGTGGAATCCGATCATCGCGGGCTGGCAGTGCGAGCGGACCGACAACCATGCCGGGTCCGTGAGCTACTTGGTGCTGGAGTATCCGACTGCGGCGCAGGCGCGTTCGGTGGTGGAGGCGATGCCTGCGGCGGTGAAGTACCCGGGGGACAAGGACGGGGTGCCGTTCTCGTTGCGCCGCTGGGTGGTTCCCGACCCGGCGAGTATTCGCATGCACACCGCGCACCAGGTCATCAGCTTCCCCGGCGACCCGACCCGCGCGAACTACCTCATCGCGGTGAGTCGCCGGGGGAGCAGCGGCGCGGGTGGAGCGCCACGGCCCTCCGCCCAGGACGAAGTGATCGCCTGGTGGGAGGAAGTGCCACTGTGACGCAGCGGGGACAGTGAAAAGTTCACTGCCCCAGCGTCACAGGGGCTCGCACCGCACCATGCGATGACTACCGTCGCAGCGTCGGCGAACCCGCGCTGACGCTGCGACGGCTGACTTCAGTCCACGGCCAGCGCCGCCACGATCGGCATCCGGGCGGCCCGCAGCGCGGGCGGGATCGATCCGAGCAGCGCCAGGCCCAGGGCGATCACACCGTAGACGACCAGCAGCGGACTCGGCTGGTAGACGATGTCGATGGTCATCGCGTGCCCGATCGCGACGGTGCCCAGATACTGCACCGCCGCACCGATCACGAGTCCGATGGCCGCGCCGATGAATCCGATACCGGCCGCCTCGGCCAGCACCGAGCGCAGCAGGAACTTGCGGTTGGTGCCCATGGCCCGCAGTACGCCCAGTTCCCTGCGCCGCTCCAGCACTGACAGCATCAGCGTGTTGAGCAGCGCCACCGTCGCCACCAAAACCACGATCCACAGGATCATGTTGCTCATCGCCGCACCCTGCTGCACGCTCGACGAGATCGCCTGCACCATGGCGGCGCCGGTGTCGACATGGATCTCCTGCGGCACCGCGGCGCGCACGGCGGCGCGCACCGCCTCCGGGTCGGCACCGGGCGCGAACTGCACCGACAGGATCGTCTCGCCGGGCCGCTGATACCACTCGCGCATCTGATCCAGATTCATCATCACCACGCCGGACACCGCGGTGAAGTACGGAATCACCTGCAACACAGGCACAGTGCGTTCACCGGACGGCGTCGGCATGGTGAGCTCGTCGCCCACCGCGAGATGCATCGAGCGCGCCACGTCCCGGGTCACGACGACGCCTTCCCCGCGCTCCATCTGTTCGATCACGGCCTTGTCGACCGCGCCGAGCCGGGCATCGTCGTTGCGAGCCGGATAACCCTGCAGCATCACCCGTCCGCTGCCGACGGTCGCGAACGCCATCTGCGCGGGCCGCACCTGCGCGACGCCGGGCACCGCGGCGACCCGCTCGGCCAGGTCCGGCGGCAGCACCGGCCCGGTCGGGAACTGTTCCACCGGACTGGGACTCACATACAGGTCGGCGTCGCCGAGGCTCTCGAACGACTCGGTCGCGGAGTCGACCATATTGCCCGAGGCCCCACCGAGCGCGACGACGGCCGCCACGCCGATCATCACCGTCATCGCCGTCGCCCAGACGCGGCGCGGCGCCCGTTCCAGGGTCGTCGCGCCCAGTGCGCCCGGCGCGCCGAACCAGCGGGCGATCCCCGCGGCGCCGCGCACGATCGGCTTGGTCGCGGCGAAGCACAGCAGCACCGACGCCGCGAACGAGGCCGAGATCGCGCCGAGCGAGACCCGCCCGAGATCGAGGAATGCCAGCGTGACGGCCGCCGCGACGAAGCCGATGCCACCGGCCAGCGCCGACCAGCGCAGGACGGCACTGTCGGCAGCCGAGTGACCGGCCTCCACGGGCACGAGCGCCTCGACCGGTGCGACCTTGTACACCTGCCGCGCCGCGATCGCCGCCGCCAGCACGGTAGCCAGCACGCAGGCCGCGATCGCCACGGGCACAGCGTAATCCGGCACCATGAACTCGGTCCGCGCCTCCACCGACTGCACGATCGCCGCGGGCAGGCGCCCGATCGCGACCTTGCCCATCACCGCACCGATCGCCGACCCGATGACACCGCCGATCAGCCCGAGCAACGCCGCTTCGACCAGCAGATCGCGGACCATCGGACCACGCTGCCCGCCGATCGCGCGCAGCAGCGACAGCGTCGGCCTGCGCTGCGTCACCGCCATGCTCATCGCGTTGTAGATCAGGAACGCCGACACCATCAGCGCCGCCGCCGAGGACATCAGCGTGGAATAGCGCATGATCTGGATGGCCCCGCCCGCCTGCGCGGTCCGCAGACTGGGTTCGGCGACCACCGCGCGCCCGTCGACCACCGTGGTCAGCGCGGCCCGCAGGGCGGTCACGTCGGTGCCGGGGGTGGCGAGGATCTGCACCGAGTCCAGCTTGCCGACCCGGTCGGTGAGCAGCTGGGCCAGCGGCAGCGGCGCGGCGACCAGGTGACCGCCGTTGAGCCGGTTGGCCGCCTCGTCGTCGAGGACGCCCGCGACCGTCGCGGTGCCCCACCCGATAGGGATGCTGTCGCCTTCCTTGTAGCCCATCGCCGCGCCGACCAGCACGCCCTTCGGCGTGGTGAGCAGCTTGGTGGTGTGCTGCGACATCGGTCCGGCCAGATCGCTGCCGAGCGCGGCGATGTTCGCGTCGGCGCCGACCAGCATGGCCCGGTCGGGGCCGGCGCCGAGGGTGCTGCGCAGCATCGGCACGGCCTTGGCGACACCGGGTGTCGCGGCGATCGTGGTCAGCAGCGACTGTTCGAAACCGGCGTCGGTGATGCCGGTGATCTCGAGGACGGCGTCGCCCGCCAGGCCCTGGGTGAGCCGGTCGACCGACCCCGTGACCGACCCGGAGATGCTCAGCACGGCGACCAGCAGCGCGGCCGAAACCGCCATCACCGCCGTCGACATGATCGTGCGGCCGGGATGGCGGATCAGTTCGCCGATGTTGAACAGCCGCAACCGATCCCACATGGCCGCGATCATGCGTCCACCCGCGCCGCCACGATGTCGTCGGCATCGATGCGGCCGTCGTGCAGCGCGATCACCCGGTCGCAGTGGGCGACCGCGCCCATGTCGTGGGTCACCATCACCACCGAATTGCCCTGTGCGGTGATCTCTCCCAGCAGCGCGAGGATCGACGCACCGGTCTTGGAATCGAGGTTGCCGGTGGGTTCGTCGGCCAGGATCAGCGGCGGATCCATGATCAGCGCGCGCGCCACCGCGACGCGCTGCATCTGCCCGCCGGACAGTTCCGCGGGCCGGTGCTGGGCGCGGTCACCGAGGCCGACCAGGTCGAGCAGTTCCAGCGCCCGCGGTTTGGCCTTGCGTAATCCGGTGCCGTCCAGCAGCTTCGGCACCGCCACGTTCTCCCACGCCGACAGGGTGGGCAGCAGGTTGAAGAACTGGAAGACGAAACCGACCTGCTGCAACCGGAAGGCGGCCTGGGCGTCCTCGTCGAGATCGCCGATCTCGGTGCCACGGAAGCGAATCGAGCCCTCGTCGGGACGGTCCAGTGCGCCGAGCAGATGCAGCAGGGTGCTCTTGCCCGAGCCGGAAGGCCCGATGATCGAGGTGAACTGGCCTGCCTCGATCCGCATGCTCACCTCGTCGAGCGCGCGGACCTGCTGTTCGCCGACGCGGTACTGCTTGACCACCCGCGCCAGCTCCAGCATCGGCGGTTGCGGCGAATCGTTGTCCGGCATGTCATGTCCCCCAAGGGTTTTTGGTTGGCAGGATGTCAGCGAGCAAAGGCGCGAGTACGGGTAGTCTGCACGGTCGCCGCTCGCGCGTCGAGAACGGCGCGCAGCGCGGGCTGCTCGGCAGCCAGTTCCAGATACGCCTCGACGGTCGTGTGTCCTTCTATCTCGGCTTGCTCGAGTTTTGCACGCAAATGGTTGTTCCAGCGGTAGGACAGGGCTTGCAGCAGTCCGTCGATCCCGCCGAAGAGCCGGTCGATCCCGGGGAGGCCGGCGAACAAGCCGGAATCGTTCGGGTCGATCGCTGCCCTGGCGAGCACGGTCTGCACGATAGCAGTGCGCTGATGCTGATCGGTCCAGGTCATGGGCTTCACCTTCCGTGAGCGGTGACCATGACGCTACGGAGATCGAGGGGCCGAATCGTCGTGCCGGGGACCCGACTTCTTCTCCTACCCGGGTAGGAGGCCGGTACCGTTCGCGGGACGATGACGGGCCGTGGGCACGGCGGCTAGCCTTACCCCATGGAGGTGAGTCACGCCATCCCCGCGAGTATGGCGGGCCGGACGAGTCGCTGGCGGCGGCTCGCGGACCGGCCGCGGGCGGGGATGCGGTGGCTGCTCGATACCGTGCGCGAGCGCATCGAGTCGTTGCCCTACGACTACCCGCCTGCGGTGATCATCGGCGCCGACGTGGCGCTGCTGGTGATCACCGGTGCTGCCGTGATCCAGCGGCATTCCTACTTCCCGAGTCCGCTACCGCTGATCGCGATGGCCACCGCCTTCCTGCCGATCCCGCTGTTCGCGATCTTCGGAGTGAAGCCGCACCCGGTGCTGTTGAAAGGGTCGGCGCTGCTGTCGTGCGCGTTGTTCCTGTTGCAGCCGGTCAACGCCGATTTCGCACCGTTCGTGCTGGTGATCGTCGCCGGTGAGGTGGCCGCGGTCGCGTCACGCGGGCTCACCATCGGGTTCGCGCTGCTCGCGATCCTCGAGTTGGTCGCCTTCGACCTCGCGGGCCACGTGCAGTGGGGCAATGAGGGACAGCGTTTGCAGGGGCTGCCGATGTATGTCATGGGCATCATGCTCGGCGTCTTCTGCGGGGTGATGCTGCAGTACCAGCGCCGTTTCCTGTATCAGGAACGGGAGAACCAGGCCATTCGCGCCGGTCAGGCCGCCGACGAGGAACGGCGCCGGATCGCGCGCGAGGTGCACGACGTGATCGCGCACTCCCTGTCGATCACCCTGCTGCACCTGACCGCGGCCCGGCGCGCGCTGCAGACCGACGACGACGTCACCGAGGCGGTGGAGGCGCTCGTCGACGCCGAACGCCTCGGCAGGCAGGCGATGGCCGACATCCGCCGCACCGTCGGCATGCTCGACACCAGCCCCGCGCTGCTGGCACCCGAGCCCAGCGCCGCCGATATCGACGAACTCGTCGGCGACTACCGGCGCGCCGGGCTCACGGTCGAATACGCCCGCACCGGCGACCTGGCCGTCGTCGCGGGCACCGTCGGGCACGCGCTGTACCGGATCGGGCAGGAATCGCTGGCCAACGTCGCCAAGCACGCACCCGGCAATGCGGCGACGGTGCAGCTCGATGTCAGCACCGAGGCGGCCACGCTGGTGGTGACCAATCCGCTGCCGCTCGGCCCGCCCCCGCGGCACGACATCGGCATGGGGCTGCGCGGCATGCGCAAGCGCACCGAACTGCTCGGCGGGTCGATCACCGCGGGCGCCGCCGACGACGGGTGGACGGTGCGCGCGAGGTTCCCGCTCAAATCCGGCGCGTGCTCGACCATCACGGCGCTGCTGCCCGGCATGCTCAAGACCAAACCCCAGGAGGACATGTGACGGCCGTCGCGCCGATCGAGAACCCGGTGTCGGTGCTCGTCGTGGACGATCAGGAACTCGTCCGCGGCGGTCTGCGCCGGATCCTGCGCCGCCGCGACGGCTTCACCGTCAGCGAATGCGCCGACGGTGACGAGGTGGTGGCCGCCGTCGCCGCCGACCGTCCCGACGTGGTGCTGATGGACTTGCGGATGAAGCGGGTCGGCGGCATCGATGCGACGCGGTTGCTGCGCGCTCGCCCCGACGCTCCGCCGGTGCTCGTCCTCACCACCTTCGACGACGACCAGTTGCTGTCGGGCGCGCTGCGCGCGGGCGCGGCCGGGTTCCTGCTCAAGGACTCACCCGCCGAGGACCTCATCCGCGCGGTGCGCACGGTGGCCGCGGGCGGTGCCTGGCTCGACCCCTCGGTGACCGGCCGGGTGCTCACCGCCTACCGGACCGTCAAACCGGCCGGGACCCGCACCGATCACCGGCTCGGCGAACTCACCGCACGCGAGTACGAAGTGCTCGAATTGATCGGCCGAGGCCGGGTCAACAGCGAGATCGCCGCCGAACTCGGTATCTCCGAAGTCACCGTGAAAAGCCACGTAGGGCATATATTCGGCAAGCTGGACCTGCGTGATCGAGCCGCCGCGATCGTGTTCGCGTTTGACCACGGCGTGGTGGCACCGGGAGAATCCTCCTTCTGACGAGCAGGTCTTCGGGCATGCGAGAAGTGGGAGGCGGACGCTGGTGCAGGCACCTGGGTCACGGACGGGGAGCAGGTTCGGTCCGTACGAGTTGCGGTCGATGCTGGGCAAGGGCGGGATGGGCGAGGTCTACGAGGCCTACGACACCGGCAAGGACCGGGTGGTCGCCCTGAAGTTGCTGGCGGAGGAACTCGCGCAGGACCCCAGCTATCAGGTCCGGTTCCGCCGGGAGTCCCAGGCGGCGGCCAAACTCGCCGAGCCGCACATCATCCCGATTCACGACTGGGGCGTGATCGACGGGGTGCTGTTCATCGACATGCGCCTGGTCCCCGGCACCGATCTGCGGAACGTGCTGCGTGCCGGTGGGCCGATGAGCCCCGATCGCGCGGTCGCGGTGGTCGAGCAGATCGCCGCCGCACTCGATGCCGCGCACGCGGGCGGTCTGGTGCATCGCGATGTGAAGCCGGCCAACATCCTGGTGACGCCCGCCGACTTCGCCTACCTCGCCGACTTCGGCATCGCCCATACCGAGGGCGACAGCGCGGTGACCCAGGCCGGGATGGCCATGGGCTCCTACATCTATATGGCGCCGGAACGGTTCGACGTCGGCCCGATCTCGCACCGCGCCGACGTCTATTCGCTGGCCTGCGTCCTGCACGAATGCCTCACCGGAGCCTCGCCGTTCCCCGCGGCCAGCATGAGTGTGCTGATCCGCGCGCATCTGTCGGAGACGCCGCCGCGTCCCAGCGAGGTCCTGCCCGGCCTGCCCTCGACCCTCGACGAGGTCATCGCCCGCGGCATGGCCAAGGATCCGGCCGATCGGTACGCGAGCGCGGGTGCGCTCGCGGTGGCGGCCAGGGAAGCACTGGCCGCGGCAATACAGGGTGGCGCGCCGATGCGGGCGCCCGGCTTCCCGCAGCCCGGTGGGCAGGGTCCCGTCGGTGCATTCGGTCCCGCGGGTGCCCCGGCCGGTGCGGCATTCGGTGCCGCGGGCGCGGCGTTCGGCGCCGTGACCGGTGCCCACCCGGTGCCGTCCGGTCCGGTACCGGGACGTGACACATCCGGCGGATTCGCTGGTGGTGTCGCTGCCCAGAATGTGCCGCCAGGCGCGACGACTGGTGGACGCAGTGTCCCCGGTGGCGCGCCAACCGGTGCCACCACGGGTGGCCGCAACGTTCCTGGTGGAGCGCCTGCGGGTGCGACGACCGGCGGGCGCAACGTCTCCGGTGGGGACCCTGCGGGTGCGACGACCGGTGGACGGGCTGTTCCCGGTGCGCCGGGGGAAGATGCCGCGGAGCCCGCGCCCACGCCGACCGGTGAGTTCCGTGTCGTCGGGGCGGTGACCGCGACCGGCGGCATCGAGACCTCACGCAGCCAGACGAGCGCGACCGGTGCCCAGCCGACATTGATCATCCGTCCGCCCGCCGCCGCGCCGGGTCCGGCCGAGACCACCGGCTTCCACCGCGTCCCGGTCGAGGGCACCGGCGAGATCTCCATCCCCGCGGTGATCCAGCCGACCGGCCCCGCCGAGATCCGCGCCGCCGACACCCATTTCACCCCCCTCCCACCGGCGGACGCCACGCCCACAGTCGTCGCGCCCGCGCCCCCGCCTGCCTACACCCCGGACCAGGGCCTCCCGAAGATGCGCCCGTTCCCCGACGCGCATCTCTTCGACGGCTCCCAGCCCGGCGAAACCTCCGCGCCGATCCCGACCCCGGCCCCACCTTTCCCCGCACCCACCGGCTTCGCCCCGCCCGCTGACGCAGGCAGACAGGCCCCCGCACCTCGCCTCGACGTCCCGTCAGGCCCGGTCTCGCACCGTGCCGCCCCCACCCAACGCTTCTCCGGCGATCCCCAAGCCCCCGCCGCCCCGAACCCCCGCTTCGCCCCCACCCAGCAGTTCGGCGGACCGCCCCCGGATCAGGACGCCCGATTCGGTTCTGCGGCAGACCGATTCGATGATGGTCCCGCCGACCTGTTCGCACCGCCGACCGAGCAGTACGGCGGCCGTCCGGGTCCGGCCGACGATCCGCAGCGATTCGACGGCGCGAACCCGGATGCCCGATTCGGTTCTGCGGCAGACCGATTCGGCGACGGTCCGATCGACTTGTTCGCGCCGCCGACCGAGCAGTACGGCGGGCGTCCGGGACCGGCCGACGATCCGCAGCGATTCGCGGCGACGCGGCACTTCAGCGCGCCGGAAGGCGAGTTCGGGCCGCCCACCGAGCAGTACGAACCGGGGGCCGTCGATGCGCAGCGGTCGGCCGCGACGCAGCACTTCGGTGGTGGGGTGGACGGTCGGTTCGGGCCTGCGACCGAGCAATACGACCCGGTGGGTATCGATGCGCAGCGATCGGCGCCGACCCAGCACTACCAGAGCACGCCGCCCGGAGCCGACCGATTCGCGGCGTCGACGGAGCAGTACGACGACCTGGATCCGCAACGGGCGCAGGCGACTCGGCAGTACCGGGGCGGTGCTGCGGCGTTCCCCGCGCATCAGGCCCCGACGGACGACCCGGCGCGGGCGGCCGCGACGAGGCAGTACGCCGGACCCGCGCAGGACGCCTACGCGCAGCAGTACGACGATCCGAACAGTGCCTACGGCGACCACGCCTACCGCGACCCGGCAGACCCCTACGGTCCCGATCCCGGCTACACCCCGGAACAGTCCTGGCAGCAACAGAATTCGCGACGCGAGCGTTCGATGCTCCTGCCGATACTTGTCGGTGTCCTCGCCGTCGTCGTGCTGGCCATCGGTGGCGCGATCGGCTGGCGCCTGATGTCGGCCGCGGATTCGGCGGTGACCACGGCTGCCGCGCCGAGTTCGGTCGCCGCTGCCGGTGGTGCCGGGGGTGCCGCCGCGACCACGGCACCCCGCGCGACGACCGCGGCCCCGACCACCTCGGCGGGTCCGGTGACCCTGCCCGCCGGCGCGCAGCCTTGCGAATCCGGCAGCGCCAGTGGCGCTTTCGGCAAGGTGGCGGTGGGCAGCACGGTCACCAGCTGTGGCTTCGCGGAAGCGGTCAGGGCCGCCTACGCGAGCGGTGGCTCGGGTACCGGCTCCCGGTCGGTGGTGGCGACGAGCCCGGTGACCGGTCGCACCTACACGATGGACTGCACGCCGGAGGGCAAGCTCGTCACCTGCACCGGTGGCGAGAACGCCGTGGTGTACGTCTACTGATCCACGAACCGGCCGCGGCCTCGAACGAGACCGCGGCCGGGACTTCGGGTCTGGTTCAGCCCGCGGACGACGCCACCGCCACCACGGTGTCACCCAGCCGGGTGATCGTGGCCGGGTCGCTCCACGAGCCGGTGATTGACACGCCGTCGGCCACCACCTCGGCGCCCGCCTTGCGCAACCGATCGGCCATGTTCTGGTTGACGACCTCACCGGGCCCCGCCGTGATCACCGCGACGGGCTTGCCCTCGACCGTCGGCGCCGGTCCTGACCCGGAATGCGCCAGCCAGGCGAGCACGCTCTCGGCCAGCGGCGACACCTCCGTGCCCTCGTCCGCGAACAGCAGCACACCGTCGGCCTCCAGCGTCGATCGGCGCAACTGGTTGGCGATCAACGGACGCCCGTCCTCGGTGTCGAGGTCGGCGCTGTAGGCGGGCAGCGTGTCGAGTTCGGCCAGTGTCACCACGTCGACGTTGTTGCCGACCGCGACCCGCTGCGCCTCGGCCGCCAGCTGCGCCGCCGTGGAACTCTCGCTGGGTTCGGCGACCAGTGCGAGGAGATACGACATCAGCGCTACCTCGCCTGCCGGACGATCTTCTGGGCCGCGACCCCGGTCGGGTCGAGATCGACGTGCAGGATCCGGGCGGTCTCGCTGTCCATCGCGACGACGAACAGCGTCCCTGCCATGGTCTTTCGCGTATGCGTGTGCACAGTGGTCTCCTCGGCGGTTCAACTCGACGGTGTGACAGTGACTTTCACGCTCTTCATCAGCGGTTGATCGCTCTCGGTACTGAAATCGCCGATCGCGCACAGCACATTCATCTCCGGCATGTACCCGGCCGCGCAGCCCGGCGGGATGTCGTAGGGGACGACCTTGTACCGGTGCAGCGAGCGGGTCGACCCGTCCCGGGCGGTGCTGGTGATGTCGACGTCGTCGAACTCCTTCAGCCCGCGCTCGCGCATATCGTGTTCGTTCATGAAGATCAGCGTGCGCAGGTGTTGCACGCCCCGGTAGCGGTCGCTGTCGGAGTAGATGCTGGTGTTCCACTGATCGTGCGAGCGCTGGGTGGCCAACGTGAGCACACCGGGCGGATTGACGGTGTCGGGCAGCGTCACCGTCGAGAATTCCGCCTTGCCCGACGGGGTCAGGAAGATCAGCTCGCGGGCGGGCTGGCGGATGCGGAAACCCAGCGGCAGCCGGACCCGGCGGTTGTAGTCCTCGAAGCCCGGCAGCACCTTCGACATGGTGTCGCGGATGCGGTCGTAGTCCTCGATGTAGTACTCCCACGGCGTCTTGGTCTCGGGCAGTGCGGCTTTCGCGATGCCGGCCAGGATCGCGGGCTCCGACAGCAGATGCGGCGACGCGGGCTTCTTCATGCCTCGCGACATGTGCACCACGGCCATGCCGTTCTCCATGGAGGTGATCTGCGGGCCGCTGCGCTGGATGTCGCGCTCGGTGCGGCCGATGCAGGGCAGGATCAGCGCGCGCTTGCCGTGGATGACATGGCTGCGGTTCAGCTTGGTGCTGACATTCACCGTGAAGCCGCACTTCTGGAACGCCGCGAACGTGTAGGCGCTGTCGGGGGCGGCGGCGACGAAATTGCCGCCCATGCCGAGGAAGAACTCGAGCTTGCCCGCCTGCATCGCCTGGATCGTGGAGACCACGTCGTAGCCGTTCGCGCGCGGCACGTCGATCTTGCACACCTGCGCCAGCCGGTCGAGGAACTCCGCGGTCGGGTTGTTGGCGATGCCGCAGGTGCGATTGCCCTGCACATTGCTGTGTCCGCGCACCGGTGACGGGCCCGCGCCCTCGCGGCCCAGATTGCCCCGCAGGAGAAGCACATTGACGATCTCGCGGATCGTGTCGACGCCGTGTTCGTGCTGGGTGATGCCCAGGCACCAGCTGATCACGGTGCGGTCGGAGTCGCAGTAGATGCCCGCCGCTTTGCGGATCTCGTTCTCGCTCAAGCCCGATTGCCGCTGGATCTCGGCCCAGGTGGTGGCCTCGACCTCGCGCACGTAGTCGTCGAAGCCGTCGGTGTAGCGTTCGATGAACTCGTGGTCGAGCGCCTTCGGGTCCGTTTCCGCTTCTTCCAGAACATGTTTGGCGATGCCGCGCATCAGCGCGAAGTCACCGCCGATGCGCACCTGCATGGTCATGGTGCTGGTCTTGGTGGGGTGAAAGGTGGCCATCGCGGCGAAGTCGTGCGGGATGATCGTGTTGCGCGAGCCCGCCTCGACCAGCGGGTTGACGTGCACGATCTGGGCGCCGCGCTTGTGCGCCTCGGCCAGCGCGGTGAGCATGCGCGGGGCGTTGGACGCGGCGTTGATGCCCATCACGAACAGCGCCTCGGCCTTGTCCCAGTCCTCGATGTCGCAGGTGCCCTTGCCCGTACCGAGCGAGGCCTGCAGGGCGCGACCGCTCGCCTCGTGGCACATGTTGGAACAGTCGGGCAGGTTGTTGGTGCCGAATTCGCGCACCATCAGCTGGTAGAGGAACGTGGCCTCGTTGCCCAGCCGGCCGGAGGTGTAGAAGGAGGCCAGGTTCGGGTCGGGCAGTTCGCGCAATGCCTTGCCCGCCATCTCGAACGCGTCGGCCCAGCTGATCGGCACGTAGTGGTCGGTCTCGGCGTCGTAGACCATCGGGTGGGTGAGCCTGCCCTGGTCTTCCAGGTCGTAGTCGCTCCAGGTGGCCAGCTCGCTCACGGTGTGCTCGGCGAAGAACTCCGGGGTGCAGCGCTTGTGCGTCATCTCCCAGGTGACGTGCTTGATGCCGTTCTCGCAGACGTCGAGCAGCAGGCCGTCGGTCGCGTCGGGCCAGGCGCAGCCGGGACAGTCGAAGCCGTGCGAGGCGTGGTTCATCTTGAGGATGGCCTTGGTCCCGATGAGCGGCTCGTGCTCCTTCAGGACCATGAACTTGCCGACGGCCATCGCGGCGCCCCAGCCGGCGGCGGGATGGTGGTACGGCTTGACCTTCGGCACCGCCTCGCGATGCCCGTTGCCGCTCGGGCCGCTGTCCGGGTCGTACGGAGTGAACGGACCGTCAGCCATGACATGTTCCCTTCGACGAGAGTGCGAAGCCTGTCGGTGCCCGCTTGGGATTCTCTACCGCCGAGGTCACGGATGGGCGTAGGCCTGGTTCCGGCGCACCGACATCGAGCGTGTCGCGGGGGACCGTTCGAGTCTGCGCCCGCTCGCCCCGACCCGTCCAAGACCAACTTCCGAGCACTCGATAGGCGGCGCTTATCACCGCCGGTACGGTGCCGAAAACCGCCTTTCACCTGCGTAGACACGGTTTGACGTGTGCCGCGGCGGTCGTAGACGATGCCTCCATCGGCCCAGGGGACATCGCCCCGTGACCGACCTTCGGAGGAACCACTGTGCGCACCATGCCGACCCGGGCGGGCCTGCCGATGCCACGGTTCGTCACCGACATCGATCACCTGCCCGCCGCCAGGGTGTTCGTCGGCCTGGCGATCCCCGGCCTCGTGCTGATCGCCGCGGGCCGCACCGACCTGCTCATCTACGCCGTGTTCGGCTCCTTCACCGGCATGTACGGCTTCGCCGAGTCACCACGGCAGCGGCTGATCCACCAGAGCGAGGCCGCGGTGATGCTGGTCGGTGCCGTCGGCGCGGGCATCCTGCTCGCCCGCCTGCACGCCTCGCCCGCCGTGCTGGTCTCGGCGGTGGCCGTCTTCGCCGCGGTCGCCTCGCCGGTCACCGACCGGCTCGGGTTGCGGCCGGAGGGCCCGTTCTTCGGGATCTTCGCGTTCGGGGCGATCGCGATGGTGGCGGGCACCCAGCCCGATCCGCTTCTGGCACTGGTGATCTGCGCGTGCACCGCGGTGCTGTGCGTCGTGGTCGGCTACTTCGAGTCCACCCGCCGGGAGCGCCGCGCCGGTGTCTGTGTTCTCCGGAAGACGATCCCGCCGCACCGGACCGGCCGGGTCTCGCTCGTCCAGGCAGGCCGCTACGCGCTGGCGATCTCGATCGCCGGCGGCATCGGGCTGCTGCTCGGCGTCGGCCACGCCAACTGGGCGATGGCGGGCGCCGCGGTGCCGCTGGCCGCCGCGACCTCCCGCGACCGGATCTCCCGCGGCCTGCACCGGGTCGTCGGCACCTTCATCGGTCTCGCGGTCACCGCGCCGCTGCTGATCCCGGGCCCGAGCCCGGCGATGCTGGCGACGGCGATCATCGCGTTGCTCTACCCGACCGAACTGTTCATGGCCCGCCACTACGCGGTCGCGCTCGGGTTCTTCACCCCGCTGATCATGGCCATGACCGAACTGGCCGAGCCGACCGACCCGCTCACCCTGCTCACCGATCGCGCGGTCGACACGGTGATCGGTGTCGCGGTGGGAATCGCTGTCGCGCTACTGATCCGCGATCCGCTCGCCGACTCGGTGCCGACCTTCGAGACGCCGGTATGCGAATCGTTGCATACTGGCGGGATGGCTGATGACAACCAGTGGTACTACTGCATCAAGCACCATAAGGCCGAACAGGGCAAGACCTGCTGGTACGGCGACCGGATGGGCCCGTACCCCGACCAGGCCACCGCCGAGCGGGCACTCGAGATCGCGCGGGAACGCAACAAGGCCGCCGACGACGCCGAGGACGACTGACCGCGGGGGCGCATGCTGTTCCGTCAACTCGAGTACTTCGTCGCCCTCGCCCGCGAACGGCACTTCGCCCGCGCGGCCGCGGCCTGCTACGTCTCCCAGCCCGCGCTGTCCGAGGCGATCCGCAAACTCGAACACGAGCTGGGTGTTCCGCTGGTCCGGCGCGGGCGCACGTTCGAGGGACTCACCCCGGAAGGGGAGCGACTCGTCCTGTGGGCCAGGCGGATTCTCGCCGACCGCGACGCGCTCGAACACGAGGTCCACGCGCTGCGGACCGGTCTCACCGGTCAGCTGCGGATCGGGGTGATCCCGGCCGCCTCGGGCACCGTCACCCAGCTGACCGACCCGTTCTGCACCGAGCATCCGCTGGTGCGGGTACGGGTCGAGACCAGCCTGCGCTCGCGCGACATCGTCGACCGGATCCGCCGGTTCGAACTCGACGCGGGGATCATCTACGCCGACGGCATCGACACCGACGGACTCACCTGCACCTCGCTCTACGAGGAACGGCACGTTCTCGTCGCGGGGAGCGAACTGCTGGCAGGCCGCACCGCGGAGATCTCCTGGGCGGAGGCGCTGGAACTGCGGATGTGCCTGCTCCCCAAGGGAATGCGCGGCCGTCAGCTGATCGACAACGCCCTGGCCGGCCGGGGACTCGTCGCGGCGCCACAACTGGAGAGCGACTCGGTGGCGACCCTGCTCGAGCACGCGCGCACCGGGCGGTGGGCCTGCATCGTCCCGCAGCCGTGGGTGTCGACCCTGGGACCGACCGCCGAGGTTCGCGTGGTCGACCTCGTCGATCCGGTTGTCACCGCGCGGATCGCCCTGGTCACCACGGCCGCCGAACCCGGCTCGGTGCTCACCACCGCGCTCGCCGGCACCGCGCGCGGCATCGACTTCGCCACCGTCGATCGGATTCAGCTATGACTCGGCAACCGTTCGGTACTGTGCAAGCCGTCGTGCTGCGGCACAGCTTGTTGTCGTACCCTCAACCTCGTCGCCGGCTTCGCGACCGGTTGAGTCGAGGACCCGTGGAGCCAACGAACCGATCGGCAACCTAGATGAGCAGAGTCACCGCACGGCGCAAGACCACCCGGCTGTCCCCGGCCGGACGGATCCAGCGACCCGACACCCTCGCCGTAGAGGAACCGCTGGAGATCCGCGTCGACGGGCAGTCGCTCACGGTCACCATGCGCACCCCGGGCAACGACATCGACCTGGTCCACGGATTCCTCTTCGGCGAGGACATCATCGGCTCGGCCGACGACATCGTCTCGGCCCGCTACTGCGCCGGCACCGACAGCGAAGGGCGCAACACCTACAACGTGCTCGACATCCGGCTGCGCACCCCGGTCCCGCTGCACACCCGCAACTTCCTCACCACCGGCGCCTGCGGGCTCTGCGGCAAGTCCGCGCTCGACGAAGTGCGCACGCACACCCGCTACCCGATCGCGCACGACACCGCATCGATCGCCACCGACATCCTGGCCGGCCTGTCGAAACAGCTGCGCGACGGGCAGAAACTCTTCGAGGCCACCGGCGGTCTGCACGCGGCGGGCCTGTTCACCGCCGACGGCACCCTGCTCGCGCTGCGCGAGGACATCGGCAGGCACAACGCCGTCGACAAGGTGATCGGCTGGGCGGTGCGCGAGAACCGGATTCCGGCGCACGATCTGGTCCTCGTCGTCAGCAGTCGCGCGTCCTTCGAGCTCGCCCAGAAGGCGGTGATGGCGGGTATCCCGATCCTGGCGGCGGTGTCGGCGCCGAGTTCGCTGGCCGTCGATCTGGCCGCCGAGTCGGATCTGACGCTCGTCGGGTTCCTACGCGGCGAAACGATGAATATCTATACCGGTGAACACCGTCTGACCTGAGCGTTTCGTGGTCGAAGTGTGCGTTCGGCCATACTGCCCAGTACGGTGTCGGAACTGCTACCCCGGCACCGAAGCCCTGGGGGGAGTTTAGAAACGAAGATGTTTTACATGATGACGAAAGACCGACGCCCCGTCCTGGCGGTACTCGCCGCGATGCTCGGGGCCGTCGTCCTGCTCGTGGCCGGATGCGGCGATGAGCAGAAGTCCTCGACCGCGCGGCGCACGACCACGACCGCCGCCGCGGTGGATCCCGGTGGGGGCGCCGGCAACGTCTCGATCGCGGTACCCGGGAGCCTGGCCGGCGACTTCGCCGCGCTCCAGCAGGGCTTCCGTGGGACCCTCGGGCTGGCGATCATGCCGGTCGGCGGCGAGAAGATGATCACCTTCGGCACCTGGACTTCGGGTCCGGCCTGGTCGACCATCAAGGTGCCGTTGGCGATCGCCGCGCTGCGCAACAACGCGTCGTACAGCACGACCGCGACCGCCGCCATCACCGCCTCCGACAACGGGGCCGCCGACACGCTGTGGCAGTCGCTCGGCGGCGGCGACGCGGCGGCCGAGTCCGTGCAGAACGTGTTGCGCGAAGGCGGCGACATCAATACCACCGTGCCCGCGGTGCGCACTCGCTCCGACGTATCGATCTACGGCCAGGCCGAATGGTCGCTGGCCGATCAGGTGCGCTTCGCCGCGCACCTGCCGTGTCTGCCGCAGAGCCAGCGCGTGGTCGGTCTCATGCAGCAGATCGTGGCGAGTCACCGCTGGGGTCTCGGCGCGTTCGGCAGCGCCGAATTCAAGGGCGGCTGGGGTCCGGACATCTCGGGCAAGTACCTCGTCCGCCAGTTCGGTCTCATCGATTCGCCCTCGGGCCGGATCGCGATCGCCTTCGCCGCGCAACCGGATTCGGGCGCCTTCGCCGACGGCATGACCATGCTGGACAAGATGGCGACCGTGATCTCCGGTCACCTCGGCGAGCTGGGCGGCGGTCACTGCTCCTGATCGCCGTCGGTGCGGCAAGATGAACGCCATGCGCATCGGAGTCTTGACCGGAGGCGGAGACTGTCCAGGCCTGAACGCGGTGATCCGGGCTGTCGTCCGCACCGCGAACGGCCGCTACGGCGACGCGATCGTCGGGTTCGAGGACGGCTGGCGCGGCCTCCTAGAGGACCGCAAGATCCGCATCCTCAACGACGACCGCACCGACCGGCTGCTCACCAAGGGCGGCACCATGCTCGGCACCGCGCGCACCAATCCCGACATGCTGCTCGCCGGGCTCGGCCGGATCAAGCAGACCCTCGACGACAACGGCATCGAAGCCTTGATCCCGATCGGCGGCGAGGGCACGCTGACCGCGGCGAGCTGGCTCTCCGACGAGGGCGTGCCGGTGGTCGGCGTGCCCAAGACCATCGACAACGACATCGACTGCACCGACGTCACGTTCGGCCACGACACCGCCCTCTCGATCGCCACCGAGGCCATCGACCGCCTGCACACCACCGCCGAATCCCACCAGCGGGTGATGCTGGTCGAGGTGATGGGCAGGCACGCGGGCTGGATCGCGCTGAACTCCGGCATCGCCGCGGGCGCGCACCTGACCCTGGTGCCCGAGGAGCCGTTCGACGTCGCGCAGGTGTGCGCGCTGATCAAGAGCCGCTTCCAGCGCGGCGACAAGCACTTCATCTGCGTGGTCGCCGAAGGCGCGCATCCCGCACCGGATTCCGGCTTCGCGCTGCGGGAAGGCGGGATCGACGAGTTCGGCCACGAACGATTCACCGGCGTCGCCCAGCAGCTGGGTTCGGAGATCGAACGCCGCATCGGCAAAGAGGTGCGCACCACGGTGCTCGGTCACGTGCAGCGCGGCGGCAGCCCGACCCCGTACGACCGCATCCTCGCGACCAGGTTCGGCGTGCACGCGGCGGAGGCGGTGCACGCGGGGCACTTCGGGCAGATGGTCGCCCTGCACGGCACGAACATCGGGCTCGTGCCGCTGTCGGAGGCCACCAAGCAGCTCAAGCGGGTCCCCGCCGAGCGGCTCAGCGAGGCACAGGCCTTTTTCGGCTGAGCGCGGAACCGCTGCGATCCTCGACTTTTCGGTGCGCATCGGTACCGTTGCCGTATGCGCACCGGTCGAGTGATCGTTTCGGTTCTGTTCGTCCTTGCCGCGCTGGTGACGGGATGTTCCTCGGACGAGGAGGCGGGTCCCGCGGTCCAGGGGGCATGGCACGGTGACATCGAGGTGCCGGGTCAGCCGATCTCGATCGGGGTGACCTTCGCCGAGAACGGCTCGGCCACCATCGACATCCCGGTGCAGGGCGTGCGCGCCGCGCCGTTGAAAGATGTGCGCACCGAACCCGATCGGGTCGAGTTCACGGTGCCCGACGTGCCGGGCGACCCCGGGTTCCGCGGCAAGCTCGACGGCGAGCAGATCGCCGGTGACTGGGTGCAGTCCGGCCAGACGGTGCCGCTGGTGCTGCGCCGCGGCCAGGTCGAGAATCTCACCAGGCCGCAGGACCCGAAACCGCCGTACCCGTATCGCAGCGAGGACGTCACCTACCGCAACGGCGACATCACCATCGCGGGCACCCTCACCGAACCCGAAGGCACGGGCCCGTTCCCGGCGATGCTGCTGATCACCGGCAGCGGCCCGCAGGACCGCAACGAAGACCTGATGGGCCACCGCCCGTTCCTGCTGCTGGCCGACACCTTCACCCGCGCGGGCTACGCCGTGCTGCGCACCGACGACCGCGGCGTCGGCGGCACCAGCGGAAGACTCGACGACGCCACCTACGCCGACCTCGCGGGCGACGCGGCCGCCGGTGTCGCGTTCCTGCGCGCCCGCCCCGAGATCGACCCGGCGCGGGTCGGCCTGTTCGGGCACAGCGAGGGCGGCTACCTCGCCCCGCTGGTCGCCGCCCGGCCCGACAGCAATGTCGCGTTCGCGGTGCTGATGGCCGGTCCCTCGGTGGTCGGCGCCGACGTGCTGATCGAGCAGAACAAGGTCATCATGGCCGCGGCGGGCGAACCGCAGGACAAGATCGACGAGCAGGTCGACTACGTCACCCAATGGTCGACGCTGCTGCGCTCCGGCGACATCGACGGCGCCAAGGCCTTCGCCCAGCAGCACAACGACGCGCTGCCCCCCGAGGAACGCGCGTCGCAGGAGGCCGTCGATTCCTTCAACACCCCGTACATGACCTCGTTCATCACCTACGACCCGAAACCTGCGCTGGAAGCGCTGCGGATCCCCGTGCTCGCCTTCTTCGGCGACAAGGACCAGCAGGTACTCGTGTCCCAGAACGAAGCGCCGATGCGGGCCAACCTGGCGGGCGACCCCGACGCCACCGTGTACACCTTTCCCGGCCTCAACCACCTGATGCAGCCCACCGAGACCGGCAAACCCAGCGAATACGCCACCATCGAGACCACCATCGACCCGGCCGTGCTGACCTACGTCACCGACTGGCTCACCCAGCACATCCCGGCCCGTTAGGGCTTACATAGACTGCTAGGCATGAGCGCACCCACGGTCGAGTTGATGGATTACGCCGATGTCATCTCCCGGTACGAGCCGGTGCTCGGCATGGAGGTCCACGTCGAGTTGTCCACGGCGACCAAGATGTTCTGCGGTTGCCCCACCGAGTTCGGCGCCGAACCCAATACCCAGGTGTGCCCGGTGTGCCTCGGCCTGCCCGGCTCGCTGCCGGTGGTCAACGAGAAGGCCGTCGAGTCGGCCATCCGGATCGGTCTCGCGCTGAACTGTTCGATCACCCCGTGGGGCCGGTTCGCGCGCAAGAACTACTTCTACCCCGATCAGCCGAAGAACTACCAGATCAGCCAGTACGACGAGCCGATCGCGACCGAGGGCTACCTCGACGTCGTGCTCGACGACGGCTCCATCTTCCGGGTGGAGATCGAGCGCGCGCACATGGAGGAGGACACCGGCAAGTCGCTGCACGTGGGCGGCGCGACCGGACGCATCCACGGCGCCAGCCACTCGCTGCTCGACTTCAACCGGGCCGGCGTGCCGCTGATCGAGATCGTCACCAAGCCGATCACCGGCTCCGGTGAGCGCGCGCCCGAGGTGGCCCGCGCCTACGTCACCGCGCTGCGCGAGGTGCTGCGATCGCTGCACGTCTCCGACGTGAAGATGGAGCAGGGTTCGCTGCGCTGCGACGCCAATGTGTCGCTGATGCCGGTGGGCGCCAAGGAGTTCGGCACCCGCACCGAGACCAAGAACGTGAACTCGCTCAAGAGCGTCGAGGTCGCGGTGCGTTACGAGATGCGCCGCCAGGCCGCCGTGCTCACCGACGGCGGCGAGATCGTCCAGGAGACCCGCCACTTCAACGAGGCCGACGGGTCCACCTCCGCGGGTCGCCGCAAGGAGACCGCCGAGGACTACCGCTACTTCCCCGAGCCGGACCTCGAGCCGGTCGCCCCGGACGCCGACTGGGTCGACGAGCTGCGCGCCACCATCCCCGAGTACCCGTGGCTGGTCCGCGCGCGCATCCAGGCCGAGTGGGGTCTGTCCGACGAGGTGATGCGCGACCTGGTGAACGCGGGCGCGCTCGACCTGATCATCGCCACCGTCGAGGCGGGCGCCCCCGCCAACGAGGCCCGCTCCTGGTGGGTCGCGTACCTGACCGAGAAGGCCAAGGAGCGCGAGATCGCCCTCGCCGACCTGCCGATCACCCCCGCCCAGGTGGCCGAGGTGATCACGCTGGTCGAGGCCAAGACCGTCAACAACAAGGTCGCCAAGCAGGTCGTCGACTTCGTCCTCGCGGGCGAGGGTGAGCCCGCCGCGATCGTCGAGGCCAAGGGCCTCGGCATGGTCAGCGACGACACCGCCCTGCAGGCCGAGGTCGAGAAGGCCCTCGCCGCCAACCCGGACATCGCCGAGAAGATCCGCTCCGGCAAGGTCCAGGCCGCGGGCAAGATCGTCGGCGACGTCATGAAGGCCACCCGTGGCCAGGCCGACGCCGCGAAGGTTCGCGAACTGGTACTCGCAGCCTGCGCGTGAGCGTGACAAACAACCGCCCCCACGGGCTTCCGGTGGGGGCGGTCGTTTTCTAGTCCGGGCCGCCTGCGCCGCCCTGCGGGGGTGGGATGCGCACGACGCGGTCGTCGAATTCGCCTGGTTCGCCGTCGGTCTTGTTCGTCGTGGTCACCCACACGCTGCCGTCGGCGCTGGCCGAGGCGCCGAGGAGCTTGCCGTACTTGTCCTGGGCGATCAGGGTGGGCGCGGTGGTGACGGCGAAGGTGTTGGGGTCGGCGCCGACCGCGGCCAGCGCCTTGCCCGCGCCGAGGGCGACGGCGACGCCGTCACCGGTGGCGGTGCAGCCGCCGACACCGGGACGATCGGGCCAGGTCCAGGCGACGATCAGCGTGCCGTCGGTGCCCAGGTGCTGGAGCCGGTCCTCGGCGGCGGTGCGGTCGGTGACCCACATGCCGTCCCTGCCGTCGCGGCACAGGTCCCCGGCCGAGCCGATGCCCGAGGCGACGATCTGCGGATTGTTGGCGCCCGACGACGGCGACTCCAGGCGCAGCACCTTGCCGCCGAGCGAGCCGGGATCGGCCGCCGCGCCGGGGTTTCCGGCGTCGCCGGTGAGCACCATCAGCTGGGTCGGCGTCGCCCATTCGATGGCGCCGCGATTCCCGGTGGCGCCCTTGGGGATTCCGGTGAGGATCTCCTTGGGCGCGCCACCGTTCTTGGACAGCCGGACCACCCGGTTGTCGCTGCCGGTGGTGATGTAGGCGTACATCAGCCCGTCCTCGCCGAACGTGGGGGACAGCACGATGTCGGAGATGCCGCCGTCACCGGATCCGTCGACCGCCACGCTCGCGACCTCCACCGGCGTCTCCTGCGGCGTGCTCGCGTCGACCGGGGTCACCTGCAGGATGCGGCCGGTCCGCCGCTCGGCCACCAGCGCGCCGTCGCCGACCGGGATCAGCCCGGCCGCCGAGTCCAGGCAGGTGGCGATGACGTTCGGATCGGGATCGATGCACGGACCGGTCGGCCGCGGCACCTGCGACGGCGAATCCTGCGGCTTCTTCGGCTCCGCATTGGACCCGCCCAGCGACGGCTCGGTGGTGAACGGGCTCGACGCCGACTCGTCGAACCGGGCGCACCCGGCGACCAAGACGGTGCCCAGTGCCAACCCGACTGCCACGCGGCCCGCGAATACCGAACTCATGGCACAGACGTTACCGGCAGTCGAGCGGGGCTGACACGCCTGATGCGAGGAAGACCGGCGCACCACGATGGCACGTCATAAGGTGACACCCGTGAGCGAGAAGTCGAATGACACACCGCAGGCAGATGGGTCGTCGCAGACCGGACCGGCCGCGTCGTCGGCGGGTCGCCCGGTGACCAGCCCCTACGATTCGCCGACGACACAGATGCCGAAACCGGATCTGCACAAGGATATTCCGCGCACCGACGAGGACCTCGGTCTCGACCCCGGCGAGGACGAAGTGCCCACCGCGAGCGCGGCACACACGGCAGGCGGGGGCGTCGACGGCTACGGCTACGCGTCGATCCCGCCCGCGGCCGCGGCTTCGGCGGGCGCGGCGCGGCTGCAGCGCCGCAACCGGGAACCCCGCCGCGGCACCCTCGACCTCGGCCTGTTCGTGCTGCGCCTGGTGGTCGGTTACACCTTCATCTACCACGGCCTGCAGAAGTTGACCGGCTGGTTCCACGGCCCCGGCCTCGACGGCACCAAGACCATGATGGAGAGCGGCGGCTGGGACTACCCGTCGCTGTCGACGGCCCTGGTGATCGCCGGCGAACTGGGCGGCGGCATCCTGCTCGTCCTCGGCCTGGCCACCCCGCTCGCCGCGGGCGCCGTGCTCGCCACGATCCTGAACGCGTGGATGTTCAAGCAGGGCCTGGTCCCCGGCTTCCAATACAACGCCTCGACCCCCACCGGCGTCGAGCTCGACTCCATCCTGGTCGGCGCGTCCCTCGCGATCATCCTCACCGGTCCCGGCCGCTGGTCCTTCGACCGCGCCCGCGGCTGGGCCACCCGCCCCGCCTGGGGCTCGGGCGCCGTGGTCCTGCTCGCCGTCGCCGCCGCGATCGCCACCTACTGGTTCCTCCACGGCGGCAACCCCTTGCAGGGCTGATCCGCCTCTCCGCGTCTTCAGGCCAGAGTGAGGGGCGTGGGGAGTTGGTGACGCGGCCGGCGGTGATGTAGGGGGTGGGTTAGCCCGTACCCGGTGAGTTACCCATGTGCGTACGAGATCAGCGGTCGCTGATCAGGAAAGACGGCGTCCCCCGAAGCTTCGGGGGACGCCGTCTTTCTGTTCGTCTGTGGGCCTACGGCACGTTGCGGACGGCGCCCTTGTCGGCCGAGGTGGCCAGTGCGGCATAGGCGCGCAGGGCCGTTGTCACCGGGCGGTCGCGGTTCACCGGCTGCCACGGGCGCTCGGAGGCTTCCATCTTCGAGCGGCGCTCGGCGAGGACCTCGTCGGAGACGAGCACTTCCAGTGCGCGAGTGTGCACGTCGATGCGGATGCGGTCACCGTTCTCGATCAGGCCGATGACGCCACCGGAGGCGGCCTCGGGGGAGACGTGGCCGATCGACAGACCCGAAGTGCCACCGGAGAAGCGGCCGTCGGTGATCAGCGCGCACACCTTGCCCAGGCCAAGGCCCTTGAGGAACGAGGTCGGGTGCAGCATCTCCTGCATACCCGGACCACCCGCGGGGCCTTCGTAGCGGACGACGACCACGTCACCGGGCTGGATCTTCTTGCCCAGGATCATCGACACCGCCTCCTCCTGCGACTCGACCACCACGGCCGGGCCTTCGAAGGTGAACAGTTCTTCGTCGATGCCCGCGGTCTTGAGGATCGCGCCGTCGGGGGCGATATTGCCGCGCAGCACGCACAGTCCGCCTTCGACGGTGTAGGCGTGCTCGATGTCACGGATGCAGCCACCGGCGGCATCGGTGTCCAGCGAGGACCAGCGGTTGCTCGTGGAGAACGGCTCGACGGTGCGCACGCCACCGGGTGCGGCGTGGAACAACTCGATCGCCTCGTCGGAAGCCTTGCCCGAGCGGATATCCCAGGTGTCGAGGAACTCCGCGTAATCGGCGGTGTGCACGGTGGTCACGTCGGTCTCGAGCAGGCCGCCGCGACGCAGCTCACCGAGGATGGCGGGGATGCCACCGGCGCGGTGCACGTCTTCCATGTGGTAGTCCGAGTTGGGCGACACCTTCGACAGGCACGGCACCCGGCGGCTGATCTCGTCGATGGTCTGCAGATCGAAGTCGATCTCGCCTTCCTGCGCGGCGGCGAGGGTGTGCAGCACCGTGTTGGTGGAACCGCCCATGGCGACGTCGAGGGCCATCGCATTGCGGAAAGCCTTGGCATTGGCCACGTTTCGCGGCAGGACCGACGCGTCGTCGTCCTGGTACCAGCGCTTGGCGATATCGACGATCACCGTGCCCGCCCGCTCGAACAGCGCGCGTCGCGCCGAATGCGTGGCCAGCGTGGAACCGTTGCCGGGCAGCGCGAGTCCGAGCGCCTCGGTCAGGCAGTTCATCGAGTTGGCGGTGAACATGCCCGAACAGGAACCACAGGTCGGGCAGGCGGACCGCTCGACCTCGTCGAGGCCCTCGTCGGACACGGCCTGGCTCGCGCTCGCGGAGATCGCGCTGACCAGATCGAGCGGCGCGTGCGCGACACCGTCGACGACCACGGCCTTACCGGCCTCCATCGGACCGCCGGAGACGAACACGGCGGGGATGTTGAGGCGCATCGCGGCGTTGAGCATGCCGGGAGTGATCTTGTCGCAGTTGGAGATACACACCAGCGCGTCGGCGGTGTGCGCGTTGGCCATGTACTCGACCGAGTCGGCGATGATCTCGCGCGACGGCAGCGAGTAGAGCATGCCGCCGTGGCCCATGGCGATGCCGTCGTCGACGGCGATGGTGTGGAACTCGCGTGGCACGCCACCGGCGGCGCGCACGGCTTCGGCGACGATGTCGCCCATGTTCTTCAGATGCACGTGACCAGGAACGAACTGCGTGTAGGAGTTCGCGATCGCGATGATCGGCTTGCCGAAATCGGAGTCGGTCATGCCGGTCGCGCGCCAGAGCGAGCGGGCGCCCGCGGCATTGCGGCCGATGGTGGTGGTGCGTGAACGAAGCGGTGGCATGGGTGTCCTCGTAAATGTCGCTGGGTGCGTCCAAGCATGCGCGCAGGGGGCTGACCTGCGGGGCGCGGTGCGAGTGCGCGGTGCGTCCGGCAACCGTGCACGTTACTCCGGCGGGCGGTGGTCGCGTCGCGCCGGGAGTCCGTGCAGGGGTGATGGAACCGGGGCTCGAGGCGGGAGTGTCGCTCCGGAGGGTGTCGCCGCGGTGGTGCCGTCGGCGCGGGGTGCCCGGTCGCCGTCAGCTTACCGGTGCAACGGCGCGCGACGCCGTGCCGATTCCCGCGGTGACCGAGGCGGCGGTCACTCCTCGGTGTCGGGCTCCTCGGCCTTCTTCGCCTTCTCGGCCGCGGCGGCTCGCTCGGCGGCGACGCGCTCGGCCTCGGCCTGCTCGGCCGCGGCGAACACATCGGGCAGGCGCCCGCCGGAGGCGTCGATCAGCTCACGCAGCCGGTCGTAGCCCACCGCGGGCAGCTTGACCTCGGAGTCGTCGGCCAGGCGAGCCTTGACGGAGCCGCGCTTGGGGATGCTGATGCCCTTGACCTGTGCCCAGTCGAGGTGCTTCTTGCCGAACATCGAGCTCAGATCGAGCCCGGCATCGGACACCGTGGTGTGGGTCCGCACGACCCAGTACACCGCGATGACCGGCAGCAGCAGCAGCCACCACAGCACGGCGGGCCAGCCGACGAACGGGAAGAACACGCAGAACGCGAGCACCAGCACACCGATGTAGGCCAGGCGCGGCACCCCGATCACGTGCACACCCGGCGTCGGGGTGCTCGCCTTGCGCGGCACGAGCAGCCAGACGACCACCGCGGTCGGCACGAGCAGGCCGATCCGCATGCCGAGCGACCACTCCTGCACGGTGCCGACGACGACGAAGATCAGGTACCCGAGCACCACCGCGGCGATCGCCGCGAGTCGGCCCGGACTCGCCGAGCGCAGACCGCTGGGCCGCGAGGGGCGACCCGTATCGGTTCCCTCGTCGGCGGTGTGGGACGATTTAGCCGGTGGCACGGACTGATGCGGTGATGACACCCTCCTATCCTCGCATCCTGGTACACGGACCCACGCAACCACTCGAGTCCCACATAATGGGATGGAGAGTGTAGCCTGTTTGACTCTTCGGCCCACGCGCACATAACGTCGTGCTCGTGAACCACAGTGTCAATTCAAGAGCTGAGTTGCTCGTACTCGGCCGGCGCGTCCAGCGTTGAGCCTGACTGCCTGAGTCGAATACGTCAGCTCGCGTTGCGACGCGCCACCCTCGAACAGCCATGCGCTGGTCGGGGGCTTTTTTGTGTTCGGGCATTATCCGATGCGCGACGGGTCGCAAGGCACCGCGTGTCAGGCACACCAGTGTTGTCCGGGGTCAGAACGACAAAAGTTAGGAACGAAGACGGTGAGTGCACCAACCGCACGGCCCGGGCCATCGGCCCGCAGGTCAGCGCCTTCGGCGAGCCAGCCTGCCGCTGGTAGCCCGGCGACCAACCCCACCCGCCGCCAGGTCGCGCCCGAGCGCGTCACCGGCGCGCAGTCGGTGGTCCGGTCCCTCGAAGAGCTCGACGTCGACACCGTATTCGGCATTCCCGGCGGCGCGGTCCTCCCCGTCTACGACCCGCTGTTCGACTCCAAGAAGGTCCGCCACGTCCTGGTGCGTCATGAGCAGGGCGCCGGTCACGCGGCGACCGGTTACGCGCAGGCCTCCGGCAAGGTCGGTGTGTGTATGGCCACATCCGGCCCCGGCGCCACCAACCTGGTGACCCCGCTGGCCGACGCGCAGATGGACTCGGTCCCGATCGTGGCGATCACCGGTCAGGTGCCGTCGAGCCTGGTCGGCACCGACGCGTTCCAGGAAGCCGACATCTCCGGCATCACCATGCCGATCACCAAGCACAACTTCCTGGTCAAGGACCCGATCGACATCCCGCGCATCCTGGCCGAGGCGTTCTACCTCGCCGCCTCGGGCCGCCCGGGCGCCGTCCTGGTCGACATCACCAAGGACGCGCTGCAGGCCCAGACCACGTTCTCCTGGCCGCCGGAGATGCGTCTGCCCGGCTACCGTCCGGTCACCAAGCCGCACGGCAAGCAGGTGCGCGAGGCCGCCAGGATGATCCTGGAGTCCAAGGCGCCGGTGCTCTACGTCGGCGGCGGCGTCATCAAGTCCGACGCCTCGGCCGAGCTGCTCGAGCTCGCCGAGCTGACCGGCATCCCGGTGGTCACCACCCTGATGGCGCGTGGCGCGTTCCCCGACAGCCACACCCTCAACATGGGCATGCCGGGCATGCACGGCACCGTCGGCGCCGTCGCCGCCCTGCAGCGCTCGGATCTGCTGATCACCCTCGGCGCCCGCTTCGACGACCGCGTCACCGGCCAGCTGGACTCCTTCGCGCCCGACGCGAAGGTCATCCACGCCGACATCGACCCGGCCGAGATCGGCAAGAACCGCCACGCCGACGTCCCGATCGTGGGCGACGCGCGTGAGGTGATCGTCGAGCTGATCGAGACCCTCAAGGCCGACCCGCAGTCCGGCGCGGCCCCGCTGCTGAACCTCACCGAATGGTGGGCCTACCTCAGCGACATCCGCGACAACTACCCGCTGGGCTGGAAGACCCCCAGCGACGGTTCGCTGTCGCCGGAGTTCGTCATCGAGGCGCTGGGCCGCCTGGCCGGCCCGGAGGCCGTCTACTGCGCCGGCGTCGGTCAGCACCAGATGTGGGCCGCGCAGTTCATCAAGTACGAGAACCCGCGTACCTGGCTGAACTCCGGTGGTCTCGGCACCATGGGCTACGCGGTTCCCGCGGCCATGGGCGCCAAGATGGGCGCGCCGGAGAAGGAAGTCTGGGCGGTCGACGGTGACGGCTGCTTCCAGATGACCAATCAGGAGCTGGCCACCTGTGCGATCGAGGGCGTGCCGATCAAAGTCGCGCTGATCAACAACGGCAACCTCGGCATGGTCCGCCAGTGGCAGACCCTGTTCTACGAAAAGCGCTACTCCAACACCGACCTGGGCACCCACACCCTGCGCATCCCCGACTTCGTCAAGCTGGCCGAGGCGCTGGGTTGCGTCGGCATCCGCGTGGAGAAGGAAGAAGACGTCGAGGCCGCGATCCGGCAGGCGCAGGAGATCAACGACCGTCCGGTCGTGATCGACTTCATCGTCGGCAAGGACGCCCAGGTGTGGCCGATGGTCGCCGCGGGCACCAGCAACGACGAGATCATGTTCGCGCGTGGCATCCGCCCGCTGTTCGACGAGGACGAGTCGGTCTCCGAGCCCGCCGTCATCCACGAGGCGATGGAGCGCGAGCAGGCGGCATTCGAGAAGGGTTCCGAAGCATGAGCACCACCCACACCCTGAGCGTTCTCGTCGAGGACAAGCCGGGCGTGCTGGCGCGAGTCGCGAGCCTGTTCTCGCGCCGTGGCTTCAACATCGAGTCGCTGGCCGTCGGTGGCACCGAGATCCCCGAGATCTCGCGCATGACCATCGTCGTGACCGTCGACGATCTGCCGCTCGAGCAGGTCACCAAGCAGCTCAACAAGCTGATCAACGTCATCAAGATCGTGGAGCAGGACGCCGACGCCTCGGTGGCCCGCGAGCTGATCCTGGTGAAGGTGCGGGCCGACGCGTCGGTGCGCACCCAGGTGATCGAGGCTGTGCAGTTGTTCCGCGCCAAGGTGATCGACGTGTCGCCCGACGCGCTGACCATCGAGGCCACCGGCACCCGGTCCAAGCTGGATGCCCTGCTGCGCATGGTCGAGCCCTACGGTATCCGCGAGATCGTGCAGTCGGGCGTGGTCGCAGTCGGACGCGGTCCGAAGTCGATCACGGCCACCCGCTAACTTTTACCCACCAGAAATTATCCAGAAGGGACTCCACAGTGGCAGTCGAGATGTTCTACGACGACGACGCTGACCTGTCGATCATCCAGGGCCGCAAGGTCGCCGTGATCGGCTACGGCAGCCAGGGCCACGCGCACTCGCTGAGCCTGCGCGACTCCGGCGTCGACGTGCGCGTCGGCCTCGCTGAGGGTTCGAAGTCGCGGCCGAAGGCCGAAGAGGCCGGTCTGACCGTCGGCACGCCCGCCGAGGTTTCGGAGTGGGCCGACGTGATCATGGTGCTGGCGCCCGACACCGCTCAGGCGTCGATCTTCACCAACGACATCGAGCCGAACCTGAAGGACGGCGACGCGCTGTTCTTCGGCCACGGCCTCAACATCCACTTCGGTCTGATCAAGGCTCCGGCCAACGTCACCGTCGCGATGGTCGCCCCGAAGGGCCCCGGCCACCTGGTGCGTCGTCAGTTCGCCGACGGCAAGGGCGTTCCGGCCCTGATCGCCGTGGACCAGGACCCGACCGGCGAGGGCCAGGCCCTGGCGCTGTCCTACGCCAAGGGCATCGGCGGCACCCGCGCCGGCGTCATCAAGACCACCTTCAAGGAAGAGACCGAGACCGACCTCTTCGGTGAGCAGGCCGTGCTCTGCGGTGGCACCGAGGAACTGGTCAAGACCGGTTTCGAGGTCATGGTCGAGGCGGGCTACGCCCCCGAGATGGCCTACTTCGAGGTCCTGCACGAGCTGAAGCTGATCGTCGACCTCATGTACGAGGGCGGCATCGCGCGCATGAACTACTCGGTGTCCGACACCGCGGAGTTCGGTGGCTACCTGTCCGGTCCGCGTGTCATCGACGCCGGCACCAAGGAGCGCATGAAGGCGATCCTGGCCGACATCCAGTCCGGCGAGTTCACCCGCCGCCTGGTCGCCAACGTCGAGAACGGCAACACCGAGCTCGAGGGTCTGCGCAAGGCCAACGCCGAGCACCCGATCGAGGTCACCGGCGCCAAGCTCCGCAGCCTGATGAGCTGGGTCGACCGCCCGATCACCGAGACCGCGTAGGTTCTCGCTGTTCGTTCCGAAGGGCCCGTTCGCCTCGTGCGAGCGGGCCTTTCGGCGTTCTGGCGTAACCTGAGGGGGGCGGCGGAAGGAACACCAGCCCAACGATTTTGGCTCGAGTCGACGATGGGGAGTGCTCGATGCGCGTCACCGATCTGAACCCGGTCCCCTCTGCAGACCTCGGCGGCGGCGATCTGGCTATTCCGTTCGAGTTGCCCAACGGCGATGTCGGATTCATCTGGGGCGACTCGTTTTCCGGGGACGGTCCGTTCGGGCCGCCGATGAGCGGCATCGGGAACTGGCGTTCGCCCATCATCACCCGCACGTCCCAGCGCGACCCCGCCGAGCCGATCGTCATGGCCACCTCGCCGAGCACCGACGGCCGCCAGTTGTGGGACTACCAGCACGACAACGCCGAATACTCCACCGTCCTCCCGTGCGACGCGATGACCATCGACGGCCGGATCTACCTGTGGGTCATGTACACCCAGGGTCTGGGCAACGAGAAGTGGTGCGAGGTCTGGACATCCGACGACAGCGGCATCACCTGGGCGCGTAGCGGTTCGAAGTTCTGGTGCGGCGCGTTCGCCGGTAAGCGGGTCATGATCTCCTGGGCCAAGGACCCGCACAGCGACTGGGTCCACATCATCTCCACCGGCGGCCTGGCCCGGAACAAGGACATGCTGCTGTGGCGCGCGACGGTCGACGGCCTGTCCGATCCGCACGCCTGGCAGGGCTGGGGCTGGAACGGCGACAACTGGGGCTGGAACCGCGAGCCGACGCCGATCCTGCCCGGCTGGCGATTCGGTGAGATCTGCCTGCGCTATGTCGAGAACAGGGCCGTCATCTCCGGATTCGACGCGGGGGACTACTCGATCTTCGTCAAGGTCGGCGACCGCATCGACAACACCAACTGGATAACGGCACACACTCATCGGCCGGTGACCGGGATGCCGCGCGGTGTCGATACGGTGCCGCGTCTCTACGGTGGCTACATCCATCCCTACAGCAGGCTCGAGGACGGCAAGTTCACCCTGATCATCTCCGAGTGGGCCGAGAACGGGAACCCTTACCGAGCGACTCAATTCACCTGCGACGGGATTCGCCGCAAGGTGCTGGTTCCTGGCCCGGATCCCGAGCCGACCCCCGAGCCGACGCCGAACCCGCAGCGAACCTGGTGGCAGGAACTCGTCCGCCGAGTCGACGAGTGGCGAAGGCAGCTGGGCATGTAGCGAAGAGCTTGCTGTCGCGGAGTGATAGCGGGAGACTTGCTGGATGACGAATCAGACGGTGGAGGACTTCGCGGACGAAGCGGTCGACGAGGGTAGGGCGGCGCGGAAGCGGATCTCGCGATCGCAGCTCGGGGGGTGGGGCGCGGGCCCGGACCGGGAGGATCCGGTTGCCATTCTGGAGCGGCAGGCCGAGACCAGGTTCCAGGAGCTGGTGCCGATCCGGTATGCCCGGATGAGCCAGTCGCCCTTCGCTTTCCTGCGCGGTGCGCCCGCGATCATGGCCGCCGATCTGGCCAAGAGCGAGAACACCGGCTTGACCGTGCAGCTCTGCGGTGACGCCCACCTGTCGAACTTCGGGCTCTACGCCTCGCCGGAGCGCAATCTCGTCTTCGACGTCAACGACTTCGACGAGACCCTGCCCGGTCCGTTCGAATGGGACGTCAAGCGCCTCGCCGCCAGTGTCGCCGTCGCCGCCCGCGACAACGGCTGCGACGATGACCGGGCCGCCACCGCCGTCGAAGCCGCGGCCCGCAGCTATCGCGAGACGATGCGCATGCTCGCCGAGACCGACAGCATGACGGTCTGGTACGAGCGCGTCGACGCCGAGCGGGTCGCCGAACTGGTCCGGAAACCCAAGCAGCGCAAAAAGGTTGCCAGAGCCATCACCAGTGCCCGCAGCAAGACCAGCCTGCAGGCGCTGGCCAAGCTCACCGAGCCGGACGCCGACGGTATTCCACGGATCAAGAACCAGCCGCCGCTGCTGGTGCCGATCGAACTGCACGACGAGAAGATCGTCAAGGACGTCTTCGCCGACTTCCGCCGCAGTCTGCCGGACGAGCGCCGCGTGCTGTTCGACCGGTACCGGCGGGTGGATCAGGCGATGAAGGTGGTCGGTGTCGGCAGCGTGGGCACGCGGTGCTTCATCGCGCTGATGATGGACAAGGAATCGGGCAGTCCGCTGTTCCTGCAGTTGAAGGAAGCCGAGACGTCGGTGCTCGCACCGCACCTGAAGCCGAGCAAATATCACCACCAGGGGCATCGGGTGGTGGTCGGGCAGCGGCTCATGCAGTCGGCCAGCGACGTCTTCCTCGGCTGGGCGACCGGCCCCGCAGGTCGGTTCTTCTATGTGCGCCAGCTGCGTGACATGAAGGGTTCCGCGGCGATCGACAGCATGACCTACGGCGAGCTCGCAACATACGCGGGGTTGTGCGGTTCCGTCCTGGCCCGCGCGCACGCCCGCTCCGGCGATCGCGTCGCCATTGCCGCCTACCTGGGGAAGAACGACGGATTCGACCGTGCGATGGGCGAATTCGGCCTGGCCTACGGCGACCAGACGGTCACCGACCGGCTCTCCCTGCTCGCCGCGATCGACTCGGGCCGGATCACCGCGGCCCCGCACGCCTACTGAATTCACCGTAGCGGCGCGAGGCGGTCCGGCCCCGGGACCGCCTCGCGCTGTTCGGCGGTGGCTGTCCGAACCAGCGCGGTGCCGATCGCGAACAACCACAGCATCGTCAGCCCGCCGACGGTCGCCGTGGTGCCCCAGCCGTTGGCCGCGTAGAAGTTCGCGGGGATATTGCCGAAGAACAGTGACGGCACGAAGACGAAGTTCACCCCGGCGAGCAGCCAGCTGGTCACGATGCACCAGCGGGGGAGCAGCCGCACGACCGCGACGGCGAACGCCACCAGGAACAATCCTTCGAGCAATCGCGACACGGTCCCGTAGAGGATGTAGGTGCCGGTGACGGTGATCGTCGGGTCGATCGGCTCCGGCGCGGCGATCACGGCGCCGACCTCCAACCCCATGGACACGGCGACCACGATGAGCCAGGCGGTGCCGGCGGTCGCGGCCACCGAGCCGAACCATTCCCGCTCCGGATCGCGCCGCTTCACCACGTAGGCGACGCCGCTCATGAACACCACGAACAGCGTGACGCCGATGAGTCCGAGCACCGATCGGGTGAGCACATTGGTATCCGGCGGCGGTCCCGCGTAGACGAAATACAGCGGAAGTTCGATCAACGTGCAGGTCGCGCCCGCGATGGCGGCGGCGCCCGTGATGCGCTGAACAGTGCTGGTGTTCATGGTGATTCGACCTCGTCCCCGGGGTATCACCCCCCGGCCCGTCATTAGTATATGACTTAAACTATAGGACGTATGCTAAGTTCGGGGAACCCCCGATCGAAAGAGGAGACGGTGCGACCGAAACGTTCGCGGCCCGCGGCGCCCGAGTTCTCACCGCTGGGGGATCCCGACTTCCCCGTGGTGTTCCGGCGCGGCGCGTGGGCCGAACGCGGCGAGCGTGAACACGGCCGCCCCCGCCTCGGCCGCCCGCCCGAACTCGACGCCGACCGCATCGTCGCCACCGCGATCACCCTCGCCGACCGCGACGGTCTCGCCGGTGCGACCCTGTCGAAAGTCGCTGCCGCGCTGGGTGTCACGCCGATGTCGCTGTATCGGCACATCCGTTCCCGGGACGGCCTCACCGACCGCATGGCCGACACCGCCTTCGGGTTGCCTCCGGCCACCGACCCCGACTGGCGTCAAGCCTTGCGCGCCTGGGCCGACGCGCAATTGGCGGTGTTCGCCCGTCATCCATGGCTCGCTCAGATCCCCATCACCGGCCCACCCCGTGGTCTCAACGCCCTCGCCTGGATGGACGCCGGACTGGCCGCGCTGCGTGGCACCGGCCTGGACTGGGGTGCCAAGATCGGCGTGATCACCGTCGTCGGTGGTTACGTCCGGCAAGCGTTCGTCACCGGCCGCCACCTGGCCGAGCGCCGCCTGGTCGAGCAGTTCGACGAGGCGACGGCGCTGCAGGTCTACCAGCAGGAGGTCTCGGCGGGGCTGGATACCGACCGTTTCCCCGAGGTAGCGCAGCTCTTCGCCGATCAGGCCTTCGCCGACGTCCCCCCGGACCAGGAGTCGGCCGACGCCGATTTCCGCTTCGGCCTCGACCTGATCCTCGACGGTGTCGACGCCGCGATCCGCCGGTGAACACACCCGCCTACACTGGTTACCGATGAGTAAGTTCTTTGCCTCGGTAGACCAGGTGACCGACCGGCTGACCGCGGCCGGCTACCTGCCGTCCCTCGATATCGCGACCGCGGTCTTCCTGGCCGACCACCTCGGTAAACCCCTGCTGATCGAGGGCCCGGCCGGCGTCGGCAAGACCGAGCTGGCCAAAGCCGTCGCCACGGCGGTGTCGGCCGAGCTCATCCGCCTGCAGTGCTACGAAGGTATCGACGAGGCCCGTGCGCTCTACGAGTGGAATCACGCCAAACAGCTGCTCCGCATCACCGCCACGTCGGGGGAGACCTGGGAAGGCACCCGCGACCACGTCTTCACCGAGGAATTCCTGCTCGCCCGCCCGCTGCTGGCCGCCATCCGCAATCCCGATCCGACGGTGCTGCTGATCGACGAGCTCGACAAGGCGGATGTGGAGCTGGAGGGCCTGCTGCTCGAGGTGCTCGGCGATTTCCAGGTGAGCATCCCCGAACTCGGCACGGTCACCGCCGTCCGCAAGCCCTTCGTCCTCCTCACCTCCAACGCCAACCGCGACCTGTCCGAGGCGCTGAAACGCCGCTGCCTGTTTCTGCACATCGACTATCCGACCGCGGAACTGGAGAAGGCGATCGTCCGGCTGAAGGTCCCGGAGCTCGATGCCGCACTGGCCGAGCCGGTGGTGACGACGGTGAGCGCGCTGCGTCAGCTGTCGCTGCGCAAGGCGCCGTCGATCGCTGAAACCGTGGACTGGGCAAAGACTCTGGTGGCATTGGGAACGCGCACGCTGAGCGGGGGAGTCGTTCGGGCCACCCTGGGTGTGTTGCTGAAGTACCAGTCCGATCATCGCGTGGCGATCGAGCGGCTCGGTCTCGACGACCAGACCGACGGTAGCGTGGTCCGATGACCGGCCCGCACACGGCGTCTCGCACCGTGATCGGCACGGCGTCATGGTGACCTCCGCGCCCGCGCATGGTGGTGTCGAAGCGCCGATGTCCGATCGCCTGGTCGGCTTCGTCGGCCTGTTGCGCGAGCACGGCATCCACGCGGGCCCCAGCGAGACCGTCGACGCCGCGGCCACGATCGTCGCCCTCGGCACCGCCGACTCCCGGGTGCTGCGCTCGGGGCTGGCCGCCTGTCTGCTGCGCCGCAACGGCCAGCGCAAGGTTTTCGACCAGCTCTTCGACCTCTACTTCCTCGACGCCACCCGGCCGATCGCCGCGTCGAGCGAGGACTCCGACCCGCTCCGCGAGCGGATCATCGCCGCCCTGATCCAAGGCGCCGACACCGCCGAACTCGCCAGGGAAGCGCTCAACACCTTCGGCGCCTACGGCGGCGCGGGGGAGAGCGCGGGGCGGGTCACCTCGGCCTCGGGCGCGGGCTGGTCGTCCTATCTGACGATGAAATCGCTACGCCCGGACGAGATCTCCGAGCAGGTCGCGCAAACCATGGGCGGGACAGGCCAATTCGACGCTGCCGTCCACACGATCGAAGCGCGACGCCGGGTCGAGCAGTTCCGCTCGGCCGTGCAGGCCGAGGCCCGCTTACGCTCGGCGCAACTGCGCGGCACCGACTACATCGCTCGTCGCGGCGTCGAATCCGGTGGTGACAGTACCGATTTCCTCGGCGCGCGCGAACAGGATCTCGCCGAGATGCGCCGCCTGGTGCACCCGCTCGCCCGCAAACTCGCCACCCGGCTCGCGGTCCGGCGTAAGAAGGCCGTCCGCGGCCAGATCGATCTGCGCCGCACCCTACGTCGTTCGATGGCCACCGGTGGCGTCCCCATCGATCCGGTGCTGCGTGCCCGCCGCCACGGCAGGCCCGATCTGGTTGTGCTGGCTGATGTCTCGGGCTCGGTGACCGGTTTCGCCGAGTTCACCCTGCAACTGGTGCAGGCCCTGCAGGACCAGTTCAGCAAGGTCCGCAGCTTCGGGTTCGTCGACACCTGCGCCGAGATCACCGGCTACTTCTCCCCGGGCGAACCGCCGCCGCCCGGTTTCGCGCAGAACATCGTCCGCGAGGCGGGCGTGGCGCGCTTCGGTTCCAGCAACTATGGCGAGGCGCTCCAGGGTTTCGTCGACCACTACCTCGACGCGCTCGGTCCGCGCACCTGCGTGCTGATCCTCGGTGACGCCCGCACCAACCGCACCGACCCGAATCTCGCCGCGCTGGAAGCGATCACCGAACGGGCGAAAGCGGTCTACTGGTTGAACCCCGAACCGTCGAGATCATGGAACACCGGCGATTCGGCCGCCGCGGCCTACACCGAGGTCGTCACCATGCACGAGTGCCGCAATGTCACGCAGCTCGCCGAAGTGATCGGTCGCCTGCTACCGGCGTGACAGCGCCACCGCGGGCCGCCCGGAAACGTCGTTGCCGACGCGGCAGGCACCGGGTGGTGGACCACCCGGTGCGCCATCCGCCGATCATCGCGGGCTGAGTCGCACGACCGCGTACTCGTGATCACTCTTGGCCTGGTACTTGCCGTATCGCGGCTGCGCGGTGGTGATGGAATCCCAGGCCTTGGCCCGCTCCGCGCCGGTGAGTACCCGCGGGGTGACCGGCAGCGGCGCCTCGCCGGGCAGTTCGATGCTCGCCTGCTCGGGGTGTCCCATGAGGTTGCGCTGCCAGTCGGGGTCTCCGTTCTTCCCACCCGACGCCACGAGCAGCCAGGAACCGTCGCCGTCGGCGAACCACGAGATCGGGGTCTGCCTCGGCTCGCCGCTGCGGCGGCCGACGGTGTTGAGGATCAGCACGTCCATCCCCATGAAAGTGCCGTTGCCCTTGCGGATCTTGCGGTTCATCCTGGCGTTCATCCTGTGCTGCATCCACCGGGAGAAGCCCCCGTGCGAGCTCTTGTTCTTGCCGGACGGCTGGTTCGTGGTCATCGGAAGGTCCTTTCGGTTGGTCGGAGTGTGCGGGGCTCAGCCCCAGGCGCCTGCGATCTGGCGGGTGGTGGCGTTGAGCCGGTTGAACATGTTGGTGACGCCGATCATCAGCACGATAGAGGCGAGCTGCTTCTCGTCGAAGTAGCTGGCGGCCGCGTCCCAGATCTCGTCGGTGACGGCGTTGGAACGGTCGGCCAGGCGGGTCGCCGCCTCGGCCAGTTCGAGGGCGGCGCGCTCCTCGTCGGTGAAGTACGGGGTCTCGCGCCAGGCGACGACCGTGGCCAACCGCTCCTCGCTGACACCGGCTTTGCGGGCGGTCTTGGTGCCGGCGTCGACGCAGGAGCTGCAGTTGTTGATCTGGCTGACCCGCAGGTGCACCAGCTCCAGGATCTCGCCGTCGACGCCGCCGGTCTGCACGGCCTTCAGCACCTGCTGGATCGGGCCCATCGCGTCGGTGAGGACCATGGCCGGGTTCTGCATCCGAGACTGCATGATGTTCTCCTTGTTTCCCGTTGTTCTCCGCTGCTTGCGGTGTGACTCAATAACAGCCCGTCGTGCGCCGGAACACGATGGCTGTGGGACACTGTGGGACAGTGGAAAAAGGTCCTGACCTCCCGATTGTCATCGGGAAACTTCTTGATCCGGGCCGGGACAACAGAGTGGGAAACGGTGGTTGTGCAACAGCAGACGGCAAAGGCCTACCCGCAGGACGAACTCGCTGCGCGCCTGCGCCTGATCCAGGAGCTGTCCGGGCGCGGCGTGCGCGCGCTGGCTCGCGACACGGGCTTGAGCTCGTCGTCGCTGTCGCGCTACCTCAGCGGACAGACGGTGCCGCCGTGGCCCGCCGTGCTGGAACTGTGCCGCCTGGTCAAACGCGACCCACGCCCGCTGCGCCCGCTGTGGGAGCGTGCCAACAATCCGCTGCCCGCGCCGCCGAAGACGAGCCGCCAGGTCGCCCCGCCGAGCCCGCCCGCCGACGCCCCACCGCCGCCGCGCAACGACCTGCCCCGCGACGTCCCCGACTTCACCGGCCGCGAACAGGCACTGGCCGACGTCCTCGCCGCCGTCCGATCCGACCGGGTGGTCGCGATCGACGGCATGGCCGGTGTCGGCAAGACGTCCCTGGCCGTGCACGCCGCACACCAGCTGACCGCCGAATACCCCGACGCCCAGCTCTATCTCGACCTGCACGGCTTCACCGACGGCCGCCAGCCCCTCGACCCCGACGCCGCGATCCGCGCCCTGCTGGCCGCACTGCAGGTGCCCTCGGAGAAGGTCCCGCAGGACGGCGGGGTCGAACTGCGGGCGGCGTGCTGGCGTTCGGAGCTGGCCCGGCTGCGCGCCGTGGTCGTCCTCGACAACGTCGCCGACGCCGCGCAGGTCAGCCAGCTGCTGCCGGGCGCTGGCGAGTCGGTCGCCATCATCACCAGCCGTAATCGGCTGCTCGAGCTCGACGAGGTGCCGCCGGTGACTCTCGACGTGCTCACCCCGGAGGAGAGCGCGGAGCTGCTGGTCAGGGCCAGCGGCGATGCGCGCGGACCCGACGGCAGGCTCGCGCGGGAACCCGAGCAGGCCGCCGAGGTGCTGCGGCTGTGCGGCAATCTGCCGCTGGCCCTGCGCCTGGCCGCGGCCCGGTTGCGCCACCGTCCGGGCTGGTCGGTCGGCATCCTGGTGGAGCGAATGGCCGAGGGCGCCACCGAATTCGACACCGCGTTCGGCATGTCGGTGCGTCAGCTCAATCGCGATCAGCGCCGTCTGTTCCGGCTGCTCGGCCTGATCCCCGGGTCCACCTTCACCGACTACGTCGCCGCCGCGGTCGCCGATGTGCCGTTGCGCACCGCGCGCACCATGCTCGAAGACCTGCTCGACGCCCACCTGGTCCAGCAGCCGGCCGAGGGGCGCTACCGGCTCCACGATCTGGTGCGCCAGCACGCCCGCCACGCCACCTTCGAACACGACTCCGACGCCGATCGCGATCGCGCGCTGCACCGGATCCTCGACTACTACGTGCACACCGCGGCCGCCGCCGACGCCGCGATGCCGTTCCTGTCGCCGACCCGCCCGGTGTCGGCGGGCTCGCCCCCGGCCGAACTACCGCACTTCCCTGGGCGCGACCCCGCGTTCTTCTGGTTCGTCACCGAGTACACCAACCTGATGGCGGTGTTCTACACGGCCGTCGAGGTCGGCGCGTACGTCCACGTGTGCGAGCTGCCGCGCTTCATGCGCGCGTTCTTCGCCCGGCGTTGCGGCACAACCCATCTCAACGCCCTGTTCGAACAATCCCTGACCGCCGCCGAACATCTCGGCGACCCACGTCAGCTCGCCGAAGCGCACAGCGACCTGGGTTTCGCCCGCTACAACGCGGGCCGGATGGCCGAGGCGGCCGCCGCCTACGCCGCCGCGGCACCGCTCATCGCGGCCGCGGGCGACCCACTGCCCCGCGCCGAGCTGACCATGCGCTGCGCCCACTTGCGCTGGGACGAAGGCGATACCGAGGAACCACTCGAACTGTTCCGCCAGGCCCGCGACCTCTACGCGACCAGCGGGTGCCCGATGAGCGCCGCCGACGCCATCGCCAGCGAAGCCTGGGCCATGCTGCAGCTGGGTCACCGTGAGCAAGCCGCTCAGCTTGCCCGCGAAGCCCTGGACATCCCCGTCGACGACCCGTCGTGGCCGCCGTCGCTGCAGGCCCAGATCACGCTCGGCGTCGCCATCGCCGCCGACGAACCCGACGAAGCGCTCGACCACCTGCGTACCGCGCTGGCGCTGGCCCGCGCGGACGGCCACAAACACAACGAAGCCTGGTGCCTGAACTGTCAGGGCGTCGCGCTGCGCCGGATGGGCCGCTACGACGAGGCCCTCGCCAGCCATCGCGAGGCGTTCGCCCTGCTCGACGACCTGTTCGAGGAGCACTGGAAGATCCACTTCCTGCACGGCTACGCCGAAACCTGCCGTCTGGCTGGACTTCCCGACGAAGCGCTGCGCCTGCACCGCCAAACCCTGGAACTGGCACCGAAACTCGGCTACCGCCTCGAAGAAGCGATGGCGCACCAGGGCATCGCCGAGGTACTCGAACCGACCGACCCGGACACCGCCGCGCACCATCGCGCGGCGGCCCAGGCCATCCACGCCGAGCTCAGCCCATCGACTTCGCTCCATCCAGCGATTCCCGAATGATGTCGGCGTGACCGGAGTGCTGCGCGGTCTCGGTCATGATGTGCATGAACACCCGGCGGGCGCTCCAGCGTCCGCCGGGCTCGAACCAGGGCGCCTTCGGCAGCGGCTGAGTCACATTCAGGTCGGGCACCGTGCGCACCAGCTCGTCGGTCCGCGCTGCGACCTGCTCGTATTCGGCGAGCACGCCCGCCAGGGTCTCACCCGGCAGCATCCGGAAGATGTCGCCCCACGCGGCGATCTCCTCCTCGCTCATCGACTCGAAATCGGGGCCTTCTTCCGGTCCGTCGACGATGAACTTCGCCCAGTTCGCCTCCACCGCCGACACGTGCTTGATCAGCCCGCCCAGGCACAGCTCGCTGGCGGTGGTCCGCATCCCGGCCTGCTCGTCGGTCAGATCGCGGGTCGTGTACCGGAGGAAGTACCGGTGCTTGGCGAGCATCTCCAGCAGATCGGTGCGCTCGGCGTCGAGGAGAGTAGGCGTGGTCATGAGTGGATTCCCTTCGTTGTCGGTGTGAAATCCAAGGTAGAACCCATTGCGGCCAGTTTCCGTCCGCAATTGCGGACATAATCGAAAACATGGCCGACACGAGCGCACGCACCCTCCGTCTGCTGTCGCTGCTGCAGACGCACCGCTACTGGCCGGGCACGGAACTGTCCGAGCGCCTCGGCGTTTCGGCGCGCACCCTCCGCCGCGACATCGACCGTCTGCGTGAGCTCGGCTATCCCGTGGAGGCCCGCCCCGGCGTCGACGGCGGCTACCAGCTCGCTGCCGGCGCCGCCCTCCCGCCCCTGGTCCTCGATGACGACGAAGCCGTCGCCATCACCGTCTGCCTGCAGGCGGGTTCCCAGGGCGCGGGTGACGGCCTGGCCGAACCGTCCCTCCGCGCCCTGGCCAAACTCGTCACCGTCCTGCCCACCCGCTTACGCCGCCGCGTCGACGCCCTCCGCGCCATGACCGTCTCCACCGGCTGGAACGCCGTCCCACTCTCCGACGTCGACCCCGCCGTCCTCACCGACCTGGCCATGACCTGCCGCGGCGAAGAACGCCTCACCTTCACCTACACCGCCGCCGACGGCCGCACCAGCACCCGCGAAGTAGAACCCCACCGCCTGGTCTCCCAGGGCCGCCGCTGGTACCTCGTCGCCTACGACCTCACCCGCCACGACTGGCGCACCTTCCGCGTTGACCGCCTCACCGACTCCCACACCACCGGCATCCGCTTCCGCCCCCGCGAACTCCCGTCCCCCGACGCCGCCACCTTCGTTCGCGACGGAATGGGTTCCCGCCGAACGGGTTACACCGTCACCGCCGAAATCGAAGCCCCCGCGGCTGACGTCCAAGCCCGCGTCGGCCGCTGGTGCTCCGTCACCGCCCTGACCCCTGGCCGTACCCGCATCGAAACGACGGTCGACAATCTCGACTGGCCACTGCTGCTGCTCGGCAAGGTCGAAGCCGACTTCACTGTCCTCGGCCCAGCGGAACTAGCTGCCCGGATCGCGGAATGTGGCGCACGGTTTTCCCGGTCGACGTGCCCGGGTGGAATACTCGCTGGTCCGGGCAATGTTGGTGCGAAGCACTTCGAGCGGGCGGAGCAGTGGGGTGCCGTCGCGGATGCGGAGCGTCGTCACCAGACTGAGAAGAATGCTCTGTGATCTAAGCATGCGCCCGAGCTGGCAGAACACGACGTCACCACCGTTCCTGAATGAATCCGGCTGTGCTGCAAGTGTTCACGGTAATCGGTGTGCTTCTCGGTGCTGGAACACGCGCCCGCCGCTGATGACACGCCCGGATCCGAACCTCACTGTTGTCCGGAGATCGCGAAGTCATCCGTGCCGATACCGCTGCATCCGCCGCCGCCGAAAGAACAACTGGTCGACAGCGACCGGGTCCACCAACGCCGTGATCTCGGCCAACCGGGTGTCGTAGTGGTGCTCGGTAATGCACCGGTGCAGGTGAGCTCGCCGCTCGGGCCCGAGCCCCGACCACACCGCGCCGAACCGAGCCTGCGCGTCGGGCCCGGAGACGGCAACCAGATCGAGCAACGCGGGCCAGCAATGGGTTTCCGTAGCGCGGGCGGGCAGCTCGGCCACCGTGGAATCCGACAGCGCAGCCAGCGCGTAACCAACCACGCTCCTGACACGCTCGTCCATGCGCGACATCAACGTGAACAGCCCGAGCCAACTACCCGAGTCGCTGCGGTTGTCCAGCGGCGCGACCAGCCCGACGCCCACTCCCGGATCGTCGAACACCGGATTGCCGACCAACGTCCACAGCGCGACCGGTGTGAGTTGCCCAGCCAGCGTGAGAAATTCGGGCACCGCACCCGCCCCGATCGCATTCCTGACCAGGTTGCCAACCTCGACAGGCCGCGCGTTGCCGAACAGCACATCGCCCACCCGGCAGATCACATCCGGCGCACACCGCGAAAACACCGACAGCGCAGCATGTTGCAGCGCAGGCCGACCCGCCAACATCGCATGCACCATCCGCGGAATCCGCCGATGCGGCCCGTCGAGCAGCTGCCTGATCACGGCACTGAGTATGTCGACGTCATAGGAGTAGGCGGCAGAGTGGATCAGCCCCGCATCATCGGGGACACCCGCCTCCACAGCGGCGATCAACTCCGGTGTGGCACAAGATAAGAACGGCCCAGCAGTCACATAGTCACACCGGCGCAGCAGCTCGTTAACGATCTCGACGATCGGCCCCGGCGGCGCTACATCGGACAACTGCTCGATGGCCCGCGGATCGAGATACGGCGCACAGTCCGCCGCATACCTGGGATCCAGCATCATCAACGTCTCAGCAGCCTTGACCGGATGCTCGACTCCGACAGACCCCGCCGCCCGCCCGGTAGTCATCGGCGGAACCAGCCTCTGCACCAACGGAATCGAGATAGACAACGGAATGAACGGCACCAGCGCACTGATCCGCCGAAACGTCTCACTGTGCTGATCGAACAGCACCCCCGAAATCTGCTGCTGCAACTCGTGCAGCCGATCGGCCCCCAGATACCGCAGATGCTGTAACCGCTGAGGATGAACATGCAGCGTGCGAGCCAGCAGAATCAACTGCGCCCGCGTAGTCAAATCAGTCATCTGCCGCCGAACATGATCTTCTTCGTCACCGCACGCAACGGCCGGGGCAACGCCCCGATCATCGAGTCGATCGACTTGTCCAGCGCCGCAGCCTCGAACGTCACCGCCGCCCGCATCAACTCGAACAGATCCCTGGCCTCATCGGCGGGCAAACTCTGTAACGCAGGCAGCGTCTCAGGCACCCCACCTTCACGGTCACTTCTGACAGTCATGTGGCTCCTGAACAACGCGTAGATCTCAACCTCCGAGAATGCCGCCTCCACCCGCCCCCGACCACAACTTCGCGAATATCTGTGCGCAGCAACGAAAACAACGACACAGATACATGTGAACCGACGTTCCACCGACGATGTTCTATGGCCGAAGTCCCTTGACATCGGCGGAGAAACATCGTCGCAGTCGGGGATCCAAGCCGCCCGCAGTAGACTCGCCGAGAAATCCGACATCGAGAGGCAGCCTGCCGGCATGACATCGAGTGGCCCGTTCCCCAAGCTGCTGCCGGACTCGACATCGGATACGGACGCCATCGCGCAAAACGACTGGAACGCCTACGCCGAGATCGACTTCCTCCGGGACCACTGGTCGGTGAAGCAGTGGGCTCCGGGGCACACGGGGTACTACTGGTACCTCACCTTCGATTCCCCTGAACTGATCGAACTCGCTGCCGAGTGCCAGAACGCCCTGACCCAAGACGAACTCGACAACGTACCGCTGGACGCCCTGCACATCACCATCGCAGGGATCGGCAGTACGACGACTGTCGCCGACGAGCAGATCGACAACCTGGTCTCGCTCGCGCGAGCGAGGCTGGCGGAGGTGAAGCCATTCGACCTCACCATCGGCCCGCTGACCGGCTCACGCAGCGCCGTCAGGTTCTCGGTGTCACCGTGGGATCCGCTGCTCGACCTGCACCAGATCCTGTCGATGTGTACTTCGGAGTCGATACAGGGCCTGTCTGCCTCGGCGGGACCACTCGGCGCTCGTTTCCGGCCGCATCTGGGCATCGCCTACAACAACACCGACCGAGCCGCAGATGAGCTCATCGAAGCAGTCGCAGCGCTGCGCGACACCGGACCCGCCAAAGTGCGCGTGAACCACGTCGAATTGGTGGTGCTCCGACGAGATGGACACAGCTACCGCTGGGACACCCGCGCAGCCCTTCCTCTTGGGGGCTAATTGTTGGCTTCTGGCACAATCAGCGGCTGCGTCCAACGCCGCCACGTCCAAGCGCACCATAGTCCGACTCCACACCGAGTCCGACCACGAAACGTGGTCGTCGACTAACCTGCCGAACTCCACGGCCTTGTCGAACCGGACCGTCGAGAGAAACGTAGTGGCCGCGTTCGCCATGAGACGTGCTTTGCCGTGGGAGTCGAAGGTCAGGGCGGGGCTTTGGCTCGAAACCGCATTCTGGCGATCAGCTAGGACAGGGCCCGTTCGATTGCCCGCTCGGCCTCCCTGCATCGCCCAGCTTTCCCAAGGCGTGGGCTAATCCATTGGAGTACAGGCGAATCGCTTGTGAGCTGGTCCCGTCCTTCGCAATCCCTTCTTCTGCCAAATTCACCGTAGTCTTGAAATCTCCCGTGTAGTAGGCGCAGAAGATCTTGATGGACTTGACCAGGCGGGCATCTCGCGATCCTCGTTCAACTAGGCCAGCACCTGCGTTTCGCGGCAGTACATCCGAGCGCTGCCGAACCGCCCGCAGTTCACCTTCATGTACGCCAGGACTCCCGATAGGCGCCGCGAACCGATACAACTGCTCGACGTGCGCAAAGGTTCTGGTGGAGAGGAAGATTCACTCGCTGCCGAAGCTCCTGAGTCTCGCTGGCCAGACGCCGCGGGCCTTCCGCCTCGTAGCGGTCGACGATGTCACCGAGGGCAAGGCTGAGGCCGTCGACGAGATCGCCATCGCCACGAAGCTCGGCACAATCCTGGAGGGCGCCGACAATCGCATCCGGTTGTCCGAACGGATCGCCGTGGTCGACCACGATCTCAGGTGATCGACCACGATCTCCGGTGGCCGAGCCGCGGTGACAGTGGCGGTGGAGACGGTGGCGAGGGTTGGTTCTGTAGGAGACGACGGTGGTGCTAGCGCACCGCCGAGCAACACTTGGACGGGAACGGGCTCCCCCTGTGGTCCATCAGTCTGAGACGTGAGAAATTGGCAATGGCAGTCGCGATGGTCGGCTCAGGACGTAGGTCGGGCGGTACCGTGGGTGTCGGAATTCATAGAGAACGATGGTCAAACTGTACGGGGGTGGTTCGTCGCGATGGCGCGTATTTCGAAGGTCTTGCCGAGCGTCCAACGCATCCGGGCACACGACCCGGCAGACCAGGTGGAATGCGAGTGGAAGGTCGTGGAGGACGCCGACGGTACCCGGTTGTTGCATCTGAGCACGTTCGGATCGAGCAACCGTGCCTCGAAACGCAAGAGTAGTCAGTCGATTCAGTTCGATGCACGGATCGCGCACGAGCTTGCCGGGATTCTTGTTGAGGCATTCGGGTTGGACCCAACCGCCCTTCGCGATTCGTTCTCTGAGCAGACTGACCCAGCCACGGTGTCTGAGGCGACGCCAGCGTTGCCCGTACCAGAAGTCGATCCCGCCGTGCTCAGCGATGAGGTAGCGAACGGCGTTCCGGCAATGGATCACCCACTCGTGGTCGCGCTACTGATCAGCGAAACCTTCGCTGATCAACGTCGGCTTGCAGGCCGGGTGTCGGTGCCTGATGCGAAGATCGGTCTACTGGTTGGTGCGCTCCTGAACACCAGATTCCGGGAGATCACTCGCACTCAGGCGGCGGCCGTTCTAGCAGTGCCGGCCACGCGGGTGCAGGGCGCGCTGACGCAGGTGAAGAACGTCTTGGATGTGGAGGGATACGAGGTGTTGATCCTCGACAACGATGTGGTGCGACTCGTTGAAGGCGCGATGGTCGAGCAGTTCGGCTTGACGCGATGAGCCAGGTATCGCATCGCAGGCGCCGCGAAATACTCGACGCACTGCGGCTGGGTACCGTGCCGTCGAACGGCCTTGACCAGTTGGCGGTTGGCCTCGAGCGGTTCGATGCCGGAGTGGCCGCCGACCTCGACAGTCTCGCGCACGGTGGCTCCGTGTTCAAGGCGGTGCGCGGCGAGTTCGGTGCGGGGAAGACCTTTTTCGCGCGGTGGATCGGTGACCGAGCCTTGAAGCTCGGGTATGCAGTCGCCGAGGTCCAGGTCAATGAGGTGGACACCCCACTGTACAAGCTGGATGCGGTCTATCGAAGGGCCACCGAGTCGCTACGCACCGCGTCCGTTCCTCCTAGTGCATTGCGTCGGATCCTTGATGCATGGCTCTACGCCGTGCAAGACGAGGCCGACGAGCGCGGTGTCGGTGTAGACGCATTGATCGATCAACGACTCGCAGCAGTCAGTGACAAAGCGCCGATCTTCCCGTTGGCGATACGCGCTTACCGGCGAATGGCCGAAGCGGACGATCAGATGGCAGCGGACGGCTTGGTGGCCTGGCTAGGCGGGCAGCCGAGTGTCGCCGCCTCGATAAAGCGGCAGGCCAACATCCGTGGTGATCTTACCAACGAGCTTGCGCCGAGCTTCTTCCGTGGTCTTCTTGCGGTTCTGAAGGATGCCGGCCATCCGGGCATGCTGCTGATTCTGGATGAGGTGGAGACCGTGCAGCGTATGCGCGCCGACACGCGGATGAAGGCGCTTAACACACTTCGACAATTCATCGATGACGTGCACAAAGGTGAATATCCGGGCCTCTACCTCATGGTCACCGGCACACCCGCGCTTTTCGAGGGCCGACAGGGAGTGCAGCTGCTCCAACCGTTGGCCGAACGGCTTCATACCGACTTCTCGGGCAACCCGCAATTCGACAACGTTCGCGCACCACAGTTGCGCTTGACCGCTTTCGACCTGGACAAGCTCGTCGAACTCGGCCTGCGGGTCAAGGAGCTTTACGCGGTGGGAGCCGCCGATGCAGACCGGATCCGGTCGGTTGCCAGCGACGAGTTCATCAAGCAACTCGCCACTTCGGTCGCCGGAGCTCTCGGCGCCAAAGTCGGCATCGCGCCGCGCCTGTTCCTCCGCAAGCTTGTGGATGTCCTCGATAAGATCGACCAGTACGACACTTTCGATCCCTACCGCGACTACGAGATCAGGATTACCGAATCCGAACTCGGCGAGGCGGAGAAGGCCGCGATAAGCGCCGCGGACGTGCCTCTCGAGCTATGACTACTGAGAATCGAGACACCGCGTTCGCTCGACTGCATCCGAACGTGCAGCACCATATCGTCAACTCGTTGAGATGGGACACCCTCCGAGACGCGCAAGCCGGCGCGGTTGCACCGGTAATTGCCGGCGAGGACACCGTGGTCGTAGCCCCAACGGCTGGTGGCAAGACGGAGGCGGTCCTTTTTCCAGTGCTTTCGCGGATGGCATCTGAGTCGTGGCAAGGGGTGTCGGTCCTTTACGTGTGTCCGCTGCGCGCGCTGTTGAACAATCTCGGCCCACGAGTTGAGCAGTATGGGTCTTGGTTGGGCCGAACGGCCGCGATCTGGCATGGCGATACCGGGCAACCGGAGCGGCAGAAGATCATGCGTGCACGTCCCGACATTCTTTTGACGACACCCGAATCCTTGGAATCCATGCTCGTCTCGACGAAGACCGAGCCGCGTGCGTTCTTCGGCGACCTGCGAGTGGTGATCGTCGATGAGGTGCATGCATTCGCAGGTGACGATCGGGGTTGGCACCTTCTAGCTGTGGTCGAACGGTTGTCGCGCATAGCTGGCCGGCCCTTGCAGCGTATTGGTTTGTCGGCAACGGTCGGGAACCCGGCGGAAATGGTCGAGTGGTTGCAGGGGGCCATGACTGATCGCCCGAGGACAGTTGTCGCGCCGAACCCGGCAGTTCCGCAGTTGGCGCCAGACCTCGAAGTCGACTATGTCGGAACGATTCCCAACGCTGCGAGGGTGATCGCTGCAATGCACAGTGGAGAGAAGCGGCTCGCGTTCGTAGACAGCCGTCGGCGTGCCGAGGAGCTCGCGGCTGCTCTACGCGCGCTTGGCGTACAGACCCACGTGTCGCATTCGTCTTTGTCGACCGCTGAGCGCCGCCGCTCCGAGGCAGCGTTCGCAGATAGTCGTGACACGGTCATCGTCGCCACGTCGACGCTCGAATTGGGCATCGATATAGGTGATCTCGACCGCGTGATACAGGTAGGACCGCCACGCACTGTCGCATCGTTCCTGCAGCGGATGGGGCGAACAGGGCGTCGGCCCGGAACTAAACGGAACTGTCTGTTCCTCGGTATCGATCCCGAGGAGGTGCTGCGCACAATCGGGATGTTGCACTGTTGGGCGCGTGGTTGGGTCGAACCTGTCGTACCGCCGCCTGAGCCCAGACACATTGCGGCACAACAGCTACTCGCTCTCTGTCTGCAGGAACGGCGACTGAGTTTCGACAGCCGCGATCGTTGGTGGGGGCCGCTCCCGGTGTTCGACGGGTCCGCCCAGTCGATCCTCGAACATCTCGTCGCAGAGCATTTCTTAGAACGCGATGGCGACCTCCTGATCATCGGCCCCGAGGCAGAGCGCCGATTCGGGCATCGGTATTTTTCGGATCTGACCGCGGTCTTCAGTGCCCCGCCGGAATTCACGGTGCTGGTGGGCAACGAGGAGATCGGAACGGTAGGAACAACTCTGCTCGCCGAGCGGCGGGAGGGGGACCTGGTATTGCTGCTGGCGGGCAGGTCGTGGCGGGTCGAACACATCGACTGGCGACGGCGCCGCTGCTGGGCGGTGGAGGTCGGTGAGTCAGGACAGGCCAAGTGGTCCGGTAGTTCGAATGACTGGTCCTATGACGTCGCCCGTGGAATGAGGGCTGTCCTCCTCGGGGAGAAGGTGGTAGGCGTCAGCACGACACCGCGCGCCGCAGCGGTTCTGGCCGATCAACGAGAGGTCTATTCGCAGACGGTCTCCTACGACCGATCCATCATCACACGGACCGATGCGGACGCGCGGTGGTGGACGTGGGCAGGCACAGCGACGAACCGGACGTTGGCCGCGTCTTTCCCTGAGTTGTTCGACCAGTCCCAGCGATTCGACGAGAAGATGATCCGAATCCGCGCGGAAGTAGAACTGGAAGACCTGGCAATTCTTCGGTCGGGCCGTGAGCTTGCGTTGCCCCGTGTGAACCCGAATGCTCTCTCAGGGCTCAAATTCTCCGCAGCGCTGCCTGAAACTTTGGCTTTGACCACGCTCGCGGGCCGGCTGGCCAACTTGCCGGATGCGAAGTCAGTGCTGGCTGAACGGCGTCAGGTTCGATCCGACTTCTGAGCCAGGTTGGCGCTCTGGTTGCGAGCCGGGGAACCGCTACCTGTACTACCTTGCCAGGCAATAGGTTTGGTGAAAGCGACATCGATCCCGGCGGCACTACCAGACTTGATCTTGAACTGCTCGAACCGTTCTGCCAGTCGATCAGCGGAGGGTCTGTACTTTTTCGTGCTTGGAACAAGTAGCTGTGCCTTATCCATGCCCTTAAGCGCAAATTTCAGGATCGGGCCCTCGTTGTCGGCATCCATCACCGCTGGACCGATATGAACTCGCAGATCTGGTGAGATGCCGACCAAGTCGCAGTCGAACACGGTGTGGTGAATCCTGCACAGGCTCAGTCCGTTCGCGATCTCAGCGCTTCCGTGTTGTTCCTTATCTCCGATGATATGAGCGGCCTCCAACAGCTCCGGCCGCCCCAGCCGGCAGACAGCGCAACGCTTCTTATAGGCAAAGAGGACCTGGCTCCGGAATTGCGGTTGATGCAGTCGTTGGTCGGTAAGCCGCTGGGCGTACCGCTTCTCGACAGGCGTCAGGTGCAGAGGATCGTCTACGTCGAGCAACTTCTCATCGAGGGCGAGGACGATCCTTCGGTTCGCCAGGTCGTCCTTGATTGCGTAGACGGGATAGATCGGCACATACCGAATCCCGTCGACATTGATCCACTGTAGAAAGATCATTGGCAAACCGGTCGTAACCGAATGTCGCAGCTTGACGTTGTCGCCCTTGTCGGCGGGGGTCTTCGTGTAGGCGTAGGTGTGCAGCGACTCACCGATGACTTCGTCGGTGTACTCACTACCCGGCTTGGTCATGATCGACAGCGTCGATGCGAGCGATACCGGGTTTCGGATTCCACGATTACGGTCGACGAGGGGGAGGGGGCGACCATGCAGGTTGAAGTCGAAAAGCTCAGGCCGAGTCAGTGCACCACCTTTGACTGCAACTAGTTCGTCGAGTGCGGCGAAGATCTCCGCGCGCAAGGCTCTTTCCTCGTCGAGATTCACCTCAGCAAGTCTGCCATGCGCCCCGCGACATCTGAGGGTTCCCCAACCCAAACCATGTTGGTACCTCCTCCAGGAGGAGCGGCAGGCTCAGAAGCGCGTTCGGTGATCTGTCTGCTGGAGACATCGGCGCTGGTCAGGTTGATAGCAACCTGCCTTGTAGGCAGCGTGGTACGACGCCATTGATGCGGGCATGATTGGCTTCCTGCTATCCGCAACGAGCGGAGTTCCTTCCGCATCGTCAGGTGGGTGTGCAAGCCGAGGCAGGCGCCGAATCCGATCAACTGCTCCACGCTGTACACGCCTGTTTGCCTGTACGCATCTCCTAGATGTGTGACCTGACTACACCGAGTCGTTCGGCGGCTTGGGTAGGCGTGAGCTCCTAGTCCTCGATTCGGGCGAGCACTGCATCCAGGGCCTCGGCCCAGACGCGAAGCCGCTGTGCTTCTTCGGGAGACTCTGCGAGCGCTTCCCACACATCGGGCGTTCGCTGAATTGTCATGACTTACTGTCCCTTTCGTGCCTCTGTATTCGCTGCGCGGTTAGGGTCGGGATATCCTGTTCGCGTGTACTCGAGCTCGATCGAGTGCAGGTTCAGTGACCGGTTGAAGGAGTTGTGGGTGTCCCACATCCGCTGGTGCTGCTGGCAAACACGTTTGCCGTTTCGGGTGGCGCGTCGGCGGTACGGACACGACGGGATCTCACACATCGCGACTGGGAGCTTGTCCGGCGGAGGGTAGGGCACAGGCATGTGGTCTCCTGGAAGAACACGAGCGGTCAGGGTGTGGCGCGGACCTTGATGGCGTCGTGGGAGATGAGGACATCGTATTCGCCGGGGGTGGCGATGACGGCGTTGCCGTAGGCGGATTTCACGAAGGGGGAGGTGTACCAGGTGCCTTGGTTCATGTCTTCGAAGAAGTCGCGGTCGCTGCCGTTGAGCATGATGTGGTCTTGGGTGGTGTGTTTGCCGTCTAGGCGCTGGCCGTAGAGGCGGGTGATTTTGTAGCCGGAGTGGAAGCCGAGGGCGTTGACCCAGGGGTGTAGTTCGACGATGTTGGCTTGTAGGACCCAGAGGTTGCCTTCGACGCGGTGGGTTGTGCGGGTGTCTACGGTGCCGTCGTCGTCGAAGAGGGTCAGTTCCAGGTCGAGGTGGTCGGATTGGCCGGCAACGGGTTTCGCGATGACGTGGGCGGCGGTGATTTCGCCGGTGAGGCCGAGGTAGGTCTGGAGCAGGGTGGCGATCCAGAGGAGGAGGGCGGCGACCAGGAGTAGGGCGAGGCCGGGGGCGCCTCGGCCGAGGATGGCTTTGGGGCCGTGGCGGCGGCGGGCTGCGAGGGCTGCGGAGACGAGGAGGGCTAGGGCGAGCGCGATCAGTGCGAGGAGGACGACCTGGGCGAGCCCGAAGGTCACCGGGAAACTCATGCACTCGGTATACCCCGAATATGGCTGCGGGAGGGGTGGTCTCGTTGTTCTCGGTAGGGTGGATTTCGTGGACAAGTATCGGGTGCTCGTCGGCGTTCATCTGGTGCTCCTCGATGGGGACGGGCGGGTGCTGTTGGGGCGCAGGCGCGATACCGGCTTCGGGGACGGGCTGTTTCACGTGCCGGCGGGGCATCTCGAGGCGGGGGAGTCGGCGGTGGCTGGGCTGATTCGTGAGGCGCGCGAGGAGGTGGGGGTCGAGATCGCCACGGAGGATGTGGAATTCGCGCACGTGCTGCACAGCGCCGAGCGGGTGCAGATGTTCTTCACCGTCCGGCGCTGGCGTGGCGCCGTGACGAACTGCGAGCCGGACAAGTGTTCGGAGTTGCGCTGGTTCGATGTGGTGGCGCTGCCGACGGAGATCGTCGAGTACTGCCGGGTCGGGCTCGGGGAAGTGCTGACCGGACGGGCGTTCTCCGAACTCGGTTGGCCGGACGCCTGACTAGTCGGGCGCGGGGCGGTGACGGATCAGCAGCGCGATGGCGACGGCGCAGCCGATGGCGATGCCGATGGAGATCGTCGCGGGGATCGGGCCGCGGTTCACGTCGGCCGTGCGGTACCAGGACGACGAGTAGGCCAGGTGGCCGAACTCGGTGTCGCTCAAGGCGACTCCCATGGACGGCACAAACAGGATCGACAGGCCGACCGTGGCCGACGTGGGGGTCATCGGGACGGCGGAGCCGACGCAATAGCCGCAGACCGCGCCGAGTGCCAGGCACCCGACCGCGGCGTGGAAGGTTGCCGGTGGGTCGAGCACATCGCCGGCGAGGACGAAGACGGCCAGGATGACCACGCTGACCGCGGCGACCACAGCGCGGGGACGGCGCAGGCCGACCAGCAGTCCGGCACCGATGGCCACGATGGTGCCCACATCGACCACACCCGAACGGGGCAGCGTGATGACGAGACTGCCTGCCACGGCGAAACCGGTCATCAGCAGCACCAGGACCCCGTCGAGATCCGGCAGGATCAGCGCGGCCACCGTCGCGGCCGCGACGACGACGATCGAGCCGACGATCACATACGGGATGCTCGTCTCGCGGGCCGCCACGGCAAATGAGGTCACCAGAATGGTCGAGAAGGCGACGACACCGGCGAACACGGGCGCCAAGGGAATCGCGGTGTCCAAACCCGTGCGCGGCGGGGTGACGGTTGTGATCGCGAAGTAGGCGAGCGCGAGCACGGCGGCCGCGATGAACCACAGCGGCAGCGAACCCGCGAGGACACCGTCGAAGCCGGCTGAGCGCGCGTCGGTGGGGGTCTCGGTGAGGTCGCCGAGTATGGCGGCGGCGGGCACCGCGAACAGATAGACGGTTCGCAGCAGCGGTTCGGGCCAGACCGCGACGGCCATCGCGCCCAGCGCCACGCCGGCCAGCAGCGCGTCGATGAAATTGAGTGTGGGCAGCGAGAGGCCGCTGAAGTCCGCGTTGTCGCTGTGGGGGACCAGGAGCAGGTGGCTCAGCAGGATGCCGGCGAGTGCGAGCAGCGCTGTCCAGCGGGCGGTGCGGATGCTGCCGACGGCCACCGTGACCGCTGCGGTGGTGACCGCGGCGAACGCGCCACCGGTCATCGCCCGCGGAATGTTGAACACCAGCAGATCGACATGTCGCGCCTCGGCCAGGTCGGCGAAGCTGATCGGGAGCATGATCGCGAGCACCGCGACCGAGGTGGCCACGAGAACGGTGACCGCTTCGGCGACGGAACGGACGGTGGTGGCGCTCGGCTGCACCGACTCTCCGTTCTCCCGGACCGGCCGGTCCCCAGCGGACCTACCTGGAGTTTATCCAGCGCGGATGCCGCCGAACGGCTGTGACGACGCCGAGGCTTTCGTGTCGCGGGACAGGGCATGGGAGCATAGGCGAATCAGCGTGTCAGGCAAATGATTCGGAAGGTCGGTTGATGCCGGGCGGCGTCGTGAGCTGGTTCGACAGCGGCAAGGGATTCGGGTTCATCACCCCCGACGCGGGCGGGGCGGAGGTGTTCGTGGAGTACACCGAGCTGGTCGGGGACGGATTCCGCACGCTACGGGCCGGTCAGCGGGTGGAATTCGGGATCAGGGAGACCCGGCGCGGGCCGGAAGCGCACCACGTGCGGGTCGTCTGAGGCTCAGTTCTGGCCGCTCGGCCAGAACCGGCTCGCGCGCTGACCGTGCACCGGGCGGGCCAGGTTGGGGTCCTCGGCTTCGGTGATGCCGACCTGCATGAGAAGCACCATGGTGACCATGCTGATTCCGATGATCAGCGGGGTGAGCAGCTGGGTCGCGGTGGCGCCGGAGGCGTGGGCGACGTGGGCGCTGGTGTGCGCGCTCATCGAGAACATGCCGGTGTAGTGCATGCCGCAGACGGCCACACCCATGAGCAGGGCGGCGCCGATGGTGGCGATGAGGCCGCGGATGTGCAGGGCGAACCAGAGCGCGGCCGTGGACGCGACGACGGCGATGACCATCGAGACGGCGACGACGAACGGGTCGTAGACGATCTCGATGTCGGTCTTCATCGCGTACATGCCGGAATAGTGCATCGCGCCGACGCCGAGACCGGTGATCGTGCCGCCCACGGGCAGTGCGGCGCTGTCCCAGCTGCGGCGGACGACGATGGACAGGCCGAGCCACACCACGGCCATGGCGATCGCGGCGCTGAACAAGGTGATCGGGACGTTGTAGCGGATGGTCGCGCCGTGGACGGAAAAGCCGAGCATGGCGATGAAATGCATGACCCAGATGCCGGTCCCGCCGAGTGCGATCGCGGCCGCGGTGAGCCAGCCGCCGTGACTACCCGATGCGCGCGAGCGAACCATGCAACGCAGTGCCAGCATCGATCCGAGGACCGACATGAGATACGCCAGCAGCGGGGTCACCCAGCCGTAGGTGAAATGGTTGATGTCCAGCACTGTCTACTCCTTGCGTGAATTCTCCGCGCGGTGTGCGCTCCCTCACAAACTCGGAAAATACGCTGGTAGGAAATTTGCCGTACTGGGTTTCTTGAAAATGTCTAGGGATGCTGACGGTGACCTGGCGTCGTTGCGTAGAGGTGTCGATGGTGAACCGTGCCAGTCGGTTCGGGGGAGAGCGCCGATCGAATCCGGCATCCTTGCCGCAACTACCTCGGCATACACCGAGCATCCATCCGGTCGCTTGTGTGACAGCACCGGCAGGCGGCATCGCGGCGTTGGCTTCCTCACAGTCGGCGAGCTCGGGTGTGGAGGAATTCGTCGGATCATGGCATTGTTGAAGCCGAGACCGGGACCGGACTATTAGGACCTGGCTCGTCTACAGAAGGTTTAGAAATGGCTCAGGGCATTGTGAAGTGGTTCAACAGCGAGAAGGGCTTCGGCTTCATCGCGCAGGACGGCGGCGGACCCGACGTCTTCGTGCACTACTCGGCTGTTAGCGGCTCGGGCTTCCGCTCCCTCGACGAGGGTCAGCGTGTGGAGTTCGAGATCGGTCAGGGTCAGAAGGGCCCGCAGGCTCAGGACGTCCGCGTCCTCTGATTCTGCGCTTGACCAGCGTACGAACGTGAAGCTCCGCACCAGCAGGTGCGGAGTTTCTGCTATCTGGGGGCCAGTGCCTCCGCGCGGAAGAACTCGTCGGTGACCGCCCGCGCCGCCGTCAGATCGCGCGGCCCGCGCGTCGTGAACTCGTCTGCCGCCCTGGCGAACTCGTCGTTGACGAAGTTCGCGATCAATCGCGGCGGCTCGCCCGAGCCGATCTCCCTGGTCTTCGACTTGAGCGCCGTCAGCTCGGTGATCGAAGCGACCAGGTCGGCGGGCAGCTCGCACTGTCCGAGCAGGGTCGGCAGGTGCATCGGGGCCACCGCGGCGCCGGGGTGCTCGCGCAGCCAGCGCAGCGCCATCGCCGGGCGCAGCGAATAGAACACCTTCTTCAAGCCGCCGTTGCGCTCGAACAGCGCCCACTGGCGCGCGCCCAGGTGCAGATAGTGCCGGGCGATCCGGTCGCGATCGGCCACTTCCCCGGCCACCTCGCGCAGGCGCGCGCGGAACGCCTCGTCGCCGCGATAGACGATCGGTGACATCAGCCACTCGACCAGCACCGCGTTGCCCTGCACCAGCAGGCGCAGCGCCTTGGCCAGGTCCCAGCCGTTCACATCGAGCAGCCCGACCAGCGGCGTCTCGATGACATCGCGACTCGACCACGGCGACAGATAGGTCTCCAGGCTCGCCACATAGACGAACCGGCAGTCGTAATCGGAATCCGGCGAGGGGAAACCCCAAGCGCGGCTGCCGCTTTCGATGGCCAGCCGGATGGACACGCGGTGCTCGGCCGCCACCCGGTCGAGCTCGGCGTCGACGGCGGCCACCACGGCCGGATCCATCGAGTCGGGGACGGTGCGCAATGACATGGCGTGATGGTAAGTGGCGCGACACCCAGGGTTCACCCGGTTTTCGGCAGGGGGGTAAGGGCAGCCGAACTCCGCCGACTATTCTGGTCGGCGGTAACTGCCGACCCCTCTCTTCCCCAGGAGTACCCCACAGTGAGCCAAGCAGGCCGTCCTGTAGTTCTGATCGCCGACAAGCTCGCCCAGTCGACCGTCGACGCGCTCGGTGACGGTGTCGAGGTTCGCTGGGTCGACGGCCCCGACCGCCCGGCGCTGCTCGCCGCGGTCCCCGAGGCCGACGCACTGCTCGTGCGCTCCGCGACCACCGTCGACGCCGAGGTGCTCGAGGCGGGCAAGAAGCTCCAGATCGTCGCCCGTGCCGGCGTCGGCCTCGACAACGTCGACGTGCCTGCCGCCACCGAGCGTGGCGTGATGGTCGTCAACGCGCCGACCTCCAACATCCACACCGCCGCCGAGCACGCCGTCACCCTGCTGCTCTCCGCGGCCCGCCAGATCCCGGCCGCCGACGCGACCCTGCGCGAGAAGACCTGGAAGCGCAGCAAGTTCAACGGTGTCGAGATCCTCGGCAAGACCGTCGGCGTCATCGGCCTCGGCCGCATCGGCCAGCTGTTCGCGCAGCGTCTGGCGGCCTTCGAGACCAAGATCGTCGCGTACGACCCCTACACCTCGCCCGCTCGCGCCGCCCAGCTCGGCATCGAGCTGCTGAGCCTGGAGGAGGTGCTCGAGCGCGCCGACTTCATCTCGATCCACCTGCCGAAGACGCCCGAGACCAAGGGCATGCTCAACGCCGAGACGCTGGCCAAGACCAAGCCGGGCGTCATCATCGTCAACGCCGCCCGCGGTGGCCTGATCGACGAGCAGGCGCTGGCCGACGCCATCAAGTCGGGCCACGTGCGCGCCGCCGGTCTGGACGTGTTCGAGACCGAGCCGTGCACCGACAGCCCGCTGTTCGACCTGCCCGAGGTCGTCGTGACCCCGCACCTGGGCGCCTCCACCGCCGAGGCCCAGGACCGCGCGGGCACCGATGTCGCCAAGTCGGTGCTGCTGGCGCTGGCCGGTGAGTTCGTGCCGGGTGCGGTGAACGTCACCGGTGGCGCCGTGAACGATGTCGTCGCGCCGTGGCTGGACGTCGTGCGCAAGCAGGGGCACCTGCTCGGCGCCATCGCCAGCGAGCTGCCCGTCAGCGTCGAGGTGCAGGTGCGCGGCGAGCTCGCCTCGCAGGACGTCGCCGTGCTGGAGCTGTCCGCGCTGCGCGGCGTGTTCTCGGCGCTGGTCGAGGACCAGGTCACCTTCGTCAACGCGCCCGCGCTGGCCAAGGAGCGTGGCATCACCGCCGAGGTCACCACCGCCACCGAGAGCCCGAACCACCGCAGCGTCGTCGACCTGCGCGCCGTGTTCGGCGACGGTTCGACCCTGAACGTCGCGGGCACGCTGACCGAGCCGAACCTGGTCGACAAGATCGTCAACATCAACGGCCGCAACTACGACATGCGCGCCGAGGGCCTGAACCTGGCCGTGCTGAACTACGGTGACAAGCCGGGCGCGCTGGGCAAGATCGGCACCAAGCTGGGCGAGGCCGAGATCGACATCCTGGCCGCGCAGCTGAGCCAGGACGTGGACGCCGAGGGCGCCACCGTGGTCCTGCGCGTCAACCGCGAGGTGTCCGCCGAGGTGCAGACCGCGATCGCCGAGGCCGTCGGCGCCGCCAAGGTCGTCCTGGTCGACCTGGCCTGAGTTGTGACGTCCCGGTCTCCGGGACATCGGCAGCTGCGCGCCGTCACCCCACGGTGGCGGCGCGCACCTGTATCCCCGGCGCGGCACGATCCGCCCCGACTTCGAACGGAGCTTGTTCATGAAACTCGCAGTCATCGCCGGTGACGGCATCGGTCCCGAGGTCATCGCCGAGGCGCTCAAGGTGCTCGACGTGGTGACCCCCGGTGTCGAGAAGACCGAATACGACCTGGGCGCGGCCCGCTACCACCGCACCGGCGAGATCCTGCCGGAGTCGGTGCTGCCCGAGCTCAAGCAGCACGACGCGATCCTGCTCGGCGCCATCGGTGACCCGTCGGTGCCCAGCGGCGTGCTCGAGCGTGGTCTGCTGCTCAAGACCCGCTTCGCGCTGGATCACCACGTGAACCTGCGTCCGTCGCGGCTGTACCCCGGTGTCACCAGTCCGCTGGCCGGCAACCCCGACATCGACTTCGTGGTCGTGCGTGAGGGCACCGAGGGCCCGTACACCGGCACCGGTGGCGCGATCCGCGTCGAGACCCCGCACGAGGTCGCGACCGAGGTGTCCACCAACACCCGCTTCGGCATCGAGCGCGTGGTCCGCTACGCCTTCGCCACCGCGCAGGCCCGCCGCAAGCACCTGACCCTGGTGCACAAGAACAACGTGCTCACCTTCGCCGGTTCGCTGTGGCAGCGCACCGTGAACGAGGTCGCCGCCGAGTTCCCCGAGGTGCAGACCGCCTACCAGCACATCGACGCCGCCACCATCCACATGGTGACCGATCCGGGCCGCTTCGACGTGATCGTCACCGACAACCTGTTCGGCGACATCATCACCGACCTGGCCGCCGCCGTCAGCGGTGGTATCGGCCTGGCCGCCTCGGGCAACATCGACGCCTCCGGCGTGAACCCGTCGATGTTCGAGCCGGTCCACGGCAGCGCCCCCGACATCGCGGGCCAGTCCAAGGCCGACCCGACCGCCGCCATCCTGTCGGTCTCGCTGCTGCTCAACCACCTCGGCAACACCGAGGGCGCGGCGCGCATCGAGTCCGCCGTCGCCAAGGACCTGGCCTCGCGCACCGGCACCGCCTCCACCGTCGAGGTGGGCGACCGGATCGCCGCCATCGTCTGAGGACGCCGAATCGCTGAAGGCCCGCCCCGGTGCGAACCGGAGCGGGCCTTTGCTATTCGAAACATGCTGCGGCGCAGCTACTTTCCCCCTGCCCTCGGCACCAGCGGAATCGCGGCCGCAGCGGCGATCGCGGCCACGGCGAAGGCCGCGGAGAAGCCGGTGGCGGTGATCAGCAAGCCGAAAACCGGTGGGACGGCGGCGATGGCGAGGTTCTGGCCGGTGTTCTGGACGCCCAGACCGCGGCCGCTCCAGAACGGGCCCGCGATCTCGGCGACGGCGGTGAACGCCAAGCCGTTGTCCGACACCGAGATCACCGAGGCGGCGACCATCAGCGGGACGGCCAGCCACCACCAGCCGGTCCAGGCGGTGACGGTCAGGGCCGCCATCACGACGACGGCGGCGACGGCCACCTGGCGCAGCGGGCCCAGGCGGCTGCCGACCCGGTCGGACCAGGCGCCCGCACCGATTCGTCCTGCGGCGCCCAGGAACTGGGTGACCGTCATCAGCGCGCCCGCGGCCGCCAGCGACCAGCCCAGGTCGCGGTGCAACCACAGCAGGGCGAAGGTCCACAGGGTGGCCTGCGGGAAGACCAGCAGGATCGACACGGCGTGGATGCGCCACAGGGTGGAATCGCCGCGGTAGGGGTTGGCGCGGTCGGCGGACTTGGCGGGCGGGCGGGGCGGGTCGACGATGCCGGCCAGGCAACCGACCGCCGCGACACCGGCCATCAGCGCGGGGACCAGCAGGGCGGCGGGGATGCCGTGGTGTGCGGCGACCCACGGAATGCTCAGCGCGGCCAGGCCGACGCCCAGCGGCTGGGCGGTCTGGCGGATGCCCATGGCCAGGCCGCGCCGGTCGGGCGGGAACCAGCCGACGATCACCCGGCCGCTCGCGCCGTTGGAGCTGGCCGCGCCGACGCCACCCAGGAACAGCAGCGCGCCGAACGCGATCGGGTTGTCCACCAGCGCGGCGGCCACGCCGGCGACGAACATCAGCGCGGTGCCCGCGACCAGCACGATCCGTTCGCCGATCCGGTCGACGACATAGCCCCACGCGATCAGCGTGCACACCAGGCCGACGGTCGGCAGGGCGACCAGCGCGCCCGCGGCGAACAGGGAATCGCCGCGGGCGGTGAGCGCGGGCAGCAGGAACGGGGTGCCGTGGATGAAGATCGAGCTCGAGGTCTGCGCGAACACGCCGAGGGCGAGCATCAGCCAGCGTCTGCCGTCGCTGATCCGGGTCACTTCGGCCGTCGGCCGCACCTCTGTCACGATTCTCACCTCGCCGGGTTGCACGATTGCATCTCAATATTTGAGATTGATGTCTCATGTTGTGAACATCTGGATTCACGGTACACCCGTGACCGTTGAATGGCGCCCCCCGATTCGGTGTCTGACAGATCACAGCCGGTGCCCGCGGTGTGGATGGCGAATCATGTAGGCGGGCAGCGGCTTCGAATGACATCGGTGTGATCTTTCTCGCACTCAGCCCACGGGCGCATCACCGGTCGCGTGCCGCATCCCGGGCGCGTTCGGGCAGGTGGGCGTGTCTCGATAGACTCCGGGGCATGCGCTTAGGTCGAGTTGCCAGTCCCGATGGAGTCGCGTTCGTCAGCATCGAAGGTGACGGCAGCGATGCCACCGCCAAGGAGATCGCCGAACACCCGTTCGGCTCGCCGACGTTCACCGGGCGGAGCTGGCCGCTGGCCGATGTCCGCCTGCTGGCGCCGATCCTGGCGAGCAAGGTGATCTGCATCGGCAAGAATTACGCCGCTCATGCGGCCGAAATGGGCGGCGAGGCGCCGGCCGACCCGGTCATCTTCCTGAAACCGAACACCGCGATCGTCGGCCCGAACGCGCCGATCATCCTGCCGCCCAGCTCTTCTCAGGTCGACTACGAGGGCGAGCTGGCCGTGGTCATCGGCCGTCCGTGCAAGGACGTGCCCGCGGCCAAGGCCGCCGAGGTCATCCTGGGCTACACCGTCGCCAACGATGTCACCGCCCGCGACCAGCAGCGCCACGACGGGCAGTGGACCAGGGGCAAGGGTTACGACACGTTCTGCCCGCTCGGCCCGTGGATCGAAACCGCGCTGGATCCAAGCGATCTGGAGATCGTCACCGAGGTCGAGGGCGAGGTCCGCCAGCGCAGCCGCACGTCGCTGTTCCTGCACGACATCCCCAAGATCGTCGAATGGGTGTCGACCGTGATGACCCTGCTGCCCGGTGACGTGATCCTCACCGGCACACCGGAAGGCGTCGGCCCGTTGCAGGCCGGGCAGAACGTGTCGGTCACCGTCGAGGGCATCGGCACCCTCACCAATCCTGTTGCCACCAAGCGCTGATACCGCGGAGAGAGAGTCATGACTGAAGTACGGGTCCGTTTCTGCCCGTCGCCGACCGGCACGCCGCACGTCGGCCTGATCCGCACGGCGCTGTTCAACTGGGCGTACGCGCGCCACCACGGCGGAAGCTTCGTCTTCCGCATCGAAGACACCGACGCCGCACGCGATTCCGAGGATTCCTACCGGGCGATCCTCGACGCGCTGCGCTGGCTCGGCCTGACCTGGGACGAGGGCCCCGAGGTCGGCGGCCCCTACGAGCCGTACCGGCAGTCGCTGCGCCGTGATCAGCACCTCGAGATCGTGCGCAAGCTGGTCGAGGCGGGCGAGGCCTACGAATCCTTCTCGACGCCGGACGAGGTCGAGGCGCGGCATCGCGCGGCCGGTCGTGATCCGAAATTGGGCTATGACAATTTCGACCGCGACCTGACCGCCGAGCAGATCGCGGCCTACAAGGCCGAGGGACGGCCGGCGGTGATCCGGTTGCGGATGCCGGCCGAAGATCTCAGCTGGAACGATCTCGTGCGCGGGGAAACCACTTTCAAGGCCGGTACCGTGCCCGACTTCGCGCTGACGCGTGGCAGTGGCGATCCGCTCTACACACTGGTGAATCCGGTCGACGACGCGTTGATGAAGATCACCCATGTGCTGCGTGGCGAGGACCTGTTGTCCTCGACGCCGCGCCAGCTCGCGTTGTATGCCGCGCTGCAGCGTATCGGGGTCGCGGAGTTCACCCCGGAGTTCGGTCATCTGCCGTTCGTGATGGGCCAGGGCAACAAGAAACTGTCCAAGCGAGACCCCGAATCGAATCTGTTCGTCCACCGCGATCGCGGATTCATCCCCGAGGGTTTGCTGAATTACCTGGCCCTGCTCGGCTGGAGTATCGCCGAGGATCGCGATGTGTTCTCCATGGCGGAGATGGTGGCGGCATTCGACATTTCGACGGTGAATTCGAATCCGGCCCGTTTCGACCAGAAGAAAGCCGACGCCATCAATGCCGAGCAGATTCGTTTGCTCGAGCCGGGTGATTTCGGCCACCGTTTGCGCGAGTACCTGACCGCGCAGGGTCATATCGGTGCCGAAATCGACGAGAAGGCGTTCCTCGCCGCGGCCGAACTCGTGCAGACCCGCATCGTCGTCCTCGGCGACGCGTGGGACCTGCTGAAGTTCCTGTTCGTCGAGCCCGCGGAGTTCGCGATCGACCAGGCCGCGGGCGGCAAGAACCTGGGCGCCGAGGCCGATCCGGTGCTCGACGCCGCGCTCGCCGCTGTGGAGCCGCTGGCCGAGTGGACCACGCCCGCCCTGGAAGAGGCGCTGAAGAAGGCGCTGATCGACGATCTGGGGCTCAAGCCGCGTAAGGCGTTCGCGCCGGTGCGCGTCGCGGTGACGGGTTCGCACATCAGCCCGCCGCTGTACGAGTCGATGGAACTGCTGGGCCGTGAGGTCTCGCTCGACCGGCTGCGTGCCGCGCGTGGCTGGGCGCCCGCCGCGCAGTGAGTGCGTCCGGAGCGGATGCGGGCGGCCCGCATCCGCTCCGGAAAGGTCAAAACGGCCAAAAATAGGCCTCTGACCAGGCGATTTGTAGTTTACCCCCTGGTGTTTGGTAATCTTCTTCTCGCCGCGGAACACGGCCTCGCAACACCGACAACCAGCCGGTGAGACGGAGGCTGAGCGTTTCCATCCTTGGGGTATGGTGTAATTGGCAACACAGCTGATTCTGGTTCAGCCATTCTAGGTTCGAGTCCTGGTACCCCAGCAAGGTTTCACTTCGGTGAGATCGTCCTGGCCCCGTCGTCTAGCGGCCTAGGACGCCGCCCTCTCAAGGCGGTAGCGCGGGTTCAAATCCCGTCGGGGCTACAAAGAAAGACCCCCGGTCGAATTCGGCCGGGGGTTCTTCTTCGTTTTACAACCGCTTGTGCAGTGCCTCGGCGGCGGCGACCAGATCGGCGGCCCAGCGCGCACCCGGTCGCCTGCCCATCCGGTCGATCGGTCCCGAGACCGAGACCGCCGCCACCACGACGCCCGCGGCGTCGCGCACCGGCGCCGACACGCTCGCGACGCCCTGTGCGCGTTCGGCGGCGCTCTGCGCCCACCCCCGCTTACGGACCTCGGCCAGCGCGCGATCGCCGAACACCGCGTCGGCCAGGACCGTGCGCTGCAGTTCCGGATCGGCCCACGCCAGCAGCACCTTGGCCGCCGAGCCCGCGGTGAGCGGGAGCCGGGAGCCGACCGGGACGGTGTCGCGCAGGCCGACGGGCGGCTCCAGCGCGGCCACGCAGACGCGCGCGTGCCCGTCACGGCAGTACAACTGGACACTCTCGCCGGTGATCTCCCGCAGACGGGGCAGAATGGACCCTGCGGCCTCCACCAGTGGATCGGCGGCCCCCGCCGACAGTTCGGTGAGCGCGGGGCCCGGACGCCACAGCCCGTTGCCGTCACGTGCCAGCAGCCGGTGCGTCTCCAGCCCGACCGCCAGCCGGTGCGCCGTGGCGCGGGGCAGGCCGGTGCGGGTGCACAGGTCGTTGAGACCGCATGGCTCATCCGCGACGGCGTAGAGCACCGCCACGGCTTTGTCCAGGACCCCGATACCGCTATGCTGTCTCATAGAACGATACTAACGTCTCATATGTTGAGATACCAAGTATGCCCGTCGAAAGGTGATCAAGCCATGGCCGAGCGCGCCCGCACACTGGCCGAGAAGGTGTGGGAACAGCACGTCGTCACTACCGGTGCCGGCGAAGGTTCCTCCCGTGAACCCGACCTGATCTACATCGATCTCCACCTCGTGCACGAGGTGACCAGTCCGCAGGCCTTCGACGGGCTACGGGCGGCGGGCAGGCCGGTGCGCCGCCCCGATCTCACCATCGCCACCGAGGACCACAACGTCCCCACCACCGACATCGACAAGCCGATCGCTGACCCGATCTCGCGCACCCAGGTGGAGACGCTGCGCCGCAACTGCGCGGAGTTCGGCGTCCGCCTGCACCCGATGGGCGACGTGGAGCAGGGCATCGTGCACGTGGTCGGCCCGCAGCTGGGCCTGACCCAGCCGGGTATGACCGTGGTGTGCGGCGACAGCCACACCTCCACCCACGGCGCGTTCGGCGCGCTGGCCATGGGTATCGGCACCAGCGAGGTCGAGCACGTGCTCGCCACCCAGACGCTGTCGCTGCGCCCGTTCAAGACGATGGCCATCACCGTCGACGGCGAATTGGCGCCCGGCGTCACGAGCAAGGACCTGATCCTGGCCGTGATCGCGCAGATCGGCACCGGCGGCGGCCAGGGTTATGTGCTGGAGTATCGCGGCGAGGCGATTCGCAAGCTGTCGATGGAAGCGCGGATGACGATCTGCAACATGTCCATCGAGGCGGGCGCACGGGCCGGCATGATCGCCCCCGACGCGGTGACCTACGAATTCCTGAAGGGCCGCCCGCACGCGCCGCAGGGTGCCGACTGGGACGCCGCGGTGGCCGCCTGGGAGGCGCTGAAGACCGACGAGGGCGCGGTTTTCGACGCCGAGGTCCATATCGACGCCTCCGCGCTGTCCCCGTTCGTCACCTGGGGCACCAACCCCGGTCAGGGCCTGCCGCTGGGCGCGAATGTGCCGGATCCGGCCCAGATCGCCGACGAGAACGAGCGCGACGCCGCCGAGAAGGCGTTGCGCTACATGGACCTGACGCCGGGAATGCCGCTGCGGGCGGTGAGTGTCGACACCGTATTCGTCGGTTCCTGCACCAACGGCCGGATCGAGGATTTGCGTGCCGTCGCCGATGTTTTGAAGGGCCGCCACGTCGCCGACGGCGTGCGAATGCTGGTCGTACCCGGGTCGATGAAGGTGCGCGCACAGGCGGAAAAAGAAGGACTCGGCGAGATTTTCACCGCCGCGGGCGCGGAATGGCGCCAGGCGGGCTGCTCGATGTGCCTCGGCATGAATCCCGATCAGCTCGAGCCGGGCCAGCGGTGCGCGTCCACGTCGAACCGCAATTTCGAAGGCAGGCAGGGTAAGGGTGGCCGTACCCACCTGGTCTCGCCGCTGGTGGCCGCCGCTACCGCGGTCCGCGGAACCCTGTCCTCGCCCGCCGATCTGGCCTGACCGCCCCGACCACCACGATCGAAGGAGAATCGTTATGGAAGCCTTCACTGTTCACAAAGGCATCGGGGTCCCGCTGCGCCGGTCCAATGTCGACACCGACCAGATCATCCCCGCCGTTTACCTGAAGCGGGTGACCCGTACGGGTTTCGAGGACGGCCTGTTCGCCGGTTGGCGGGCCGATCCGGACTTCATTCTGAACACCGAGCCCTACCGTCAGGGCAGTGTTCTGGTGGCCGGACCGGATTTCGGCACCGGTTCCTCGCGTGAGCACGCGGTGTGGGCGCTGTCGGACTACGGCTTTCGGGTGGTCATCTCGTCGCGTTTCGCCGACATCTTCCGCGGGAATGCGGGCAAGGGCGGCCTGTTGGCCGCGCAGATGTCACAGAACGATGTCGAAATGCTGTGGAAGCTGATCGAGGAACAGCCCGGCCTGGAATTGGTTGTCGACCTGACCGCGCGCACCGTGACGGCGGGAACCGTCGTGTTGCCGTTCGATATTGACGACTACACCAGGTGGCGTCTGCTGGAGGGTTTGGACGACATCGGCCTGACCCTGCGCCAGGCCGACGTCATCGGCGACTTCGAAAAGGGAAGGCCGTCATGGAAACCCGTGACGCTGCCGGAGCCTATTTCGCAAGCGTAATCACCGGGGACGATTGGCGGCGCATCCCTGGGGGCGGTAGCTGGACGTGTGCTAAACCACATGAATTTTGGCGTGGCACATAGACTCTTGCTCAAACTGGGTTTACCGTGGTACCTAGTCGGTCCGACGACGGGCCATTAGTCTGCGGAGGATTCAATGAACAAGGCGGAACTGATCGACGTTCTGACCGAAAAGTTGGGTACGGACAGGCGCACGGCTACTGCGGCTGTCGAGAACGTGGTCGACACCATCGTCCGTGCCGTGCACAAAGGTCAAAGCGTCACCATCACCGGATTCGGTGTGTTCGAACAGCGCAAGCGTGCCCCCAGGGTTGCCCGTAACCCGCGTACCGGTGAAACCGTGAAGGTGAAGGCGACTTCGGTGCCTGCCTTCCGGCCGGGCGCTCAGTTCAAGGCGGTGATCGCCGGCAAGCAGAAGCTGGCCGCGTCGGGCCCCGCCGTCAAGCGTGGCGTGAACGCCCCGGTGGCGGCGAAGAAGGCGGCAGCCAAGAAGACGGCGGCCAAGAAGACCGCCGCCAAGAAGGCGACGCCGTCGAAGGGTCCGGCCAAGACCACCGCCCGTAAGGCAGCCACGAAGGCACCCGCCGCCAAGAAGACCACGACGGCGGCAGCGAAGAAGACCACCGCCGCCAAGAAGACCACGGCGGCAAAGAAAGTGACTGCGGCCAAGAAGGCGCCCGCGAAGAAGGTCACGGCGGCCAAGAAGACCACCGCCGCCAAGACCACGGCCGCCAAGAAGGCCCCCGCGAAGAAGACTGCTGCGAAGAAGACAGCCACCCGTCGTGCTCGTTGATCCCGCCGCAGCGGGATCGGGTCGGGGAATGTGCACGTAGGCCGCATCACCCACCACTGGACCGAGAACGGCCCCGGGAATCCGGGGCCGTTTCGGCTGTTTGAGGGGCTCAGGCCGGTACTCAGGCGGTGACGATGCCCGTCGACAGCGACCGGTCCATATGGTCGGCGGCGACCAATCGGTCCCCGACGAACGACAATGCCCAGACGCTGCCCTTGCGATTGCGGGCAGGCGGCAGCGTGAGCTCGCTGCGCTCGGCGAGCCACTGCACCAGATCGGGAATCACCCCGCCCTGACTGCACACCACCGGGACACCCCGATCCGTTACCAAAGACAGAAATCGTTGCCGCGCGGTGCTTTTCGCTGAATCGTAACCTTGCTCGGAAAACATTGGCTCGCAATTGATTTCGGCGTTCAACTGTTCCGCCAACGGTGTCACGGTTTGGATACAGCGCAGCGGATCGGCCGAATGGATCTCGGATGCGCCGAACGCCAGCAGATTCGGTGTCAATGCCTTCGCCTGCTGCTCGCCCGCGGGCTCGAGCGGGCGCGACTCGTCGGGTCCGTCGAAGCGCGCGCGCTTGCCCGCCTTGCCGTGGCGCACCAGCAGCACCGTGTTCGTCGCCGCGGGCAGCCGGGCGAACATCCGCACGACCTGACGGTCCATCGGATACGACAGCTGATCCATCACCTGGTCGAGCGGGAACCAGCGCAGCTGGTCGACTTCGGCGTTGACCGCGAACTCGCCCGCCGCGGCTTCGGCCGCCCAGTAGTCGACCCGCTTGAGCTGACGATGGCCGGGGATCGGATAGGTGACGTGCCCGAGATAGCGCCCGAGCGTGCACGGCAGACCGGTTTCCTCGCCGACCTCGCGGACCGCGGCGACAACCGGGGTCTCGCCGGGGTCGAGCTTGCCCTTGGGCAGCGACCAGTCGCCGTACTTGGGCCGGTGGATCACGGCGATCTCCGGCCCCGCGGCGCCGCGGCGCCACAGGACCGCGCCCGCGGCATGGATGTTGGGCCGCACCCTGGGATCACGCATCGGATTCTGTGCGCCCTTGCTCACGGCTGATCGGGGCGACGCAGACGCATGAGGAACTGCTGGTGGTCGCGCACCTGGCTGGCGTCGGCCGCGGTCGGGCTGGCCTGCCAGGTGCCGTCGGGGCAGAGCACCCAGCAGCGGGTCATCGGGTCCAGCGCCGAATCGAACACCGTGGCGAGTTGTTCGATCAGCCGCGAATCCTTCACCTGCACCATGACCTCGACGCGGCGGTCGAGGTTGCGGTGCATCATGTCGGCGCTGCCGATCCAGGTCTGCTCCTGCGCGCCGAACTCGATCAATCGGGAGTGCTCGAGGAAGCGGCCCAGGATCGAGCGCACCTCGATGTTCTCGCTCAGCCCCGGCACACCGGGGCGCAGGCCGCAGATGCCGCGCACCACGATCTGCACCGGAACGCCCGCCTGGGACGCCCGGTAGAGCGCGTCGATGATCTGCTCGTCGACGATCGCGTTGGCCTTGATCCGGATCCGCGCGTCGAGTCCCTGCCCGGCCAGTTCGATCTCGCGGTCGATCCGCTCGATGATGCCTGCCCGCACGCCGAGCGGGGCGACCATCAGATTGCGGTAGTCCTCCTTGCGGGAGTAACCGGTCAGCGAATTGAACAGGTCGGTCAGGTCGGCGCCGATTTCCGGTGCGGCCGTGAACAATCCGACATCCTCGTACAGACGCGCGGTCTTCGGGTTGTAGTTGCCGGTGCCGATATGGCAGTAGCGGCGGATGGTCGAGCCCTCGCGGCGCACCACCAGGCAGGTCTTGCAGTGGGTCTTGAGACCGATGAGGCCGTAGACCACGTGCACGCCCGCCTGCTCCAGCGCGCGGGCCCATTTGATGTTGGCCTGCTCGTCGAAGCGGGCCTTGATCTCGACCAGCGCGACGACCTGCTTGCCCGCCTCGGCGGCCTCGATCAGCGCGTTGATGATGGGGGAGTCACCGGAGGTGCGGTACAGCGTCTGCTTGATCGCGAGCACCTGCGGGTCGGCCGCCGCCTGCTCGATGAAGCGCTGCACGCTGGTGGAGAACGAGTCGTAGGGGTGGTGCACCAGCACGTCGCCCTCGCGCAGCGCGGCGAAGACATTGCGCGGAGTCTCGCGCTCGCCGAAGGCCGCCGGGGTGGCCGGGACGTAGGGCGCGTCCTTGAGATCGGGACGGTCGACGCCGTAGACCTGCCAGAGGCAGGACAGGTCGAGCAGTCCTGGTACCTGGATGACGTCGGCGGGGTCGACCTCTAACTCACGTAGTAGCAACTCCAGCATGTGCTCGGTCATGTCGTCGGAGACCTCGAGCCGCACCGGCTTGCCGAAGCGGCGGCGGGCGAGTTCGCGTTCCATCGCCTGCAGCAGGTCTTCGTCGCGGTCCTCGTCGACCTCGAAGTCGGCGTTGCGGGTGATCCGGAACGAATGCGTCTCCACCACGGTCAGACCGGGGAACAGCAGATCCAGGTGCGCGGCGATGAGGTCTTCCATCGGCAGGAACGCCGCGATCGCCGACGGCGCCGCGGTGCGCCGGACGCGGACGAACCGGTCGACGTTGTCGGGCACCTTCACACGGGCGAAATGCTCGCCGCCGGTGCCCGCGTCCTTCACCGTCACGGCGAGGTTGAGGCTCAGGCCGGAGATGTACGGGAACGGGTGCGCCGGGTCGACGGCCAGCGGGGTTAGCACGGGAAACACCTGGTCGGTGAAGTAGCCCGAAAGGCGCTGCCGCTCATCGTCGTCGAGGTCGGCCCAGCCGATGATGTCGATGCCCTCGGTGGCCAGGGCCGGATCGACATCGTCGAGGAAGACATTGGCGTGGCGCTCGGCGAGTTCCTGGGCGCGCGCGGTGATCATCTCCAGCTGTTCCGACGGTGAGCGGCCGTCGGCGGAGCGGACCGACAATCCCGTCTCGGCGCGACGCTTGAGCCCGGCGACCCGGACCATGTAGAACTCGTCGAGGTTCGAGGCGAAAATCGCCAGGAACTTGGCGCGTTCGAGCAGCGGCAGGGAGGCGTCCTCGGCCAGGGCGAGAACCCGGGCGTTGAAGTCGAGCCAGCTCAGTTCGCGGTTGAGATAGCGATCCCGGGGCAATCGCTGCGAGGTCGCGTCACCGCCCGAGGCGATGGCGGCCGCAGGTGGCGGGGAAATCGGGGGCTGCTGCTTGATGGTTTCCGTGTCGCTCACGCATCAATCATCCCCCACATACCGGGCAGTTCGCAGCATGACACCGACCGGTTGGCCCGAGGTGAGCTGATGGCGGCGACCATCTAGCACACGGTGCGAACGGGATCACCGATCCTTGCGGGCAACCCGAATTCGCGGAGCGTGAGCGCGGTCTGCGCGCCGACTCCGAGCATGCGGACGGTATCGAGGTCGGCGGGGGTGTCGACGTCGCAGCGCAGGCCGGGCCAGTGCCCCATGAGGGGGTGTGCGCCGCCGTCGCGGTGGGCCCGGGCGGAGTCGGCGCCGAAGCGCGGTGCCAGGGCCGCCGTGGTGTCGCGGACCAGTAATGCCGCGGTGCCGGTGCCGGTGTGATCGATCACGACCGAGCGAATCCCGTCGGGCGCGACCGTGAGCAGATCGGCGAGTTCGGCCGGGCGCAGGGCCGGGAGGTCGGCCTGCAGCGCCAGCAGATGGGCCGGGCCGTGCCGGTCGCGCACCTCGGCGGCGCCCGCGGCCAGGGCGGTGTTGAGCGGATCGTCCGCGCCCGCAGGCTCGTCGAGCACGTGCGCGCCGAGCTCGCGGGCGCGCGCCGCGACGAGTGGATCGGGCGTGACGACGGTCAGCGACAGCACCTCGGGCACGGTGGTCGCGGCCACGACGGTGTCGGTGAACATGGCCAGCACGAGCTGCCCGCGCTGCTCGGGAGTCAGCACGTCGGCCAGCCTGCTCTTGGCCCGATCGATGTGCTTGACCGCCATCACGGCGTGCACGGTGTGCGGACGCATGTCGACAATCCTTACATGGCATATTGAGCTGATGACGAGGGCGGCGGTAATGGGTGCGGGGTCGTGGGGCACCGCGTTCGCGAAGGTGTTGGCAGAGGCGGGGACCGATGTCACGATCTGGGCACGACGAGCTGAGGTGGCGCGGGCGCTCGACACCGAGCACCGCAATCCGTTCTACCTGCCCGGCGTGCAGTTGCCGCCGGTGCGGGCCACCGACGACCACCTGGCCGCGCTCGACGGCGCCGACCTGGTCGTGCTCGCCGTGCCGTCGCAGTCGCTGCGCGCGAACCTGGACCGGTGGAAGGGCGATATCGACCCCGACGCCACCCTGCTCAGCCTCGCCAAGGGCATCGAGACCGGCACGCTGCTGCGGATGAGTCAGGTGATCGCGGAGGTGACCGGGGCCGAGCCGGGACGGATCGCGGTGCTGTCGGGGCCGAACCTGGCGGGTGAGATCGCGCAACGTCAGCCCGCGGCGACGGTGATCGCGTGCACCGACACCGAGCGCGCCGGGGTGGCGCAGCGGGCCTGCGCCACCGGGTACTTCCGGCCGTACACGAACACCGATGTGATCGGCTGCGAGATCGGTGGCGCGTGCAAGAACGTCATCGCGCTGGCCTGTGGCATCGCGTCGGGGATGGGGCTGGGCGACAACACCGTCGCCAGCCTGATCACCCGCGGGCTGGCCGAGGTCATCCGGCTCGGGGTCGCGCTCGGGGCGCAGCCGGTCACCCTGGCCGGGCTCGCCGGCGTCGGCGATCTCGTGGCTACCTGTACGTCGCCGCTGTCGCGTAACCGGTCCTTCGGCCATGTGCTCGGCGCGGGCGGGTCGATGCAGGCCGCGCAGGAAGCGACCAATGGGCAGGTCGCCGAAGGTGTGAAGTCGTGCACATCGGTGCGGGCGCTGGCCGCCGCGCATCAGGTGGAGATGCCGCTGACCGACGCGGTGCACCGGGTGTGTCACGAGGGGCTTTCGGTGCGCGAGGCGGTCGACAGTCTGCTCGGCAGGCGGATCAAACCCGAGTAGGGCGATAGCGCCGCGAAACGGTCAAACGGTTACGGTGACGTTCATGACGAACCGGATCAGGGTAGCCGTGGTTTTCGGCGGGCGCAGCAGCGAGCACGCCGTCTCGTGTGTGTCGGCGAGCAGCGTGCTGCGCAACCTCGATCCCGAGCGCTACGAGGTCGTGCCGATCGGCATCACCACCGATGGCGGCTGGGTGCTCGCCGAGGGCATCGGCGAACTCGCGCTCAGCCACGGTTCGCTGCCCGCGGTCGACGCGGCGGGCACCGCGCTCACCCTCGCCGCCGATCCGAGCCGCGCCGGTGCGCTGGTGGCGCTCGACGATCCCGCGGCCGCGCTGGGCCGGGTCGATGTGGTGTTCCCGATCCTGCACGGGCCGTTCGGTGAGGACGGGACCTTACAGGGCATGCTCGAGTTAGCCGGCGTCCCCTACGTGGGGGCGGGCGTGCTGGCCAGTGCCGCGGGCATGGACAAGGAGTTCACCAAGAAATTGCTGGCGGCCGAGGGGCTGCCCGTCGGCGTGCAGGTCGTGCTGCGGCCCGGCACCGCGACGCTGACCGAGGCGGAGCGGGCCCGGATCGGACTGCCCGCGTTCGTGAAGCCGGCGCGCGGTGGGTCCTCGATCGGCATCACCAAGATCACCGACTGGGCCGATCTCGACGCCGCGGTCGCCGCGGCGCGCGAGCACGATCCGAAGGTGATCGTCGAAGCGGGCATCGTCGGCCGTGAAGTCGAGTGCGGCGTGCTGGAATTCGCCGACGGCCAGGTGCGGGCCAGCGTCGTCTCCGAGATCCGGATGCCCGACGCCGATGCCGCCGCGCCCGAGTTCTACGACTTCGCCACCAAGTACCTCGACGACGTCTGCGAGTTCGATGTGCCCGCCAAGCTCGACGACGTGGTCGCCGATCAGATCCGGGAGCTGTCGGTGGCGGCGTTCCGCGCGCTGGATTGCCAGGGGCTGGCGCGCGTCGACTTCTTCGTCACCGCGGACGGACCGGTGATCAACGAGATCAACACCATGCCCGGGTTCACCCCGATCTCGCAGTACCCGCGGATGTGGGAAGCGACCGGGATCGACTACCCGGCACTGGTGTCGACGCTGATCGAAACAGCCGTGGCGCGCGGCACCGGCCTGCGCTGAGCTGTGTCTTCGGCGGCTGGCGCCGCGGCCGAAAACGTGGTGGTTGCGACTCGGGTCGCACGGTTCGGCGCCGCGATCTCCTGGCGCCGGTCGCCGAAACTACAATTCGCCCGGGTTCGGTTGGCGGGCAGGCAGATTCGCGGTGATGACGTCGGACACCGTGGTGATCGCGCCCGTTCCTGAGCCGTCGGGGACGGTCAGGGCGATGTAGGTTTCGCGGTCGACGGCGAACCAGGTGCCGACCTTGCCGACCTCGTCGCGGACCTGGAACCACTGCACGCCGTTGATCTCGGTCAGCGTGGACGCGCGGTTGAATTCCAGCGGCCGGTCCAGGCCGCAGCGCAGGACGATCGGTTCGCCGCCGTCGGGGTGCTGCCAGGCGCGAGTGGCCGGCGGAGCCGGTTCGACCAGGGTGGACTTGGTGTAGTCGCCGAGGTCGGCGGGCAGGGCGGGGAGCAGGGCCTGGCAGGCGGGGCCGTCGGCGGCGGGGGCGGGGACCGGGCCGAGGGCGAGGGGTTCGCGTTCGACGGGGGCGCGCAGGGCGATGAAGGCGGCTGCGAGGACGCCGACGATCAGGACGATCGGCAGGGCGACCGCGGTGGCGATCAGCGCGGGGGAGTAGGGCGCCGACGCCTCGTCGTCTGCATCCGCATCCTGCTTCGCATCGACCTCGTAGTCGGCCTCCTGCTTCGCGTCGGAGTCGGCGTCCGGCTTTGCGTCGGTGTCTGCGTTCGCATCGGCGTCCGGCTTCGCGTCGCTGTCGGCGGCGGAACCGGTGTCGGTCGATGCGGCGCGCGCGTCCGCCGCCGAATCGGCATCCGAGCCGGTCGTCGGCTCGTCCGTCGAGGACTCGGCCGGGGTGTCAGGAGCGTCTCCGGCCGGTGACGTGTCGTCCCGATCGTCCGTGCCTGTCGAGTCCGACGAATCCGCCGCCATAACGTCGGTGTCCTTTCCGTTGTGTCCGATCGCCTCCGAAAGGGTACCGTCGGGTCGATTTCGTCGGTCGTCAGCACAGTGGGAAGGGGCCGGTCATCAGCGAGGACAGCCGTCCGCAGACGGTGCGTGAGCTGGGCGAGTTCGCCTTGATCGAGCGGATCAACGCGGGCCGGGAGCAGGCCGCGCACGTCCTGCTCGGACCCGGTGACGACGCCGCGCTGGTCGCCGCGCCCGACGGCCGGTTCGTGGTGAGCACCGACATGCTCGTCGAAGGCAGGCACTTCCGGCTCGACTGGTCGGCACCCGAGGACATCGGCCGCAAGGCCATCGCCCAGAACGCCGCCGACATCGTGGCCATGGGTGCGCGCCCGACGGCGTTCGTGGTCGCGCTCGGCTGCCCGGCCGACACCCCGGTGTCGGTGGTGGAGGGTATCGCCGACGGCATGTGGGCCGAGGCGGGGCGCGCGGGCGGATCGATCGCCGGCGGCGATCTGGTGCTCAGCGAGCAACTGGTCGTCTCGGTGACCGCGTTCGGTGATCTGGGCGGGCAGGCGGCGATCACCCGCGCGGGTGCCGAGGCAGGCGACATCGTCGCGGTCGCAGGCGAACTCGGCTGGTCCGGCGCGGGGCTGGCCGTATTGTCCGGTGGCGCAGACTCTTCCGATCCGGCCTTCGCGCATGCTCTTGCGGCACATCGGGTTCCGCAGCCGCCGTACGCGGCTGTGCTGGACGTGGCCGGTGCCTCGATCCCGCACGCGCTCACCGACGTTTCCGACGGTCTGCTCGCCGACCTCGGTCATCTCGCCGAAGCCTCGGGGGTCGCCGTCGACGTGCACAGCGCGGCGCTGGCCGATCCCGAACTGACCGCGGTCGCACACCTGCTCGATGTCGATGCGGCGCAATGGATCCTGGCGGGTGGCGAGGACCACGCCTTCGCCGGAACCTGGCCCGCGGGTGCGGCGCTGCCACCCGGCTGGCGGCCGATCGGGGTTGTTTCCGCAGGCAGCGGCGTCACCGTGGACGGTGCGCGGCCCACCGGCGGCACCGGCTGGGAATCGTTCCGTGGGGCGGACGCCACACCCACCGGCCGGAAACGATAGGTTGTGCGGTCATGGGTGCCAAACCACTGTCGGACATCATCGATCCGGGCTGGGCCCGGGCACTGGAACCGGTCGCAGACCGGATCAGCGAGATGGGCGAATTCCTGCGCGCGGAGAACGCCGCGGGTCGCGGCTATCTACCGGCCGGGGAGAACGTGCTCCGCGCGTTCCGGCGCCCGTTCGACGCGGTGCGCGTGCTGATCGTCGGCCAGGATCCCTACCCGACGCCGGGCCACGCCATGGGCCTGAGTTTCTCTGTCGCGCCCGATGTTTCGCCGGTGCCGCGCAGCCTGTCCAACATCTTCGCCGAGTACAGCAAGGACCTCGGCTTCGATACGCCGAGCTGCGGTGACCTGAGCCCGTGGTCGGATCAGGGTGTGCTGCTGCTGAACCGGGTGCTCACCGTCACCCCCGGCACCCCGGCCTCGCATCGCGGCAAAGGCTGGGAAGCGGTCACCGAGCAGGCGATCCGGGCGCTGGTCGCCCGGGACGAACCGCTGGTCGCCGTGCTGTGGGGCCGCGACGCGGGCTCGCTCAAACCCACTCTCACCGACGCCGAGATCCCCTACCTCGAATCGGCGCACCCCTCACCGCTGTCGGCTTCTCGTGGATTCTTCGGTTCGCGACCCTTCTCCCGGGTCAACGAACTGCTCGACGAACTCGGCGCCGAACCAGTCGATTGGCGGCTGCCCTGACCCGGGGCGTCGCCCGCACCAGAAGAAAATGATGAAGGAGCACAACCGAATGCACATCACGACCGTTCGCGCTGCCGTCGCGACCGCCGCCGTCGCCGCCGCCCTCACCGCGGGCGCCGCCTCGGCCAACGCGGCCGGGCTGGCACTCGAGCCCTACGACGAGCAGGCCGCGCCGGTGGCCACCAGCCAGATCGGTGAGGAATGGACCTCCACCGGCACCTCCACCATCTCCGCGGGCGTGAACGCGAAGGTGACCTGCCTGCTGCAGAACACCTTCAGCGCCCTCGGCGCAGCCTGCTGAGGCTGATTCAGTTCAGCCCGAGGTAATCGGGCTTGCGCTTGGCAACGAAGGCGTCGACGCCTTCGCGGCCGGTGCTGTTGTTCGCGGCGGCGGAGATGCTGTCGCGTTCGGCGTCGAGCTGCTGGTCCAGGGTCGCCATGGGCGATTGGGCCAGCAGCTTTTTCATGGCCGAGTAGGTGGCGCGGGGGCCGGAGACGAAGTTCTGGGCGACGCGCAGGGCCTCGGCACGGACCTCGTCGTCGGCGACGGTGCGGCTCAGGATGCCGAGGCGCACGGCCTCCTCGGCGCCGATCACGGCGTCGGTGAGCAGGATTTCCCTGGCGCGGCTCGCACCGACGATGCGGGGCAGCAGCCAGGACATGCCGCCGTCGGGGCTCAGTCCGATGCCCGGGTAGGCGGGGCGCAGCTTGGTCGACGGGCCACCGATCGCGATGTCGGCGGCGCACACGAGGCTCATGCCCGCGCCTGCGGCCCAGCCGTGCACCGAGGCGACGACCGGGACGGGGGTCGCGGCCAGGGCGCGCACGAAGTCGTGCAGTTCGGTGGCCAGCTGGTGGAGGTAGGCGCCGCGGTCGTCGGCACCGGCGAAGTGGTGGACGTTGCCGCCCGCGCAGAAATTGGCGCCGGCGCCGGTCAGCAGCACGGCGCCGACTTCGGAATCGAGCGAGCGCAGGGCTTCGGTGCCCGCGTTGATCAGGTCGAAATTCATCGAGGTGCCCGCCGCGGCGGTGGCGATCGTCAGCTGCAGCACGCCGTCGACGAGGGTGACGGCGGTGACCGGTTCGGTGGTACTCATGGCGTCACCCTAGCGAGGGCCGCGCCGCCACAATTGTTCGGGCAGCAGGGTGAACGGGTCGACCCGGCGGACTCCGGTGTCGGCGAAGCCGTGCCTGCGGTAGAAGGCGTGCGCGCGCGGATAGTCGCCGAAGACCCACAGCGTGCACGGTGAACCCGGCGCGGCGGCGTCGATCAGGGCGTCGGCGACGCCGGTGCCGTGCCAGGCGGCGCGGACGTAGAGCGCTTCCAGTTCGGTGTCGGTCGCGGCGGCGAAACCGATCAGCCGGTCACCGGCCAGCGCGACCGGCAGCCGGTGGGTTCCGTCGGTTCGGCGGCGTTCCCAGGTGGCGGCAGAGCGTTCGAGGTCGAATCCGGCGAGCACATGCCCGGGGACGAGTGCGTCGTAGGCTTCGCGCCAGCTCGCGATGTGGCAGGCGGCGAGTGCGGTGACGCGCTCGGCGGTCAGTGCCTCGATCCGCCAGTCAGGCACCTCGGCCCCCCTCGACGACAAAGCCCCGGATCACCCACGAGGGGTGCCGGGGCATTGTCGGCAGAATGTACGGGCTGAGAATCAGCCGCGGACGACCTTGCCCGCCTTCAGGCAGGAGGTGCACACGTTCATCCGGCGGGTGTTGCCAGGGGCAACCTGCGCACGCACGGTCTGGATGTTCGGGTTCCAGCGACGGTTGGTGCGCCGGTGCGAGTGCGAGACCGACTTCCCGAAACCGGGGCCCTTGGCGCAGACGTCGCAAACGGCAGCCATGTCGCGAGCTCCTTCATGTCATAAGCGGACAGCGGCGCACGTATGCCCGCTGAACCGGAAACTGATGTCGTCAAATGCCTTGCCGACTCGCGTCGGCCAGCGCAGACCGGATGGGCCGCACGAGGCAACCCTGCAAGGGTAGCTGGCCGGGCCGTGATCTTCCAAACCGGGTGTCCCGGTCGACACGCCGGGCACGGCCCGGATGCCGGGCCCGTCCGTGGTCAGCATACCGCTGTCGGCCGCTGCCGCTAACCTGGCGTGCGGTGCTCGGCGCGCGGGCACGCAGAACCGGGAGCGAGGTGGCGGTGTCGCACGTGCGGGAGGCGCTGGACGGCGCCGATCTTTTGGCCTGGGCCCGAACCTGCCGCACCGACCTGGAGCTACGCCGCGCCGAGATCGACGCGCTCAATGTGTTCCCCATCGCCGACTCCGACACCGGAACCAACCTGCTCGCCACGGTGCGGGCGGCGGTCGCCACCGCTGAGCGGGCGGTGCCAGGGCCGACGGGCAGTGGGGATCGGCTCGGCACCGATCCCGCTACCGCAGACGCCGGCGCGCTCGTGGCCACCGACCCGTCCGCAGGAGTCGACCTGGCCGCGGGCGATAGCCCGTCCGCACGTCTCGTCGCGCAGGCGCTCGCGCGCGGAGCGACGATCGGTGCTCGGGGGAACTCGGGGATCATCCTGTCGCAGGTGCTGCGCGGCATCGCCGAGGCGGTCGTCGACGGCCCGCTGACCGGTGAACGGTTGCGAACGGCGTTGCATCGGGCTGCGGTGCTCGTGCGCACGGGACTGAGTGCCCCGGTCGAAGGCACGATCCTGACTGTCCTCGACCGCGCCGCGGTCGCCGCCGCCGAATCGGCGGACCCTTCGCTCCCCACCGTTGCCCGGTCGGCCGCCGACGGTGCCGCGCGTGCGCTGAACGAGACGCCCGCGCAGCTGGGCGTCCTGCGCGCGGCCGGAGTGGTCGACGCCGGCGCCCGGGGACTGCTGGTGCTGCTCGACTGTCTCGTGGCCCAGATCTGCGGCGAGGCCCCCGCCCGGCACAGCTATACCCGCGATCACGAGGACGACGGTCCGCCGCGCAGAAGTGGTGACGAACGCGCCGACGGTGACCGCAGCGGCGATGTCGACCACCGCGATCAATCCTCCGACCCCCACTTCGAGGTCATGTACGTGATCGCGGAGGCCGACCAGACGGCCGCGGGCACCTTGCGCGACCGCCTCGCGGTCCTCGGCGATTCGGTGGTCGTGGTCGGCGACGGTGACCACACCTGGTCGGCGCACGTGCATTGCCGCGACGCGGGCGCGGCGATCGAAGCCGGACTCGCGATCGGCACCGTCACCGGCATCCGCATCGAGAGTTTCGCGGTGACCGCGCCCCACGGGGCGAGCCACGAGGACCACCGGGACCGCGCCGTTGCCGTGCCGCACGGCAACGGCCACCAGCATCTCGCGGTACCGGCCCAGCGGCCCGACGGTCTCGCGGACCGCGGCATCCTCGCCGTGGCGTCCGGCGCGGCGGCCGCGCGCCTGTTCGAAGACGCGGGCGCGGTGGTGCTGCGCGGCGACCGGCAGCTCGACACCACCGCCCTGCTTACCGCGATCCGCGCGATGCCGCACCGGGAAGTCCTGGTCCTGCCCAACGGCGCGCTGCCCGCGCAGGAACTCGTTGCCGCCGGTGTGGCCGCCCGTGACGGGTCACGTGACGTCCTGCTGCTGCCGAGTGCATCGATGGTGCAGGGCCTGGCCGCGCTGGCGGTCCACGATCGCGGGCGGATCGCGGTCGACGACGCGTTCGCGATGTCGGAGGCCGCCGCGACCACGCGATGGGGCGCACTGCGGGCGGCCCGGGTGCGCGCATTGACCATGGTCGGAATGTGTTCGCCCGGTGACGGACTCGGCCTCGTCGGCCACGATGTGGTGGTGATCGACCCCGATGTGGTGGGCGCCGGCCGCATCCTGCTGGACCGGATGCTCGGTCTCGGTGGCGAATTGGTGACACTGCTGATGGGCGCCGACGCGGGCCCCGAGCTGGGCCCGGTCCTGGCCGATCACGTGACGGCCGGTTTCCCCGGTGTCGAGGTCGTGGTGTATTCCGGTGGGCAGCAAGCGGATCTGGTGCAGATAGGGGTCGAGTGATGGCGACGTTGAGTGACCGGCTCGACCACGTGCTGGGCGTGAAGGCGGCCGACCGGCTGACCGAGGCGTTCGACATGACCACGGTCGAGGACCTGCTGCGCCACTACCCGGCGCGCTACGCCACCCAGGGACAGCCGCTCACCGAGGAGGAGCCGGAGGAGAGCGCGCACATCACCGTCATCGGCCGGATCACCAAAACCGAACTGCGCCCGATGAAGAACCGGCGCGGCTCGCTGCTGAAGGTGCAGCTCGACACCGGCGCCGCGCGGCCGATCGAGGCCACCTTCTTCAATGGCGACAAGGTGCGCTACCTGGTGAAAGAGGGTGTGCGGGCGATGATGTCGGGCACCGTGCACTGGTGGCGCCCCGACCGCTGGAACCTCTCGCACCCGGACTATCTGATCCTGCCCGACAAGGCCGAGGCGGGGGTCGAAGATCTCACCTCCGTGCGCGGCAGCGGTGCGCTGCGCGGTCTGGCGCAGAGCGCGAAAGGCGCCGGGGGAGTGGACGCGGCGTTCTTCGAGCGCGAGTTCGTCCCGGTCTATCCGGCGACGGCGAAGGTACAGAGCTGGGACCTGCTGGCCTGCATCCGCCAGGTGCTCGACCAGCTCGACCCGATCGAGGACCCGCTGCCCGCCGACCTGCGCGAGGAACGCAACCTCCTCGAGGTCTCCGGCGCGCTGCGCCTGATCCACCTGCCCGAGCACAAGCTCGACATCGAGAAGGCAAGGGACCGGCTGCGTTTCGACGAGGCCCTGGCGCTGCAACTGGTGCTGGCCGAGCGCAGGCACGAGGTCGAGGGCCGCACCGCCCCCGCCTGCCCGCCGAGCACCGGCGGCATCGCCGCCGCCTTCGACGATCGGCTGCCGTTCGAACTGACTGAGGGTCAGCAGCAGGTGATCGACGAGATCGCCGCCGACCTGTCGCGCACCCGCCCGATGCATCGCCTGCTGCAGGGCGAGGTGGGTTCGGGCAAGACGATCGTCGCGCTGCACGCGATGCTGCAGGTGGTCGACTCCGGTCGGCAGTGCGCGCTGCTCGCGCCGACCGAAGTTCTTGCCGCCCAGCATTATCGGTCGTTGCGGGCGATGCTCGGCGACCTGGGAACCGCCGGGGAGCTCGGCGCGGCCGAGCAGTCGACGAAAGTGGTGCTGCTGACCGGATCGATGACGGCGGCGGCGAAGAAAACAGCGCTGCTGGACGCGATGACCGGCGAGGCGGGCATCGTCATCGGTACCCACGCGCTCATCCAGGACGCGGTCGAGTTCTTCGACCTCGGCCTGGTGGTGGTCGACGAACAGCACCGCTTCGGCGTCGAGCAGCGAGATGCGTTGCGGGCCAAGGCGAAAGGCGGCATCAGCCCGCATCTGCTCGTCATGACCGCGACTCCCATTCCACGCACCATCGCGATGACCACCCTCGGCGACCTGGAGACCTCCACGCTCACCCAGCTGCCGCGGGGCCGCTCGCCGATCGTGTCGAAAGTCGTTCCGCGCAAACTGCATCCGGGCTGGGTGGACCGGGCCTGGGAACGCATTCTCGAGGAAGTCGGCGCGGGCAGGCAGGCGTACGTGGTGTGCTCGCGCATCGGCGAGGACCCCGAGGCCCCGCCTGCCAAGGGCAAGAAATCGGCGCAGGAGAAGGAAGGCCCGACCACCCAGGCGGCGGTCGACATGTTCGAGACGCTGAGCGCGGGACCGCTGGCCGGAGTCCGGGTCGGCCTGCTGCACGGCCGGCTGCCCGCCGACGAGAAGGACCAGGTGATGCGTCAGTTCAACGACGGCGCCATCGATGTCCTGGTCTGCACCACGGTCGTCGAGGTCGGTGTCGACGTGCCGAACGCGACGGTGATGGTGATCGTCGACGCCGACCGGTTCGGCGTCAGTCAGCTGCACCAGCTGCGCGGCCGGATCGGCCGTGGCAAACATCCCGGCCTGTGTCTGCTCGTCACCGATGCCGCGCCCGGCGGGACGGCGATGGCACGGCTCGAGGCGGTGGCCGCGACCACCGACGGCTTCGAACTCTCGGTGCTCGATCTGCGCCAGCGACGCGAGGGTGACGTGCTGGGCGCGGCCCAGTCCGGTACCGCTCGCTCGCTGCGCCTGCTGTCGCTGCTCGACGATCTCGAGGTGATCACCGCCGCCCAGGAGCTGGCCAGGCAGGTCGTCGCCGACGACCCCGGCCTGGTGAAGCATCCCGGTCTGGCGGGCATGATGGACGCCGCCGTCGACGGCGAACGCATCGAGTACCTCGCGAAGTCCTGACGCTCAGCGCGGCAGGCGCGGATACGGCAGATCGGTGCTGGTGTGCTCGGCCACCGCCAGCGGCCTCCCGATCTGCGGGAACGCGCGCTGCGGGCACGAGGGCCGCTCGCACACCTTGCAGCCGGCCCCGATCGGGACCGCCACCTGCGGGTCGTCGAGCTGCATGCCCTGGGAGTACACCAGCCGGTCGGCGTATTCGATATCGCAGCCGAGGCCGATGACGAAGTTCTTCGACGCCGCCCCGAACCCCTGGGCGCTGGCCGGCGTGGTGCGGGCGATCCACAGATAGCGGCGCCCGTCGGGCATCTCCGCGATCTGGGTGAGGATCCGGCCCGGATGCGCGAACGCCTCGTGGGTGACCCACAGCGGGCAGCTGCCGCCGACCCGGGAGAAATGGAACGCGGTGGCGGACTGGCGCTTCGAGATATTGCCCGCCCGGTCCGTGCGGACCAGGAAGAACGGGACACCGCGCTGACCCTGCCGTTGCAGGGTGCTGAGCCGGTGGCAGACCGTTTCGAAACCGACCTCGAACCGTAGGCCGAGCAGATCGGCGTCGTAGCGCAGTTCCTCGGCCGAGCGCAGGAAGCGCCCGTAGGGCAGGATCAGCGCGCCCGCGAAATAGTTGGCCAGCCCGACCCTGGCCAGGGTGCGGGATTCGCCGGTGAGCGCCCTGGACTCGGCGAGCACATTGTCGATCTCGCGACCGTAGAGCAGCAGGCCGAGGGTGCCGGCGATCTGGAAGGCACGCTGGCCGGGACGCAGCCGCCTGGCCAGGGTGAGCGTGCGGGTATCGGGGTCGTAATGCCGTTTCGGGATGGTCGGGTCGGCGCCGTCGCCGCGGACCAGCACGGTGACGCCGGCGCGTTCCTCGGCGATCCTGGCCAGCTGGCGATCCAGCGAGCCGATGCTCAACCCGGATTCCTCGAACAGCTGCTCGGCCGCGTGATCGAGGGTGGAGATGTGGTTGCGGTGGTCGTAGAAGAAGTCCCGCACGTCTTCGTACGGCATCGGGGTGCCCGGCGCGCCGCTGGGCGTGTCGACCCGGGACGACAGCAGATCGAGCTGATCGGTGGCCGCGCGCAACCGCCGGTGCATCGCGATGACGATCCGCGCCACTTCGGGCAGCCGGGTCGCGAGTTCCTCGACCTCGGTGATCGGCGCGGTATCGCCGCCCCCCGCGGCTTCGACCAGCACCTCGTGCAGGTCCGAGACCAGCCGGGCGTCGGAATCGGCGGCGAAGAACTGTACATCCAGATCGAAGGTCGAGTTCAGTTTGAGCAGAACGGGAATGGTGAGCGGGCGCTGGTCGCGCTCGAGCTGATTGAGATAGCTGGGCGAGAGATCCAGCGATTTCGCGAGCGCCGCCTGAGTCATCCGTCGTTCTTCACGTAGCCGTCGTAGCCTGGCCCCCGCGTACATCTTCCGCACGCCGAGATCCTAACTCTCCGGGTTCGCAATGTTCGCTCGAAACGGCGTTTGTCCGGGGAGAAGTCCAGTCCTGCAAGGGAATTTATCTGTGACTACTGGTGCGTAACGTGCGAAGGGGGTCGATGGGGGCAGATGGGACTCGCTGCCCCGGACGGATTCGCTCCGTCCGGGGCAGCGGTCTGCTCAGCGCAGTGCGGCGGCCGCCGCCACCAGGTTGCGCAGTGACGCCTCGACTTCCACCGGGCCACGGGTCTTGAGACCGCAGTCGGGGTTCACCCAGAGCCGCTCCGCGGGCACCGCTTTCAGTGCGGCGGCCAGCGAGGTGGTGATCTCCTCGACCGAGGGGACCCGCGGGGAGTGGATGTCGTAGACACCGGGGCCGACCCCGAGCGCGAAACCGGCCGCGTTCAGGTCGTCGAGGACCTCCATGTGCGAGCGCGCCGCCTCGATCGAGGTGACATCGGCGTCCAGGCCCGCGATCGCCGAGATCACCTCACCGAACTCCGAGTAGCACAGGTGCGTGTGCACCTGGGTGGTGTCGGCGACACCCGCGGTGGACAGGCGGAACGCGTCCACCGACCAGCGCAGGTAGGCGGGCTGCTCGGCCGCGCGCAGCGGCAGCAGCTCGCGCAGGGCGGGCTCGTCGACCTGGATGATCCGCGCACCCTGGGCCTCCAGGTCGACGGTCTCGTCCCGGATCGCCAGCGCCACCTGGCGGGCCGAGTCGGCCAGCGGCTGATCGTCGCGGACGAACGACCACGCCAGGATGGTCACCGGGCCGGTGAGCATGCCCTTGACCGGCTTGGCGGTCAGCGACTGGGCGTAGCCGATCCACGACAGCGTCATCGGCTCGGGGCGCGAGACGTCACCGAACAGGATCGGCGGGCGCACGCAGCGGGTGCCGTAGGACTGCACCCAGCCGTTCTCGGTGGCGGCGAAACCGTCGAGCAGTTCGGCGAAGTACTGCACCATGTCGTTGCGTTCGGGCTCGCCGTGGACCAGCACGTCGAGGCCGAGCTGCTCCTGCAGGGTGATCACGTCGGCGATCTCGGTCTGCATCCGGCGCACGTATTCGGCCTGGTCGATCTCGCCCTTGCGCAGCGCGGCGCGGGCCAGGCGGATGGCCGAGGTCTGCGGGTAGGAGCCGATGGTGGTGGTCGGCAGTACCGGCAGGTCGAGGTGATCGCGCTGCAGCGCGCGACGCTCGTCGGCGGGCGATCGGCTCAGGTCGTTCTCGTCCAGAGCGGCCAGCCGGGCCCGCACCCGCTCGTCGTGCAGGCGGGGGTCGGTGCGGCGCGAGCCGGCGGCGGCGCGGGCCGCGGCCAGCTCGTCGGCGACCGCGTCGGTGCCCGTGGTGAGGGCGGTGGCCAGCACCCGCACCTCGGCGACCTTCTCCGCGCCGAAGGACAGCCAGGAGCGCAGCCGCTCGTCGAGCCCGGTCTCGGGAGCCAGCGAGTACGGCACGTGCAGCAGCGAGCACGAGCTCGCCACGGCCACCGTGTCGGCGCTGCCCAGCAGGGTGCCCAGGGTGCCCAGCGCGGCGTCGAGATCGGTGCGCCAGATATTGCGGCCGTCGACCACACCGGCGACCAGCAGCTTGCGGGCCAGCGCCGGAACGGCGGCGACTTCGGTGCCCCCGGTGAAGTCGAGGGCGACACCCTCGATCGCGGTGTCGGCCAGCGCCGCCAGCGCCGCATCGGGGTGCCCGAAGTAGGTGGCGACCAGGATCGCCGGGCGGTCCTGGGCAGCCGAGAGCGCGGTGTAGGTCTCGCGCACCAGCGTGATCTCGGCCTCGGTCAGGTCGGTGACCAGTGCGGGCTCGTCGATCTGTACCCACCGCGCACCCGCGCCAGCCAGCTGGGCCAGCAGGTCCAGGTACAGCGGCAGCAGCTCGGGCAGGCGGTCGAGGGCGGCACCGTCGGCGGCCTTGGCCAGCTTCAGGAAGGTGAGCGGGCCGATCACCACCGGACGGGCGGGCAGGCCGAGTTCGATCGCCTCGGCCAGTTCGGCCAGCAGCTTTTCCGGGTGCAGGGAGAACGTGGTGGCCGCGTCGATCTCGGGCACCAGGTAGTGGTAGTTGGTGTCGAACCACTTGGTCATCTCGAGCGGCGCGACGGTGTCGGTGCCGCGCGCGGCGGCGAAGTAGCGGTCCAGCGGATCGGCGATGCCCGCGACCCGTGGCGGCAGCGCGCCGAGCAGCACGGCGGTGTCGAGGACCTGGTCGTAGTAGGAGAAGGTACCGACCGGCACGGAATCCATGCCTGCGGCGGCGAGTTCGGTGAGTTGCGCGCGGCGCAGTTCGCGGCCGACGGTGTGCAGGTGCTCGGCGTCGGTGCGGCCCGCCCAGTAGGACTCGGTGGCGCGCTTGAGTTCCCGGTTCGGGCCGACCCGAGGAAGGCCGAGAACCGTTGCGGTGAACGGGGTGTGGGAAACAGTCACGGAGATTCTCCAGTGTCGTGCAGGGAGAGCCGTCGCCTTACTGCGGGCAGACACCGACACCGGAGGGACCCGTCGCGTTGACACGACGGGTCGGCACAGGTGGTCAGCGCGCCCGATCCACGAGGCGGTGGCCGCCGGATACGGCGTATCCGGCACAGTCGGCAGGTCTTCGGACTCGCGGGCACCGGTCGTGTGATCGACCGACCTACTGGCCGTCGCTTCCCAGGCATCGTGCCCAGTGCTGATGACGGCGGTCGTTCCTGCATACCGCTGCGGGACAGTCCCGGATTCCCACCGGGTTCCCTCTTCACCCGGCGCGCAGTGACGCGCACCCGGGTTTCGACGCCGGCGCGGGAGGTCGGGGCTCCGACTCTTCCACCGCGCAGACGAACCAGCTGCATCACTCAGCATAGGGCCTCGCAGGCGGTGCCAGCTACCGCCCCGTCCGGCCCACCCGGCGTGACCTGCACGTTGCGGGCGCACCGCCAACCGGTCGCCACGGTGAGATGTGACGGCCGGATGAACGCAACTTCGCAGGTGGGCGGGTATACGGTGTGAAGATTGTGGCGAAGCGACCTTGCGTGTCGGTGGTGCGGTCACGGCCGGGTACCGTGGTCCAATGTTCTCGAAAGTCTTGGTCGCCAATCGCGGCGAGATCGCCATTCGCGCATTCCGCGCGGCATACGAACTCGGCATCGGAACGGTCGCGGTGTTCCCCCATGAGGACCGCAACTCCGTGCACCGGTTGAAGGCGGCCGAGTCGTACCAGATCGGCGAGGAAGGGCACCCCGTCCGGGCGTACCTGTCGATCGAGGCGATCATCGATGCGGCCAAGTCGGCGGGTGCTGACGCCATCTACCCCGGTTACGGGTTCCTGTCGGAGAATCCCGACCTCGCCGCGGCGTGTGAGCGTGAGGGCATCACCTTCATCGGTCCGTCGGCGTCGGTGCTGGAGATGGCTGGTAACAAGGCCACCGCGATCGCGGCGGCGAAGGCTGCCGGGCTGCCGGTGTTGAAGTCCAGTGAGCCCAGCGCCGACATCGGTGCGTTGCTGGCGGCGTCGCAGGAGTTCGAGTACCCGATCTTCGTCAAGGCTGTGGCCGGTGGTGGTGGCCGCGGTATGCGCCGGGTCGCCGCGCCTGAGCAGTTGCGTGAGTCGATCGAGGCGGCTTCGCGTGAGGCGGAGTCGGCGTTCGGTGATCCGACGGTGTTCCTCGAGCAGGCGGTGGTGAACCCGCGCCACATCGAGGTGCAGATCCTGGCCGATCAGCACGGCAATGTGATGCACCTGTTCGAGCGTGACTGCTCGCTGCAGCGCCGTCACCAGAAGGTGATCGAGCTCGCGCCCGCCCCGAATCTGGATCCCGCACTGCGGGAACGGATCTGCGCGGACGCGGTGGCTTTCGCTCGTCAGATCGGGTACAGCAATGCGGGCACGGTGGAGTTCTTGCTCGACGAGCGTGGCAAGCATGTGTTCATCGAGATGAACCCGCGGATCCAGGTCGAGCACACGGTGACCGAGGAGATCACCGATGTCGATCTGGTGCAGTCGCAGTTGCGGATCGCGGCAGGGGAGACTCTCGCCGACCTCGGCCTGAGCCAGGACAAGGTGTCCATTCGTGGCGCCGCGCTGCAGTGCCGTATCACCACCGAGGACCCGGCCAACGGTTTCCGGCCCGACACCGGCCGCATCACCGCCTACCGCACGCCGGGTGGCGCGGGTATCCGCCTCGATGGCGGCGCGAACCTGGGCGCGGAGATCGGCGCCTACTTCGACTCGATGCTGGTCAAGCTGACCTGCCGTGGTCGCGACCTGCCCGCCGCGGCCGCCCGCGCCCGCCGCGCGCTGGCCGAGTTCCGTATCCGTGGCGTCACGACCAATATCCCGTTCCTGCTGTCGGTGCTCGACGACCCCGACTTCCAGGCGGGCCGGGTCACCACCTCGTTCATCGACGAGCGTCCCGAACTGCTGACCTCGCGCGGCTCGGCCGACCGTGGCACCAAGATCCTGAGCTACCTGGCCGACGTCACCGTCAACAAGCCGCACGGTAACCGCCCGACCACGGTGTACCCGTACGACAAGCTGCCCGCTGTCGATCTGACGGTGCCGCCGCCGGACGGGTCGCGTCAGCGGTTGCTCACCCTCGGGCCCGAGGGTTTCGCGCGGGCCCTGCGGGAGCAGAAAGCCCTCGGGGTCACCGACACCACCTTCCGTGACGCGCATCAGTCGCTGTTGGCGACGCGTGTGCGGACCAACGGTCTGTTGGGTGTGGCCGGGCATGTCGCGCGCCTGACCCCGGAGTTGTTGTCGATCGAGGCGTGGGGTGGCGCGACCTACGATGTGGCGCTGCGGTTCCTGCACGAGGACCCGTGGGAGCGGCTGGCAGCATTGCGTGAAGCGGTGCCCAACATTTGTATTCAGATGTTGCTGCGTGGCCGTAACACCGTCGGCTACACCCCGTACCCGGAGCAGGTGACCCGCTCGTTCGTGTCCGAGGCTGCGACCACGGGTATCGATATCTTCCGTATCTTCGACGCGCTCAACAATGTCGATCAGATGCGTCCGGCGATCGACGCGGTACGCGAAACGGGTACGGCGGTCGCCGAAGTCGCGTTGTCCTACACCGGTGATCTGCTGGATCCGAACGAGACGCTCTACACCCTGGACTACTACCTGAAGTTGGCCGAGCAGATCGTCGACGCCGGCGCGCATGTGCTCGCGATCAAGGACATGGCCGGTTTGTTGCGGGCACCCGCGGCGGCGAAGCTGGTGACGGCGTTGCGCAGCAACTTCGATCTGCCGGTGCATGTGCACACCCACGACACCCCGGGCGGTCAGCTCGCCACCTACCTGGCCGCCTGGCAGGCCGGTGCCGATGCCGTCGACGGTGCATCGGCGGCGATGGCGGGCACCACCTCGCAGCCGGCTCTGTCGGCGATCGTGGCCGCGGCCGCCCACACCGAGCGTGACACCGGCCTGAGCTTGCAGAACGTGTGCGATCTCGAACCGTATTGGGAGGCGCTGCGAAAGGTGTATGCGCCGTTCGAGTCGGGTCTGCCCGCCCCGACCGGGCGTGTGTATACCCACGAGATCCCGGGTGGTCAGTTGTCGAATCTGCGTCAGCAGGCGATCGCGCTCGGGTTGGGTGACCGGTTCGAGGAAGTCGAAGCCAAGTACGCTGCCGCGGACCGGTTGTTGGGTCGGTTGGTGAAGGTGACTCCGTCGTCGAAGGTCGTCGGTGATCTGGCGTTGGCGTTGGTCGGTACCGGTGTCGGGATCGACGCTTTCGCTGCTGATCCGGGCCGTTACGACATTCCGGATTCGGTGATCGGTTTCCTGCGTGGTGAACTCGGCACCCCGGCCGGTGGCTGGCCGGAACCGTTCCGCAGCAAGGCGTTGGCCGGACGCAACGAACCCAAACCGGAGACCCCGCTGACCCCGGCGGACGAGAAGGGTTTGGATGGTTCCTCGGCCGAACGCCGCGACACCCTCAACCGTTTGTTGTTCCCCGGCCCGACCGCGGAATTCCAGGCGCATCGGGAGAAGTACGGCGACACCACCGGTCTGTCGGAGAACCAGTTCTTCTACGGGTTGCGCCGCGGTGAGGAACACCGTGTGCAGTTGGAGAAGGGTGTGACCCTGCTCATCGGGCTGGAAGCGATCTCCGAGCCGGACGAGAAGGGCATGCGGACGGTGATGTGCATCATGAACGGGCAGCTGCGCCCGATCGCGGTGCGCGACAGGTCGATCGCTTCGGAGGTTCCGGCTGCGGAGAAGGCCGACAAGAACAACCCTGGCCACATCGCCGCACCCTTCGCCGGCGTCGTCACCCTGGCGGTCTCCGAGGGCGACGAGATCCACGCGGGCGACACCGTCGGCACGATCGAGGCCATGAAGATGGAAGCCGCCATCACCGCGCCGCGCGGCGGCATCGTCGGCCGGATCGCGACCGCCAAGGTGCAGCAGGTCGAGGGCGGCGATCTGCTGGTGGAACTGGCTGCGCGCGAGTCGGAATGACCCGCATCGTCGCGGGCACGGCAGGCGGGCGGCGGCTGAAGGTGCCGCCCGCCGGTACCCGGCCCACCTCGGACCGGGTGCGTGAGGCCCTGTTCAGCGCCATCGCCGCGCGCCTCGACCTCGACGGTGTGCGGGTCGTCGACCTGTACGCGGGGTCGGGCGCGCTCGGTCTGGAGGCGCTCTCGCGTGGCGCCGCGCACGCCCTGCTGATCGAGGCCGACCGCAAGGCGGCCGCGGTCGTGCGCGCCAATATCGCCGAGCTCGGCCTGCCCGGGGCCGAGTTGCGCGTCGGCACGGTCGGCTCGGTGCTGGCGCACGCCGCGCCCGCCGCCTACGACCTGGTCCTGTCCGACCCGCCGTACGACGTGAGCACCGAGGACGTGCTCGCCGACCTCACCGCGCTGGCGGCCAACGGCTGGCTCGCGCCGGACGCGCTGGTGATCGTCGAGCGATCCATCCGCTCACCCGAAATCACTTGGCCCGCAGGCTATGCGCCGCTGAAAACGCGCAAATACGGGGAGACCAGAATCGAGCTCGCCGAGTTCGGTGCTAGCGTCTGACCCATGGCTGCAGCACTGTGCCCCGGCTCCTTCGACCCGGTCACCAACGGTCACCTCGACGTGTTCACCCGCGCGGCCGCGCAATTCGACGAGGTGATCATCACCGTCATGGTGAACCCCAAGAAACAGGGCATGTTCACCGTCGATGAGCGCATGGAACTGCTGCGCGAAGCGGTCGCCCACCTACCCAATGTGCGCGTCGCGTCGTGGCAGGGCCTGCTGGTCGACTTCGCCAAGCAGGAAGGCGTCGGCGCGATCGTCAAGGGCCTGCGCGACGCGGGCGACTTCGGCTACGAGCTCCAGATGGCCCAGATGAACCACAAGCTGGCCGGCGTCGACACCTTCTTCATCGCCACCAACCCGTCCCTGAGCTTCCTGTCCAGCTCACTGGTGAAGGAAGTCGCGGCCTACGGCGGCGACGTCAGCGACATGCTGCCCCCAGCAGTTCACAAGCGCCTCCTCGACCGCCTCGCAGAACGTCGTAGCTGATTACGCCGGTACATGGGTAACTCACCGGGTACGAGCTCACGTCACCGGCAACTTTCCGCAGGTCGCCGACGCGAAGTGATGTGCGCCTGAATCCGGCCTGAGTCGCGGAGGGGCGGGGACAGCCTCAGAAGACGAGGCCTCGGAGGGCAAGGAAGCGCATGCCGCCGACCGCGGCGGTGATGGCCAGGACCGCCAGCGCCTGGACACTGTCGCCCAGGCCGGGGGCCCACACGCCCAGCGCGGCCAGGCCCGCCGTCGTGATGCCCAAACCGAGCAGCGCGAGTCCGCCGCCCTCCCACTGGGCCGTGAACCAGGTGACACGGCCGGCGGCATGGAAGGTCAGCTGGCGGTGCAGCTCGTTGGCGATGATCGTGCTGACGACCGAGCCGGCCACATTGGCGATCAGCGGGCCGATGCCGTGCATGGCGAAGAACAGCAGCACGTAGGCGACATTGCTGAATCCGCCGACCAGGGCGAAGCGGATGAGCTGGGGGAGTGCGTGGTCACCGCGCACGTAGGTGAGCGCCCGATCGACCTGCGGACGCAGCGCGGGCGCAGGCGCGCTCGGCGCGGGCACGGGAAACGTGCCGATCCAGGGAGTGAACATGCCCGCGACATGCGACACCGCGGTTCGCGGTGTTTCCAGAACGGTCATGGTCGACTCCGATCGCAATGAACGAGCGTCGAGAGGTACAACAGCTAAAAATGTGCAGTGCTTCCCGGCGGACGGCGTTGTCGTGCCTCCCGATGGTAGCGGAAGTGGAGGGGTTCACTCCACTTGATATCTGTGCGATCTAGGACACTGTCGCGACACACCGCGACGACATTCGGAACACGCGCCGCAGCCAGGCACACTGGGCCACGGCGGTAGTGGTTTCGCCGTGAGTCGGCAGGAGGGTAGTGAGCATGTATCGCGTATTCGAAGCACTCGACGAGCTGGTCGCCATCGTCGAAGAGGCGCGCGGCATTCCGCCGACCCGCAGTTGCATCGTGCCCCGTGGCGATGTCCTCGAACTGCTCGACGACGTCCGCGACGCCCTGCCCGGTGAGCTCGACGACGCCCAGGACGTCCTCGACCACCGCGACAAGATCGTCGGCGACGCCCGCACCGGCGCCGAGGCCACGGTCACCTCCGCCAACGAGCAGGCGCGCACCACCATCGAGAAGGCCCGCGCCGAGGCCGACCGCATCCTCGCCGACGCCAAGGCGCACGCCGACCGGATGGTCGCCGAGGCCACCACGCACGCCGACCGCCTGGTCGCGACCGCGCAGGCCGAGGCCGATCGGGTCGTCGCCGACGGCAACGCCGAATACGACGAGCTCACCGGCCGCGCCCAGATCGACGCCGACCGGGCCATCCAGGCGGGCAAGGACTCCTACGAGCGCTCGGTCGCCGACGGCAAGGCCGAACAGGCGAGGCTGGTCGCGCAGACCGAGGTCGTGCGCGCCGCGCACGCCGAGTCGGCGCGCCTGATCGACGGCGCGCAGACCGAGGCCGACCGGGTACGCGCCGAATGCGACGACTACGTCGACGAGCAGATGGCCGAGTTCGACGGCAGGCTCGCCGCGCTGGGCGAGACGCTGGCCACCGCCCGCCGCACGATCACCCGCGGCCGCCAGCACATGCGCGGCGGTCAGGCCGCCGAATACCCGGAATACGTGGCCGAGCACCGGCGCTGAGCCCGCAGCGCGTTTTGAGTTCGGGCGGGGTCCTGCCGTACTGTTGAGTGGTTGCCCAAATCCCCTCAGGAGTAAGTGAGTCAGTGATGCCCGCCGCTTCCGGTTCGCCCTCGCGTCCGCACAAGACCAGTGGTCCTGTGTCCGACGCGGGCTTCGTGCTGGATGCCCGCAGTCTCGGCCGCCGGCCGGGAACCATGCGGGAACTGCGTCGCACCGTCACCGACCATGAGCGGCTGGGTCTCGACCTGATCGCCATCCCGGCCGACGCCGCGGTGGAACTCGATCTGCAGCTGCAGGCGGTCTCGGAAGGCGTGCTGGTCACCGGCACGGCGTCCGGTCCCACGGTCGGGGAGTGCTCGCGCTGCCTCGAACCGTTCGACGACCAGGTGGAGATTCGTCTGACGGAGCTGTTCGCGTATCCGGACAGCACCACCGAACAGACGACCGAGGACGACGAGGTCTACCGCATGGAAGACGACCTCATCGATCTCGAGCCGGTGATCCTCGACGCCATCGGCCTGGAGCTTCCGCTGCAGCCGCTGTGCACCCCGGACTGCGCGGGCCTGTGCCCCGAGTGCGGTGTGCGGATGGCGATTGCGGGTCCTGATCATGGGCATGAGATACTGGACCCTCGCTGGGCCAAGTTGGCGGGTTTCGCCGCAGAGGCGCCCGGCACCGGCGACCCCGCTGAGGGTTCCACCACCCCAGACCGATCCGCTCCCGTGGCAAACGATGCCGACGTGGTCAGCGAAAACACAGAGGAGAAGTAGCCGTGGCTGTTCCCAAGCGCCGGATGTCCCGTTCCAACACCCGGTCGCGGCGCAGCCAGTGGAAGGCCACCGCGCCGACCCTGGTCACCTGCCCGAACCGTGCCTGCGGTGAGAAGACCCTCCCGCACATCGCGTGCCCGTCCTGCGGCACCTACAAGGGCCGCCAGGTCACCTCTGCTGTCTGATTCGTGACAGCCAGCAAAGACACAGCGGGCTCGGCCGATCACGCCAGCCTGCTCACCGCCCTCGGTGTCGACGTACGACCGGAGCTGCTGCGCCTCGCGCTGACGCACCGGTCGTACGCGTACGAGAACGGCGGCCTGCCGACCAACGAGCGCCTCGAGTTCCTCGGCGACTCGGTGCTCGGCCTCAGCATCACCGAGCGCCTCTACACCGAGCACCCCGACAAGTCCGAGGGTGAGCTTGCGAAGCTGCGCGCCAGTGTGGTGAACATGCACGCGCTCGCCGAGGTGGCGCGTGGTCTCGGCGACGGCGGACTCGGTCAGTACCTGCTGCTCGGCAAGGGCGAAGAGCTCACCGGCGGCCGCGACAAGCCGAGCATCCTCGCCGACGGCATGGAGTCCCTGCTCGGCGCCGTGCATCTCGAGCACGGCATCGAAGTGGCCCGTGGCGTCGTGCTGCGCCTGTTCGCCGAACTGCTCGAGCGTGGCCCCCGCATGGGTGCCGGCCTCGACTGGAAGACCAGCCTGCAGGAGCTCACCGCCGAACGCGGACTCGGTGTGCCCAGCTACGAGATCACCTCCACCGGCCCGGACCACAACAAGGAGTTCACCGCCACCACGGTGATCGCCGGTCGTCCGTACGGTCAGGGTGTCGGCCGCTCCAAGAAGGAAGCCGAGCAGAAGGCCGCAGGCACCGCCTACAAGGCACTCACCGACGAATCCGTACCCGACGCGTGACCACGGCGGGCCGGAGGCGGCAGCGGAGCGTAACCACGCAGGCCCTCGAGGGCACGCGCGACGAGACAGCCTGACCTGTGCCCGAGCTGCCCGAAGTCGAGGTGGTACGGCGCGGTCTGGCCGAGCATGCGGTCGGTCGGGTCATCGATTCCGTCGCCGTCACCCACCCGCGAGCTGTGCGCAGGCACATCGCGGGTGGTGTCGATTTGGCGGGCCGTCTCACGGGCCTGAAGATCGAGGACGCGCAGCGCCGCGGCAAGTACCTGTGGCTCACCTTCGACGAACCCGACACCGCGCTGGTCGTCCATCTGGGGATGAGCGGTCAGATGCTGGTGCAGCCCGCAGGCGCCCCCGTCGAGAAACACGCCCATATCCGCGCCGCCCTCGGTGACGGCAGTGAGCTGCGGTTCGTCGACCAGCGCACCTTCGGCGGCTGGGCGCTGGCCGACCTCGTCGAGGTCGACGGCACCGTCGTCCCGGACTCGGTCGCCCACATCGCCCGTGATCCGCTGGATCCGCGGTTCGACCGCGAAGCCGTGGTCGCGAAGATCCGCGCCAAGAACACCGAGATCAAGCGGGTGCTGCTCGACCAGACGGTCGTGTCGGGCATCGGCAACATCTACGCCGACGAGGCGCTGTGGCGGGCCGGTCTGCACGGCACCCGCGTCGCCGCCGACCTCACCCGCCCGGTCGTGCGAACCCTGCTCGACAGTGTCACCGCGGTGATGAACGAGGCGCTGGCCGTCGGCGGCACCTCCTTCGACGCCCTGTATGTGAACGTCAACGGCGAATCCGGGTATTTCTCCCGCTCGCTGGCCGCCTACGGGCGCGTGGACGAGCCGTGCGACCGCTGCGGCACGCTGCTGATCCGCGAGCAATTCATGAATCGTTCGTCGTTTTCCTGCCCGAAGTGTCAGCGGAAGCCGCGCCGCCGCTGATCCGGGCACGCTACGGTTTCTCCTGACAGGTCGTACAAGGACCAGGTCCGTGCAGGAGGACGTTATGCGTAAGCTGACCTATTTCGTGGCATCGACGATTGACGGGTTCATCGCCGCCGAGGACGGGACCCTGGACTTCTTCCCGGTCGGCGGCGACCACGGGCCCGCGATCACCTCGCAGTACCCCGAGACGCTGCCGACCAAGGTGCGCGAGTCACGCGGCATCGCGGCGGGCAACGTGTACTTCGACACCGTGATCATGGGGCGCAAGACCCACGACTTCGGGGTGCGCACCGGCACCGCCAGCCCGTACGAGCACCTGCGGCAGTTCGTGGTGTCCACGACGCTGCCCGAGCCGCCCGCACCCGGGGTCGAGCTGATCACGGACGATCCGGTTTCCGCCGTTCGAGAGCTGAAACGTGAAGCGGGACTTGGTATCTGGCTGTGCGGTGGCGGCGAGCTGGCGCAGACGCTGCTGCCCGAGATCGACCAGGTGTTCCTCAAACTGCACCCGGTGGTGCTCGGCACCGGTCGCCCGCTGTTCGGTGGCGGCACGAAACTGCCCGAGCCGGAACGGTTCCGGGTGATCACCAGCCGCGTGTACGCCGACGGCGTCGCGTTCCTCAAGTACGGCCGGATCAGGTAGCGCCGATGACGTCGGCGGCGAGTCCCGGCCCGGTGGCGGCCCTGCGCGAGATCGGGTTCTGGCTCGAACGCTCGCGCGCGGAGACACACCGGGTGAAGGCTTACCGCCGCGCCGCCGACGTCGTCGCCGCCCTGTCCGACACCGAGCGGGCCACCCGGGCCCGCGAGCACAGCTGGCGTGAGCTGCCCGGCATCGGTCCCAAGACCGCCGCCGTCATCGAACAGGCCTGTACCGGTGAGGTTCCCGACTACCTGGTCGAACTGCGCGGTGCCGCACAACCGGTCGGGCCCGCGGGCGACCCGCTGCGCACCCTGCTGCGCGGTGATCTGCACACGCACTCGGACTGGTCCGACGGCGGCAGCCCGATCGCCGAGATGATGGGTGTCGCCGCGGCGCTCGGCCACGAATACTGTGCGCTGACCGATCATTCGCCGCGATTGAAGGTCGCCAACGGGTTGTCCGCCGAACGCCTGCTGCGCCAGCTCGACGTGGTCGCCGAGCTCAACGACCAGCTGGCACCCTTCCGCATCCTCACCGGCATCGAGGTCGACATCCTCGACGACGGCACCCTCGACCAGCGTGCCGATCTGCTCGAACGCCTGGATGTCGTTGTGGCCAGCGTGCATTCACACCTGCGCGACGACAGCGCCACCATGACCAAGCGCATGGTCTACGCCGTCGCGAACCCGAATGTCGATGTCCTGGGCCATTGCACCGGCCGCCTCGTCGAGGGTGGCCGCGGCACCCGCCCCGAATCCACCTTCGACGCCGAACTCGTCTTCGAAGCCTGCCGCAAGTACGGCACCGCCGTGGAGATCAACAGCCGCCCCGAACGCCGCGACCCACCCGGCCGCCTCATCGACCTGGCCGTCGACATGGGCTGTCACTTCAGCATCGACACCGACGCGCACGCCCCGGGCCAATTGGCCTGGCAGGGTTACGGTTGCGAGCGCGCACTGGCCAACGGCGTCACCGCCGACCGGGTGATCAACACCTGGCCCGTCGACGAGCTGCTGGCCTGGTGCGCGGCGACCACCGGGTGAAGACTCGCCGAACACCTGGCGTCGGGCGCTGCGGTCACGGATCGGCCTGATAGATAGTCGGATACAGGTATCCGGGGTGAGGGGGGAAGCCGATGGGTGAGTTCCCGGTCGAGATCGTGCTGTCGACGCTCGGTCTGCTCGTAGCGACGGCCACTTTTCTCCGTGAGTTCGTTTTCGTCGGCCGCAAGCGCCTCGGCTACCGCGTGCAGATGAACACCCCGGCCAGCCGGATCCAGCTCACCGACGCCAATGGCGCAGCGGCACAGGGGGTCAACTCGGCGGCAGAGCCGGTGTCGGTGGTGCTGATCCGGATCGAGAACTACGGCTCCACGGTGATCGAGGACGATGACTACGCCGCCGCCGAGAGCCCACGACTCCTGTTCCGGCACCACACGATCCGGGCGCTCGAGGTCACCGAGCGGGTCACCCGCACGGGGCAACCGGTGACCGCGCTCAGCGATGCCCTGCGGGAGCTGGCTCCCAGCGTAGGCGCGGACAATGCCGCGCGGATCGTGCTGCCGAGCGAACGGCTCGAACGCGGTGAGCACTACAAGGTGCTGGCTGTGCTGGCAGGTCCGGCCCCCGATCCGCAAGACGTCAACGCGGAGCAGGTGGTGAGCAAGGCGGGCAGCCTCAAGGGCGGCCGATTCGTCGAAACCACCAGCCGCTCGCGGCGGGAACCCGCGCTGCTCGGTCTGAGCGTGTTCCTCGCCCTGGTGGTGATGGTGCAATTGCTGGCCACCGTGCTGCGCGGCGATCCGCCGCCGCGCGACTGTGCTGCGGGCGATCTCACCGTAGTCGGCTCCACCGCGATGGCGCCGATGATCCGCAAGGCGGCGCAGAACTACGAGAAGACCTGCGCCGGAGCACGATTCCGGTTCGACTTCGCCGGCACCGAGCCGGGGTTGCGCACGTTGGCCAAAACGGGGCCGACGCAGGGCATGCTCGCCATCGGTGACGGGTCCAAGGGCACCTCGTTCGAGGCGCTCACCGAGCTGCCGCTGGCTCGCGCGTCGTTCTCCATGGTCGTGCACCCGGGTGTCGGGCTGAAAGACCTGACGACGCAGCAGGTCAGGGACCTCTACCGCGGAAGCGTCAGGAACTGGAACCAGATCGGCGGGCCCGACCTGCCGGTGGTGCTGATCGATCGGACCGCGGGCTCGGGGACGCGCCGCGCGCTGGAGTCGAGACTGCTCGAGGACAACCGCAAGGTGTTCCGCTACACCAGCTGCGTCGGGATGGCCGCGGGTGGCGAGCAGTGCGAGGTCGACGTCACCGAGGAAGTGGCTACATTCGTTGCCAAAATCCCCGGTGCGGTGGGGTATCTGGAAACCTCGGCGATCGGCAGTGCGGTCGCGGCCGTCACGATCGACGGGGTAGGCCCCACGTCCGACACGATCCGTTCCGGTGCCTACCGCTTCACCGGTGTCGAGTACGCCTACACTCATGGACCGGTCGCCGGTGATTCGCTGGTGGCCCAGTTCCTGGACTATCTGACGCGGGGTAAGGCCAGGCTCACCATGACCGAGTTCGGCAACATCCCGTGCGGCGATCCGGGCGAACCGAAATTCTGTACGCCGTAGACCGCCTCTGACGGCGTAATCTCCTGTCGCGGCACAGAATCGCCGACTCAAAACCCAGCAAACCACTGGTTTACTCACCGGTAGCGGGGTACGTTCCACTACGGCCCCTCTGTTCAGGCGGGCACCCAGGTGGTGCGTTCCACGTCTGACCAGGCCAACCATGCCCCATGGACGGCGGTGAAGCTCTCGTCTCCACCCCGCCGAGGCGGCCATCTCTTGTTCGCGCAAGTGTTGCGAGGTTGTGTCCCTGGAAGGAAGGTCATGAGTGCAGATATGTCGGCAATGTCGCCGACCGGGTTCTCCACGTCCGATCTCTACTCGATCGAGCACAACGGCGGCCCACTGCGGATCGCGATGGTGGTTCCACCGTATTTCGATGTCCCTCCCAAGGCATACGGCGGCGTCGAGGCCGTCGTAGCCGATCTGGTCGATTCGCTCTGTGAGCGCGGCCATCACGTCACCCTGTTCGGTGCGGGCGAACCGGGTACCAAGGCGAATTTCGTCCCGCTGTGGGACCGGATCGTCCCGGAACGACTCGGCGATCCGTTTCCCGAGGTGGTGCACGCCCTGCGGGTGCGCCGCGCGATCGAGCGCCTGGCCGAGACCGAAGGTATCGACCTGGTCCACGATCACACCTTCGCGGGTCCGCTGAACGCACCCGCCTACGCCAATCTCGGCTTGCCGACCTTGGTCACCGTGCACGGTCCCGTGCAGGACGAGTGCTACGACTACTACCGCGAACTGGGCGAGGAATGCTCGCTCGTCGCGATCAGCGACCGGCAGCGCGAACTCGCGCCCGATCTGCCGTGGGCAGGACGCGTGCACAACGCGCTGCGGCCGGATCTGTGGCCGTTCCAGACCGAGAAGCAGGACTACGCGCTGTTCCTCGGCCGCTTCCACATGGACAAGGGCCCGCATCTGGCGCTCGACGCCGCCCACGCGGCCGGAATCCCGCTCATCCTGGCGGGCAAGTGTTCCGAGCCGCATGAGAAGGCCTACTTCGAGGAGTACGTGCGCCCGCGGCTGACCGACGACGATCATGTATTCGGTCTCGCCGACGCGACGGCCAAGCGTAAACTGTTGTCCGGAGCGCGGTGTCTGCTGTTCCCCATTTGCTGGGAGGAGCCGTTCGGCATGGTGATGATCGAGGCAATGGTCTGCGGAACGCCGGTGGTCGCGTTGCGCGGCGGCGCGGTGGCCGAGGTGCTGGTCGACGGCGTCACCGGACGCATCTGTGAGGAGCCGGACGAGTTGCCCGGCGCCATCGCGGAAGTCGCGACGTTCGATCCGGCGGCCTGCCGGGCGCACGTCGAAGCGAATTTCGGCGACGACACGCTCGGCGGTGGCTACGAGCAGGTGTACCGGCAATTGTTGGCCCGCACCACGATCGGGTACGGCAACGCGTTCGCGATGCCGATGCCGTTCGGGGCGGCGGTCAGCGGGCGCGGATGAGCCTGAACAGCGCGTCGCCGCCGAGCCCACTCAACGCGGGGGAACCCGCGGGGCTCGGCGGCAACGTTACCCTCGTCGAAGGCGGCACCTTCTGCCTGTCCGACCGGCTCGGCGATATCGAGCCGGGCAAGCCGCAGGGCCTGTTCTTCCGTGACGCCAGGGTGATTTCGCGCTGGGAGCTGATGATCGACGGCAAACGGCCCGAACCGCTGTCGGTGCTGAGCCCGGAGGCCTTCGCGGCACGGTTCGTGCAGCGAAGGCCGCCGCAGCAGGGCAGGGCCGACAGCACCCTGCTCGTCGTGCGCGATCGCCTCGTCGCCGAGGGCATGCACGAGCTCATCACGCTGGAGAACATGAGCCGCGAGGCCACCGCGGTGGTGATCGAGCTGCACGTCGACGCCGATTTCGTCGACCTGTTCTCGGTGAAGGAAGGCCGGATGAACGGCCACCGGGCGGAGATGACGACCGCCGACGGCGAGCTGCTGCTGCACGACCGGGCCGACCTCTCGCGCGGGCTCGCGCTCACCTCGACCGTCGAGCCGATGGTGCTGAACGGCACCATGATCTGGCGCGTCGTCGTTCCCGCGGGCGGACGCTGGCAGACCGAGATCACCGCCCAGCCCGCGGGCGCCGCGCAGCGTCCGCAGACCCAGGGCACCCCGGGCGAGCGGTACCGGGCCAGTGAGCCGGTGCGCAAGATCCAGGCGTGGCGGGCCACCGCCACCGACATCTCCGCCGATTTCGGGCTGCTCAACCAGATCCTGCGCCGCAGCGAAAGTGACCTGGGCGCCTTGCAGATCCAGCCCGACTCGGGCACCGGCAGGCCGTTCGTCGCGGCGGGCGCGCCCTGGTTCATGACACTGTTCGGCCGGGACTCCCTGCTCACGGCATGGATGTCGCTGCCGTTGGAGACCGATCTCGCCCTGGGGACTCTGCAGCAGCTGGCCGAATTGCAGGGCCAGACGGTCGATCCGCTGGTGGAAGAGGAACCGGGCCGGATCATGCACGAGATGCGGCGTGGACCCGCGGTCGGGCAGGTACTGGGCGGCCAGATCTACTACGGAACCGTCGACGCCACACCGCTGTTCGTGATGCTGCTCGCCGAATGCCTGCGCTGGGGCGCCGAACCGGCCTCCATCGCGACCCTGCTGCCCGCGGCGGACGCGGCGATCGGCTGGATCACCGACTTCGGTGACCGCGACGACGACGGCTTCGTCGAATACGTGCGCGCCACCGATCGCGGTCTGATCAACCAGGGCTGGAAGGACAGCTTCGACGGGATCAACGACGCCGCAGGACATATCGCGCAGGCACCGATTGCCCTGTGCGAGGTGCAGGGGTATGTGTACGCGGCGTACCTGGCCAGGGCCGAGCTGGCCGACGCGTTCGACGATCCCGCCCTGGCCGATCGGATGCGCGAACGCGCGGCCGATTTGCGGACCAAGTTCGCGGAGCAGTTCTGGCTACCTCAGTGCGGGTGGTACGCCGTGGCACTGGACGGCAGCAAGCGGCAGGTCGACGCGCTGACCAGCAATGCGGCGCACTGCCTCTGGTCGGGCATCGCCACCGACGAGCACGCCGAGCTCCTGATCGAGAACCTGTCCAAGGCGGAGATGGATTCGGGCTTCGGCCTGCGCACACTGTCGTCGAACATGGGCGCCTATAACCCGATGAGCTATCACAGCGGGTCGGTGTGGCCGCACGACACGGCGATCGCGGTCGCCGGGCTCATGCGCTACCAGCACGTGCCGGGCGCGGTGGAACTGGCGACCAAGCTGTCGGCCGGACTGCTCGACGCCGCGGCCGCGTTCGACGGCAGGCTGCCCGAGTTGTTCTGCGGTTTCCCGCGTACGCGTTTCGCGGCGCCGGTGCCCTATCCCACCTCGTGCTCGCCGCAGGCGTGGGCGAGCGCGGCGCCGCTGCTGCTGGTGCGGTCGTTCCTCGGGCTCGACCCCGATGTGCCCGCCCGGACCCTGACCCTGCGGCCGCAGGTGCCGCCGGCCTGGGGGTGTGTGCGGATGTCGGAGTTCCGGCTCGGCGAGGTCACCGTCGACATCGAGGTCTGCGGATCCACGGTCACCGTGACGGGACTGCCCGACGGATGGGCGCTGATCACCGACGAGCAGTAGCGCGTCGACGCGTCGGGGCCGGATCCGTGGTGGATCCGGCCCCGATCGTCGTGCGGTGGCAGCTCAGCCCTGGAACGGGAAGCGTTCGTCCAGTGCGAGATTGAGCTCGACGACATTCACCTGCGGCTCACCGAGGAAACCGAGCGTGCGCCCGTCGGTGTGCTCGTCCAGCACCGCGCGAACCTGCTCGGCGGTGATGCCGCGCGCCGTCGCCACCCGCTCGACCTGGATGGCCGCGTACTCGGGGGAGATGTGCGGGTCCAGGCCGCTGCCGCCGGCCGTGACCGCGTCGGCGGGCACGGCGGCATCGGCCGGGGCGTCGCCGAGGATCGGGATGATCCGGCCGACCGAGTAGTCTTGGCCCTCCTGCGCGCACTCCACGGCGACGCCGCGGAACGTCGCGAGGAACGGCTGCGCCGGGCAGAGCTCGTTGACGCTGACCACCCGCACCGGCCGGGACACGCCGCCGTCGGCATCGCGTGGCCCGATCACCGAGAGCACGGCGCCCACACCGTCTTTCGTGCAGAACTGGCGGGTGCCGTCGACCCCCTCACGGTCGCCGATCTCCTTCGAGCGGGTGCACACGGTGGTGAGCAGGCTGGGGCGGGCGGCCGTGTCGACGATGTCCTCCGGTCCCAGGTTGCTCGCCGCGGTGGACAGCGGGTCGTAGCCGTCGCCCGCGGCCGACGGGCGGCTCTGGAAGTACTGCGCCATGGCCTTGCCGTCGGCGTCGGCGAACGACTGCCCGATCAGGCTGGAGCCCACCAGCTTTCCGTCCCGCTCGATCAGCGAGCCGTCGGCCTTGTCGTCGAGTCCCGGCAGCTGCGCGACCGCGAAAACCGCGACGGGGTACACGATTCCGGTGATCACGGTCAGCACGAGCAGGGCGCGCAGGGCGGCCAGGTGCTGGCGGATCCAGGTTGACATACGCATTTCAGGACATCCCGGGGAGGAGTTGGACGAGCAGGTCGATGATCTTGATGCCGAGGAACGGCGCGATGATGCCGCCCAGGCCGTAGATCGTCAGGTTGCGGCTCAACAGCTTCGAGGCATTGCTCGGCCGGTAGTCGACACCGCGCAGCGCCAGCGGGATGAGCGCCACGATGATGATCGCGTTGAAGATGACCGCGGACAGGATCGCCGACTGCGGGCTGGCCAGGCGCATGATGTTCAGTGCGTCCAGGCCGGGGAACAGCGCCACGAACAACGCGGGAATGATCGCGAAGTACTTGGCGATGTCGTTGGCGATGGAGAAGGTGGTGAGCGCGCCACGGGTGATCAGCAGCTGCTTGCCGATCTCCACGATCTCGATCAGCTTGGTCGGGTCCGAATCCAGATCGACCATGTTGCCCGCCTCTTTGGCGGCCGAGGTGCCGGTGTTCATCGCCACGCCCACGTCGGCTTGGGCGAGGGCGGGCGCGTCGTTGGTGCCGTCACCGGTCATGGCGACCAGGCGGCCGCCGTCCTGTTCCTTCTTGATCAGGGCGAGTTTGTCCTCCGGCGTGGCTTCGGCGAGGAAGTCGTCCACGCCGGCTTCGTCGGCGATCGCCTTGGCGGTCAACGGGTTGTCGCCGGTGATCATCACCGTGCGGATGCCCATGCGGCGCATCTCGTCGAAGCGTTCCCGCATGCCCTGCTTGACGACGTCCTTGAGGTGGATGACGCCGAGCAGCCGCGGGGTGCCGCCGGAGACCTCGCCGACCATCAGCGGGGTGCCGCCGGAGGCGGAGATGTCGTCGACGATGATCGCGGCCTGCTCGGGTACCGAACCACCGTGGCCGCGAACCCATTCGGTGACGGCACCCGCTGCCCCCTTGCGCAGCTGGTGCCCATCGGCCAGGTTGACACCCGACATGCGGGTCTGCGCGGTGAACTCCACCCAGGTGGCACCGGGCAGCTCGCCGGCGGAACGTTCCCGCTTGTTGAACGTCTGCTTGGCGAACACGACGATCGACCGCCCCTCCGGCGTCTCGTCGGCCAGGCTCGACAGCTGGGCGGCGTCGGCGAGCTCGTCGTCGGGAATGCCCGGCATCGGGACGAATTCGGCGGCCTGGCGGTTGCCGAGGGTGATGGTGCCGGTCTTGTCGAGCAGCAGCGTGTTCACATCGCCCGCGGCTTCCACCGCACGACCCGACATGGCCAGCACGTTGCGCTGCACGAGCCGGTCCATCCCGGCGATGCCGATGGCCGAGAGCAGCGCGCCGATGGTGGTCGGGATGAGGCAGACCAGCAGCGAGACCATCACGATGCCGGTGATGCCGTGCGCATCCAGCGCCGAGGTGTCCGGCACGCCGGGGTTGTTCGACTTGGCGAAGATCGCGAGCGGCTGCAACGTGGTGACCGCGAAGATGAAGATGATCGTGAGCGCGGCCAGCAGGATGTTGAGCGCGATCTCGTTCGGTGTCTTCTGGCGGCTGGCGCCCTCGACGAGCGCGATCATCTTGTCGATGAAGCTGGCGCCGGGTTCCTGGGTGATCTCGACGACGATCCGGTCCGAGAGCACCGTGGTGCCGCCGGTGACGGCCGACCGGTCGCCACCGGATTCGCGGATGACCGGGGCGGATTCGCCGGTGATGGCCGATTCGTCCACCGAGGCTATGCCTTCGACGACGTCGCCGTCGCCGGGGATGACCTGACCGGCTTCGACCACGACGACGTCACCGCGGCGCAGTTCGGTCGCGGCGATCCGTTCCTCGACGATGCGGCCACCGGGGGTCCAGTCGGCCAATCGGCGAGCGACGGTGTCGGTCTTGGCTTTTCGCAGAGTGTCGGCCTGTGCTTTGCCGCGCCCCTCCGCGACGGCCTCGGCCAGGTTGGCGAAGACGACGGTGAGCCACAGCCACACCACGATCGCCCAGGCGAAGAAGCTCGGATCGGCGATCGCCAGGATCGTCGACCACACCGCGCCGATCTCCACGATCAGCATGACGGGGTTCTTCCACAGCGTGCGCGGATCCAGCTTGCGCAGCGCGTCGGGCAGGGAGGTGAGCAGCAGCTTCGGATCCAGGACGCCCTTCTGCACACCCTTGGTCCGGTGCTCGGGCCGCGGCGCGGCCGGTGTTTCGAGTGCGGGACTGGTCATTTCAGTGAATTCCTTCGGCGAGCGGCCCGAGCGCGAGAGCGGGCAGGAAGGTGAGCGCGACCAGGATCACCGTCACACCGACGACCATGCCGACGAACTGCGGCCGGTGCGTCGGCAGCGTGCCGATCGACGCGGGAGTGGTGCCCTGCTGGGCCAGCGAACCGGCCAGGGCCAGCACGAAGATGATCGGCAGGAACCGGCCGAACACCATGGCCAGGCCGAGCGCGGTGTTGAACCACTCGGTGTTGCCGGTGAGTCCGGCGAAGGCGGAACCGTTGTTGTTGGCCGCGGAGGTGAAGGCGTACAGGACTTCCGAGAGCCCGTGCGGGCCGCTGTTGAGCATGCTCGCCCGCTGGCCGGGCATGGCCATGGCGACGGCGGTGCCGATCAGCACGATCAGCGGGCTCACCAGGAAATAGGAAGCGGCCAGCTTGATTTCGCGCGGGGTGATCTTCTTACCGAGGTACTCGGGGGTGCGGCCGACCATCAGGCCCGCCACGAAGACCGTGATCACGGCGAGGATCAGCATGCCGTAGAGGCCGGAGCCGACACCGCCGGGCGCGACCTCGCCCAGCTGCATGTTGAACATCGTCATCAGGCCGCCGAGGCTGGTGTAGGAATCGTGGAACGAGTTCACCGCACCGGTCGAGGTGAGGGTCGTCGCGCCGGCGAAGGTGGCCGAATCGGCCACGCCGAAGCGGGTTTCCACGCCTTCCATGGACGCGCCGATCGCGGTCGGCACGGTGCCGTGATGCCGCAGCTGGAACAGGTTGGTCAGCGCGATGCTGGTCAGCGCGATCGTGCCCATCACCGCCACGATCGCGTAGCCCTGCAAGGTGTTGCCGACCATCCGGCCGAACGTGCGCGGCAGCGAGAAGGCGATCACCATCAGCAGGAAGATCTCCAGGAAGTTCGTCCAGGTGCTCGCGTTCTCGAACGGATGCGCGGAGTTGGCGTTGTAGAAGCCACCGCCGTTGGTGCCGAGTTCCTTGATGACCTCCTGGCTGGCGACGGGGCCGCCGGTCAGGGTCTGCTCGGCGCCGCCGATGGTCTGGGCGACCTGATCGTGCAGGTGGAAGTTCTGGATGACGCCACCGGCGATCAGCACGATCGCGAAGACGAACGCGATCGGCAGCAGGATCCGCAGGGTGCCGCGCACCAGATCCACCCAGAAGTTGCCGAGTTCACCGGTGTGGCGACGGGCGAACCCGCGCACCAGCGCCACCGCCACCGCCATGCCGACGGCCGCGGAGACGAAGTTCTGCACCGCCAGACCGGCCATCTGCACCAGGTGACCCTGGGTCGACTCACCGGAGTAGTTCTGCCAGTTGGTGTTGGTGACGAAGCTGACCGCGGTGTTCCAGGCCAGCGCCGGGGTCATCTCGGTGCCGGGGTCGTTCAGGTGCAGCGGCAGCGCGCCCTGCACCAGCTGGAAGAAGAACAGGAACAGGATGCCGACCGCCGAGAACGCCAGCACACTGCGGGCATAGACCGGCCAGGTCTGTTCGACTTCGGGTTCGGCGCCGATGGCACGGTAGATCAGCCGTTCGGCGCGGGAGTGCCTGTCGCTGCTGTAGACCCGGTACATGTAGTCGCCGAGCGGCACATGCACCAGGGCCAGCGTGATGACCAGGGCCGCGACGAACGCGATCCCCGCTGTTGTCGTGCTCACCTAGAACCTCTCGGGGAAGAGCAGCGCCGCGACCATGTACACGGCGACGAGGACGGCCAGAACCAGACCGACAAGGTTCGCGATCACAGCTTCTCCACCCCTCGCTGGATCAAGCCCAGCAGCGCGAAGATCGCCACGGTGAGCACCGTGAACACCACGACAGACATTTCCAACCTCCTTGCGCTTCGAGGTGAAGCGCCTAGGTGAGTGAAGCGCCGGATCAGGGCTCGGCGTGGTTTCCTTACGACTCCTTAGCGCCGGGTGGTACGGCCTTTGCGGAATGTTGACGCGACGCCCGGTAGCGAGTGTGAGGATGCCGTCAAGGCAGGGCCGATAGCCGTCAACACACCGTAAAGATCGAGATCAGGCGATATCCGCGCGGTTACAAAGGGTGCACCGGCCTGCGAAGAACGCCGCCGGTCCCTTGTTCACGGAAAGTGAGATCACGGTGTCTGTGGTGACCCTGGCGGTGATCTTCGGTTTCGTCGCATCGCTGCTGCTGATCCGGGTGCTGGGCCGGCTCGACACGTCACACGCGCCGATGGTGACCGTCGGTGTGTTGCCGGTGCGCCCGCAGGCTTCGGAGCATCGACACGCGATGATGAACAGGTGAAACGCGGACAGCTGCGCATCTACCTCGGTGCGGCGCCGGGCGTCGGCAAGACCTACGCCATGCTCGGCGAAGCGCATCGGCGGCTGGAACGCGGCCGCGATGTGGTCGCGGCCGTCGTGGAGACGCACGGCCGGAAGAAGACCGCCGACCTGCTGGAGGGCATCGAGCGGATTCCGACGAAACTGATCGAGTACCGGGGGACCGAGCTGCCCGAGCTCGACGTCGATGCCGTGCTGGCTCGCAGGCCCGCGGTGGTGCTCGTCGACGAGTTGGCGCATACGAACGCGCCGGGCAGTGTGCACGAGAAGCGCTGGCAGGACGTGGAGCAGTTGCTCGCCGCGGGCATCGATGTCATCTCGACGGTCAATGTGCAGCACCTCGAGAGCCTCAACGACGTGGTCCAGCAGATCACCGGTATCGAGCAGCGCGAGACGGTGCCCGACGCCGTCGTCCGCGCGGCCGATCAGGTGGAGCTCGTCGACCTCACGCCGGAGGCGTTGCGGCGCAGGCTCTCCCACGGCAACGTCTACGCCGCCGACAAGGTCGACGCGGCGCTGCGCAACTACTTCCGCCCCGGCAACCTGACCGCGCTGCGCGAGCTGGCACTGCTGTGGCTGGCCGACCAGGTCGACGCCGCGCTCGCCAAATACCGGGCCGACCACAAGATCACCGAGCTGTGGGAGGCCCGCGAGCGGGTGGTCGTCGCGGTGACCGGTGGGCCGGAATCGGAGACGGTCGTGCGCCGGGCCGGGCGGATCGCGTCGAAGTCCAGCGCGGATCTGGTCGTGGTGCACGTGGTGCGCGGCGACGGCCTCGCCGGGGTGTCGACCGAGCGGATGGCCAAGCTCCGCGAACTCGCCGCCGGTCTCGACGCGTCACTGCACACCGTCACCGGCGACGACGTACCCACCGCGCTGCTCGAGTTCGCGCGGGAAGTCAACGCCACGCAGCTGGTGCTCGGCACGTCGCGGCGTTCGCGGTGGGCCAGGATGATCGACGAGGGCATCGGGTCCACCGTGGTGCAGCGGTCCGGGAAGATCGACGTGCACATGGTGACCCACGAGGAAGCCAACCGGGGAGTGCGCAGGCACTGGCTGAGTCCGCGCCGCCCGGTCACCGCGTGGCTGGCCGCGATCGTCGTGCCGGTGCTGGTGAGCGTGATCTGCTGGGTGCTCCTTGACGGCTGGCTGAAACTGGGCGGGCTCAGCGCCATGTTCTTCGTCGGCGTCGTCGGGGTGGCGCTGTTCGGTGGCGTGGTGCCCGCCGGGCTGTCGGCGCTGCTGTCGGGGTTGCTGCTGAACTGGTACTTCACCGAGCCGCGCTACAGCTTCACCATCGCCGAGCCGGACAACTTCGTCACCGTGGTCGTGCTGCTGATTGTCGCCGTCGCCGTGGCCGCGCTGGTCGACGTGGCGGCCAAGCGGACGCTGCAGGCGCGCAAGGCCTCCCGCGAAGCGGAGCTGCTGACGATGTTCGCCGGTTCGGTGCTGCACGGCGCCGACCTGACGAACCTGCTCGAGCAGGTCCGCGAGACCTACGGGCAGCGCGCGGTGAGTGTGCAGTGCGGCGATCAGATCGTGGCCGCGGTGGGACCGAAGCCACCGATGCGGCCGTCCGAGGCCGAGACCGTCATCGAGGCGGGTGACGCGCAGAGCCACCTGCTGCTGGCCGGCCGGGCGATCAACTCCACCGACCGGCCGGTGCTCAACGCGGTCGCCAATCAGGCGGTCGGGCTGGTCCGGCAGGCCAGGCTGGCCGAGGAAGCCAGTGCGGCGGCGGCGCTGCTGGAAGCCGACCGGCTGCGCCGGGCGCTGCTGTCGGCGGTCAGCCACGATCTGCGCACCCCGCTGGCCGGTGCGAAAGCGGCCGTGTCCAGCCTGCGCAGCGACGACATCGAGTTCTCGCCGGAGGACACCGGCGAACTCCTGGAGGCGATCGAGGAGTCCGTCGACCAGCTGACGGCGCTGGTGGGCAATCTGCTCGACTCCTCGCGCCTCGCGGTCGGCGTCGTGACCCCGCAGCTGCGGCAGGTGTATATGGACGAGGCCGTGCATCGCGCGCTGGTCAGCGTCGGCATGGGCACCCGCGGCCTACGCCGGGCGGCGATGGACCGGGTGAAGGTCGAGGTCGGGGAGGTCTCCGTCCTCGCCGACCTCGGACTGCTCGAACGTGTGCTGGCCAATCTGATCGACAACGCCTTGCGTCACTCCGGCCGTGAGACTCCGGTCCGGGTCACCGCCGAACACGACGGCGACCGGGTCTCGATCGCTGTGGTCGACGTCGGGCCCGGTGTCCCCGCGGGCACCGAGGAGCAGCTGTTCGAACCCTTCCAGCGCCTCGGCGACCGCGACAACACCACCGGCGTCGGCCTCGGCCTGTCGGTGGTGCGCGGCTTCGTCGAAGCGATGGGCGGAACAGTGCATGCCGAACCCACCCCCGGCGGCGGCCTGACCATGCTGGTCGACCTGCCCGGATTTCGAGGAGAGTCTTCACTGTGAAGGATGACGCGGCCCCCGCTGTCAAAGTACTGGTGGTCGACGACGAGCCGCAGATCGTGCGCGCACTGCGGATCAACCTGTCGGTGCGCGGGTACGAGGTCATCACCGCGGGCAACGGGGCGGCCGCGTTGCGCGCCGCCGCCGAGAAGCATCCCGACGTGGTGATTCTCGATCTGGGCCTGCCGGATATGGACGGTATCGAGGTACTCGCCGGGTTGCGTGGCTGGACCTCGGCGCCGGTGCTGGTGCTCTCGGCGCGCACCGACTCGGCCGACAAGGTCGAAGCGCTCGACGCGGGCGCCGACGACTATGTCACCAAGCCGTTCGGCATGGACGAGCTGCTGGCCCGGCTGCGCGCCGCGGTCCGGCGCGGGGCGACCGATGTCGACAGCGTGGACCCGGTGGTGGTCACCGACTCGTTCACCGTCGACCTGGTCGCCAAGAAGGTCACCAAGCGGGGTGCGGCGGTGCACCTGACGCCCACCGAGTGGGGGATGCTCGAGATGCTGGTGCGCCATCGCGGAAAGCTGGTGGGGCGTAAGGAACTCCTGCGTGAGGTGTGGGGTCCCGCCTATGCCACCGAGACCCACTACCTGCGGGTCTATCTCGCGCAGTTGCGGCGCAAACTCGAGGACGACCCAGCGAATCCGCGGCACCTGCTGACCGAGGCGGGCATGGGGTACCGCTTCCAGGAGTGAACGTGCCGCGGGTCACTCCGGCGGAATGCCGCCCTGTGCGCAGGCGTTCCCAGGCGTGAATCGTCCTCGACGCGAATGGCAGGATCTAGGCATGGCTGAGCAGAACGCACCCGTGACCACCGCACCGACCGAACTGTGGGTCGAGCGCACCGGAACCAGGGCCTACACCGGGCGCAGCAATCGTGGCGCGGAGGTCCTGATCGCCTCGCAGGGCGTCGAGGGCGCGTTCACCCCCGGTGAGCTGCTGAAGATCGCCCTCGCCGCCTGCACCGGGCTCAGCTCGGACCTGCCGCTCTCGCGGCGCCTCGGCGACGACTTCGACGCCACGATCCGCGTCTCCGGCGACGCCGACCGGGAGAACGAGCTGTACCCGCAGCTCGACGAGGTCGTCGAACTGGATCTGTCCGAGCTGGACGAGGCCGCCCGGGAGCGACTACTGGTCACCGTGCAGCGCGCCGTCGACAAGGTGTGCACTGTGGGCCGCACACTCAAGTCGGGCACCAAGGTGACGTTGAACTTCGACATCGACGGATGAGCGGGCAGCGCTGGGGGTGGCAGCGCAGCGTCACCGCGCCGGGCCCCCGCTCCGGCAGAGGGGATGCAGCATGAGCGAGACGCCGGTGCGGTTGAGCGCCTGGGTGCACGGGATGGTGCAGGGGGTGGGTTTCCGCTGGTGGACCCGCTCGCGCGCACTGGAACTCGGGCTCACCGGCTACGCGCGCAACCACAGTGACGGCCGGGTGCATGTCGTCGCCGAAGGGCAGCGAACCGCGGGCGAGAAGCTGCTGGAACTGCTACGGTCCGGCCATGCACCTGGCCGGGTCGACCTGGTTGTGGAAAGCTGGGAGCCCGCGCGGGGCGATATGACGGGATTCGAGGAGCGCTAGTGGTGACTTCGGGGGCTAGGGGGCGGCAGCGGTGAGCACACAGAACCCTGGTCCGCCCGATCAACCTGGTGAGCCCCCGAACGGTGGCTCCGGGCAGTCGCCGTGGCAGCCACCGGATCCCGGTGCGGGCTGGCCGCCGATGCCGCAGCAACCGCCCGCCGCGCCGGAACCCGCGGGTGAGCCCCCGCGGCCGGGCCGGATGGCCAGGCAGGAACCCGGCGTCACCCAGCCGCGCCCGCCGACGGTCGGCGAGGCACGGGCCCGCGACAAGGCGCGCAAGCAGGCCGAGCAGGCCCAGCGCGCGGCGGCCGAGGCCGCGGAAGCCAAGCGGCGCACCAGGAAACGCGTGATGATCGGCGGTGTCGCCGTGGTCGGTGTCGCCGCGCTGGTCGGCGGTGGCTACCTGGCCTACCGGGCGATCTCCGCGCCGGACCAGGTGACCGCCTCGTGCGTGCAGATCGACCAGAACGGCAACGAAGTCGTCGTCCCGGACGACAAATGCGGCGATGGCAAGACCAACTTCCGCAGCGACACCAGTCATGGTGGCGGTGGCAGCCTGATCCTGCTCGGCTGGCCGCAGTACCGGTACCACTACGGTGGCACGCCCACCATCGGCAAGCCGCCGGTCGGCGGCAGTTCGGTGAAGCCGCGCAACGCGACCATCACCACCAAGAGCGGCACCACGATCCAGCGCGGCGGGCTCGGCAGCAAGTCGACCGGCGGGAGCGGGTCCTAGTGCGCCGGGTGGCGAGTACGCCGCGACCGGGCTGGCAGCAGATCATCGAGAGTCAGGGCCTGGTCTACGGCGCGCCCGGCCGCGATGCCAGCGGTCAGCCGCGCCCGTACTGGGACGAGTCGGTGCACTACGAGTTCTCGATGGACGAGATCCTCGCGCTGGAAGCCGATGTGGAACTGCTGCAGTCGATGTGCCTGCACGCGGCCGAGCACGTGGTGCTCACCGAGCGCTACGCCGATTTCGGTCTGCCGGAGTGGAGCTGGGCGCCGATCGCCGAATCCTGGCGCCGCAGTGACCCGTACGTGTACGGGCGCTTCGATCTGCGCTACGACGCGCGTCGTCCGGCCAAACTGCTCGAGTACAACGCCGACACCCCGACCTCGCTGCTCGAGGCCGCGATCATCCAGTGGCACTGGTTGCAGCAGGTGTATCCCGGTGGCGACCAATGGAATTCGCTGCACGAGAAGCTGGTGGAACGCTGGACCGAGCTGCGCAAGGTGCTGCCCGGCACCGAGCTGCACTTCACCTGGTCGGGCGCCGACGCGACCGGCGAGGACAACGTGACCACCGCCTACATGCAGGAGACGGCGGCCGAGGCGGGCTTCGACACGGTCGCGCTGCCGATCGAGGAGATCGGTTTCGACACCGAGCTGCACCGGTTCGTCGATCTGGCCGAGGCGCCGATCGAGGCGGCCTTCAAGCTGTATCCGTGGGAGTGGATCCTCGACGACGACTTCGGCAAGCGCGTGGTCGAGAGCCTGCCCGCCACCGCCTGGATCGAACCGCTGTGGACGACACTGCTCAGCAACAAGGCGCTGCTGGCCGTCCTCTGGGAGATGTACCCCGGCCACCCGAACCTGCTGCCCGCCTACCTCGACAGCCCGCACGAGCTCACCGAGTACATCCGCAAACCCAAGCTCGGCCGCGAGGGCGCCAATATGACCATCGTCGGTCCCGGCATGGAGACCGCGACCGGCGGCGTGTACGGCGCCGAGGGCTTCGTCTACCAATTGCTCGACCCGCTCCCGGAATTCGACGGCATGCGCCCGGTGCTCGGCGCCTGGGTCGTCGGCGACACGGCGGCGGGCCTCGGCATCCGCGAGACGGCAGGCCTGATCACCGATGACGGTGCCGCGTTCGTCCCGCACCGCATCGTCGACTGACCCGTGACCACCCACCATTGTTCGAAAGGACCACGATGACCGCCCTCGCCCTGGAATCGGGTTATTGGAGTGCGCTCGGTGAAGGCGTCGGCGCCATCATCCTGTACTGCCTGATCGGCCTGGTACTGATGCTGATCGGCTTCTTCGCCATCGACCTGACCACGCCCGGCAAGCTGCGCGACCTGGTCGTCGCGGGCAAGCCCAACGCGCTGATCGTGTCCGCGGCGGGCATGGTGAGCATGGCGTTCATCGTCGTGTTCGCCGTGCTGGCCACCGGCGGTGTCAACAAGCTGTCGGAAGGGCTGATCGCCGCGGTCGTGTACGGCCTGGTCGGCATCGTGGCGCAGGTGATCTCGGTGCGGGTGATCGAGAAGGTCACCGGCATCGACATCGGCCGCACGCTGCACGCCGAGACCTACACCCCCGAGGTGCTCGTGGTCGCCGCCGCGCACTTCGCGCTCGGTCTCGTAGTGGCCTTCGCCATCCTCTGACCCACCGCACGCGGGTTGACATTACACAGTGGAGGGTGGAGGCTGGAACCAATACTCCACTGTGGTTGGTGAACGAGAGGATGTCGGCATGGACATCACCCCCGGCACACGCGCGTCCGATGCCGAGCGCAACGCGATCGTCGCCCAGCTGGGCACCCACCTGGCCGACGGGCGCCTCGACCTGGCCGAATACGACCAGCGCGTCGCCAAGGTCTACGCGACCACCACGCGCGACGAACTCGCGGTCGTCCTGTCCGACCTGCCACCGCTGCCGAAACAGGCCACCGCACCCGCCGAGCGCCAACCCGGCAAGCGCATCCCGGTCTGGCAGCGCATCGAGGCGGGCAGCTGGCTCGGCGTCAGCGTGATCGTGCTGGTCATCTGGGGTCTGATCTCGCTCACCGCGGGGGAGCTCACGTACTTCTGGCCGATGTGGGTCATCGGCCCGTGGGGCGCGGTCCTGCTGTTCCGCGTGATCACCGGCTGGGAAGCTACCCCGGGCACCCAAACCCACCTTCGCCAGCTCCAGCGGCAGATGAAGCACAGAGAACCGCACCACCCACACAACCTGCACTGACGCCGGTCGCGAGCACGGAACGTCGGCTCGCGACCGATCAGCTACCCCTGCTCTCGTGAAAGTTTTGCCGCGTTTTCCGCTAGTCTCTCGTGAGCACATGGGTAACTCACCGGGTACCGGCTACCTGAGCGACCCCACCACCGCCGGCCGCGTGCCTTGTCCTCCCGCGCCCAGGTCTGGCCCGAATCGCGGAGAGGCGGCACAGCGTGCATTTGAAAAGCCTGACGTTGAAGGGGTTCAAGTCCTTCGCGTCCGCGACCACGCTGCGCTTCGAACCGGGGATTACCTGCGTCGTCGGGCCGAACGGGTCCGGTAAATCCAATGTCGTCGACGCCCTCACATGGGTCATGGGCGAGCAGGGTGCCAAGGCGTTGCGGGGCGGCAAGATGCAGGACGTCATCTTCGCCGGCACCACCGGGCGCGCGGCGCTCGGGCGCGCCGAGGTGACGCTGACGATCGACAATTCCGACGGCGCGCTGCCGATCGACTACGCCGAGGTGTCGATCACCCGGCGGATGTTCCGTGACGGCGCGGGCGAGTACGAGATCAACGGCAGCAGCTGCCGGCTGATGGATGTGCAGGAACTGCTGTCGGACTCCGGCATCGGGCGCGAGATGCACGTCATCGTCGGTCAGGGCCAGCTCTCGGCGATCCTGGAGTCCCGGCCGGAGGATCGGCGCGCGTTCGTCGAAGAGGCCGCGGGTGTGCTCAAGCACCGCAGGCGCAAGGAGAAGGCGGTCCGCAAGCTCGACGCGATGCAGGCCAACCTCGCCCGGCTCACCGACCTCACCACCGAGCTGCGCCGCCAGCTCAAGCCGCTGGGCAGGCAGGCCGAGGTGGCGCGGCGCGCGCAGACCGTGCAGGCCGACCTGCGCGACGCGCGGCTACGGCTGGCCGCCGACGACCTGGTCACCCGGCGCCACGAGCTGGAGTCCCAGCTCAGCAAGGAGGCCTACGCCCGCGAGCAGCAGATCACCGTGCAGTCCGCGCTCGACGCCGCCAATGCCGCACTCGCCCAGCAGGAGTTCCAGCTGTCGCGGCTGAGTCCCAGCGCCGAGGCGGCCGCGCAGACCTGGTTCCAGCTCTCGGCGCTGGCCGAGCGGGTCAATGCCACCATCCGCATCGCCGGTGACCGGGCCAGGCACCTGCACGCCGAGGCGCCCGTGGGGACCGGCCGCGATCCCGAACAGCTCGAAGCCGAGGCCGACCGGATCGAGGCCGAGGAAGCCGAACTGCGCTACGCGGTGGAGATGGCCGCCGAGACCCTCGAAGCTGCCAGGGAGGCCCTCGCCGATCGCGAATACGCCGCCAAGGCCGCCGAGCAGGCGCATCTGGCCGCCGTGCGTGCCATCGCCGACCGCCGCGAAGGCCTGGCCAGGCTCTCCGGCCAGGTCGAGAACCTGCGCACCAGGGCGCAATCGGTCGACGCCGAGATCGCCCGGCTGTCGGTCGCGATCGCCGACGCCCGCCACCGCGGGGAGGCCGCCCAGGTCGAATACGACTCGGTGCAGGACGAACTCGGCGAACTCGACGCGGGGGAGAAGGGGCTCGACGCCCAGCACGAACATGCCGTCGCGGCGCTGGAACTGGCCGACGAGCGTGTGCGCGAACTGCGTGAACAGGACCGCGAGGCAAGCAAGCTGGTCGCCCGGCTCGGCGCCCGCATCGAAGCGCTCGGAATGAACCTGGCCCGCAAGGACGGCGCGGCCTGGCTGCTCGAACACGGCGTGAGCGGTCTCGGTGACCGGTTGTCGGCGCAGTTGCGCGTCGAGGGTGGCTTCGAGGCCGCGGTCGCCGCGCTGCTCGGCCCGCTGGCCGACGCGATCACCGCCGACACCCCGACCGCCGCCGACGCGGCCGTGCGCGAACTGCGCTCCGGCGACGGCGGCCGGGTCGCCTTCGTCTTCGCCACCGCCGGGCTGGTCCCCGCCGAGCGTGGCGCCCTGCCCGCGGGCGCGCGCTGGCTCGCCGAGGTCATCGACGGCGCCGAGCAGGTGCGCCCAGCCCTCGCCGCGCTCACCGCCGGCGTGGTGGTCGTCGACGATCTGGCGACCGCGACCGAGCTCGTCGCGCTGCGCCCCGAACTGCGGGTGGTCACCCGCGACGGCGATCTGGCCGGTTCGGGCTGGATCGTCGGTGGTGCGGAGCGGATGCCGAGTCAGCTCGAGGTGCAGGCCGAGATCGACACCGCCACCGCCGAATTGGCGGCGGCGCAGCGCAGGGCCGAGGAACTGGAAGCGGCCCTGGCCGGTGCCCTGGCCGAGCAGACCGACCGGAAGGACGCCGCCGACCACGCGCTGCTGGCGCTGCACGAATCCGATCAGGCGCTCCTGGCGATCTACGACCGGCTGGCCCGCGTCGGCCAGACCGCTCGCGCGGCACAGACCGAGGGCGAGCGGCACGCCACCCAGCGCGCCGAGGCCGAATCCGCGCGGGAGAAGTCCCTGGCCACCCTGGCCGAACTCGAGGACCGCCTCCGGCACGCCGAGATGGAACACGACGGCGACGACGACAGCTACGGCGCCGCGAGCACCGAGACCGCAGGCCGGGAACGCGAGGAAGCCGCCGCCGCGCTCGCCGAGGCCCGGACCATGGAGGTCGAGGCCCGCCTGGCCGTGCGCACCGCCGAGGAACGCGCGGAATCGGTACGCGGCAAAGCGGATTCACTGCGCCGAGCCGCCCGTGCCGAACGCGAGGCCAGGGCCCGCGCCGAACGCGCGCAAGCCGCCCGCCGGCAGGCCGCCGCCGTCGCCGCGGCGGTCGCCGAATCGGGCGCGAAGATCGCGCACGAGCTCGAACGGGTCGTCGCCGCGGCGGCGGCGCGCCGGGACGAGCTGGTCCGGCGGCGCGGGGAATGTGCCGCCGCGCTGGAACAGGTGAAGGAACGGGCGCGGGCGCTGACCACCCAGCTGGCCCAGCTCACCGACGCCGTGCACCGCGACGAGGTCGCCAAAGCCCAAGCGGCCCTGCGCATCGAGCAGCTCGAGACCACCATCTCCGAACAGTTCGGCATCGCCCTGGCCGATCTCGTCGCCGAGTACGGACCCGATGTCCCGCTGCCGCCGTCGGCGCTGGAACTGCAGGAGTACGAGGACGCCAAGGAGCGCGGCGAACAGGTCAGCGCACCGCAGCCGATGCCCTACGACCGGGCCTCCCAGGAGCGCCGCGCCAAACGCGCCGAGAAGGACCTCACCACCCTCGGCAAGGTGAATCCGCTGGCGCTGGAAGAGTTCGCGGCGCTCGAGGAACGCTACAACTTCCTCGCCACCCAGCTCGAAGACGTCAAGAACGCGCGCAAGGACCTCCTCGATGTGGTCGCCGAGGTCGACGCCCGCATCCTGCAGGTGTTCACCGAGGCCTACGCCGACGTGGAACGCGAATTCGTCGGCGTCTTCGCCAAGCTGTTCCCCGGTGGCGAGGGCAGGCTGGTGCTCACCGATCCGACCGACATGCTCACCACCGGCATCGAGGTGGAGGCCAGGCCGCCGGGCAAGAAGGTCAAGCGACTGTCGCTGCTCTCCGGTGGCGAGAAGTCGCTGACCGCGGTCGCGTTGCTGGTCAGCATCTTCCGGGCCAGGCCGTCCCCGTTCTATGTGATGGACGAGGTCGAGGCGGCGCTGGACGACACCAACCTGCGCAGGCTCATCGGGCTGTTCGAGCAGCTGCGGGAGAAGAGCCAGCTGATCGTCATCACACACCAGAAGCCGACCATGGAGATCGCCGATGCCCTCTATGGCGTGAGCATGCGCGGTGACGGCATCACGCAGGTGATCTCGCAGCGGTTGAACCGGGCCGAGGTGTCCGACGCCGATCCGGTGGGCGCGCCCGCTTAGTAGTCCCACTGTGCGGGATTGTGAAACTGTGACACGTTTCATTGGCCCGGTCGCTGTTAGCGTGCGATAGATGAAACGTGTTACTGCATCGCTCGTCGTCGGTGTCGCGGCCGCGCTCCTCGCTCCCCTGCCCGCCGCGGGCGCCGACACCGGTTCGTCGTCCCTGTCCGGCGGCGGCTCGTCCTCGCTGTCGGGCAACAAGTCCGAGCTGCCGCCATACGCGCAGTGGATCGGCGAGATCACCCCCGTCGTGGCCGAGGCGAAGACCTATCTCGCGGGCAGGCTGCCCGGCGCGACCCGTCCGGCGATCGTCTTCGACATCGACAACACGACGCTGGAGACCTCCTACAACACCGGCCTGATCATTCCGGCGATCCAGCCGGTGCTCGGCCTGGCGACCTGGGCGAAACAGAACGGCGCCGCGATCATCTTCGTCACCGGCAGGCCCGCCCTGATCAACGCCTACTCGCAGGCGAACCTGACCTCGGTCGGCTACCCGGTCGACGCGCTGTACGGCAGCGCGCCGACCACGCTGTCGGCGGGCAATGCCGGCCTGGCCGAGTACAAGACCGCCAGCCGGGCCGACATCGAGAGCAAGGGCTACACGATCGTCGCCAATATCGGCAACAGCCCGTCGGACCTGTCCGGCGGGCATGCCGAGCGCACCTTCAAGTTCCCGGACTACGACGGCGCGCTGAACTGATCCGCCCGGCGCCGCGATGCCGGGGCCCTGTCCGAACGGCGCGACACCCGCCGGGACGCAGTCGGTCAGGCCGCTGAGGCCTCGGCATCGAGCCGGGCCCGGATCTTCGCGGCGCCGCCACGGGCCAGCCACTCCGGCAGGCTCGTGAGCTGCGGGTACAGCTGCCGCAGGGCGGGCAGGTCGGCCTGCCAGCCGCCGGTCTCGCGGATCAGCCGCCAGGTGTTGCCCAGCTGCGGGCCGATCGCTTCGGCCTCGGCCTCGCCGACCTCGCGGTAGTGGACCGGTCGGCCGGTGGCCGCGCTGATGGCGGCGGCCGCGTCGACTGGAGTGATCGCGTCGCTCGCCAGTTCCAGTGCGCGGCCGTGCCAGCCGTCTGGATCGCCGAAGGCCAGCGCGGCGAACGCGCCGATGTCGTCGAGCGCGATCATCTGCAGCGGCCGGTCGGCCGGGAACAGGTGCGGGTGCTCGCCGCCCACGCGGACACCGTCGACGGGCGAGCCCTGCAACAGATAGTTCTCCATGAAGCGCACCGGCCGCAGCAGGGTGTAGCGCAGGCCCGAGGCGAGGATCGCGTCCTCGATCTGCCGTTTGCCCTCCTGGCCCCACGAGTCGGCCTGCCCCATGGTGGCGATGCCGGAGAAGACGATCTGCTCGACGCCTGCCGCGCGGGCCGCGTCGACCATCGCGATGCCGCGCCGGGCCTCGGCGCCCGCGGTCCAGCCGCTGGGGCCGTAATCGGCTGGGGGAATGAGGAATACGGCCCGTGCGCCGGTCGCCGCCGCGCGCAGTGAGGCGGGGTCGTCGAAATCGCCTACCGCCAGGTCGGCGCCCGCGTCGGCCAGGACGCGGGCCGCCGGGGCGGCGGGGTCGCGGACGAGGGCGCGCACCGGGTGGCCGCCGGCGAGCAGTGTCCTGGCGGTGACACCGCCCTGTTTGCCGGTCGCGCCGGTGACCAGAACGGGATGTGCTGATGACATTGCGGATGAGCTCCGTTTCGTTCCCTAGAATCGGGTCGGGCGACCCGTATTCCGGACGGTACGGGCGGTCCGACCCGGTTGGCCAGGTGTCGTGCAGGGAAGGCGTAACGAAATGACCGTCGACAACGGCGTGGAACCCGCGATCCGAGCGGACGCGCGGCGCAACCGCGCCCTCGTCCTCGCCGCCGCGCAACGCGCGCTCGCCGAGCGGGGGACCACGGTCTCACTGGCCGAGGTCGCCCGCCGCGCCGGTGTCGGCGCGGGCACCGTCCACCGGCATTTCCCCACGAAAACCGATCTCCTGGAAGCGGTGATGCACCAGCGGGTCGACCGCTTGGCAGCGCTGGCCGCCGACCACCTCACCGACCCCGACCCCGGCGCGGCCTTCTTCGCCCTGTGCACCCACGTCATCGTCACGACGCCCGGCAACAAAGACCTGTGCGACCTGGTGCAATCCGACGACGGCTGGCCGCGTGCACTCCTGCGCGGCGCGGGCAACCGCTTCCACCGCGCCCTCGGCGCACTGCTCGCCGCCGCCCAGCGTCAGGGCGCGGTACGCCCGGATGTCGCCGTCACCGATGTCCTCGACATCTTCACCGGATGCGTTGCGATCCAACGACATCGGCGCGCCGAAGACCCCTTGGCGCCCGCGGTCGTGCTCATCCTCGATGCCTTGCGCACCCGCCCGTCACTCGTAACGGAACCCGCGAAAGTCGATCGTGACGAAACCCGTCGACGTGACGAAACATCGCAACCGCTCTGCCCCGTCTGCGCCGGACCCGTTCATCGGTCCACCACCGGCCGACCAGCCCGCTACTGCTCACCGGCCTGCCGTCAAAAGGCCCACCGGCGACGCCACGCTCACCCGCCTCTCCGCGACTCTTGCCGGTCGTGAGTGGGTGGCGGCGTTTCGTATCGGGCCGGGGGTTTCCGTACGGTCAGGTGTTGGGCGTTCCCCGGGAGTTACCCATGTCCCTGCGAGGAGCTGTCGTGGACCCCTACAACAGGTCGCTGACGTCGTCTGGGACGTCTACGGCGTATTTGCGCAGGATGTCCATGGAGATGACCTCCAGGGCATTCTCGTGTGTCGCGGCCAGCACCACCGGCGCGGCGACGCCGTCCTCGTGCGCGTGCAACCAGCGCACCGCCACCACGCACCAGCGGTCGCCCGGCTGCAGGCCGGGGAAGTTGTTCTCCGGACGCGGAGTACTGAGGTCGTTGCCGATGGATGCCTGATGCTCCAGGAATTCCGCCGTCACGACGGTGCACACGGTGTGGCTGCCGAGATCCTCCGGACCGGTGCTGCAGCAGCCGTCCCGGTAGAAGCCCGTGAGAGGATCGGTGCCGCACTCTTCCAGCGGCCCCCCAAGCACGTTTCGATCGGTCACGCCGCCGATCCTATGGGGCGAGCGCCAGAAGTTCCGCAGGACAACGAATCTGTACTGTTTCCGCGGCGTGCCGACGGGCCCTTTCCCCTGCTACCGACCCGCCGCGCCGACGCCGCCGACGTGGGACGATCAGCCGCCCGAATAGACTCGGCCGGGTGAGTTCGCAAGCGTGGATCCTGATCGCCGCGATCGCCGCCGTGCTGTTGGTGGCGCTCGTCGCGGGTTTCGTCCTGTACAAGCGGCGCCAGATCTCCCTGGCGCCGCCCGAGCCGGACAAGGAGTTGACGGACCGGTCCGGTGGCTACACCGCGTCCGGGGGGTTCAACTTCAAACAGGGCGGGCCGGCGGCCACCCTGCCGCGCCCCGAACCGGCGCCCGAGCGGACCGATACCGAGGGGCAGCCGCACGTCGGTGACGATGCCGCCGTCCCGCGCGACGCGCCGCGGCGCAGCATCACCGATGTCCCGCTGCCCGACGCGGACGTGCAGGTCACCGAGGATGTGGTGGTCCCGGACGATCTCAGCACGCTCGACACCCCGCCGGTCGCCACCGCCCCGCCCGTCGAGACCACCCCGGCCGACACCGCCCCCGCCGAGGCCGCACCGACGGAAACCGCGCCCGTCGAGGAATCGGCACCCGCCACCACCGCGGCGCCCGTCGAGACCGCGCCCGCCGAGGTCGACGCCGTCGCCGCCGCCATCGAGGAGATCGACCCCACCTCGGGTCGCTTGGTCCGCCTGCGCGGCCGCCTGTCGCGCTCGCAGAACGCGGTCGGCAAGAGCCTGCTCGGCCTGCTCGGCGGTGGTGACCTCGACGAGGACTCGTGGGAGGAGATCGAGGACACCCTGGTGCTGGCCGATATCGGCACCGCGAGCACCGCGAAGATCGTCGAACGCCTGCGCGAGGAGATGGCCGCGCGCAGCGTGCGCACCCCCGAACAGGCCCGCGCGACGCTGCGCGACGTGCTGATCGAGGCGCTGCGCCCCGAGCTGGACCGGTCCATCCACGCGCTGCCGCACGCCGATCACCCGGCGATCCTGCTGGTCGTCGGTGTCAACGGCACCGGCAAGACCACCACCACCGGCAAGCTGGCCCGCGTGCTCGTCGCCGACGGCCGCCGGGTGCTGCTCGGCGCCGCCGACACCTTCCGCGCCGCCGCCGCCGATCAGCTGCAGACCTGGGGCGAACGGGTCGGTGCGGAGACCGTGCGCGGCAAGGAGGCCGCCGACCCGGCCGCCGTCGCGTTCGACGCGGTCACCGCAGGCATCGATCGCGGTGTCGACGCCGTCCTCGTCGACACCGCCGGTCGCCTGCACACCAAGACCGGCCTGATGGACGAGCTGGGCAAGGTCAAGCGGGTCGTCGAGAAGAAGGCCGAGGTCGACGAGGTGCTGCTCGTCCTCGACTCGACCGTCGGCCAGAACGGCCTGATGCAGGCCAGGGTGTTCGCCGACGTCGTCGACATCACCGGTGTGGTGCTGACCAAGCTGGACGGCACCGCCAAGGGTGGCATCGTGTTCCAGGTGCAGCACGAGCTCGGCGTTCCGGTGAAACTCGTCGGTCTGGGTGAGGGCGCCGACGATCTGGCGCCGTTCGAGCCCGGCGCCTTCGTCGACGCCCTGCTCGGCGGTACCTCCTAGCCTGTCCCCGCTGCCCGCCCGATCCCAGCGATCGGGCGGGCAGCGCTGTTTCCAGGCGAAACGCCGTCTCCGCCTCCCACCGCGAACACCAGGTGAATCGCACACTCATACCGACCTCACCGTGAGCAGTCAGGCGGTGGCCAACCACACGAAACGTGGAAGCAACACAACCGCGCAATCCGTTCACTCAGGTGAAACACCACTGCTCAACGGATGAAACACCGAGTGGCGACCCTCTGTACAGGTCCTTTTGCCGTCATCGGCAGGGCCCGAGATGAGGAGGAACACAAGGTGGCATTTCCCGTAATCGGCGCACCCGACGCCGGTGACACTGCATGGTTGCTGACCGCATCAGCACTCGTGCTGCTGATGACGCCGGGCTTGGCGTTTTTCTACGGCGGTATGGTCCGTGGCAAGAACGTGCTGAACATGATCATGATGAGCATCTCGGCGATGGGCCTCGTGACCATCCTGTGGTGTCTCTACGGCTTCTCAGTGGCATTCGGCGAGGACAAAGGCAACCTCCTCGGTGATCCGCTCCAGTACTTCGGCCTGAAGGGCGTGTTCGGCGGTCAGTACCTGGCCACCACCGACCCGGAGGCGCCGGCGGGTATCCCGCTGGCGGGCACCATCCCGCTGTCGGTGTTCGTCGCCTTCCAGCTCATGTTCGCGATCATCACCGTCGCACTCATCTCGGGCGCGGTCGCCGACCGCCTGAAGTTCGGATCGTGGCTCCTGTTTGCCGGAATTTGGGTCACCGTCGTGTACTTCCCCGTCGCGCACTGGGTCTTTGCCTTCGACGGCGTCACCGCCGAGAACGGTGGCTGGATCGCGTCCGGCATCAAGGCGATCGACTTCGCCGGTGGTACCGCCGTCCACATCAACGCCGGTGTTGCCGGCCTGGTCCTGGCCGTGATCCTGGGCAAGCGCAAGGGCTGGCCGAAGACCCCGTTCCGTCCGCACAACCTGCCGTTCGTGATGCTCGGCGCCGGTCTGCTGTGGTTCGGCTGGTTCGGCTTCAACGCGGGTTCGGCGGTCGGCGCCAACGGCATCGCCGGTGCCACCTTCCTCACCACCACCATCGCCACCGCGGCCGCCATGCTCGCCTGGCTGCTCGTGGAGCGCATCCGTGACGGTCACCCGACCTCCCTGGGCGCGGCCTCGGGCATCGTCGCCGGTCTGGTCGCCATCACCCCGGCGTGTTCGTCGGTGAACGTGGTCGGCGCGCTGGCCATCGGCGTGGTCTCCGGTGCGCTGTGCGCACTGGCCGTCGGCCTGAAGTTCCGCTTCGGTTTCGACGACTCGCTCGACGTCGTCGGCGTCCACCTCGTCGGTGGTCTGGTCGGCACCCTGATGGTCGGTCTGGTCGCCACGGCCGAAGCTCCCGCGGCTGTCGAAGGTCTGTTCTACGGTGGTGGAGTCGAGCAGTTGAAGCTGCAGGCTGTCGGTGCCTTCGCCGTCCTGGCCTACTCGCTCGTCGTGACGGCCGTCATCGCCTACGCGATCAAGTTCACCATCGGCCTGCGCGCGAGCGAAGAGTCCGAGTCGGCGGGTCTGGACGAGTCCGAGCACGCGGAAACCGCATACGATTTCACTGCTGTGGGTGGCACGGCACGCTCGCTCGTCAAGGAGGCATGACGAACATGAAACTGGTTACGGCAATCGTCAAACCGTTCACGCTCGAAGATGTGAAAACCGGGCTGGAACAGGCAGGCGTGCTCGGCATGACCGTCAGCGAGGTCCAGGGTTACGGCCGGCAGAAGGGCCACACCGAGGTCTACCGCGGTGCGGAATACTCGGTGGACTTCGTTCCGAAGGTCCGCGTCGAGGTCGTCGTCGACGATGCCTCGGTCGAGAAGGTCGTCGAGGTGATCGTCGAGGCCTCGCGCACCGGAAAGATCGGTGACGGCAAGGTGTGGGTGACCCCGGTGGACACCATCATCCGCGTCCGCACCGGCGAACGTGGAAGCGACGCACTGTAATTCGGTAGCGACGTACAGCTGACGATCGAGCGGCGGCCCCGCTCCCACCGGCACGACCGGTCGGGGCGGGGCCGCCTGCATGAATGGCGGGTGGGACTGTGGCACAACAGAACGGCGGTATTCAGCACAACGGCGCGGCTGACCTGGTCAAGGCCAGGGCGCAGCTGCTCGAGGGGGCGGGGACCCGCAATCCGCGGCTCGATCCGGAATCCCTGCGTGCGGCGCTGGTCGACCTGTTCGAACTCTGGCTGACCAGCAAGGGCAACGAGTTGGGCATCACCGCTGACAGCGGCCTGGCCGTCGTCGCGGTGGGTGGCCTCGGGCGCCGCGAGATGCTGCCGTACTCCGACCTGGATCTGGTGCTGCTGCACGACGATGTCGACCCCGCCGTGGTGTCGAAGATCGCCGACCAGCTCTGGTACCCGCTCTGGGACGCCCACATCAAGCTCGATCACAGCGTGCGCACGGTGCCGCAGGCCCTGCGGGTGGCCGCCGACGACATGATCGCCGCGCTCGGCCTGCTCGAGGCCCGCCACATCGTCGGCGACGAGGACCTGTCGAACCTGCTCATCGGCGGGGTGCGCCGGGAATGGCGGACCGGCATCAGGTCCCGTTTCGACGACCTGATCGCCCAGACCACCGCCCGCTGGGAGCGCAGCGGCGAGATCGCCCACCGCGCCGAACCCGACCTGAAGAACGGGCGCGGCGGTCTGCGCGACGTCCAGTTGCTCGATGCACTCGCCATCGCCCAGCTGACCGACGCCATGCCGGGCCTCGGCCCCGAGGTGCCGGGCGGCGGTCTGAAGCAGGCGCACCGCAGGCTCCTCGACGTGCGCACCGAACTGCACCGGGTCGCCGGTCGTGCCCGCGACCAGCTGCGCGCCCAGGACGCCGACGAGATCGGCGCCGCGCTGCGCATCGGCGACCGGTTCGATCTGGCTCGCACGCTGAGCGATTCGGCCCGCACGGTGAGCTATTCGACCGATGTCGGCCTGCGCACCGCGGCCAACGCGCTGCCGCGCCGCGGCCTGGCCCGCCTGCGCCGGATGCCGGTGCGCCGACCACTCGATGAGGGGGTGGTCGAGCACGCCGGCGAGGTGGTGCTGGCCAGGGACGCGCGGCCACAGCGCGACCCCGGCCTGATCCTGCGGGTCGCCGCCGCCTCGGCGCAGACCGGGCTGCCGATGTCGGCGACCACGCTCAACCGGCTGTCCGAGGAGTCGCCCGAACTGCGCGAGCCGTGGCCCAAGGACGCGCAAAACGATCTGCTCGTGCTGCTCGGCGCGGGCCGCGGCAGCATCGACGCGGTCGAGGCGCTCGATCGAACCGGTCTGTGGGGCAGGCTGTTTCCCGAGTGGGGCGCGGTGCGTGATCTGCCACCCCGCGACGCGCTGCACACCTGGACCGTCGACCGGCACCTGATGGAGACCGTCGCCTACGCCGGCGCGATGAGCACCAGGGTCGCCCGGCCCGACCTGCTCACCCTCGGTGCGCTGCTGCACGACATCGGCAAGGGCAGGGCGGGCGATCACAGCGCGGTCGGCGCCGAACTCGCCACTCACATCGGCCGCAGGCTCGGCCTGTGGCCGTCGGACGTGCGCACCCTGAGCGCCATCGTGCGCCACCATCTGCTGCTGCCGGACACCGCGACCCGGCGCGATCTGGCCGACCCGGAGACGGTGCGGTACGTCGCCGACGCGCTCGGCGGTGATGTCGGTCTGCTCGAACTGCTGCACACACTGGCCGAGGCCGACTCGATGGCCACCGGCCCCGGCGTCTGGGGCGACTGGAAGGCCTCGCTGATCGGCGACCTGGTCCGCCGCTGCAAGCTGGTGATGGCGGGGGAGCCGCTGCCGCAACCGGAACCGATCGACCCCGTCCTGCTGGACAAGGCCAGGGCCGGTGGCGTGCACGTCACGCTCGCGCCGGGCGAGGGCAAGCACACCTACGTGGTGACGGTCATCGCCCCCGACGAACCCGGCCTGCTCTCCGACGCGGCGGGCGTGCTGGCCCTGCATTCCCTGCGTGTCCTCTCGGCCGCGCTCGGCGGGGCGGGGGATTCGGCGATCAACACCTTCGTGGTGACCCCGAAGTTCGGTGACCCGCCCGACGCGGGCCTGCTGCGGCAGGAGCTGATCCGCGCGACCTCCGGCGCGCTGAATCTGCCCGAGGTGCTGGCCAAACGCGAAGCGGAGGCGGTCGGCGCCGGGCCCGGCCGCTACGCGCGGGCCGTGCCGCGGCTGATCTGGTCGACGACCAGCGCACCCGGTCAGGCCATCCTCGAACTGCGTGCCGAGGACCGGGTCGGCCTGCTCAGCAGGCTGGCAGGCGCCTTCGCCGCGGCCGGGACGAACGTGCGGTGGGCCAAGGTGGTCACGATGGGTTCGGCCGTGGTCGACGCGTTCTGCCTCGATCTCGGCGACGCCGACAGCCCGCAGCTACGAGACCGCATCGAAAAGGCCGTCCTGGACGTTGTTCCGCATCCGGCGCCCGCCCCGCCGTCCGCGGAGGATGCCGCCGACGGAGATCGGTAGGACACGGTTTACTCACCGATTGCTATCAGGTTGCCCCGCAAACCGTTATCGATGCCCGATCGGTCGAGAATGGACCTATAGCATTCGAGAGGTCTGGCTGTCACTCGTACGAGGGGAGCAGATCTGTGGCTATCGAAGTCGTTTCCGCATCGATGATGACCAGCGACGCGACCGCGCACATCGCGCGCTGCGTCGGTGGTGACCTGTGGGTGGTTTCGTGGCTGCCCGGCCGCACACTCACCGGATCCCAAGCGCTGGCCGCGATGACCATCGCCTCGACCACCGCACGGCACATCGACAGCCCCGATGCCGAATGGCAGCGCATCGAGGCACTCGCCCGCGAACTCGGCCTCACCGGCAGGGAAGCGGTGTATCTCGTGAACATCGAGAATCACGAGCTGTGCCGCACCACGCCACCGCACGTGCGCCACCGGGAATAACACCCATTACCCTGGGAGGGCAATAGACGTCCCTCTCAGATCAGGAGCGCGATCGGTGTTCGAATCCCTGTCCGACCGGCTTACCGGTGCACTGCAGGATCTGCGCGGTAAGGGGCGTCTGTCACCGGCCGACATCGACGCCACCGCGCGCGAGATCCGCCTCGCCCTCCTCGAAGCCGACGTCGCGCTGCCCGTGGTGCGCGGCTTCATCGCCAACGTCAAGGAGCGCGCCAAGGGCGCGGAGGTCTCCGCGGCGCTGAACCCGGCGCAGCAGGTCGTCAAGATCGTCAACGAGGAGCTCGTCGGCATCCTCGGTGGCGAGACCCGCAGGCTCAACCTCGCCAAGAACCCGCCGACGGTCATCATGCTGGCCGGTCTGCAGGGTGCGGGTAAGACCACCCTGGCGGGCAAGCTCGCCAAATGGCTGAAGGGTCAGGGGCATCAGCCGATCCTGGTCGCCTGTGACCTCCAACGCCCCGGCGCGGTCACCCAGCTGCAGGTCGTCGGTGAGCGCGCGGGCGTGCCCGTGTTCGCCCCGCACCCCGGCACCTCCGTCGGCGGCGGCGAGAACCCGCTCGGCATCTCCGCGGCCGACCCGGTCGCGGTTGCCTCGGCCGGTATCGAGGAGGCCAAGGCCAAGCAGTACGACGTGGTCATCGTCGACACCGCGGGCCGCCTCGGCATCGACGCCGAGCTGATGAACCAGGCCGCGGGCATCCGCGACGCCGTGCAGCCCGACGAGACGCTGTTCGTGCTCGACGCGATGATCGGTCAGGACGCGGTCAGCACCGCCGAGGCGTTCCGCGACGGCGTCGGCTTCACCGGTGTCGTGCTCACCAAGCTCGACGGTGACGCCCGCGGTGGTGCGGCGCTGTCGGTGCGCAATGTGACCGGTTCGCCGATCATGTTCGCCTCCACCGGTGAGAAGCTCGAGGACTTCGACGTCTTCCATCCCGACCGGATGGCCTCGCGCATCCTCGGCATGGGTGACGTGCTCACCCTCATCGAGCAGGCCGAACAGGTCTACGACGCCCAGCAGGCCGAGGAGACCGCCCGCAAGATCGGCAGCGGTGAGCTCACCCTCGAGGACTTCCTCGACCAGATGCTGGCCATCCGCAAGATGGGCCCGATCGGCAACCTGCTCGGCATGCTGCCCGGCGCCGGTCAGATGAAGGACGTCCTCGCCCAGGTCGACGACAAGCAGCTCGACCGGGTGCAGGCCATCATCCGCGGCATGACCCCCGCCGAGCGGGACAACCCGAAGATCATCAACGCCTCCCGCCGCCTGCGCATCGCCAACGGCTCGGGCGTGCAGGTCTCCGAGGTGAACCAGCTCGTCGACCGCTTCTTCGAGGCCAAGAAGATGATGGCCATGATGGGCCGTCAGATGGGCCTGCCCGGTTCGCGCCGCGGCAACACCAAGAAGGGCAAGAAGGGCAAGAAGGGCGGCCGCGGCCCGACCCCGCCGAAGGTGCGCGGTGGTTTCCCCGGCATGCCCGCCGGGATGCCCGGTCTGCCGCCGGGCATGGACCTGTCGCAGATGCCGCCCGGGCTCGACCAGCTGCCGCCCGGTCTGGAAGGCATCGACCTGTCGCAGCTGAAGTTCCCCAAGAACTGACCTGATACAGCACCGCGGCCGGTGATCCGATGAGGATCACCGGCCGCGGTGTCGTTTCAGATCACGCCGGGGATCAGCGCCTTGCGGCGCGCCGGGTAGTCGACGAACTTCTCGCGGTACCAGCGGTGCGTCGCGAAGGCTCGCGGCACCAGATTGCCCGCGGTGATCAGGAAGATCGCCACACCGGCCAGTGACCAGGTCAGCAGCGCGAACCCGGCCCAGGCGATCAGTTCGCCCAGGTAGGCCGGGCTGCTGACGAAACGGAAGCCGCCGCCGTACGGGATGCGGTACTCGGCGGCGCCGGGGTTGTTCTTGTCGCGCAGATTGCGCACGATCGCCTCGGACCGCACCAGCAGCGCGAATCCGCACAGATACACGACCAGCCCGATCAGGAACCGCGGATCGGTGAGCCAGGCGGTGCCGTACTGATTCTTGTAGTCGTGACTGAAGAACGCGCCGTTGAGGTAGCCGTGCAGCGAGGTCACGAACACCCCGGCCGCGACCACCGAGAAGTTGAAGCTGCTCTTCTTGCCCGGCACCTGCCGGATGGACAGCGGGAAGAACCAGCCGCGATTGCCGTAGTGCAGCAGCCAGATCGCCGCCAGGACCAGCGGCACCGGTTCGAAACGGTCGGGGCCGGTGAAGTAGAACACCGCGAACACGACGGTCGCGGGCAGTTCCATCAACCACCAGCCCAGCTTGGGGTTGAGATTGAAGCCGATCGAGGTCGAGGCGAATCGGCCGTAGGGGCTCTGCGCGAACAGCCCGCCCACGATCACGAACGCGGCGAAGGCGAAGGCGATGGCCAGCACCGTGTCGTAGGTGGCGTTCCCGGTGTACCAGTCCATCGAGATTCCTTTGTCCAACTGCGCGCGGGCACGATCGCCGACGCAAAACTAGAACACGTTCTATCATGGATCGGGTAGGGGGAGCGCGACTATGGAGGACCTACATGCCGTTGGATCGGACCGCTGAAGACCTGCTGGCGGCGGTGCAGGCGTCGCCGCGCGCGGTGGCCGCGCACGACAAGGACGCCTGGGTCGGCCTGTTCGTGGACAACGCCGCGGTGCACGATCCGTACGGTGCGCGCGAGCACATCGGCCGGGAAGCGATCTCGCGGTTCTACAACGTCTTCATCGCGCCGAACTCCATCGCCTTCCGGGTCGAGCGCGACCTCGTCGCCGGGCGCACCGTGGTGCGCGACCTGCACATCGAGACGACCATGTCGACCGGCGCCACCGTCACCGTGCCCATGCACCTGCGCTACGACCTGATCGAATCCGGTGGCGGCTGGCGGATCGCCCGACTGGCCGCGCACTGGGAACTGGCCGTGATGATCCGGCGGCTGCTGGGCACGGGCCCGTCCGGGCTGCTGGCCGGGGGCAAGCTCGGTCCGCAACTCGTCGGCGACCTGGGTGTCGGTGGGGCGATGGGCATGATGCGGGGCCTGCGCAGTGTGGGCGCGACGGGGAAACGTGTCGTCGGCCGGCTGTTCGGCGCCGCCGCCGCGGGCGACCTGGCCGGTGTGCGGGACCTGCTCGGCACGCAGGCGGCGGTGGAGCTGCCCGCCCGGCATCCGGTCGGCGCGGCGGAATTCGCCGAGCTCGCGCGAGACATGGAGTGGGACAAGATGATCGCCGCCGGGCGCACGGTCAGCGCGAGCGTGCGGATCGGCGCGGCGCGCGGCGTGGCCTTCGTCGACTTCGCGGCCGACGCGCCGCGGATCGTCGCCGTGACGGTCTTCCTCGACGGTCCGCCGGCAGGGCGGTAGCGACGTCCTGTCGTCCTGAGCGGCCCCTGCCCGGACTGGGTGCGGGCCCCGATCGCGCGCGGTAGGTTGGGCCAAGGCCGACATCTGGAGGTTCGTGTGCATCTGCGTGGCGTGGTTCTCCCCGGCGACGAGGAGCGCGATCTCTGGGTCGTCGACGGCACCGTGACCTTCGAGCCGGTGCGCGGGGCCGAAACCCTGTGCCACACCGGGTGGATCGTGCCCGGCCTCGTCGACGCCCACTGCCACGTCGGCATCCGCTACGGCGGCGGCGACGAGACCCGCGACGGTGCGATCGAACAGGCCGAGACCGAACGCGACGCGGGCGCCCTGCTGCTGCGCGACGCGGGCTCGCCGATCGACACCCACTTCATCGACGAGCACGCCGAACTGCCGCGCATCATCCGCGCCGGACGCCATATCGCCCGCCCTATGCGGTACATCCGCGAACTCGGCATCGAACTCGACGACGAACGCGACCTGCCCGAGATCGTCGCCGAGCAGGCCCGCTTCGGCGACGGCTGGGTGAAGATCGTCGGCGACTGGATCGATCGATCCGTGGGCGATCTGCGCCCGCTGTGGAGCGACGACATCCTGAAACAGGCCATCGACGCCGCCCACGCCAACGGCGCCCGCGTCACCGCCCACGTCTTCGGCGAGGACGCCCTGCCCGGCCTGATCAACGCGGGCATCGACTGCCTCGAACACGGCACCGGCATCACCGACGACACCATCGAACTGATGCTCGCCCACGGCACCGCCCTGGTCCCCACCCTGATCAATATCGACACCTTCCCCGGCATCGCCGACAGCGCCACCAAGTTCCCCGTCTACGCCGCCCACATGCGCGACCTGCACCGCCGCGTCCGCGACACCGTCGGCCGCGCCCACGAAGCCGGGATCCCCATCTACGCGGGCACCGACGCCGGCGGCTCCATCCGCCACGGCCGCATCGCCGACGAGATCGCCGCCCTCACCGGCGCGGGCCTGTCCCCCCACGAAGCCCTCGGCGCCGCCTCCTGGAACGCCCGCACCTGGCTCGGCCGCCCCGGTATCGACGAAGGCGCCCCCGCCGACTTCGTCGTCTACGCCGACGACCCTCGCACCGACCCGGCCGCCCTCACCGACCCGCAGTGGGTCGTCCTGCGCGGCCTCGTCGTCAAAACCCCCAACCCCGTCACCGGCCACCGCTGAGCGGGCTGCGCCGTCCCGCTCGGAGGCGATTTCGGTCGTGGTGGGCCGGTCTGGCACAATGGTCAACCGTCCTTCCTGGACAGTGTCAGCCCGTCTCCGGTCATGTGCCGCGCGGCGGTCACGCACTCCATGCGCGAAACCGGACCCGCAGACCATGTGGGTCGCCGAATCGCGTGGTGACCAACTATCGAAAGAGGCAGATCAGCATGGCTGTTCGCATCAAGCTCACCCGCCTGGGCAAGATCCGCAACCCGCAGTACCGCGTCGTGGTTGCCGACGCCCGCACCCGCCGTGACGGCCGGGCCATCGAGGCCATCGGCAAGTACCACCCGAAGGAAGAGCCTTCGCTGATCGAGATCGATGCCGATCGCGTGGCGTACTGGCTGTCCGTCGGCGCGCAGCCGACCGAGTCGGTGCAGCGTCTGCTGGAGATCACCGGCGACTGGCAGAAGTTCAAGGGCCTGCCGGGCACCGAGGGCACCCTCAAGGTGAAGGCCGCCAAGCCGTCCAAGCTGGACCTGTTCAACGCCGCGCTGGCCGCCGCCGACAACGAGCCCGTTGCCGAGGCCGTCACCCCGAAGAAGAAGGCCGCCAAGAAGGACGAGGCCGCCGAAGAGGCCGCCACCGAGGCTGCCGAGTAATGACTGCCGTTGTTGCCGATGCCGTCGAACATCTGGTTCGCGGCATCGTCGCCAACCCCGATGACGTCCGCGTCGAGCTGATCACCGGCCGTCGCGGACGCACCGTCGAGGTGCACGTCCATCCTGAAGACCTGGGCAAGGTGATCGGGCGCGGTGGTCGTACCGCGACCGCGCTGCGCACCCTGGTCGCCGGCATCGGCGGCCGTGGGATCCGGGTCGACGTGGTCGACACCGACGCCTAGATGGAACTCGTCGTAGGTCGAGTCGCCAAGTCGCACGGCGTGCGCGGCGAACTCGTCGTCGAGGTGCGCACCGACGAGCCGGAACTCCGGTTCGCGCCCGGTGCCACCTTGCACGGCAAGATGCCGAAATCCGCGGCGACCCGTGACTACACCGTGAAGTCGGCCCGAGAGCACTCGGGCCGGCTTCTGGTGTTCGTCGACGGCATCGACGACCGCACCGCCGCCGACGCACTGCGCGGCATGCTGTTCGTCGTCGACAGCGAGTCCCTGCCGCCGTCCGGCGACGAGGACGCCTTCTACGACCACGAGCTCGAAGGCCTCCGCGTCGAGCTCACCGACGGCACCGTCGTCGGCGAGGTCACCGAGGTGCTGCATTCGGCCGCGGGCGAGCTGCTGTCGGTGCGTGCCGCCGACGACGGCCGCGAAATTCTCATTCCCTTTGTCACCGCTATCGTGCCGACCGTGTCGATCGCCGATGGACTGGTGGTCATCACGCCGCCCGAGGGCCTGCTCGATCCGGAGTAATTCGTGCAACTCGATGTCGTCACGATCTTCCCGGAATACCTCGAGCCGCTGCGGACCGCGCTGCTCGGCAAGGCCGTCGACAAGGGCCTGATCTCGGTCGGCGTGCACGATCTGCGTGACTGGACCCACGACATACACAAGTCCGTCGACGATTCGCCCTACGGCGGCGGGCCGGGCATGGTCATGAAGCCCACCGTCTGGGGCGACGCGCTCGACGCGGTGTGCCCCGACGACGCCCTGCTCGTCGTCCCCACCCCGGCCGGCGTGCCGTTCACCCAGGCCACCGCGCAACGCTGGTCCACCGAGAAACACCTCGTCTTCGCCTGCGGCCGCTACGAGGGCATCGATCAGCGCGTGTTCGACGACGCCGCCCGCCGGGTCCGCGTCGAAGAGGTGAGCATCGGCGACTACGTCCTCATCGGCGGCGAGGCCGCGGTGCTGGTGATGACCGAGGCCGTGGTCCGGCTGATTCCCGGCGTGCTCGGCAATCAGCAGTCCCACCAGGAGGATTCGTTCTCCGACGGTCTGCTGGAAGGGCCGAGCTACACCCGCCCGGTCTCGTGGCGCGGCCTGGACGTGCCGCCGATCCTGTTGTCCGGCGATCACGCCAAGGTGGCCGCGTGGCGCCACGAGCAGTCGCTGGAACGCACCCGCGCGCGCAGGCCGGATCTACTGCCGGAACAGTAGACCGGCGCCCGCACGTCTACATCGACGCGGCGCGGGAGGTGATGCAGAACGGGTGCCCGGCTGGGTCGAGCAACACGCGCCAGCGCGGATCCTGTTGCACCGGAGCGGGTTTGGCACCGATCGCCAGTGCGTGCTGCTCACACAGATCCAGGTCGGCGTCGGCCGCCAACTCCAGTTGTACCGCGGCGCTGCCCGGCCATTGCGGCGGGAAGTAGTTCTCGACGCGTTGTGCTGCCAGCGTCAACCCCGACGGTATGCGGATACCCACGCTGTGGGCGTCGTTCCACAGCACACGGCCACCGAGCAGCCCGAGGTAGAAGCGGGCGAGGGACTCGGGGTCATCACAGTCCAGCGAGACGCCGGCCAATTGAAAAGGCTCCGTCATCGGACCGACGGTACCGGTCGGGATGGACGCCGAGATTGTTTTGTCCTAAAGATGTTTGGGTATTCATCAAGGTCATTCGTTGTGTCATCGTCCATGGTGAGTATTACTCGTTCCATCCGGAATGGGTTCCGTGAGCGAGGTGCTCGGTTCGACGGACGCGGCCGACCGGTCACCGTGCCCATGTGCCCTGGACAGACCGTGCGCCCCTTGGTGATTCGGCATCCACGGCAGTCGGCGCGCTGAGCGCTGCGCGGTGTGAAACGAGCAGCGGCCGGGCCACCGAACTCGCCTGCGGGATCGGTCGCGGGTGCTCACAGCGACGGAACTCCGATCGAGAGCGTGACGCATTCCACATCAGGGCAGCAGGCGATGACGCCGTGCCAGCGCCACAGCTTCGTGCCGGGTTCGCGCGTCGAGCTTGCTCATCGCCTGCCGCAGGTAGCTCTTGACGGTTTCCGCGCCGAGCGACAGGCGAAGCGCCGCTTCCTGATTCGTGCAGCCGAGCGCGATCTGCGCGAGCACGTCGAGCTCGCGCCGGGACAGCCGCGGAACGTCGTCCGCCGACTCGCCCGCCAGCACCCCGGTCAGCCGATCGCACACGCCCGAGAGCCGGTCGCGCATCGCCGCATCGCCGGCGGCGGTCGCCAAGGCCCGCAGTTCGGCGTGGATCTCGCGCAGTTCCTCGGCGACCGCCGGGGTGGCGGCCGGGGCCGGAGTGGCGAGTTCGAGCATCCTGACCCGCCGATCCACCTCGTCGCGGATCGCGATCTCGGTTGCCAGCCGCCTGCCTGCCTGCACGATCACCTCGGTGGTGCGATCGCCGATCGGGTTGGTGCCGCGGGTGGCCGCGTAGAGCACGGCACGGGGTCGGTCGGCCACCACGACCGGAACGGCGACCACCGACCGCAGTCCCTCGCCGCAGACCGGCCCGTCGTAGTGGTGGGTGATCGAGGACGCGCCCCGGTAGTCGGCGACCGCGGCCGGTCGGTGGTGCTCCATGACCTGCCCGCCGAGTCCGGAGGTGCGCAGCACCGACAACCCGCGCAGCCCGGTGGTGATCGTGCCGACGAACTCGGTGAGCAGCAGCGTGTCCTCGTCGACCGGCCCGCCGAAGACCACCGGGACATTAGCCCGGCGCGCCACCCAGCGGATCTCGGCGCGCAGCGCATCGCCGTCGCGGGGACGCAGCAGGGAAGTGGCCGGCATCGGTCACCCCTTTTCGGGGGTAGTGGCGAAGGTGAGGTGTGCCACATTCTAGGGGAGACCTGGCGGCCCGGCCCAGGTGTTGAGGAGAACTGCGATGAGTATCGACCTGGACGCGCGGGTGCGCGACCTGCTCGACTGCTACGACGGACCCGAGGCCTGCGCGGCCGAGTTGCTGTGTGACCGGCATCCGGCCGAGCGGATCGCGTTCACGGTGGTCGAGTCCGATCTGAGCGCGCACGAGCTGACCTACGGCGAGCTGCGGGAGCGGTCGGCCCGTTTCGCGGCGGCCCTGGCCGAACTCGGTGTCGGTGCCGGGGATCGGGTGGCGACGTTGATGGCGAAGTCCGCCGATCTGGTGGTCGCGCTGCTCGGTATCTGGCGGCGCGGTGCGGTGCACGTGCCGCTGTTCACCGCGTTCGCGCCGCCCGCCATCGGCTTCCGGCTCGCGGCGAGTCATGCCAAGGTGGTCGTCGCCGATGCCGATCAGGCGCCGAAACTGGCTGTGGGCGCGGACATCCCCGCCGCCCCGGAGCGCCGGACCATCATCGTCGGCGCCGCCGAGGTCCCCGGCGCACTTTCGTTCGGCGACCTGCTCGCCGCGCACCGGTCCGATGACCCGCGTGCGGTCCCGGTGACGGTCGGCGGTGACGGCCTGCTGGTCCAGCTGTTCACCAGCGGCACCACGGGTACGCCCAAGGGCGTGCCGATTCCGGTGCGCGCCTTGGCTTCCTTCCACGCGTACCAGGAGTTCGCCCTGGACGTGCGCCCGGCGGACGTCTACTGGAACGCGGCCGACCCGGGCTGGGCGTACGGCCTCTATTACGCGATCCTCGCCCCGCTGGCGACCGGCGTGCGCAGCCTGCTGCTGCACGCGGGCTTCTCCGCACCGCTCACCCTGGACGTGCTGCGCCGCTTCGGCGTCACCAATTTCGCCGCGGCGCCGACGGTCTACCGTGCGCTGCGCGCGGGCGCGGTGCCCGAGGGGATCGCGCTGCGCAGGGCGTCGTCGGCGGGTGAGCCGCTCACGCCGGACGTCGTCGCCTGGTCGGAACGCGCGCTCGGTGTCGCCGTGCGCGACCACTACGGCCAGACCGAGCACGGCATGGTCATCTGCCATGCCTGGCACCCCGCCCTCGACCGGCCCGCTCCGCTCGGCTCGATGGGCGCCCAGCTGCCCGGCTGGACCTGTGCGGTCCTGGCCGAGGACGCCGACACCGAAGCCGCGCCCGGCGAGGTCGGCCGCGTCGCCATCGACACCGATCACAGCCCCCTGCTGTGGTTCCTGGGCTATCTCGACGCGCCCGAGCGCACCGCGAGCCGCTACACCGCGGACGGCCGCTGGTACCTGACCGGTGACGTCGGCGCCCGCGACGCCGACGGATTCTTCCGCTTCAGCGCGCGCGACGACGACGTGATCATCATGGCGGGCTACCGGATCGGCCCGTTCGAGGTCGAGAGCGTCCTGGTCCTGCACGATCAGGTCGCCGAGGCCGCCGTCGTCGGGATGCCGGACGAGCTGCGCGGCGAGGTGCTCGAAGCCTTCGTCGTCCTGCGCGACGGCGCCGACGGCAGTGCCGAGCTGGCCGCCGAGCTCCAGCAATTGGTCAAGGACAAGTTCGCCGCGCACGCCTATCCGCGGACGGTCCATTTCGTGTCGAGTCTGCCCAAGACCCCGAGTGGCAAGGTGCAGCGATTCGTGCTGCGCGGCAAGGAGATCCGCTGATGCCCGAACTGAGTTACACCTGTGGGCTCGCCGACACCCCGCTGCTCGGCGACACCATCGGCGCGAATCTCGACCGCACCGTCGCGGCGCATCCCGACACCGAAGCGCTGGTCGACCGTCCGACCGGCCGTCGCTGGACCTATCGCGAGCTCGGCGTGGCCGTCGACGCCGTGGCGACCGGACTGGCCGCGCGCGGTATCGGCGCGGGCGACCGGGTCGGGATCTGGGCGCCCAACTGCGCCGAGTGGTTCCTGGTGCAGTACGCCACGGCGAAAATCGGTGCGGTCCTGGTCAATATCAACCCCGCCTATCGCACCAGCGAACTCGAGTACGTCCTCGGTCAGGCGGGCGTACGGCTGCTGATCGCCGCGCCGGAGTTCAAGACCTCGGACTATGTGGCGATGATCGAACAGGTGCGGCCGAACTGTCCGGCCCTGGAACAGGTACTGATCTTCGGCACCGAGCAGTGGCAGCAGGTGGCGGCTACCGCGCCCGATGCCGCACGACTGGCCGAGATCGCCGCGACCGTGTCCGCCGACGACCCGATCAACATCCAGTACACCTCGGGGACAACAGGTTTCCCGAAGGGCGCGACGCTGAGCCACCACAACATCCTCAACAACGGCTACTTCGTCGGCGAGCTGTGCGGCTACACCGCGGCCGACCGGATCTGCGTGCCGGTGCCGTACTACCACTGCTTCGGGATGGTGATGGGCAACCTCGCGGCCACCTCGCACGGTGCGGCCGTGGTGATTCCGGCGCCGTCGTTCGATCCCGCCGCGACGCTGGCCGCCGTCGCCGCCGAGCGCTGCACCTCGCTCTACGGCGTGCCGACCATGTTCATCGCGATGCTCGCCGAACTCGACGCCGGTGCCACCGCCGATCTGTCGAGTCTGCGCACCGGCATCATGGCGGGCTCGCCGTGTCCGGTGGAGGTGATGAAACGGGTGATCGACCAGCTGGGGATGACCGAGGTCGCGATCTGTTATGGCATGACCGAGACGTCGCCGGTGTCCACCCAGACCCGCCGCGACGACAGCATCGACCGCCGCACCGCCACCGTCGGCCGGGTCGGCCCGCATCTCGAGGTGAAGGTGATCGACCCGGCGAGCGGGCGCACCCTGCCCCGTGGCGAGGCGGGCGAACTGTGTACCCGCGGCTATTCGGTGATGCTCGGCTACTGGGATCAGCCCGACAAGACGGCCGAGGCGATCGACGCCGCCCACTGGATGCACACCGGCGACATCGGCGTCATGGACGACGACGGCTACCTCTCGGTCACCGGCCGGATCAAGGACATGGTGATCCGCGGCGGCGAGAACATCTACCCCCGCGAGATCGAGGAATTCCTCTACACCCACCCCGACATCGTCGACGCCCAGGTGATCGGTGTCCCCGACGACAGATACGGGGAGGAACTCATGGTCTGGCTCCGCCTGCGCGAGGGCGCCCCCGTCCTCGACGCTGCCGCGATCCGCGCCTTCTGCACCGGCCGCCTGGCCCACTACAAGATCCCGCGCTACGTGCACGTGGTCGACGAGTTCCCGATGACGGTCACCGGCAAGGTCCGCAAAGCGGAGATGCGTGAACTGGCCGAGGATCTCCTCGGCTGACCTGCGAGTCGGCCGGGTGTCGGGGAAGCGCTGTAGTCTCTGCGGTCGTGACGACAGCGCCCGAGATCGCCCGTTCGACGTCGAACGGCACTCCGACCGACAGCACGACCATCCTCGCCAGCGTGGGCAGGCGGATCGCCGACGAGCTGGGGGTGCGCGAGACCCAGGTCCGCGCCGCCGTCGAATTGCTCGACGGCGGTTCGACGGTGCCGTTCATCGCGCGCTACCGCAAGGAGGTCACCGGCGGCCTCGACGATGCCCAGTTGCGCCAGCTCGACGAGCGGCTCGGCTACCTGCGTGAGCTCGACGAACGCCGCGGCGCGATCATCGAATCCATCCGCGGCCAGGGCAAACTCGACCCGGCACTGCACCAGCAGATCATGCTCGCCGAGACCAAGGCCCGCCTCGAAGACATCTACCTGCCGTACAAGCCCAAGCGCCGCACCAAAGCCCAGATCGCCCGCGAAGCCGGACACGAGCCGGTGGCCGACGCCCTGATCGGCGACCCCACCACCGACCCGGCCGGCTACACCACCGAACAGCTCGACGGCGCCCGCGCGATCCTCGTCGAACGCTTCGCCGAGGACGCCGACCTGGTCGGTGAACTCCGCGAGCTCATGTGGAACCGCGGCCAGGTCACCTCGACGGTGCGCGCGGGCAAGGAGGAGGCGGGCGCCAAGTTCGCCGACTACTTCGAGTTCAGCGAGCCCTTCCACAAGCTGCCCTCGCACCGGATCCTGGCGCTGCTGCGCGGTGAGAAGGAAGAGGTGCTCACCCTGCACCTGGAACCCGACACCGAAGAGCCCGAGCCCGGCGCCCGCACCATCTACGAGGGCCGCATCGCGATCGCCTTCGGCATCGCCGATCAGGGCCGCCCGGCCGATCCCTGGCTACTCGACACCGTGCGCTGGGCATGGCGCACCAAGCTGCAGGTGAGTCTGGGCATCGACACCAGGATGCGGTTGCGGCAGGCGGCGGAGAAGGACGCGGTCGACGTGTTCGCCGCGAACCTGCGCGACCTGCTGCTCGCCGCACCGGCGGGTACCCGCACCACCATGGGCCTTGACCCCGGCTACCGCACCGGCGTGAAGGTCGCGGTGGTCGACGCCACCGGCAAGGCCGTGGCGACCGAGGTCATCTACCCGCACAAGCCGCAGGGCCAGACCGAGAAGTCCCTGGCCGTGCTGGCCGCGCTGGTCGCGCGGTTCGGCGTCGAGCTCATCGCCATCGGCAACGGCACCGCTTCCCGCGAGACCGATGCCCTTGCCACCGAACTGATCTCGCGCATCCCCGAGAACAAGCCGACCAAGATCGTGGTGTCGGAGGCGGGCGCCTCGGTGTACTCGGCCTCGGCCTACGCCTCGGCCGAACTGCCCGACATGGACGTGTCGCTGCGTGGCGCGGTCTCCATCGCCCGTCGCCTGCAGGACCCGCTCGCCGAGCTGGTGAAGATCGATCCCAAGTCGATCGGCGTCGGCCAGTACCAGCACGATGTCTCCGAGACGCTGCTGGCCCGCTCGCTGGGCGCGGTCGTCGAAGACGCGGTGAACGCGGTCGGTGTCGACGTGAACACCGCCTCGGTGCCGCTGCTCTCGCGTGTGTCGGGCGTGTCCGGCTCGGTGGCGGAAAGCATTGTGGCGCACCGCGACCAGAACGGTCCCTTCCGCAGCCGGACCGCCCTGCTCGAGGTTCCCCGCCTCGGCCCCAAGGCCTTCGAGCAGTGCGCGGGCTTCCTGCGCATCCGCGGTGGCGACGACCCGCTCGACACCTCCGCCGTGCACCCTGAGGCCTACCCGGTCGTGCGCCGCATTCTCGAGCACACCGGCCGCCCGATGGCCGAGGTCATCGGCAACACCGGCACGCTGCGCGCACTGCGGCCCGCCGACTTCACCGACGAGAAGTTCGGTGTGCCCACCGTCAGCGACATCATCGCCGAGCTCGAGAAGCCGGGCCGCGACCCGCGTCCGGAGTTCAAGACCGCCGAATTCGCCGCGGGTGTGGAGAAGGTCGCCGACCTGGAGCCGGGCATGGTGCTCGAAGGTGTCGTCACCAATGTGGCCGCGTTCGGCGCGTTCGTCGATGTCGGCGTGCATCAGGACGGCCTCGTGCACGTCTCGGCCATGTCGCACACCTTCGTCAAGGACCCGCGCGAAGTGGTCAAGTCCGGTGACGTGGTGAAGGTGAAGGTCCTCGAGGTCGACGTCGCCCGGCAGCGGATCGGCCTGAGCTTGCGCCTGGATGACGAACCGGGCAAGCCCGCGCAGGGGGACAATCGTGGTGGCGGCGCACCGCGCGGCCAGGGCCGAGGTCAGGGCCGTCCGCAGGGCGGTCGTGGCCAGGGTTCGGAACGTGGCCAGGCACAGGGCCGAAACCAAGGTCAGGGGCGTGGCGGTAGCCAGCGCAAGCCGGCGGCCGAGCCCAGCGGATCGATGGCCGACGCGTTGCGCCGGGCGGGATTCGGCAAGTAACTCGACGACAGGGCGGGCGGCATGCAACGGTGGCTCGAAGACGAAGTGATCGATCGCGGCCGCCTGCCCCTGTTGTGCTTCCTGCTGGGGTTCATCCTCGGTTTCGTGGTCATCCGGGTCAGCGTGCGGCTGATCAGGGCGAAGGTGCGGTGGTGGCCGGGCAACATCAAGGCGGGCGACACCCACATCCACCACATGGTGTTCGGCGTCATCACGGTGCTGCTCACCGGCATCGGGCTGATCGCGACCGCCGAGGACTCCACCCAGGTCACCTCGAGTGTGCTGGCCGCCCTGTTCGGGATCGGCGCCGCGCTGGTCCTCGACGAGTTCGCGCTGATCTTCTACCTGCGTGACGTCTACTGGGAGGAACAGGGCCGCACCTCGGTGGACGCGGTCTTCGTCGCCCTCGCCGTCGCCGGCCTGCTGCTGCTCGGCGTGCAACCGGCGACGTTTCTCGACTTCGACGACTTCCGGCAGTCGCGCGGGATCGGCGTCCACATCGCCCTGTTCGCCACCCTCGTGCTGAACCTGCTGCTGGCCGGGGTGGTGATCGCCAAGGGCAAGATCTGGACCGGGCTGTTCGGCATGTTCTTCCCCCCGCTGCTGCTGATCGGCGCCGTCCGGCTCAGCAGGCCGGGCGCGCCCTGGGCCCGCTGGCGCTACGGCAACCGGCCCAGGACGATGGGCAGGGCGATCGCCAGGGAGCGGCGGTACCGGCGCCCCGTCGTCCGGGCGAAGATCTTCATCCAGGACCTCATCGCGGGTAAACCCGATGTCGAGCACGCCCGCACCGCGGCCGAGGCCGAGCTGCAGCGCACGGTCGTCGCGGCGCCGCCCGCGCCGCCACCGCACCCGCATCTGCTGCCGCGCCGGCGGGCCGACGCCACCGACGACACGTCGGCCGGGGATGGCCGGCGGGCGGACGCCCATGCCGACACGTCGGCGGGGGAGTGACCGCGGTCGCCCGATTTCAGTCCGGGCTACCTGGTCTGGCACAATAAACCGGTTGCCTTGGACGAGTCATGTCCGAGAGCACTCCTGTTCTGAGCATGAACCGGTCGAGCGCGCGAGTGCCGCCAGGTTCCTCTGTTCGCGCAAAGAATCCGAAAAGGTGGAAAATGAACACCCTTGATTTCGTCGACGAGAAGTCGCTGCGTAGCGATGTCCCCGACTTCCGTCCGGGCGACACCCTGAACGTGCACGTGAAGGTCATCGAAGGCTCGAAGGAGCGCATCCAGGTCTTCAAGGGCGTCGTGATCCGGCGTCAGGGCGGCGGCATCGGCGAGACCTTCACGGTCCGCAAGGTGTCCTTCGGTGTCGGTGTCGAGCGCACCTTCCCCGTGCACAGCCCCAACATCGACCACATCGATGTCGTGACCCGCGGTGACGTGCGTCGCGCCAAGCTGTACTACCTGCGCGATCTGCGCGGCAAGGCCGCCAAGATCAAGGAAAAGCGCTGATCTTGCGGTAGCTGTTCGCGGCACAGAATTTTCCGGTAGCCCGGCGCTCCGACTTCGGTCGGGGCGCCGGGCTACTCTGTTCGGCGTGGCAGACGAAAGTGGGTCGGTGTCGGTGTCCGATTCGGGTGACGAAGGTGGACGGCGCAAGAGACAGCGCAGCGAGAAGAAGCAGCGCCCGTTCTGGCAGGAGCTGCCGATACTGATCGTGATCGCGGCGGTCATCGCCGCGCTGATGGTCACTTTCGTCGGACGGCCCTACGTGATCCCGTCGCAGTCGATGGAGAACACGCTGCTGATCGGCGACCGGATCTATGTCGAGAAGATCAGCTATTACGGCTCCGAACCCGGCCCCGGCGATGTCGTGGTCTTCGTCGGTCCGCCGTCGTGGAACGGGCACTACAAGTCGATCCGCTCCGACAACACCGTCGTGCGCGGTGTGCAGAACTTCCTGTCCTACTTCGGCTTGGTCCCGCCGGACGAGAACGATCTCGTCAAGCGTGTCATCGCCGTCGGCGGACAGACCGTGCAGTGCTGTGATGCGCAGGGCCGGGTGATGGTCGACGGCAAACCGCTCGACGAGCCGTACATCAAGAAGGACTACCCCTGGTTCACCGACCGCCCCAACGCCGTCTACCCGGCGGGCCGGGTGTTCGGTCCGGTGAAGGTGCCCGAGGGCAACCTGTGGGTGATGGGCGACAATCGCAACGAGTCGGCCGACTCCCGCGCCCATGTCAGCGACGATCTGCAGGGCACGGTGCCGGTGGACAATGTGCGCGGCAAGACGGTGTTCAAGATCTGGCCGCCGAGCCGGATGGGCCCGGTACGCAGCCAGAACCCTCAGGAAAACTGACAGGCGACGAGACACGGGGACAATCGAACTGTGGGGCAGGATCGGACCAACTGGCCGCCGCGGGTGGTGATGCGCAGGGCCGGGGGACTACGCACACTCGAGGCGGCGCTCATCCGCGGCGGCCTCGGCCCGGTGGCCGGCGTCGACGAGGCGGGCCGCGGCCCGTGCGCCGGGCCGCTGGTGATCGCCGCGTGCCTGCTGGCGCCCAAGGCCTACGACAAGCTGTCCGGGCTCGACGACTCCAAGAAACTGACCGAGGCGGCCCGTGAGGAGCTGTTCCCGGTCGTTCAGCGGTTGGCGCTGGCGTGGAGCGTCGTGGTGGTGCCTGCCTGGGAGATCGACTCCATCGGCATCCACGTCGCCAATATCGAGGGCATGCGCCGGGCCGTCGCCGGTCTCGGCCACACCCCCGGCTACATCCTGACCGACGGTTTCAAGGTTCCCGGCCTGCCCGCACCGTCGCTGCCGGTCATCGGCGGCGACGGCACCGCGGCCTGTATCGCCGCGGCGAGCATCCTGGCCAAGGTGACCAGGGACCGGATGATGGTCGAGCTCGACGGGCAGCTGCCCGGATACGGTTTCGCCGCGCACAAGGGCTACAACACGCCCGAACACACCGCCGCGTTGCGACAGCTCGGACCGAGCACCGAACATCGCCGGTCCTGGCGCAATGTGCGCGAACTCGAACTGCCGGGCGGTAGCCGAGTGGCTACCCGCGCCGCGCATGCGCGATGATGTCCACTATGAAAGCGGCGCTGCTAGAAGGAGGACGGCCCACCCGATGAGTGCTGAGGACCTCGAGAAGTACGAAACCGAGATGGAACTGTCGCTGTACCGCGAGTACAAGGACATCGTCGGCCAGTTCTCGTACGTGGTGGAGACCGAACGTCGCTTCTACCTGGCCAATTCTGTCGAATTGCGGCCGCAGAACGCCGACGGCGAGGTCTACTTCGAAGTGCGGATGAGCGATGCGTGGGTGTGGGACATGTACCGCCCCGCGCGCTTCGTCAAGCACGTGCGAGTGATCACGTTCAAGGACGTGAACATCGAAGAGCTGGAGAAGCCCGACCTCCGTCTGCCGGAGTGACAGCGCACCGTCGGCCTGTGGTTGTCCACAGGCCGACGGTTGTCCACAGGTTTGTTGTCCGCCCAGGTCGGCGGGCGATTGCCGACGCCGCCGGTCGGCATGCTTCGACCCGTGGCAGACAAACAGGCGCTCGGCGCATACGGGGAGAAGCTGGCCGCGCAGTACCTGCGTGAGTCGGGGATGGAGATCGTCGCCCGCAATTGGCGATGCCGGTACGGCGAGCTGGACCTGATCGTCCAGGACCCGACGGTCACGGCCTTCGTCGAGGTGAAGACGCGGTCGGGGCTCGGATTCGGGACACCGGCCGAATCGGTCACCTTCAGCAAGCAGCAGCGGATCCGGCGGCTCGCGCTGCTGTGGCTGGCCGAGCAGGAAGGGCCGTGGCGGCGCATCCGGTTCGACGTGGTCTCGGTGCTGGTCCCGCGGGGGCACCGGCCGGTCATCGACCATCTGGCTGGGGCTTTCTGATGGCGCTCGGCCGGGCGCTGTCGGTGGCGGTGACCGGTGTCGACGGTCAGCTGGTGGAGGTCGAGGCCGATATCGGTCAGGGTCTGCCTTCGGTGAATCTGGTCGGCCTGCCCGACACCGCATTGCAGGAATCGCGCAACCGGGTGCGGTCGGCGGTCGCCAACACGGGCGAGAAATGGCCGGATGGGCGGGTGATCCTGGCACTGTCGCCCGCCACGCTGCCGAAGGTGGGCAGCGTCTACGACCTGGCGCTGGCGGTCTCGGTGCTCGACGCCTCCGGTGCGGTGCCGGGGGAGCGGCTGGCCAAGACAGTGCTGCTCGGTGAGCTGGCCCTCGACGGCAGGGTGCGCCGGGTGCGTGGTGTGCTGCCCGCCGTCATCGCGGCGCGTACCGCGGGCTTGCCCACCGTGGTGGTGCCCGCGGACGCGGTGGCCGAAGCGGGGTTGGTCGAGGGGATCGAGGTGCTCGGCGCGACCAGCTTGCGGGCGGTGGTCGCCTGGTTGCGTGGCGAAGGCACCCTGCTGGAACCGGACGGGATCGTGCCGGGGGCACAGGCGCCCAGCGGCGACCTGAGCGATGTGGTCGGCCAGGACGAGGCGCGCTGGGCGCTGGAAGTCGCGGCGGCCGGTGGTCACCATCTGTTGTTGACGGGGCCGCCCGGCATCGGCAAAACAATGCTGGCGCAACGGCTTCCGGGATTGCTCCCGCCGCTGTCGGAGACCGGATCGCTCGAAGTCACCGCGATCCATTCGATGGCGGGGTCGCTGTCCGCCGAGCAGCCGTTGATCACCCTCGCGCCGTTCGTCGCCCCGCATCATTCGACATCGGTGACCGCGATGATCGGCGGCGGTTCGGGCATGGCCAGACCCGGTGCGGTGAGCCGGGCGCATCGGGGCGTGCTGTTCCTCGACGAATGCGCGGAGATCGGCACGAAAGTGCTGGAGGCGCTGCGCACTCCGCTCGAGGAGGGTGAGGTGCGTATCGCCCGGCGCGACGGTGTCGCACGCTACCCGGCCCGGTTCCAGCTCGTGCTGGCCGCGAACCCCTGCCCGTGCGCGCCCGCCCGGGATGTCGACTGCATTTGCGCGCCGCTGGCTCGGCGTCGCTATCTCGGCAAACTGTCCGGTCCGCTGCTGGACCGCATCGATATCTGGGTGCAGATGCGCGGTCAAGCAGGCGCGACTTTCGGCGACGAGCAGGCCGAGACCAGCTCCACCGTGGCGGCACGGGTGGCGCAGGCCAGAGCGCTGGCAGCGCAGCGCTGGAGTGCCGACGGGTGGGCGACGAATGCCGAAGTGCCCGGTCATATTCTGCGACAACGGTTCCGGTTGCCCCGCGAATCGATCGCGCCGATCGAGACGGCGTTGCGGCTGGGCCGGATGTCGGCCCGTGGCGCGGACCGGGCGATCCGGGTCGCCTGGACGGTCTGCGACCTGCGGGGCGGGGAAGTCCCGAGTGTGCAGGATGTGTTGTCGGCCTTGAACTTCCGGCAGCGGGGTGCGCAGTGAGCGGGCGGGGTGTGGCCCGGACCGGAACGGTGGATCTCGACGTCGACGAGCGCAGGCTCGCGTGGGTGTATCTGTCGCGGGTGGTGCAGGGGCCGTGTGCGCCGTTGTCGGCGTTGATCGCCTCGGTCGGGGTGTGCGAGGCGGCACGGGCCGTGCGCGAGCACGAACTGCCGGAGGCCTTGCGCGGACCGACGGCGGCCCGCCGTGAGATCGATACGGCAGCAGCCGATCTCGACGCGATGGCGCGGCTGGGCGGGCGGGTCATCACGCCGGACGACGACGAATGGCCCGGCTGGCGGATGCTCGGACTGGATCAACTCGACACCGACCGCGATCGCGAAGGTGCGGTGCCGCTCGTGCTGTGGGCGCGCGGCCCGCTGTCCCTGCAGGCCGCGTCCGAACGTGCTGTCGCCGTGGTCGGTTCGCGATGTAGCAGCGGCTACGGCGTGCAGGTGGCCGGTGAGATCGCCTGCGACCTGGCCGGACGGGGCTGGACCATCGTCTCCGGTGCGGCCTTCGGCATCGATGCGGCCGCGCACCGGGCGGCGCTCGCCGTCGGCGGTTCGACCGTCGCTGTCCTCGCCTGCGGCGTCGACCGGCCGTACCCGGCCCAGCACGACCGCCTTCTCGCCGCCATCGCCGACACCGGCCTCGTCCTCAGCGAATATCCCCCGGGGACGAGTGCGCAGAAACACCGGTTCCTGGCGCGCAACCGGCTCATCGCGACCCTCGGCGACGGCGTCCTCGTCGTCGAAGCCGGCCTGCGCAGCGGTGCCCGCAACACGGTGAAATGGGCCCGCCGACTCGGCCGTCCCGCGATGGCGGTCCCCGGTCCTGTCGGATCCGCATCGTCGGCCGGCTGTCACCGCATGATCCGCGAGGGTGAGGCGCTCCTCGTCACCCGCGCCGAAGACGTCATCGACGAAGCAGGCCCACTCCGCCTCCCGGTCGCCGAGGCCGCCGTCACCGACCCTGTGGCCCACCTGCGCGGCGCCGAAGCCGACGTCTACGCCGCCCTCCCCGCCATCGGTTCCCGCCTCCCTCTCGAACTGGCCCAGCAATCCGGCCTCGATCTCGCCACTGTCCGCGCCGTCCTCCCCGGCCTGGAGCTCGCCGACCTGGTCGGCTGCGATGCCGACGGTTGGTTCCGCACCCGAGGCCGCCGCACGAGGTGAGCCCGGTTGGGTCGGGAGGCGCGACCAGGCCGGGTGGGGCCGCTGCGCAGCGAGGTAGCTGGTTCCGGGAGTGGCGGTCGAATTCACAGGTGAGCGTGTGTGGGCTGAGTTCGGTTGTGCGAGTGCCGGGACGTGCATCGGGGGCGATGGTGGCTATCTGGTGCGGCGTGGTGGGTTGCGTGGGGTGGCGGGAAGGGTCACGGTGGGGGAATGGATGTGCTGCCCGACGATCTGACTGCGCTGCTCACCGAGTTCGGGAGGCATCTGCGGTTGGGGCGGAATCGGTCGGCGCATACGGTGCGGGCTTATCTCGGGGATGTGCGGTCGTTGCTGGAGCATCTGTATGCGCGGTCGGCCGATTCGGCGGTGCGTGAGCTGGATCTGCCGTTGTTGCGGTCGTGGCTGGCCGAGCTCGCCGCGTCGGGGGCGGCGCGGACGACATTGTCCCGGCGAGCCTCTGCCGCAAAGACTTTCACCGCGTGGCTGACCGAAACCGGGCGCTTGGCAGTCGACCCGGGGTTGCGGCTGCAAGCGCCGCGAGCGCACCGGGTACTGCCTGCGGTGCTGGCACAGGGGCAGGCCGTGCGGGCCATGGATGCCGCGGAATCCGGTGCTGCCCAGCAGGATCCGATGGCGCTACGGGATCGGCTGATCGTCGAGTTGTTGTACGCCACCGGAATCCGTGTCAGCGAGCTGTGTGGGCTCGACATCGACGACATCGATCGGGAACGCCGGCTCGTCCGGGTTCTCGGCAAGGGGAACAAGGAGCGTTCGGTGCCGTTCGGTGGTCCCGCCGACACCGCGCTCGACGCCTGGCTCCGTGCGGGCCGCCCGTCCCTCGTCAACGATCACTCCGGACGAGCGCTCCTCCTCGGCCAACGCGGGCGCCGCCTGGACCAACGCCAAGCCCGCACCGTCGTCCACGAGGTCGTCGCGGCGATCCCCGGTGCGCCCGATATGGGCCCACACGGACTACGCCACACCGCCGCCACCCACCTGCTCGAGGGCGGCGCCGACCTCCGAGTCGTCCAGGAACTACTGGGCCACGCCAGCATGGCGACCACCCAGCTCTACACCCACGTCTCCGTAGAGCGACTCAAACGAGTACACGACCAGGCACACCCCCGCGCGTGACCGGCGCGCCCGCGCGGTGGCGTTGCGGTGGTGTCCCGGGTCGGCACGGCAAGATGGGGAACGGAGGTGGTGGTGATGGCGTTGCCCGAGGTCGGGGGCGAATCCGAGGACGGTGAGGACGAGGTCGACTATCGGTTCACCCTCGCCAACGAGCGAACGTTTCTGGCCTGGATCCGGACTGCGCTCGGCCTGCTCGCCGGCGGTGTCGCCGTGCACACCCTGGTCCAGCCACTGCGCCTGGCCGGGCTCGGCGGTGTCATCGCACTGAGTTGCCTGGCGATGGCACTCGCGGTGGCGCTCGGCGCTTTCCGGCACTGGCGCCGGGTCGATGTCGCGATGCGCGTAGGACGACCGCTTCCCGGCACGATTCTGGTTCCCGTGCTGTCCGCCGGCGTCGCACTCGTCGCCGCGCTCGCCTGCCTGGCGGTGCTGTTGTCATGACGGCGCCTACCTTGGCGATGGAGCGCACCGCGCTGGCCTGGCGTCGTACCTCCCTCGGCGCGGCGGGCTGCGCCCTCCTGTTCGCCCACCAGGTCACCCGCGGTGGCTGGCCGATCATCATGCTCCCGCTGGCCGCTTCCTTGGCGGCCTTGCTGCTGAGCTTCCTCGGCTGGTCACGCGGTCGCGCACTCCATCGCGGGCAGGTGACCGCGGGCGCCCGTGTCGTGGTGACCACAACGCTCGTGGTGGTGGTCATCGCGCTCATCGCCATCAGCGGCGTGCTGGTCGATCGGCTGTTCGACTGAGCCGTCGCAGAACCGATCAGCCTGGCGACTGCGCGAACGCCATCGCGTCGGTGCCGCCCGCGCCCAGCCCTTGTCCCTGCAGCGTCGGTCGGCTTCATCGCCTGCCGCGACTCGCGCGTGCAGTTGCTCGACGACGGCTTCCACGCCATGCCTACCGCGGTGAGAACTCGCTCGACGCTCCCCGAACCGGCAATTAGGCTCGTCGAGCATGACTCCCGGATTGTCGGACCAGCCCGATTCGGCTCTGCGCGAGCGGCTCCGCGCCGCCTTGAAGCCCGCGATGAGGGCCCGCGACCACAGTGCGGTCTCGGCACTGCGCTCCGCGCTGGGAGCGATCGACAATGCCGAGGCAATCGACGCGGTAGACGTGAAAGCCGGTGCGCTGGAGGACAGTGCGGTCGGCCTCGGCGCGGCCGAAGCCCGCCGCCGCGACCTCACCGAAGCCGACATCGCCGATATCGTGCGTCGTGAAATCGGCGAAAGACGAGACGCCGCAGCCGAATACGACCGCCTCGGCGCCACCGACCGCCGCGATTCCCTGACCGCCGAAGCAGACACCCTCGCCGCCCTCCTCTGACCGACGCGGCAACGACCCGATGGCGGCCCCGGCACTCCACGGTTCGCGTCGGTGACTCGAGGATCGAGCCAGTCTCGACGAGACGGTGGGAGTCGGCGCCTGCGCTTATGTCGGGCACCCGAGACCCCGCGTTGGGCACCTTTACGTGAGGCTCGCGTCGGCACCTGAGGTCATGTCGGGATACCTGATGATCAGGCGGGCTCAGTCGCCTGTCGGGAGGGTGTTCACGTAGCGGTGGGCGAACCAGCGCTGAATCAGCCGGACGACGGGACCGCCCAGCCGCACATACCAGGTACCGGGCCGTGAGAAGGCGGTGACGAGTCCGTACACCGTGTCGTCCGTGGGGTCGTATTCGACAGCGAACAGTTCCTCACCCACCTCGGGATGTCCGGGGAGCGTGCCGTACGCGAACCCCCGCCGATTTGGTTCGTCCAGGATGTAGACCACACGACAGGGGGCGACGATGCCGATCGGGCCGAGCCCGATCCGCACCGTCAATTCCGTTCCCGCCACTGCGGTTTCGGTATCGGCGCGCTCGAAGACGCCGGAGCCCTTCTGTATCCCGAAGTCGAGGATGTGCGTTGCAGCCCGGTCGAACAGATCACGGCCGTGGCCGAGCGGCCGCCGATGCTCGAACCGGTGGTAGCCCGACGGGAAAGTCGCACGGGTGGCACCCACCTCGGGGTAGGTGAAGGGTGCTGATTCCTCTGACACACCCTGATTGTCGTCCCTCGATCGACGTCGATGTACTCGGTGTGGCCGAGCGGTTCGTCACAGCACCGGTTCCAGCGGCTTCAACCGGACCGGCACCTCGTGCAGCAGACCCAGCGGATCGACATATTCGCGTCTTCCGTGCTCGCTCGCCTCCCGTCGCGCGCCCCAATGCAAACAGGCGGCGGCCGGGCACCCCTCATGCCCGGCCACCAACGTGCCGATCGGCGTCCCCCTGCTCACCCGTCTCCCCACGGTGACCCGCGCTTCCACCGGCTCATATGTGGTGCGCAGACCGCCGGGATGGTCGATGGACACCACCGGCTTGTCCGCGACCACCCCCGCGAACACAACGATGCCCTCGCCCGCGGCCAGCACTGTCTGCCCGGCGCTGCCCGCCAGATCCACCCCGCGATGCCCGGGCAGCCAGTTCCGTTCCGGTTTGTCGAAGTGCCGTTCGACGGTCGGCCGCGGTCGCAGCGGCCACCCGAAGACGCCCACCTCGGCCGCACCGACCGGCGCCGCAACCCCGAGCATCACCGCCACCAGACACAGCGCCGCGACACTGCTCCCAGCTACCTGACATTTCCCGATTGCGCCCCCTGCGAATCGTCGGCCGGGAGCCACAGAGTCCACGGATTCCGCCGAATGTCGACTGGTGCCCGAGGGCACAACGTTCGTGAACTTCGCGAGACGCCGGCCGGTAGACGGAAGTGCACTGGGCACGGACCCCGGTCGGGACGGGCCGACAACCGAATGGTTCGGGACTACGGTGCCGACTGGCGCAAACCGGTGGCGGTCCCACCGCGACCCCCTTCGGCGCCGGTGAATGCACACACCGAGCTCAGCGGTGAGGCCGAGGCGCAGGCACGCGCTGCGGCGTCGCGAGCGTCCGCACCAGGTCGCGCAGCACGGCGGGCAATTCCGCCGCCGAGCCGCTGCCACCACCCTTGACGACGATCTCGACCTCGACCGGCGCTGCTGAGCGTCCCGTCTCGCCGCGCACGGCCGACGGAGGAGTGCCGGTCAGATCGTGGACCGTCACCCGAACCGGAACCGGCGCGGGTGTTGCCCGATCGCGCGAGGGAACACTCGGTCCCGCCGCGCCGTGACGCTCCGGCGGCGTAGCAACGGCACCGCCCGAGCACACCGGCGTGATCGGTACTCGATCGCCGGGGTGAGCCGCGGCAGGCGCCGCCAGGACTCCGGCCACGCACAGCAGCGGAAACGTGGAGATCAGAGTTCGTGTGAAGGTGTTCATGCACCTACTCTCGATGCCGGACAACCCGCCCGGCGGACCGATTCGGCGAATGTGGACAACTCCGCCGCATGTGGATACCGCGCACTTCACCGCGGGTATGGGCGGTGCCCGTCCGGGGGCGATTTCGGCCCTGGCGTAGGTCCGCGTAGACTGATCAACGCGGTTTGTGCTCAGCAGCGAGTGTGTGCACAGCACGGACCGACTTCGCGCGCCACCCGTGCTCGTCCATCCGGTCGTCGCTCGCTATGCAGACGGTCCGCGAGGGCATGTCAGCGCGAGTTCTCCAGCGGATGAACAGTGAAATCGTCGGCTGGTCCCGGTTTTTCGATCGGGTCCGGCGGTTTCGGTGGCGCCAGGGCAGTCGATCGCCGATCGGCTGCGTCAACCGGCAACGAAAGAGAGATACGGGAGCTATGGCTGTCGTAACTATGAAGCAGCTGCTCGACAGCGGCGCGCACTTCGGGCACCAGACTCGTCGGTGGAACCCGAAGATGAAGCGGTTCATCTTCACCGACCGCAACGGCATCTACATCATCGACCTGCAGCAGACGCTGACCTACATCGACAAGGCCTACGAGTTCGTCAAGGAGACCGTCGCCCACGGTGGCACCGTTCTCTTCGTCGGTACCAAGAAGCAGGCCCAGGAGTCGATCGCGGCCGAGGCGACTCGCGTCGGGATGCCCTACGTCAACCAGCGCTGGCTGGGTGGCATGCTCACCAACTTCTCGACCGTCCACAAGCGCCTGCAGCGCCTGAAGGAGCTCGAGGCCATGGAGCAGACCGGTGGCTTCGAGGGTCGCACCAAGAAGGAAATTCTCATGCTGACGCGTGAGATGACCAAGCTGGACCGCACCCTCGGTGGTATCCGCGACATGGCCAAGGTGCCCTCGGCCATCTGGGTCGTCGACACCAACAAGGAGCACATCGCCGTCGGCGAGGCTCGCAAGCTGAACATCCCGGTCATCGCGATCCTGGACACCAACTGCGATCCCGACCTGGTCGACTACCCGATCCCGGGTAACGACGACGCGATCCGTTCCGCCGCTCTGCTCACCAAGGTCGTCGCCTCCGCGGTGGCCGAGGGCGTGCAGGCCCGCGCGGGCCAGGCTTCCGGCGACGCGAAGCCCGAGGCCGGCGCCGGTGAGCCGCTCGCCGAGTGGGAGCAGGAGCTGCTGGCTCAGGCGACCCCGGCCGCCGAAGCTGCCGTCGAGACGCCCGCCGAGGCCGAGGCCGAGGTCAAGGCCGACCCGGCGCAGCACACCCCGGCCGACTTCTGAGCTGATCGGTAGCTCTACGTTCACCTTGCCGGCCCTTCTGAATTCAGAAGCGGTCGGCAAGGTGGTGTAAACACCCAAGCACCCCACACACGAGGAGGCTCGCCCCCGATGGCGAACTACACCGCTGCTGACGTGAAGCGGCTCCGGGAGCTCACCGGCTCCGGCATGATGGACTGCAAGAACGCGCTGGCCGAGTCCGACGGCGATTTCGACAAGGCCGTCGAGGTGCTGCGCATCAAGGGCGCCAAGGATGTCGGCAAGCGTGCCGAGCGCGCGACCGCCGAGGGTCTGGTCATCGCCAAGGACGGCGTCCTGGTCGAGATCAACTCCGAGACCGACTTCGTCGCCAAGAACGCCGAGTTCCAGGAGCTGGCCGAGGCCGTCGTCACCGCTGCCGCCGCCGGTAAGCCCGCCGACCTCGACGCACTCAAGGCGCTCAAGCTCGACAACGGCACCGTCGACGAGGCCGTGCAGGCGCTGGCCGCCAAGATCGGCGAGAAGCTGGAACTGCGTCGCGTCGTCTCCTTCGACGGCCCGGTCGCCACCTACCTGCACAAGCGTGCGTCGGACCTGCCGCCCGCCGTCGGCGTGCTCGTCGAGTACACCGGTGAAGGCGACGCCGCCGCCGAGGCCGCCCGCGCCGCCGCCATGCAGGTCGCCGCGCTCAAGGCCCGTTACGTCACCCGTGACGAGGTCCCGGCCGAGCTGGTCGAGAACGAGCGTCGCGTCGCCGAGGCGACCGCCCGCGAAGAGGGCAAGCCGGAGGCCGCGCTGCCGAAGATCACCGAGGGCCGCGTCAACGGCTTCTTCAAGGACGTCGTCCTGCTCGAGCAGGCGTCGGTCACCGACTCGAAGAAGACCGTCAAGGCCCTCCTGGACGAGGCCGGTGTCACCCTGACCCGCTTCGCCCGCTTCGAGGTCGGCCAGGCCTGATCCGCCTGAACGAGAGCCCCTCGGGAGCAGCGTACGTCTGCACCCGAGGGGCTCTTGCCGATTCCTGGCGGCAGCTGCCCCCAGTTCCGGGGTGTCCGTGTCGCGCAAGGGGGTCTTGTGCGGTGGCGGGAACCGGATAAGGCAGGATGGATGCCGCTTCGCCTTGCTGTGCGGCCGATTCGCGTGCCCGCAGTTCGACCGATCTCAATCTCGCCGAAGGAGACGAACACCCATGACCGACCCGGGTAACGACCGCCCTGGATACAACCGGGTGCTGCTCAAGCTGGGTGGGGAGATGTTCGGTGGCGGCGGGGTCGGTCTCGACCCCGATGTCGTGCAGACCGTGGCCGAGCAGATCGCCGAGATCGTCGAGACCGGTGTGCAGGTGGCCGTGGTGATCGGTGGCGGCAACTTCTTCCGCGGCGCCGAGCTGGAGGAGCGCGGCATGGAACGCGCCCGCTCGGACTACATGGGCATGCTCGGCACCGTGATGAACAGCCTTGCGCTACAAGACTTCCTACAGCAGCAGGGGGTGGACACGCGCGTGCAGACCGCCATCACGATGGGTCAGGTCGCCGAGCCGTACCTCCCGCTGCGCGCCAAGCGGCACCTCGAGAAGGGCCGCGTCGTGATCTTCGGCGCCGGCATGGGCATGCCCTACTTCTCCACCGACACCACCGCCGCCCAGCGCGCGCTCGAGATCGGCGCCGACGTCGTGCTGATGGCGAAGGCGGTCGACGGTGTGTTCGACGCCGACCCGCGCGTGGACGAGAACGCGAGCATGTTCACCGAGATCACGCACAAGGAAGTGATCGAGAAGGGCCTGAAGGTGGCCGATGCGACCGCCTTCAGCTTGTGCATGGACAACCAGATGCCGATTCTGGTGTTCAATCTGTTGACCAAGGGCAATATTGCCCGCGCAGTCGCCGGTGAACACATCGGCACCTTGGTTCGGTCCTGATCCCGCAACCGCGGAAGATGACGATGACGACGCTGTGGAGGAACCGGTCGTGATTGATGAAGCGCTCTTCGATGCCGAGGAGAAGATGGAGAAGGCCGTCTCGGTGGCGAAGGACGACCTCGGAACCATCCGCACCGGCCGCGCCAACCCGGGCATGTTCGCCCGTGTCGTGGTCGAGTACTACGGTTCGCCGACGCCGATCACCCAGATCTCGAGCATCACCGTGCCGGAGCCGCGCATGGTGGTGATCAAGCCCTACGAGCAGAGCCAGCTCGGCCCGATCGAGAACGCGATCCGCAACTCCGATCTAGGCGTGAACCCGACCAACAACGGTGACATCCTGCGCATCACGGTGCCGCAGCTCACCGAGGAACGTCGCCGCGAGATGGTCAAGATGGCCAAGGGCAAGGGTGAGGACGCCAAGGTCTCGATTCGCAACGTCCGTCGCAAGGCCATGGACGAACTGAGCCGGATCCAGAAGGATGGCGAGGCGGGTGAGGATGAGGTCGGGCGCGCCGAGAAGGAGCTCGACAAGACCACCGCCAAGTACGTGGGCCAGATCGATGAGCTGGTCAAGCACAAGGAAGCCGAACTGCTCGAGGTCTGAGCGCAGATCTCGCCAGTCCCGCTCGTGCGGGGGATGAACGGAACGACGAGTTGAGCGACGGGACAATCGTGGCCGAAGACGCCGCCGCCACCGGAGCGGCACCGGAGCCGATGCCGGACCGGGTCGACACGACCCACGCGGCGACGCCGACACCGGGCGACGACGCGCCTGCCGAGCAGCAGGCGCCCGCGTCGCGCGCAGGCCGCAACCTGCCCGCCGCACTGGCGGTCGGGCTCGGCCTCGGCCTGTCGCTGATCGCGATCCTGCTGTTCGTCCCCAAGGTGTTCATCGGGGTGGCCGGTGTCGGGGTGGCCGTGGCGACCTGGGAGGTCGCCAAGCGGCTGCGTGAGGCCGACGTCCTGGTGCCGCGGATTCCGCTGCTGGTCGGTGGCCAGGCGGTGTTCTGGCTGGGCTGGCCGTGGGGTGCGCGCGGGGTGGTCGGCGCGTTCGCCGCGACGGCGCTGGTGTGCATGGTGTGGCGACTGTTCGATCACGGCCTGAATACCGCGCCGAAGAACTTCCTGCGCGACACCGCGATCACGGTGTTCACCCTCACCTGGATTCCGCTGCTCGCCGCGTTCTCGACGCTGCTGCTGCTCGAACCCGACGGCAACCTGCGGGTGCTGACGTTCATGATCCTGGTTGTCTGCTCCGACGTCGGCGGTTATGTCGCCGGCGTGCTGTTCGGCAGGCATCCGATGGTGCCCGCGATCAGCCCCAAGAAGTCGTGGGAGGGGTTCTGCGGTTCGCTGGTGTTCAGTGTGATCGGTGGTCTGCTGACCGTCACCCTGCTGCTCGAGGCGAACTCGATGATCGGTGTCGTGCTCGGTGTCGGCCTGGTGGTCGTCGCGACCTGCGGCGATCTGATCGAGTCGCAGATCAAGCGGGAACTCGGCATCAAGGACATGGGCACGATGCTGCCCGGCCACGGCGGTATCATGGACCGCCTCGACTCGATGCTGCCCTCGGCCTTCGTGTCGTGGCTGGTGCTCAGCGCGCTGCTGTAGAGCGCCAGGTCAGGGCTTCTTGGCGGCGTGGCGTAGCTGCAGGATGCGCACGCCACCGACCAGGCCCATCACCAGCGCGCCCGCGATCACCGACAGCAGCACGGTGATGCCGATCGGTAGCGAGAAGTGCCAGAGCAGCAGGTCTACCGTGACCTTTTCGAGGTTCTGGATGATGAAGATCAGCACGACGATGCCGATGATCGCGGCCGCGAGCAGGGCGATCCAGGCGTAGCCGGTTTTCGAACCGTGGACCCCGGCCGGGGTGGCGCGTTTCGCGGGCACCCGCTCGTCCCGTCGATGCTTGGCCTCGGTGTGCCCGGTCGTCGGTGCCGCGGGCTCCTGCTCGGCCGGTGACGCCCCTGATTCGGCATTGGTGGACATGGTTCGATCATTGCCGACAGCTATCACCGGTGCACGCATCTTCTCGATAACGGCGTTCGGCGTGGCGGCCCGGCGACCGGGCCCGCCGCTTCGTTTGGGACAATGGTCGAATTATGGCCATCTCCCTGCCCCTCGTGTTCGATGCCCCGCGTCGCGGTATGCCGCCGCGCCACCTCGCTGATCTCGACGCGGACGAACGCAAGGTCGCGGTGCAGGAGCTGGGATTGCCGAAGTTCCGTGCCGATCAGCTGGCCCGTCAGTACTACGGCAGGCTGCAGGCCGACCCGGCGCAGATGACCGATCTGCCCGCCGATGTGCGCGAGAAGGTCGGCGAGACGCTGTTCCCGCCGCTGCTGTCGGTGGTCCGCCACCTCGCCTGCGACGAGGGTGACACCCGCAAGACGCTCTGGCGTGCCCACGACGGCACCCTGCTCGAGAGCGTGCTCATGCGCTACCCCGACCGCAATACCCTGTGCATTTCCAGCCAGGCGGGCTGTGGCATGGCGTGCCCGTTCTGCGCGACGGGCCAGGCCGGCCTGAACCGCAATCTGTCGACGGCGGAGATCGTCGACCAGGTGCGGGCCGCCGCCGCTTCGCTGCGCGACGGTGAGGTGCACGGTGGTCCCGGCCGGCTGTCCAACATCGTGTTCATGGGGATGGGCGAGCCGCTGGCCAACTACAAGCGGGTGGTGAACGCGGTCCGCCGGATCACCTCGCCCGCGCCCGACGGCCTCGGCATCTCGCAGCGTTCGGTGACGGTGTCGACCGTCGGCCTGGCACCCGCGATCCGCAAGCTGGCCGACGAGGACATGTCGGTGCGGCTCGCGGTGTCGCTGCACACACCCGACGACGAACTGCGCGACACCCTGGTGCCGGTGAACAACCGCTGGTCGATCGCCGAAGTGCTCGACGCCGCCCGGTATTACGCGGACAAGTCCGGGCGCCGGGTGTCGATCGAGTACGCGCTGATCCGCGACGTCAACGATCAGCCGTGGCGGGCGGACATGCTCGGCAAGAAGCTGCACAAGGCGCTCGGCCCGCTCGTCCACGTGAACCTGATCCCGCTCAACCCCACCCCGGGCAGCGAGTGGGATGCCAGCCCGAAGCCGGTCGAGAAGGAATTCGTGCGCCGCGTGATCGCCCAGGGCGTGTCGTGCACGGTGCGCGATACCCGCGGCCAGGAGATCGCCGCCGCCTGCGGTCAGCTCGCCGCCGAAGGCTGATCCGCTATTCGATGCTGATCGGCTGGACGAAGTCGTCATAGGGCAGTGGGCCGTCGACGAAGGCCTGCACCGACATCGAGTTCAGGGTGATGTCGCCGCCGTGATTGTCCAGGAAAGCGATATCGGAGGCATCGCGGCCGGTGGCGATGCGGACCAGGCTGGACCGCGGCGCCAGGCAGGTCGGATCCAGGGAGCGCCACGCGCCGTCGACATAGGCCTCGGCGACCGCGTGGAAGTCCATCGGCACACAGCCGGGGGCGTAGACCGCCGCCACCCGCGCGGGTACGCCGACCGCGCGCAGCAGCGCCACCACCAGGTGGGAGAAGTCGCGGCAGACGCCGGTTCCGGACAGTAGCGTCTCGACCGCGCCGTCGATCGGCGCGCTGCTGCCCGAGACGTAGGAGATGCGCCTGCCCACCCATGCCGCGACGCGGGCGGGCATGTCCGGATCGATGATGCCGTAACCGAATTCGGCGGCCGCGTAGCCGAGCAGTTTGTCCGATTCGGCGTAGCGGCTGGGGCGCCGGTACAGCGCGATCTCGTAGTCGGAGGCCGGTTCGGGAACGGCTGTGCCGAACACCGTCGCCTGATAGTCGAGGCGGAGCGTGCCCGCGCGAGCCTCGAGCACATGGAGCCGGGAATGGTGCGGTCCGATCACCTCGCGCGGGGTGAGGAACTCCCCGTCGAGCACGCACGTCATGGACTCGACCAGGTCGATGCCCGGTTGCCGGGCCACGGCGATCTGCCATTGCAGGACCGTGTCGGCGTGGACCGCGATCTCCAAGGTGGCGGAAACGTCACGTTTCACCGCTCCAGCCTGCCAGGCGAACACGCGCGGGGCGACTCGAACCCGATCGCCTGCCGGGATCGCGGTCCTACTACCGGGTTCGTGGCGCCGGAGACGGGACACCCGCGGTTCGACTGAGCTCGAACACGTTGCGGCCCAGGCGTTACCGGCGCGGGACCGGATCGAGGCCCGCGTCCGAGATGGTTGACTATGGCGCGCGGAACAGCCTCTGTCACAGTCACTCTCGAACTCGAGGCGGGCAATGCCTCCCTCATGATTCTCGGCAAGATGCTAGGCCCCACCGGCATCCCGCCGTTCGAAGTCAAACGCCGGTACGACGCGGCGACGGCGGATCGGCGCGGGGAGATCATCCCCGCGGTCATCACGATCGATGCCCGCAAACGCTGGACCATGCGACTCAAGACGCCGCCGACCGCGTCGCTGATCCGCAAGGCTCTCGGCACACCCGGTTCACCCCAGCCCGGCCACAAACCGGTCGGCGCGCTTTCGCGGGAACAGTTGCGGCGCATCGCGATCCGCAAACTTCCCGACCTCAACACCACCGATGTCGAGGCGGCGATGCGGATCGTCGCGGGTACCGCCCGATCGATGGGTGTGCGGATCGAGGACTGACGTCGTCACCCCCTGTGCTGCTCACCGAACTCTCCAGCTTCCCGCTGGGATGAGCCGACCGCAATGCCCGCGACGGCACCAACGGCATTTTGGTAGGGTCCTCACCCGTCGGACGACGAGCGAGATTCGGGGGTCAGAATGGTTTCTGACGGGACGGTATTCGCCGGGTACACGATCGACCGGCAGTTGGGCCGTGGCGGGATGGGGTCGGTGTATCTGGCCAGGCATCCGCGGCTGCCGCGGTGGACCGCGCTGAAGCTGCTGAATCAGGAGCTGTACTCCGACAAGGAGATCAGGGCCAGGTTCGAGCGGGAAGCCGACCTGGTCGCCCAGCTCGACCATCCGAATATCGTCACCGTCTTCGACCGCGGCGTCGAGGGTGACCAGCTGTGGATCAGCATGCAGTACATCGACGGGGTCGACGCCTCCACGCTGGATCCGCGGACGCTGCCGCCGGACCGGGCGGTGCAGATCATCGGCGAGACCGCCGCCGCGCTGGACTACGCGCATCGCGCGGGCGTGCTGCACCGCGATGTGAAACCGGCCAATATCCTGCTGGCGCGGTCCAACAGCCAGGAACGGGTGTATCTCACCGATTTCGGGATCGCCCGGCTGCGCGACGACTCCGGTCACCTGACCGAGACGGGGTCGTTCACGGCAACGCTCGCCTACGCGGCGCCCGAGCAGCTCACCGGCGCCGCCCTCGATCACCGCGCCGACCAGTACGCGCTGGCCTGCACGCTGTTCTCGCTGCTGACCGGCACCGCGCCGTACGAGTCCGCGAGCCCGGCCGCCGTCATCACCGGGCATCTGCAGGCACCGCCACCGCCGGTGAGCCCGCGCCGAGCCGGGCTGCCGCCGGTGCTCGACGCCGTGATGGCCCGTGCGCTCGCCAAGCGTCCGGCCGACCGGTTCACCTCGTGTGAGGAGTTCGTCGACGCGGTGCAGCGCGCGTTGCGCACACCGCCGACCGGGGCCAGGCCGACGGCGGCATCGGGAGCACACGCCCAGCCGTTCGTCGGGATGACGCCCATGAGCCCGGTGCACAATTCGGGCGTCCCCTATCCGGCGCCGGTGAATCCGTACCAGCCGATGGCGCCACGCCCGGTCGCTCCCGCTGCCTGGCAGGGCCCGGCGGTGCGGCCGCCGATGCCGTATCCCGCGCCGTCACGGGCCGGATGGGGATCGGTGCTCGGCACCTTCCTCATCGTGGTCGCCGTCATCGGGTCGGTCATCGGCGTGATGTGGTTGCTGTCGAACCTGTGATCGGGCGACAGGCCGCCGCGGCGGGTGCCATATTCTGGTCAGAATGAGCGACTTCGATGTCACCGCCGCCGACTCCATCGACCTCGCCCGGCTGCGTCGCTTCGTCGCGGTCGCCGAGGAACTGCATTTCGCGCGCGCCGCGAAGGGCTTGCGGATCTCCCGGCAGAGCTTGAGCGCCACCGTCATCGAGCTGGAGAACGAGCTCGGGACAAGGGTTTTCGTGCCGGGCGCCGCGCCCACCCAGCTGACCGAGGACGGCGCGGCGCTGCTGACGCATGCCAGGGCGCTGATCAGCGCGCAGGAGCAGGCCGAACGTGAGCAGAAGCCGGAAGCGCCCGCGAGTCTGCGGGTCGGGTTCGTGCCCGGCGTCACCGTGTCGAAGTGGGCGCGGATCTGGGGTGACCGGTTGCCGGATCATCCGCTCGAGGTCGTCGGGGTCGCGCAGGGGGAGCAGGAGTCCGCGCTGCGCGAGGGCCGGATCGATCTGTGCTTCGTCCGGTTGCCGATCGACCGGACCGCGCTGAACGCGATCCCGCTGTGGCAGGAGACGCCGGTCGCGGTCGTGCAGAAGGACGACGCGCTCTCACTGCTGGAGACGATCAACCCGGCCGATCTGGCCGAGGAGCGGATCCAGCACGGCAGCGACATCGATCAGGCCGCCGACACGCTCGCGCTGGTCGCCGCGGTCGGCGGCGCCACGATCGTGCCGCAGTCGATCGCACGTCTGCATCACCGCCGCGATCTGGTGTACCGCCCGGTCAGCGACACCGAGTTCACCGAGATCGCGCTCGCGTGGCCCGCGGGTACCGACAGCGAACTGCTCGAGGAGTTCGTCGGGATCGTGCGCGGCCGGTCGGCGAACAGTTCCCGCGGTGTCGCCGCCGCGGAACCGGAGCGGCGTGCCGCGGCGAAACCCGCCCGCAAGAACACCGCCAAGAAGCCGGTGGCCAAGCAGCAGCCCGCACGTCAGGGCAAGGGACGCAAGCCGGGCGCCCGGCGCGGTCGCTGACCTCCGGACACACGAAAACGCCTGCGGCGCAAGAATTATTGCGGCCGCAGGCGGAGGTTTCGTATCGAGGTGCTACCTCGGGACGCGCCGGGTGAGCGAGTCGACGACCATGATCGTCGCCAGCAGACCGGCCAGGCCGATGAGGAAGATGTCCTCCACGTGGCCCTGGTGGTTGCCGATGGTCATGCCGAGCAGGGCCACGACGACGACCCAGCCCGCGATGCGGAAGGTCTTGCGCGACTCACCGCTCCAGCCCCATGCGGCCGAGGGCACCTCGGCGGGGTCGACGCTGGTGGCGACGGCGCGCTCGGTGCTGGCTGATTCGAGGTCCGTGGCGGCCACGATCGCTCCTTAGGGCTCGAGTTCTGGTTGGGCGAGTTGGTCATATCGTGGCATACGACCGTCCGTCGTAGCCAGCAGCCCTGCCACAATGGGGCCGTGTCCCACCCAGCAACGCGTGCCGCAGAAGGCCGCTCCACGTCCGCCGACCGGGTGAAGGTGCTGCTCCTCGGCAGTACCGGTTCGATCGGTACCCAGGCGCTAGAGGTGATCGCCGCCAACCCCGACCGCTTCGAGGTGGTGGGTCTCGCCGCGCGCGGGGGCAACACCGCCCTGCTCGTGGAGCAGATGGCGGCCACCGGCACCCGCAATGTCGCCGTCGCCGATCCCGCCGCCGCGCAGGCGCTCGACCTCGAGCTCGGCGGCCCCGACGCCGCGACCGAACTCGTGCGCCGCACCGAAGCCGATGTCGTGCTCAACGCCCTGGTCGGCTCGCTGGGCCTCGGGCCGACCCTGGCCACCCTGGAAGCGGGTACCCGCCTCGCGCTGGCGAACAAGGAATCCCTCGTCGCCGGCGGATCCCTGGTCACCCGCGCGGCCGCGCCGGGCCAGATCGTCCCGGTCGATTCCGAGCATTCCGCGCTCGCGCAGTGTCTGCGCGGCGGCCGGGCCGAGGAAGTGGCGCGACTGGTCCTCACCGCCTCCGGCGGCCCGTTCCGCGGCTGGACCGCCGAGATGCTCGAAGCGGTGAACCCCGCCGAAGCCAAAACCCACCCGACCTGGTCGATGGGCCCGATGAACACCCTGAACTCGGCGTCGCTGGTGAACAAGGGCCTCGAGCTGATCGAGACCCACCTGCTCTTCGGCGTCCCCTACGACCGCATCGACGTCACCGTGCACCCCCAGTCGATCGTGCACTCCATGGTCACCTTCACCGACGGCTCCACCCTCGCCCAGGCCAGCCCGCCGGACATGAAACTGCCCATCGCTCTGGCGCTGGGCTGGCCCGACCGGGTCCCGGGCGCCGCGGCCGCGTGCGACTTCGGCACCGCGTCGACCTGGACGTTCGAACCGGTCGACGACAAGGTCTTCCCCGCGGTGCGCCTGGCCAGGCAGGCGGGCGAGGCGGGCGGCAGCGTCACCGCCGTCTACAACGCCGCCAACGAGGTTGCGGTCCAAGCCTTCCTCGACGGCAAGATCAGCTTTCCCGCGATCGTGCGCACCGTCACACAGGCGGTAGAGGCCGCCGACCGCTGGCAGGCGGAACCCGATACCCTGGACGACGTCCTCGCGGCCGACCGCTGGGCACGGCAGTACGCCACGGAAATCATCGCGTCCTGACACGACGCGAATCGACACAGGAGCCAGATGGTATTCGCGCTGGGGTTCGCGCTGTTCGCCCTCGGTATCACGATCTCGATCGCGCTGCACGAGTGCGGGCACATGTGGGCGGCGCAGGCCACCGGCATGAAGGTGCGCCGCTACTTCATCGGTTTCGGACCCAAGGTGTTCTCGTTCCGCCGTGGTGAGACCGAGTACGGCCTCAAGGCACTGCCGCTGGGTGGGTTCTGCGATATCGCGGGCATGACGGCGCTCGACGAGCTCGAGCCCGAAGAGGTCGACCGGGCGATGTACCGGCAGTCGACCTGGAAGCGCCTGGTCGTGATGTTCGGCGGTATCGCGATGAACTTCCTGCTCGGCTTCGTGCTGCTGGTCGTCCTGGCAATCGGCTGGGGTCTGCCGCAACTCGAGCAGCCGCCGGCGACGTCACTGGGCTCGATGAGCTGTGTCGCGCAGCAGAACCCCGACCAGACGATGCAGCCGTGTGCCGGTGCCGGTCCGGCGCAGCGGGCGGGTCTGCAGCGTGGCGACGTGGTGACCGCCGTGAACGGTGTGCCGGTGACGACCTGGGTGCAGTTCCAGGCCGAGACGCAGAAGCAGACCGGCACCTTCACCTACACGATCGAGCGGGACGGCAAGACGCTGACGGTGCCCGTGACGCCGGAGCGCACCGTGCGGTACCCGAAGGAGGGCCCGAGCCGTGAGGTGAGCGCGGTCGGCGTCGGCCCGGATTTCGCGGAGCCGAAGCAGTACGGCCCGGTCGCCGCGATCCCGGCGACGATCTCGTTCACCGGCGACTTCTTCATCGAGACGGTGAAGTCGCTGGCGAAGATGCCGCAGAAGGTGTCGGCGCTGTGGGAGGCTGTCACCGGCGGTGAGCGCGACCCGGAGACCCCGGTCAGCGTGTACGGCGCCAGCCGCATCGGCGGCGAGACCGCCGAGCGCGGCCTGTGGGGCATGTTCATCCTGGTGCTGGCCAGCCTCAACTTCTTCCTCGGCGCGTTCAATCTGCTGCCGTTGCTCCCGCTGGACGGCGGGCACATCGCGGTCGTGCTCTACGAAAAGGCCAGGGACACGATCCGGTCCTGGCGTGGCAAGGCCCCGGCCGGCCCGGTGGACTACCTGAAGCTGCTCCCTGTGACGTATGTGGCGGTGGTGATCGGTGGTGCGTTCATGCTGCTGACCTTGGCCGCCGATATCGTCAACCCGATCCGCCTCCCCTGATCCGCGTCCGCCCGGTGTCGTGCCCCTCACAGGGCGCCCCGGGTACCGGCGCGACTAAGCTCGGCAGCAACAATCCCGGTCGAATCGACAGACGTACGAAAGAAGGCAGCCGAACGTGACCAGCACAATCGGATTGGGGATGCCCGCCGCTCCCGCTGCTGTTCTCTCATCGCGGCGCAAGACCCGCCAGCTGAAGGTGGGCAATGTCGGCGTCGGCAGTGACTCGCCGATTTCGGTGCAGTCGATGACGACCACCAGGACCCACGACGTCAACGCGACGCTGCAGCAGATCGCCGAGCTGACCGCGTCGGGCTGCGACATCGTCCGGGTGGCCTGTCCCCGCCAAGAGGACGCCGACGCGCTCGCCACGATCGCGCGGAAGTCGCAGATCCCGGTGATCGCCGACATCCACTTCCAGCCGCGCTATATCTTCGCCGCGATCGATGCCGGGTGTGCCGCGGTCCGGGTCAACCCGGGCAACATCAAGGAGTTCGACGGCCGGGTCGGCGAGGTCGCCAAGGCCGCGGGCGCCGCGGGTATCCCGATCCGCATCGGCGTGAACGCCGGTTCGCTGGACAAGCGAATGCTGGAGAAGTACGGCAAGGCCACCCCCGAGGCGCTGGTCGAGTCGGCGCTGTGGGAGGCGAGCCTGTTCGAGGACCACGGGTTCGGCGACATCAAGATCTCGGTCAAGCACAACGACCCGGTGATCATGGTGGAGGCCTACCGGCAGCTGGCCGCGCAGAGCGACTACCCGCTGCATCTGGGTGTCACCGAGGCGGGCCCGGCGTTCCAGGGCACGATCAAGTCGGCGGTGGCCTTCGGCGCACTGCTGAGCGAGGGCATCGGTGACACGATCCGGGTCTCGCTGTCGGCGCCGCCCGCCGAGGAGGTCAAGGTCGGCGGCCAGATCCTGCAGTCGCTGAACCTGCGCCCGCGCAAGCTCGAGATCGTGTCGTGCCCGTCGTGCGGTCGCGCGCAGGTCGACGTCTACACCCTCGCCGACGCGGTCGCCGCGGGCCTGGACGGGCTCGAGGTGCCGTTGCGGGTCGCGGTGATGGGCTGCGTCGTGAACGGTCCCGGCGAGGCCCGCGAGGCCGATCTCGGCGTCGCCTCGGGCAACGGCAAGGGCCAGATCTTCGTCAAGGGCGAGGTCATCAAGACCGTGCCGGAGGCCCAGATCGTGGAGACGCTGATCGAAGAGGCGATGCGCATCGCCGAGGAGATGGGCGAGCAGCCGGGCGCCGAGCCGGTCGTCACTGTCAGCTGAGTCACGGCTCGCTCGCCACGGGCATCGGATTCCGCGGACCCGTACCGCTCGGCGTGCTTTCGTGGCAGGCTGGTGCCGTGCGGAGTCTGCTGGAGCCGACGCGACGGTCCAAAACCGCGCCCGCGCGCCCGGTGTCCGTCCGAGATCTGGCCGAGGTGCTGCGTGTCCTGGACGCAGACCCGGTGGCATCCTGCATGATCGCCGCCCGGGTCCAGGAGTTCGGTCTCGACGCGCGCTCCGGTCTCGGTGAGTTGTGGAGTCGCGGCGGGCCCGCGGATTCGCTGTGCTTCTCCGGCGCGAATCTGATGCCGCTTCGCGGTGACCAGCAGGCCCTGCGGGCGTTCGCCGAACGCGCGGCGCGCTGGCCGCGGGTGTGTTCCTCGGTGGTCGGCAGGCAGGAACTCGCGCTGCCGCTGTGGGAACTGCTGCAGCCCACGTGGGGGCCCGCCCGGGATCTGCGTGCCGATCAGCCGCTGCTCGCCCTCGCCTCGCCCGCGCTGGCCCGGCCCGACAGCGGAGTGCGCCGGGTCAGGCCCGACGAGATCGATCGCTACCTGGCCGCCGCGATCGCGATGTTCATCGAGGAGGTCGGTGTCGACCCGCGCGCGGGCGACGGTGGCCGCGGCTACCGTCGGCGAATCAAGAGCCTGATCGAATCAGGAAGGGCCTGGGCGCGTTTCGAGGACGGCGTGGTCGTCTACAAGGCGGAGATCGGTGCGCTGTCGCGGCGGACCGGCCAGATCCAGGGCGTGTGGGTGCATCCCGAATTCCGTGGCTCCGGCGTCGGCACGGCGGGCACGGCCGCGGTCGCCAATGCTGTTGTCGCGACGGGACGTACGGCCAGCCTGTACGTCAACGACTACAACCAGATCGCCCGACGTGCCTACAGCCGTGTGGGTTTCCGCCAGATCGCCACCTTCGCCACGGTGCTCGTGGACTGAATCCAGGCGTGTACGGCGCCGTCATCCAGGGTTTGCTGCCCGGTCGCCGTTACGATCGGTGCCGATGAGGACACGGATGGTAACCACGTACGCGGTGGCCGCCCTCGCGGTGGCGGCGACCGCCTGTTCCGCCGGCCCGCAGGGACCGGTTCCCGCCGCCGACGCCTTCGCCGCGGCGTTCGCCGACCGCGATCTCGTCGCGGCCGCCGGGCTGACCAGCTCGCCCGAGAAGGCAACGGCCGCACTGACTTCGACGTGGCAGGCGCTGCAGGCCGAGAAACTGGAGATCAGGACCGGTGACGCCCGCGTCAGCGGTGACACCGCCACGGTCGACTACACCTACGCCTGGACTCTGCCCAAGGGCCGTCAATGGACCTACACCGGCGAACTGCAGATGGGCCGCAGCGGTGGCCGCTGGCTGGTCCGCTGGACCTCGGCCGACATCCATCCCAAACTCGGCGACACCCAGACGCTGGAACTGCGCACCGCACCGGCGCCGCGCGCGCGGGTCAACGAATCGGCGGGCAGCGATGTCCTGGTGCCGGGCAAGGTGTCCCGAGTCCGGTTCGATCCGGCCGACGCCCCCGATCCGACCCGGGTCGCCGGCACGCTCGCCGCGGCGCTGAGCCGCATCGACCCGGTCGCCTATACCCCGCAGTCGATCCTGGACGCCGCGCGCAGGTCCGACGGCCCGTACACGGTGATCCTGCTCGACGAGTACGAGGCCGAGACCATCGGCGGCGAACTGATCGGGCTGCCCGGCATCACACTCACCCAGGAGTGGGACATGGTGCCCACCGACCGCAAGTTCGCGCCCGACCTGCTCACCCAGGTCCGCAAGACGGTGATCGCCGAGGTCGACGGCAAGGCGGGCTGGAGTGTGGTCACCCGCAATGCCCACGGCGCCGATCTCGATGTGCTGCACGAGGTTTCGGCCCAGCCCGCACCGTCGTTCGCGCTGAGCATCGACCGGTTCGTGCAGAACTCCGCGCAGCACGCGGTGGACCTGCGCACCGAGCAGACCATGATGGTGGTGCTCCGCCCGTCGACCGGCGCGATCCTCGCGGTCGCCCAGAACAAGGCCGCCGATCGCGACGGCCCGGTGGCCACGAGCGGTCAGTACCCGCCCGGCTCGATCTTCAAGACGGTGACGGCCTCGGCCGCGATGGCGGCGGGCATCGTCACGCCCGACACGGTGCTGCCGTGCCCGAGCCGCACCACCATCGGCGAGCGCACGATCCCCAACTACAACCTCTTCTCCGTCGGCGACGTGCCGATGGCGACCGCCTACGAACGGTCCTGCAACACCACATTCGCGCGGCTGGCGAGCAGGCTCGACGGCACCGCGCTCACCGCGGCCGCCGCTCGCCTCGGAATCGGCCAGGACTACAAGGTGGCGGGGCTGCCGACCATGTCGGGGTCGGTACCGCCCGCGGAGGAACTCGTGCAGCGCGCCGAGGACGGCATCGGCCAGGGCCGGGTGGTGGTGAGCCCGTTCGGGATGGCGGTGATGGCGGCGACCGTCGCGCACGGGTCGGCGCCGGTGCCGTATCTGATCGCGGGCCGGCCGACCGAGGTTACCGGCGACCGGCCCGCGATCGACCAGACCGTGGTGCACGGCCTGCGTTCGATGATGCGCATGGTTGTCACCGGCGGCACCGCCGAACGGATCAGGGACCAGGGCGAGGTGTACGGCAAGACCGGCGAAGCCGAGGTCGACGGCGGGTCGCACTCGTGGTTCGTCGGCTATCGCGGGGATATGGCGTTCGCGACGCTGCTGGTCAAGGGTGGCAGCTCGGACAATGCCGTCGCCGTCACGCGGGACATGTTCGCCGCGCTGCCGCCCGGCTACTGAGCGGGGGCGCCGGCGGTGTGGCCGGGTCTGTGGGCGTTCTCGGTCGTCAGCAGGCCCCGCACCACCGCGAGGGAACTGCTCTCGGAATGCGTTGTCGCCATGTTGTGCGAGACGTTGTAGCTCGCAGTGGGTTCGGGTGCGGCGTTGGTGCCCGCGCCCTCCAGGAGGTCGATGGCGGCCGCGCCGCCCAGAATCATCCCGGCAGTGGTCAAGATCAGGGTGGAACGCCTCATGGTCCGTCTCCCTCGTTCAGGGTTTCGACGTGCTTTCCCGGGCAGCCTTTCGATTGTCTGACGGATAGCTGGTTGCTTGAACCGTAGAACGGTGATCACAGCCGCAACAGGCGGCGGCGGTAAGCGACACCGAATTGTTGCGTTATGTGCGGGCGTGTTCGAACGCAACCGGTATCCGACCGTGATGAAACGGTGAATGATCGGTATCGATCGCGCGAATACGCAGTTCAGCGGCCGTGTCTGGGTAATATTTCGAATTCGGCGGCGGTCACGCCCGTTGCAGAGTTGCGGCCAGATGGTGCTGCAGGGATTCACCGACGGCGGCCATTCGCAGCGTGTAGTCGATGGTGTCGCCGGTCACGTGGAATGAGCGGCCGACGGCGGTAACCGATTTCGCCGATCCGGAGCGGCCGATATTCGTCGAGTTCAATTCGAGGCGTATTCCGTCGACGGTTTCGGTGATCGTGCCCTCGCTGATCTCGGTGATGCCGGTGGGGTGGGCGAGCATCAGCTCCACCCGGCCGGGTGCTGGACTGCGCAGGTAGCCGGTCTCGGCGTGCATCGGCCTGCCGCCGGCAGCTGCCCTGGTTCGCTGCCGGTAGGTGAGGAACGGCTTGCCGAGATGCCCGAAGATGATCTCCTCGACATAGTCGAACGGTTCGATGGTCGGGTACTCGCCGTGGCCGCGGCCGCGCCAGCTGCCGAGTAGCGGTGCCAGGGCGGCGATGTCGGGGTGCGGGGCGACGGGGGCGGAGGGTTCGACCACGGGCGACAGCCTAATGGCGCAGTCGGCGTAGCCGTCGACAGACCCGCGCATGGGCGGAGCGAAGGCGGAGGTACGCCTGGACGTGTCACGGGTGCGACGGTCACGGCACGCCGCCGCCGCCGTCAGGCTAAGGTCAGCGTCGCCTGAAACGCCGTCCGGCGGAGGTCGAAAGGAAAGAACGTGAACGGACATGTGAGGGGTACCCGCGGGGTACGGTCCGGGCTGGTGCGCGGTGTGGTTCTCGGAGCGGCCCTGCTGCTGGCCGCGGCGTGCTCGAGCAACGAGCCCGCAGGCGACGATGTCGCCGCGCTCGACGGCAACCTGTACAGCCAGACCAACCTGGCGGCCAACAGGGACTCCTACCACGCCCAGTTCACCTACCCCGACCTGGTCAACGCCTGGGGCCTGGCCGATCGCCCCAAGGGCGCGGGCGGTCACTTCTGGGTCGGCGCGGGCGGCAAGTCGTTCCAGTTCGTCGGTGACGTGCACACGTCGTCGGACCCGAAGCTGCAGAAGCTGTTCCAGGACCAGCTCAAGCTCGTCGGCGTGCCCGGCGCCGACGCCGACACCTCCGACAAGAGCGCGGGCAAGATCACCGGCGTGGTGTTCAACCCGGCGCCGATCACCTCCGACCTGTTCGCTGTGCGCGACCAATGGGTGGATGTCGACGGCATGCCGATCCCGCTCGGCGGCTCCTCGCGCTTCATCTTCGCCACCGACTCCGGCAAGATCTCGGCCTGGACCGAGCAGGCACCCGACGGCGCGATCGTGCGCCGCGACGGCGGCTCGAACCAGGTGTTCGACGGTTCGGCGCAGGGCATGGCGTTCTTCGGGATCGCGCTCGCCCCGTCCGGTGACAAGCTGCTCGCCGCCGACTTCGGTACCGACCCGCAGGTCCGCACGTTCGACAAGTTCTGGCAGCCGGTGGCGACCACCGGTTTCGCCAACCCGTTCGCCACCGGCGACGTGATCGACCCGGCCACGCCCGAGAAGGGCAAGAAGGTCAAGCCGGGCGACCCCGCGCCGTTCAACATCACCACCCTGGGCAGCCGCGTGTTCGTCTCCTACGCGGTGACCAAGCCGGACGAGAAGAATCCCGCGAAGTTCGACAAGGCCGAAGAGGACGCCCTCGACGCCGAGGCGGACAAGGCGTCGGGCGGCAAGCCGGACAAGGGCAAGATCGCCGAGTTCGACGCCGCGGGCAAGCTGGTGCGGATCATCGACGACGGCGGCAGGCTCAACGCGCCGTGGGGCGTGGCGATCGCGCCGTCGAACTTCGGTGCGCTCTCGGGCAAGCTGCTGATCGGCAACTTCGGTGGCCTCGGCCGCGTACTGGCCTACGACGACACCACCGGCACCTTCGTCGACTACCTGCGCGACGGTGACGCGAAGCCGGTCGAGATCGCCGGGCTGTGGGCGCTGATGTTCGGCAACGGCGAGAGCCTGGGCGATGCGAACGCGCTGTACTTCACGGCGGGCCCGGAGGACGAAAAGGACGGCCTCTTCGGCAGCCTCCGCGTGCTCTAGCCGCCTCTCCGGGTATTCAGGCCAGACTAGGTGCGTGGTCGCCTCGGGCGTGCGGCCGGCGGGATGTGGGTGGTCTAGGTAGCCCGTGCCCGGTGAGTTACCCATGTGCTTGCGAGATCGGTGCTTGCGAGAGCGGGCCCACCGGACAACTCGAGTGTCCGGTGGGCCATTGCTTCCGTCTTTGCGCGTTGTGCGGGACAGTGGAGGCGGAATGATTGCCGGGTGCGCGCTATTCGCGTGGCCGTGCCTTCGTTCCGTCGCACGCGATGGCGCTCCCGCCGGGGTGTCGTGGCCGATCCGGAGGGATGCCAGATGAAGGTTTCGTGCGGTGACGTTGTCGGTTCGGCGGGGGAGCGGTGAGATGCGGCAGTCGGCTCGGGGGTCGATGCTGCCCGGTCGCGACGTGCTGCTCGCGGCGTTTCGTGGTTTGCCACACGATGACCATCCGATCCTCGACGCGGCAGGCGAGCTGGCTCAGCTGCACGAGTTGCGGGAGCGGACACCGCTGAGCGAGTCGGCTCAGATCGACCGCCGCAGGGCGCAGCTCATGCGGTCGATCGACCGCTGGGTGATCTTGGCCGCGCCGATTCCGTTCGCCGCGGCCGACGAGCACTGCGAGACGCTGGGCGGACTGGTCGACCGGCTGGCCAGGCACAGCACCCAGGCGTTCGTCGCGCTGGCCGGTGCGCCCGACCCGGTCTACTACGACGAGTGGGTCAGGCTCGACGATCTCGCCGACAGCTATCAGCGCCTCGTCGACGATCTGTGGGCAGGGGTGCGCTGCCTGCCCGCGTACACGTACTGACCCACGATGCCCCCGAAACTCTTGGGCCGGTGGAGGTTTCGTACGACGTATCATTGGGCGTGAGCATTCACGCTGATTCGTCCGGCGCCCCGCCCGACTCTGCCTGCGTGTGGTCGCCGGATCGGCCCGATTCCTGTCTGGCGGCGTCCGCGTTCGACGGCGGGCCCGCTGGGTCGTCGGCCTTGTCGGTCGTATTGCCGATTCGTCCGCGCACGGCGTCCGCCGACGGTGCCACGCTGTTCTGTGTGGCTGGTGAAGCCGGATTGGCCTGGAATTACGCCGGTCTGGTCGCGCACGTCGATCCCCGCGTTCCGATCTACGGGCTGCAGGCGCCTGTTGACCCGGCGCCGCGCACGATCCGCGAATACGCCGCCCGCTACGTCGCCGAGATCCGCAGCATCGCCCCGCACGGTCCCTGTCAACTACTCGGCTGGTCCGTGGGCGGTTTCGTCGCCCACGAGATCGCGGTGCTGTTGCGAGCGGCCGGTGACGATGTCCGGGTCGTGCTGCTCGACGCCGACCCCGCCGCACACAGAGCCGTTCCGCCGCAGCGGCTCTCGGCCGGGGAGTTCGTGGCCCGATTCGGCCCGCTGCTCGGTGTCGAGACCGATACGGCCGAACTCACCGCCGACCAGACCGCCGCGGTCGTCACCGCCGCCCTCGCCGGGACCGTGGAGCTCACCGGCGCCGACCTGGACCGGATCGCCGACGCGGCGGACACGGCCGCGCGGATGGTGGCCGGCCATCGCCCCGCGCTCCTCGCCGGCGATCTGACCGTCTGCGTCGCTGGCCGCGAGCCCGGCGGTGACGACCGGCCGAATCCGGAAGTCGTGGTACGCAACTGGCGTCCGTACGTCGAAGGCGCGGTGACCGGCTTGGTCCTGGACGCGGCGCCCGACGAGCTGACCGCACCGGAGGGGCTGGCCGAGATCGCCCGCGTCCTCGGCATGGCCACCGCGACGTCGACGGCCCGCACCTCAGGCTGATCGCGCCCGGCCGCGATCGGGCTCCGGCAGCCCCAGTCGCTACTGAGCGATATCGGCGCGTGCCTGGGCGATCAGCGCCGCCGAATCACGCGGGCTCAACGCCATCGCGCGCAGCTGGTCGAAGATCACGCCGAACCGGCGGATCTCGGAATGTCCTTCGACAAGGTCGTGCACCGACATGCTCTCCACGTACACCAGTTCGGGGTCGACCGGATTGCGGAAGTCGAGCAGGGTGAACGAGCCTGCCATGCCGGGATGGGCGCCCGCGTCGAACGGCAGTACCTGCAGGATCACATTCTTGCGCTTGGTCTCGAGCAGCAGCCGGTCGAGCTGACCGGCCATCGTGGCAGGCCCGCCGACCACCCTGCGGATCGCCGCCTCGTCCATCACCACCCAGAGCTCGAGCGGCTCCTCCTTGGTGAGGTTGACGGCACGATCCATCCTCGCCTTCGCCCTGCTCTCCATCACCGCGGCATCGAGGCGCGGCATCGATGTGTCGATCACGGCTGCGGCGTAGTCGAAGGTCTGCAGCAGGCCGGGCACGGTCGACGTCTGGTACTGGCGGGCCGACAGCGCTTCCGCCTCGAAATTGATGTACGTGGCGTATACATCGGATAACGCGCCCTCATAGGCGTGCGACATACCGGGTTTGAGCGCGTCGGTGAGCAGGCTGAGCGCTTCATCGCGCGTTTTCTCGTTCACCTGATACAGGTCCAGCATCGCGCCGAGAGTGCGGCGTTGCGGGCGAGCCTGGGCCATTTCGATGCGATACAGCGTGGTCACGTTGATGCCGGTGCGAGCGCTGACATCTTCCTTGCTGAGTCCCGCCGTTTCGCGCAACTCGCGCAACATGGCGGCGAGCCTGCGTAGCCGGACGGTCAGTGTCGTGCGCTTGCCTGCCATGGTTCCCCTTCGCCTGTGGCGCGCTTCGTGAATCGCATTATTGCGCTGTGGGGCGCCGATGTCACGCGATCGGCGAAGAAGGCAGGCCATCGCGTATAGCCGGAGGTCGGCGCGCGCGGAGACACGCCGGAAAGCCCTGCTGCCCTTCGGATGTGACCACCGGTTCTGTCAGGGTGGCTTTACTGCAGGAGTGACAACGCAATCTTGCGTTTCGTCTTGTGAGCGAGCATGATCCAGTTAGCCTGGTTGCGAGCAATCCGAACAGAAGACCGGGATAACCGAATCGAGAGCCAATCATGTTGGTAGACAAATCTTGGGTGTCGGGTGAATTCGGGGCGTTGCGATGAGCGCGCCGGTGATGGGGGTACTGCCGACTGCGCCGCAATTGTTGTGTGCATTCCAGGGCAGGCGTTTTCAAGATCGAGAATTGTTGCGTTCAGCGCACGCATTGGCTGAACTGCACGAACGGCGGGCGCAGGTGCGCGATGCCGCACTGATAGCCGAAATCGATTGCCGTCGCAGCGAACTCGTCGACGATATCAACGACTGGATCGTGCAGGAGATCCCGTTGCATCGCAACGGCGCGTCACTGCACACCGAGAGTCTCGGCGCCGTGGTCGACCGGATGGCGCGCAGCTGGGTGGATGCCAACCAGGCCATCGACATCGACGGTGCGCGCAGCGACAGCACGCACAAGCACTGGTACCACCTGGCCGAGCTGGTCGACGGCTACACCGATCTGGTCACCGATGTGGCCGGCGGCAGGCGCAGGCTGCCGGAGCAGTAGCGCATCACGCGTGCTCGGGTGACAGCATCGCCTCGAAGGCGATGCGGTCGCCCCGGTACAGCGATCGCACCCGTTCGATGGGTGCGCCGTCGGCGTCGACACTGCGCCGGTGCAGCAACAGCATCGGTAGCGCGGTGGTGCATTCCAGCAGGCCCGCTTCGCGCGGCGCGGCGAGTACGGTTTCGATGCGTTCGCGCGCACCGGCGAAGACGACGCCGGTCGCGCGGATCGCCGCGTACAGCGAGGTGGTCGGATCGTAGCCGCCGCGCAGGCCGGCGAAACGGTGCAGCGGCAGGTAGGTGCTCTCCAGCCCGATGCGCTCGCCGTCGGCGAGCAGCACCCGTTCCAGGTGCATCACCGGTGTGCCTGGCTCCAGTTCCAGGTCGGCGGCGGTCTCCGCGTCGGCGGGGACGTCTTCCCAGGCGACGAGAATGCGGCCCGGTGTCCGGCCGAGGCTGATCGCGCCCTCGGTATAGGAGCGCAGCGACAGCGGCTGGGTGAGTTTCGGGCGGGAGACCACCGTGCCGCGGCCGCGGCGGCGAATCTTGCCCTCCACCAGCAGTTCTCGCAGTGCCTGGCGCACCGTCTCGCGGGCGACGCCGAAGCGGGCGGCGAGGTCGCGTTCGGACGGCACCGGGTCGCCTTCGCCGAGATCGGCCAGGATGCCGTCGATTTCGGTGCGAACCAGGAACACCTTGGGAACGCGCGTCGGGTGCGGTACTGCCATGCGATCCAGCCTACATGGATTGGTCTATACCAAAAATTAACTTTCCGTTCTCGCTGCCCACACCTATCGGTCTAGACCATTTGCCACCATCATTGGCATGCGATTGGTCATCATCGGTGGCGGGATACTCGGCACCGCACACGCCTGGGCGGCGATCGCCCGTGGCCACGAGGTCGTTCAGCTCGAACGCGAACGTGCGGCACGCGGTGCGACGGTCCGCAACTTCGGCCTGGTCTGGGTCTCCGGCCGGGCGGCGGGGGAGCTGGAGCTGACCCTGCGCTCGCGCGAACTGTGGGAGGAGATCGGCGGCCGGGTCGCCGGCGTCGGCTTCCGGCCGGCGGGCTCGATCACACTGGTGCGCACGCCCGCCGAACTCGCCGTCGCCGAGGCCGCGGCCGCGGGCGCGACCGCGCAGGCACGTGGCTTCGCCCTGCTCGACCCCGACGAGGTGCGCGCGCTCAACCCGGCGCTGCGCGGCAAATACCTTGCCGGACTGCATTGCTCGACCGACGCCGCGGTGGAATCGCGCCAGGCGCTGCCCGCGCTGCGCGCCCATATGGCCGGTAGTGGCCGCTACACCTTCCACGAGGGCACCGAGGCCCGGTCGGTGCTCGATACCGGATCGGCTGCCGTCGTCGTGGACGATCACGGCCGCCGCCACGAAGCCGACCTGGTCGTGCACTGTCCCGGCGCCGCGCACTCCGGACTCACCCGCGAGCTCGCCGGTGAGCTGCCGGTACGCCGGGTCCGGCTGCAGATGATGCAGACCGCGCCGCTGGGCGAACCGCTCACCACCGCGATCGCCGACGGCGACAGCTTCCGCTACTACCCGGGTTTCGCAGGCGCCGAGGTGGATTCGCTCGCCGCCGAGCAGTCCCAGACCGCGACCGCCGCCGAGCACAGGATGCAGCTGCTGTGTGTGCAGCGCCTGCACGGCGGCCTGACCATCGGTGACACCCACGAGTACACCGAGCCGTTCGCCTTCGACGTCGACGAAGCGCCCTACGACCACCTCACCGAGGTGACCGAGGAGCTGCTCGGCCGCACGCTGCCGCCGATCGTGCGCCGCTGGGCGGGCGTCTACAGCCAGAGCGCCGACCCCGACGTCATCGTCACCCGGGTGCGGGCCGACACCAACGTCTGGGTCGTCACCGGCCCCGGCGGCCGCGGCATGACGCTGGGCCCCGCCATCGGCGAGCAGACCGCCGACCAGATCGGACTGTGAGGACGACCATGCCGGACAACAGGATTCAGCTCGCCGCCCTCGACATGGCAGGCACCACCGTCGCCGACGGCGGACTGGTGCTGCGCGCCTTCGAAGCCGCCGCGACCGCCGCCGGGATCGACACCGAGGGCCCGCGCCGCGACGAGGCCCGCCGGTACGTGGCCGACACCATGGGGCAGTCCAAGATCGAGGTGTTCCGCGCGCTGCTCGGCGACGAGAACGGCGCCCAGACCGCCAATCTCGCCTTCGAAGCCGCTTACGATGCCCTCATCGACGAGGCCGACATCGCGCCTATCCCGGGTGCGGTCGAGGCGATTACCGCACTGCGCGAGGCGGGTGTGCGGGTCGCGCTGACCACCGGATTCAGCCGCGGCACCCAGGACAAGCTGCTGGCCGCCCTCGGCTGGGCGGACCTGGTCGACCTGACCCTCGCGCCGTCGGACGCCGGCCGCGGCCGCCCGTACCCCGACATGATCCTCACTGCGGCCCTGCGCCTCGGCGTCGACGCGGTCGACCGGATCGCCGTGCTCGGCGATACCACCAGCGACATCGCGACCGGTCTCGCCGCGGGCGCGGGCATCGTCGCGGGCACCCGCACCGGCGCGCACACCGCCGACCAGCTGCGCGCGGCGGGCGCCACCCACGTGGTCGCCTCGGTCGCCGAGTTCCCCGCACTCGTCCTCGCTTCCTGATTCCCGTTGCCGCGGCAGCCGTCGCGGTACGTCCCACCGTCCCTGCGATTCCCCCTCGACAACGAGCCGAAAGTTGCTGTCATCGTGCGTACTTCCCTCACCGCGCGCCGCCTGTCCAGGGCCGCGCTGCTGCTGGCCGGCGTCACCGCCGTCGCGTTCACCGCGGCCTGCGGTGGCACCGGCACCGAATCCGCGGACGGCAAGACCGTCACCGTGTACTCCGCCGACGGCGTCGGCGGCTGGTACAAGAATCGTTTCGCCGAGTTCACCAAGCAGACCGGCATCGCGGTCAACCTGGTCGAGGCGGGCTCCGGCGAGGTCGTGAACCGCGTCGACAAGGAGCAGTCCAACCCGCAGGCCGACGTCGTCGTCACCCTGCCGCCGTTCATCCAGAAGGCCGAGAAGTCGGGGCTGCTGCAGCCCAGCGGCATCGACACCGCGGCGATCCCCGCCGCGGACAAGGACGCCGAGGGCACCTACGTGACCCTCGCGAACAACTATCTGTGCTTCATCGCCAACCCCTCGGTCGACGCCTCGGCCCTGACCTGGGAGGACCTGCTGAAGCCGGAGTACAAGGGCAGGCTGCAGTACTCCACCCCCGGCCAGGCCGGTGACGGCACCGCGGTGCTGGTGCTGCTGCAGCAGCTGCGCGGCAAGCAGGGCGCGCTGGACTACCTGGCCGCGCTGCAGGCCAACAATGTCGGCCCGTCCTCGTCCACCGGCAAGTTGCAGGCCAAGGTCGACAAGGGTGAGCTGCTGATCGCCAACGGCGACGTGCAGATGAACCTGACCACGGTGCAGGAGAAGGGTTCCCAGTTCACCGTCTTCTTCCCCGCCGCCGACGGCAAGCGCTCCACCGTGTCGGTGCCCTACATGATGGGCCTGGCCAAGGGCGCGCCGCACAAGGACGAGGCCACCGAGCTGATGAGCTTCCTGCTCGCCACCGACGCGCAGAGCAAGCTGGGCCCCGAAGCCTTCGCCGTGTCGCCGCGCACCGATGTGGCTGCGCCCGCCGCCGGCGGACCGGCTGCGACGCTGCAGGGCGTCGACGTGGTCGCGGTCGACTGGAACAAGGTCCTCACCGAGCTGGACGCCGATCTCGCGGCGTACCAGAAAGCAACCGGCAGCTGAATCCGGCTGTGCTGTAAGGGAGTTGACGATGTCCGACGGTGACCTCCGCATGAAGTCCGCCACTCGCACCGCGGCGGCGGCGAACGAGCCGGCGATCGTGTTCGACCGGGTCGGGGTCAGGTACGGCAGGGGCCGCAAGGCCGCGGTCGCGCTGGCCGATTTCACCCTGCGCGTCGCCGTCGGCGAGACCGTCGCGCTGCTCGGCCCGAGTGGGTCGGGCAAATCGACCGCGCTCAAGGCGCTGGCCGGCTTCGTCCGGCTCACCTCGGGCGCGGTCCGGCTGGCCGGGCGCGACGTCACCGATCTCTCGCCCGCCAAGCGCGGGATCGGTGTCGTCGTCCAGTCCTACGCGCTGTTCCCGCACATGAGCGTGCACAGCAATGTCGCGTTCGGGCTGACATCGCATCGGGTACCGCGCGCCGAGATCGGCGCGCGGGTCACCGAGGCGCTGGAAATGGTCGGGATGGCCGGTTACGCCCAGCGGCTGCCGCGCGAGCTGTCCGGCGGCCAGCAGCAGCGGGTGGCGATCGCCCGCGCGCTGGCGATCCGGCCCAGGGTGCTGCTGCTCGACGAGCCGCTGGCCGCGCTCGACGCGCAGCTGCGGCACTCGATGCTCGGCGAGCTCCAGCAGTTGCGCAAGGCCCTGCCCGACACGGCGATGCTGTATGTCACCCACGATCAGGCCGAGGCGCTGGCCCTGGCCGACCGGATCGCGGTGATGCGCGATTCCCGGCTGGTCGACATCGACACCGCCGAGAACCTGTGGCAGCGACCGCCCTCCGATTTCACCGCCGGCTTCCTCGGCGGCGCGAACCTGGTGCCGTGCACGGTCGATCACGTCTCCGGTACCGCGGCACTGGTCACCGCCGGTACCGCGACCTTGCGCGCGCAGGCGCCGCGGCCCGGATTCGGGCCGGCCGACCGGGCGCCGAATGATGCTGCGTTGCTGTGCATCCGGCCGCACACGATCACCATCGGCAAGACCGGTGACCGCGACACCCTCCGTGCCACCGTGTTGACCTCCGTATGGCGCGGCGCCTCGACCCGCGTCGAGCTGGCGGTCGACGGTCTGCCCGGTGAGCTCGCCGCCGACGTGCCAGGGCATTTCACCACCGAGGTCGGCGCGATCGTCGGCGTGCGATTGCCCGATCCGGCCGGGGTGCTGATCCCCCATGCAGTCGGCAGCGGAAGTGGCGGTGCCGCAGACAGTTCCGTTCGGCGGCCGGGGAACGCGTCATGAAAGCCACCGTTTCGCCGCTCGCCTCGGCAGACGCCGTGATGCGGGGTAGCGGTTCCAAGGTCGTACGACAGGTCAAAGGCTCATGACCGAGAACGCTCTCCTATCCGCCCTCTCGGTATCGCGGCTGGTCTCCGGGGCGCTGCCGTCGGGCACCGCAATGCCTGCTCCGGCTCGGTGCAGCGACGCGGAGGTGCGGCGATGACCACTCCGGTCCTCGATCAGCCGGTTCCTGCGGCTGAGGTGAAACCCGCTGCAGCGCAGCGTTCGTGGCTGCCGATTCTGTGGACTATGCCGCCCGTGTTCGTCGTGCTCGGCATCGCGGGCTACCCGATCCTGCGGGTACTCACCGAGTCCACCCAGACACCGACCGGGCGCGGTACCGAGGTGTGGACCTCGGTGCTCGGGTCCGAGGCGTTCCGGGAAGCGCTGTGGCGCACCGTGTCCATCGCCGTCTGCGCGACGGCCGGTTGCCTGGTGCTCGGCACGTTCCTGGCGATTGTGCTCGCGTTCGTGCCGTTCCCGGGTTCGGGTGTGGTCGGCAGGCTCATCGATACGATCCTGACCCTGCCGTCGTTCCTCATCACCCTCGCCTTCACGTTTCTCTACGGGACGGCGGGCGCGGTGAACGCGCTGCTGGCCGAATTGACCGGCGCCACACAGCCGGTCGTCGATTTCCTCACCACCCCGCTCGGGGTGATCCTGGCCGAGATCACCTACTTCACCCCGTTCGTGGTGCGGCCGGTGCTCGCCGCGTTCGCGCAGCTGCCGCGCGAACAACTCGACGTGGCAGCGAGTCTCGGCGCGTCGCCGTGGCGGGTGCTGCGGCAGGTCGTACTGCCGGAGGCGTGGCCCGCGCTCGCGGCGGGCGGCAGCCTGGTGCTGCTGCTGACGCTCAACGAGTTCGGCATCGTGCTGTTCACCGGCGCCAAGGGCGTGATCACCCTGCCCGCGCTGATCTACACCCGCGGCATCGTCACCTTCGACCTGCCCGGCGCCGCCGTGCTGGCCTCGGTGCAAGTGCTGCTCTCGCTCACCCTGTACCTCACCTACCGGCTCATCTTCGCCCGGTTCACCGCCCGCCCGAAGGGAGACTGATCGTGCTCGTCTGGACTCCACGGGGAAAAGCCCTGGTACTAGGCGTGTTCGCGCTCGTGGTGGCGGCGGTCTTCGTCGCCCCGATCGCCACCGTGGTCGCCGCCGCACTGGCGGGCAGCTGGACCGGCCCGCTGCCGTCGGACCTCGGCTTCACCAATCTGGGCAAGGCCCTCAGCGGTGAGCAAGCCGCCAGCCTGTCGGTGAGCCTGCAGACCGCACTGCTGGCGGGCGCGCTCTCCCTGGTCATCGGCACCTGGGCGGCACTGGCCTCGCGGGAAGCACCTGCCTGGCTGCGCCGCCTCACCGCCGCGGTATTCCATCTGCCGGTCGCGGTGCCCTCGGTCGCCGTCGGTCTCGGTGTGCTCATCGCCTTCAACGAACGCCCGCTGCTGCTCGGCGGGACCAAGTGGATCGTGATCGTGGCGCACACGGTCCTGGTCCTGGCCTACGCGTTCAGCGCGGTGTCCGCCGCACTGGACCGTCTCGACCCCGCCTACCGCCAGGCCGCCGAATCGCTCGGCGCCGGCCCGGTGCGGGTGCTGTGCCAGATCACCCTGCCGCTGCTGTTGCCCGCCCTCGGCGCCGCCGCGGGTCTGGCGGTGGCACTGTCCATGGGCGAGCTCGGCGCCACGATCATGGTCTACCCCGCCACCTGGAAGACGTTGCCCGTCAGCATCTTCGCCCAGACCGACCGCGGCGAGGTGTTCGATGCCGCGGCCGGAACCACGGTGCTCGTGGTGGTGACGCTGGTCGTGCTCGTCGTCCTCGGCCGGGTGCGAGGGCGCGCAGCGCTGCGCTGACCAGGAGCCGGCGGGGCGAACCGGCTGTCGTCGCGGGATCTGCAGCTGGCAGGTCATGAGAGTGGTCCCGATGGCGCTGTTCGGCCAGTGAGTCGTTTACAGGAGCGCGGCGGCGTCCACCGCGGTGAGTCCGCCGTCGACCCGCAGATCATGGCCGTTGATGTAGGTGGCGTCACCGGATGCCAGGAATGCGGCGGCGGCGGCGACATCCTCGGACGTGCCGACGCGGCCTGCGGGGGACAGGCCGGCGGCACCCTGCTGGGCTTCCTCGGACAGTTCGGCGCGGAAAGCCGGGGTATCGATGTAACCGGGGCTGACCGAGTTCACGCGGATGCGGCGAGGCGCCAATTCGGCGGCGAGCGTGCGGGTCAGGTTGTGGACGGCGGCCTTGCTCGCCGAGTACAGGGCCGTGCCGGGGACGCCGCGGTGCAGGCCGAACGAGGCATTGATGACGATCGCGGCGTGATCGGGCAGCAGCGGCAGCGCCTTCTGGATGGTGAAGAACGCGGCCTTGACGTTCGCGCCGATCACGTCGTCGAACAGCGCGCCGGTGACCTGATCGATCGGCTGGAACGAGCCGATGCCCGCATTGGCGAACACCACGTCGAGGCGGCCGAAGCGGTCGGCGACGACGGCCACCATGGTGTCGAGGTCGCCGAGATCGGTGACATCGCCCGCGATGCCGTATGCGCGCTCGCCGAGTTCGGCCACCGCGGCGTCGAGCCGGGTCTTGTCGCGACCGGTCACCACGACCTCGGCGCCTTCGGCGATCAACCGGTGCGCGGTGGCCAGACCCATCCCGCTGGTGCCGCCGGTGATCAGTGCCGTCTTGCCGTCGAATCGAGAACTGTTGTGTGTCATGGATTCAGCGTGGCTGCGCGACTGGTGAGTGGGCAGTGCGCAGTTATCAGGGGTGTGGCAACACCAGGCTCGCCGATGGCGGTAGTTCCGTAGCGCGTCAAGCAGATTCGGTCAGGCGCAGTCGCGGCATGCGGGTGAGGCGCTCGGCGGTATCGGAGCCCGGTCTCGGGTTGTACAACACCAGCGACCAGTCCGGATGATCGGCGATGGTCAGCGTTGTCGCGTCGAAGTACAGCTCGCCGACCTCGGGATGACGGAGCGCATTCACCGCCTGCAGCGGGGCGCCGACCTCGTGGCGGTCCCACAATTGCGCGAACTCCGGCTCGGTGGCGGCGAGTTCGCGGGCCACCCGGAGGAATTCGTCATCGTGCGGTGCGAGCGCAGCATCGGCGCGGTACGCGGCGACAATCCCCGGCGCTGCCGCATCCCACAGCTCGGGCAGGCCGCGATAGCGCGGGCTGGTGAAGAAAGTGACCAGGCAATTGTGCGGTTCGCCGTCGTCGCAACCGAACGCCCGTCCGGCGATAGCGTTGAACGCCAGGATGTTCCAGTACCGATCACGCACCACGGCGGGTCCGCGCTCCCAGCCATCGATGAGCCGACGGATCTCGGGAGTCACCTCGGTCCCCGCCGAACCGCTCGCGGGCGGCGGATTGAGCCCGGCGAGCAGATACAGGTGCGCCCGCTCCGCTTCGCTCAACCGCAAGACCCCCGCCACCGCGTCGAGCACCTCACCCGACACCGTGATGTCACGCCCCTGCTCGAGCCACGTGTACCAGGACACCCCCACCCCGGCCAGCATCGCGACTTCCTCGCGCCGTAGTCCGGGCGTACGCCGCCGCCCCACTACCGGCAGACCCACCTCACCCGGACCGATCCGTTCCCGCCGCGACCGCAGGAAATCGCGCAACTCTTCACGCCGCCGGGTCGATGCCGCACTGACCATGAAACCAAGGTAACAACGTGCGGGGTCGGCGCATCCATCGATGCTGCGGTCAACGCCGCGTTCGGCCATGGCGTGAGCGCAACCGTTTCCGATTTCGGGGCCGATTTCGAGCCCCGGAAACGATCAGGGTTATCAGCGTGGAATGGACTACGACCTGGACTGGTAGCCGTCGTTGGGCCCGGCGACAACGAGCGCAGCTAGGGGCATACCCGTCTTTCCTGCGCGCCCTACACTGGCTCGGGCAAGGTTGGTGCCGCGCGATGGGCGGTCGAGGTAGGAGTTGTGGTGATCCAGGCTGTTGTATTCGACGTCGGCGAGACCCTTGTGGACGAGACCAGGGAATACGGCACCTGGGCGGACTGGTTGGGCGTTCCGCGCCACACCTTTGTCTCGGTGTTCGGCGCGGTGATCGCCCAGGGGCTGGACTACCGGGAGACGTTCCAGGTGTTCAAGCCCGGTTTCGATTTGGATCAGCAGCGCCAGGCGCGCGCGGACGCAGGTAAGCCCGAGTGGTTCGGTGAGGACGACCTCTACCCGGATGTGCGCCCCGCCCTGTCGAAACTCCGCGAGATGGGTGTCTGGGTGGGCATCGTCGGGAACCAGACTGTGCGCGCTGGCGGGCTGCTGCGTGGGCTCGATCTGCCGACCGACTTCATCGCGACCTCCGATGACTGGGGTGTCGCAAAGCCCGATGTCGCGTTCTTCGAGAAGGTTGTCGAGGTCGCCGGATGCCCGGCCGATCAGATCATCTACGTCGGTGACCGCATCGACAACGACATCACTCCCGCTGTGAAGGTGGGTATGCGGACCGCCTACATCCAGCGCGGACCATGGGGATGGATTCACCGGGACCGCCAGGATGTCAAGGAGCTTTCGGACTGGCGAATCGCCAGCCTGTCCGAGCTCCCCGACATCGTGAAGGCCGAGCGCTAGCCGGACAGCGAGTTGACGGTTGTATGCCAGTCGTACAACCGCTCATCCAGCGCCCTCACCTCAGGCAGCGAGTCCCACTTTCGTAGGTCCTGCCTGACTGCCTTGATTCGGTCCAGAGTCGTTGCGTACCAGTACTCACCGATCCCGTCCAACGCATCCTCGAGGAAGCGGCACGCCTGCTCGGGAAGCTTGTCCAACACACACGCAGCGGCGGCATCGGCGAGGTAGACCGACCGCTGTTTCACTGATTCGGCAGGAAGTTCGTCGAGCACTTGCCGCAATGTCTCCAACGCCAAACGACCATCACCCGCAGAGATCAGGGTGTTGGCTTTGAAGCCCGCGAGCCGCGTCGGGGAGAACCAATCCAGCCACTCCGGCGACGGCCGATCCTGCGGATCGTGCTGGGCGTAGGACTGTTCGGCGTGCCGGATCAGGCTCAGAGCCTGACGAGTGTTGCCGAACCGCGTCTCGACCTCGGCCTCCACCGCGTCGAGCCACGCCGTCAGCTCATGATTCCCCTCACCCCGCCGTGCGAATGCCCGAGCCGCACGAACCCGCTCCCTCGCCTCCTCAGCTCGCTTGACTTCACCTGAGAACGCGGGGATGAAGGCCATGTGCGCGAGCACTGCACAGCCCAGCAAGGTATCCGCAGCTTCGTGGGCAGCTTGAAGTGCGAGAACGAAACTGGCCTGAGCCTCCTCGGGTTGCTGGAGGTCGAAGAACTCGAGGCGGCCCGCGAGCAGCGCCGATTCCGACACGGCTCTGGCCAGGGTGGTCGTAGCACGTACATCGATCTGCGGAATGAGATCCGCGCCCAGCCGAGCATGGTCAGAGACGGACCGTTGCAGCTGCTTCGCAGGCAATGACCAGTACATCCCGCGATGAGCGACCGTGATCGCCACATAGTTCTTCGCGACAGCCGCTGGCAACTCCACGCCGCCCACCACGCGCCGATAACGTCCAGCCTTCTGGTTTCCATTGGTGCTCAACGGTTCCCGTGGACTACGCCCGTCCGTGCCATTCGGCCACGGTGGGGTGAATCCAAGTTCTGTTATGGGGCGTTTGAACAGAGCTTCCAGCGCGGCGGCGTGTTCTGGATGCGGCCACGGCGGGTCTGTTGACTCCCAGCGTCGTACGGTGCGGGCGGCTACCTCGATACGGAGGCCGATTGCGCGAGCTGCTTCCGTCAGCGCGTCAGCCAGAGCTGCCTGGGATCTATATCCCAATGCTTGCCGAGCCGCCCGCAGTGCCGCATTTCCATTGGTTGCCATGCGAGCGAGAGTAGTCCGCTATCAGGACATTTGACGAGGCCTAGGATCGCCGACGGCCGCACTATGTCCTCTTGTTTGGCCTTCTTTCGACCGTTCCAATCGGTCAATGTTGGTCTCGTGGTTCCGCCGAGCTTCCCGAGCGGACCGCCTCGTCACACAAACGGACATCCGAGACGGATGGCACGGAGGAACGATGAACGAGCCCGACCCATCCGTAGGTCAGACCACCGCTGTCGAGACCGAGCCGCCGGTACCTTCGCGTTCAATCGACCCGCTGTCTGCCCGTACCGAGGGCAGGCGCGAGCTTGCCGAGTTGCTGGAGAGCCTCGAAAGCCTCGGGCTGATCCACTCGGTCCCGCTGCCGCAGCGGGATCCCGGCTGCCACCTCGCCGGATTCGGTCCCGCCCCGGCCGACTACATCGGCGCTCCGGCAGCTGAGTTGTCCCGGGTTGCCGCCGCTGTCCGCGAGTGGGCCGCACAACCGTCGCGGTGCCGGGATGAATCGTCTCCCGGCACCGCTGACTTCACCGCCGATGAGCCCCTTGAGGCCTTGCGTGACGCAGCCTCCGCACTGGTTCCGCCCTGGCTGAGTGTCATACCGGCTGCAACACAACAGGATTCGATGATGTCTCGCATGTACCGATTGGCGCGACACGCGCGGTTCCAACGCGCCTCCCGCGCTTGAGCAAACACTTTCGCCACCACCCAGTCAGGAGAAGTAGTGACCGCGTTCAGTATCGATCCACAGGTCAGCGACCTCGGCATCCGGGCCATCGCGTTCGTCGTCGGCGGCATCACCGTGCCGAAACGGTCCAGCCCCGAACTCGACCACACCATCGAATCCGTCGAAAAGGCGCTGCTGGCAGCGACCGATCCGAAGACCCTCAAGACCGAACCCGAGTTCAAAGCGTTCCGCGCCGTGCACACCCTGGTCGGCAAGGCCGCGAAAAGCGAAGTCGCCGCTCCGGAAACCCTGCACCGGTTGCTGCACCGCGCCGGTCGGCTGCCCCGCATCAATCCACTCGTCGACATCTACAACCTCGTGTCGGCACAGACCAGGTTGGCGTTCGGCGCACACGACCTGACGACGATCACCGGGGATGTGCAGTTGGCGATGACGACCGGCTCCGAACGGTTCGTGCCCCTCGGCGCGACCGAACCGGTACCGGTGCCTGCCGGGGAATACGCATACCTCGATGACACCGACGTGTTGTGTCGCCTCGAGGTCCGTCAGTGCGAGAAGTCCAAAGCCACCTCCGCGACCACCGACACCCTGTTCATCGTCCACGCCGGCCCCGGCCGCGAGCCCGGCGACCTGACCGACGCGCGCGACCGGTTGGCCGCGCTGTTGACCGAGCACCTCGGTGCAAGTTCGCCGATCGACCTCGAGGCCCTGGCATGAGTACCGAATATGACACCCGCACCGAGGACCCGGGAATCGAAGCGCGCGAAGCCCACTGGGACCGCCGAGCCGACGGGTTCGATTCCGACTTCACCCAAGCCCCCGTCCGCGAACAGGTGCTGAACCAGATATCGCGGCAGCTGCCCACCGGCCGATGCGTGGCACTGGACGCGGGCACCGGCAGCGGTCGGACGATGGCCCGACTGATCCAGGACCTGCACCCCGAGTCCGAGATCGTCGGTTGCGACCTGTCACCGGCGATGCTGCACCAAGCCCGGCTGCACGCTCCCCGCAAGCCGCGGGGAGCGCTGGCGTTCGTCTACGCCGACCTGTGCGCGTTGCCGTTCGACGACGGCGCGTTCGATCTGGTCGTGTCGACGTTCACCCTCCACCACGTCCCGCCCACCCAACAGTTGGCGGTGTTGCGGGAGTTCCGGCGCGTGGTCGCCGCAGACGGACGGCTGATCCTGGCCGACCAGATCCAACCCGACCCGCCCCTGTCCGTCGAGGCGATGCGCGCCGCTGTCGCCGAAACGTTCTACCCACACCTGCCCCACGCCGAAGCGGTCGGGCTGCTGTCGACCTACGGCGAATGGCCGCTGACAGTCGGGGAACTCACCGATCTACTCGAGACCGCCGGGTTCGGATGCGACGTCACCGACATCGACCGCATCGTTGCTCTCGCCACCGCGACCCCGGGAGAGACCTCGCTAGAGGGGTGAGCAGTGACACACGCACACCGCAGCGCCGCCACACAGGATTCGCCGCAGACGCGAAGCCTGTTCTATCGCAAGGTCTGTGGCCTGCCGACCTTCGTGGACCCGACCACAGGGCGGATCATGATGTCGGCCGGATCAACCGGCGCGGTCATGATGCCAGCCGACCTCGCCCAGCGGGTCAAGGTCGAATTGCACCGCCGCAACGTAGGACCGTGCCCGATCATCGGCCACCTCCGCGCCGGAACGTGGTCCTTTCTCATCCGGGCCGACATGGACCCGATCGGCGATCCTGCCGTGCTGGCTCAACTGTGGCGTGCGCGCGTAGCCGTAGTCCGAGACGGCGAGATCGCATTGCCATCCCCAGGGCCGGAGCACCACATCGCCCGCACCTGGGTAGTCCCCGCGACCACACCGTTCCGCCCCTCCGGAACCACCGTCCTGTCCTGCGTGCGCGAACTATTGGACGCCGCCAAGCCCCGAAACCGTGGCCCCTACTGACCGCACCGCACACCGAAACCACCCGAATACCTTGAGGCCGTCAGCGATCCCAGCGCTGAGGCCGACCGGCCTCGAGGGTGGGGAGGTTCCCCCGGAGGTCGCAGCCCCCGCCGCGACCTCCGGGGGATACCCGCACTCACGATCCCCGGGCGGGACCATCCATCGATCTGATCGACCATCAAGCCTCTGCTGAAGGGTTATATCCTCATGTCCTACACCAGCTACTACGAGACCTGTGACGATGGGTTGGCGGCCCTGCAACGCAGCCTGGTCGACCTCGGGTACGCCACCACCAACCAGCGCGGGTACAGCTCAGACCTGATCCCCGGGCTGTTGCAAACCCCCGCCTACGCCCGCGCCGTCATCTCCGCGTGCGTCTCCGCCCTCGAGGTGTCCGACGACACCGAAGACACCGTCACCGCCCGCCTGCACCAGCAGGCCGTACTCGACGCTCCCGACCACCGCTTCCGGCTGCTGTTCAGCGAGGCCGCCTTGCTGCGCACGGTGGGCAGTCCGCTGGTGATGGCATCCCAGATCAGGTTTCTCCGCGAAATCCTCGCGGCCCGAACCAACGTGGAAATCGGGATTATTCCGATTGCCGCCGCATTCGTCACTCCCGCAACGCTTTTCGTCATCAATGACATGGTGTCGGTCGAGATCGAGACCGTCGCAGGCGCTGTCACCGCCACCAGTGTCGAAGACATCGCCCTGGCCGCGCGCAGCTTCGATCGGCTCGCCGCCCAGGCCGCCTACGGCGAGGACGCCCGAACAATCCTCAACCGGGCACTCGCGACCCACACCTCCAGCTAGCCCCGGTCGACGCAGCGGCAGGCCCGGACACGTTGCGCCCCGGCCACCGGCACCCCGCTCGGGGCCTGGCTTGTCACATCCCTTGCTGCTGAGCCGGGCGTAGGTGCATTCGGGCGCGGTGCTATTACGTCCCATGTCGGCGCTCGCGCTGCCTTTCCGCTAACCGATGGTCTACGCGCCTTCTCCTTGTCGTGCATCGACCCTGCACTTGCCCTACGAAGTGCGGGGCTTTCTGTTCGGCAGGACGACCGGCGCCGTGAGTGGGGGCAGCAGCGACCCCGGGCTACGCGCTAGACCCATTGCGTCGCTGATCGCATCGTCAGCCATCCGGTCGAGAACGCGAAATCTCTCGGCAAGATCGGCGAGCGAGTCCTCTGACCAGCCATCTCCGAAGTCAAACCCTGGCGGCCTGGGGTCCTTCTTCGTCGACTTGGTGCGAAGCATGGTTATGTGTTCTCCCCCCTTCCCGACCAGCCACAACGCGTGCACAACGTGGTGTCGCAACGGCAAGAGGGTTCGTGCCTCGGTCGCGATGGGCGTAAGGGTCGGGTCGCCGATCGATTCCAGAGCGTCGATCAACCTTGTCCCGCTCGACCACCAGGTCGGGTCGGGTTCGTCGATGCCGGTCCGCAAAACGATCAGCTCACCGATCGAGTCCTCTGCATCGGAGGCTTCCAGAACGACATATCCGACAGCTTGAGCCAATTCTGCTGGGTAATAGGGCGTCACCGTTCGATCGTGCCAAATGTCCTGGGAATCTCGGTCAAGTAGGCTCGGACTCGTTGCTCGACCGGAACTCCTGTGGAGCCTCGTCAGTTCGCCAAGACGCACGACACGGCGCCGACGATCATTCGCTTCCTGATCGATGATTGGCCCAATGTCCGGTCGGAGAACGTCATCCAGCGACATGGCCCAGAAGGCGTCCCGCACCTTCGTCGCCACAGCGACTTCATTCGCGGTGTGCCGCGCACGGCATCGCCGGAGTACGTGGCATCCATGACGCCAGCCGCGGCGGGGCGTACACATCAAGAAGTCCTAATCGCGGGCGGTCGAGATCGGCCTCACTGTCGAGCGGCAAATGAGTAACGGCTGGTCGCAGACCGCCTGCCGGAGGAGACTGCCAAGCTCTACCGCACACAGGTCGACGACCTCGCCGGCGTGCTCGTCGCGCACCGCCACATCGAGCGCGCCGCGATCGCCGTCATTAGCGACAGCCCCGACACCGACGGCGCCGAAACCACGCCGAACCAAGACGAGCCCCAACGGCACCCCGCAACGATCCAGCTTGACCTGCGGATGCACCTTGCCGGTCCGCAGGATCCGCGCGGCGACACTGCCCACCGGCGCGGGTCCAATTCTGTGTGGAATCTGCGGTGAGGCATCGTTGGAGATCCTGAAGGCGGGGTTTGCACGGGACCGGTAAGCCGAACGGCAAGACAGAAGCCTGGTTACGCAGCCTGTTACGCGCAACAGAAATGTGGTTTCGCACCCGGTCGAACGTTGCTAGCGACCCCGTGTGGTGCCTGTGGCGGGGCGGTGACGTGCTCGTTCTCCGGGACTGCTGGTCTCCTATGTGAGCGACATCCTGATCTGAGGAGACGCTGGGCGGTCGGCTAGAAATGCGTAACATGCGTAAGATGGGACGAGCAGAAGGTTTCGTTCAGTGCTGAGTCGTGCTCTTTGGCTTGACAAGTAACAGCGAAACCACGAAACCCCCGGTCCGAGTACGACGTACTCGGACCGGGGGCTGCCCTAGCGGAGAGTTGATCCTGTCAGTTTCCGAGGCTGGTTATCAGGATCTCTCCGTACTGCACGATCGCCGTCAGCACGGTATGCGCCGGGCTGACGGCGTCGTCGTTTCCGACCACGTACATCAGCCAGTGCACCGTGCGAACCATGCGCAGATACTCGATGAGCATCAGCGCGCTTGCTCGGCTGTCGGCTACGCCCTTGCGGGTGATAGCCATTGCCTTGCAGGCGGCGGTCGCTGCGACCTTGCGGGCGCGGTTGTTGTTCGCCTTCGCGGGTCCCATTCAGGGCTCCACCTCTCAGTCGGGGGTCAACGACCCAGTGGATGCCGCCGCTGGTTGCGGCGGACGGGCAAGTCTCGATGCCGGTTGATCGAGACTTCCCGCCCGCCACACTCTTTGCGGACCACGGTTCCGGGAGAGCAAGCAAACAAGGTGCCGAATCCGCTGCAGTTTCGCGCAGTGGATTCGCCGGTTCAGAGTCTACTGCCGAAGGTGCGACAAACTGCACTGCCGGCCGCGCTGGTGGGCGGAATTCGCCTGTGGCACGGGTGCTATGAGGTTCCATGAGGTACCGCGAGGTACCCACTGAGTCCTCAATGAGGACCCGTTCAGCTGCGTGAGTGATGTTGGTCACAAGAAGTGATTTCTGGACGACCCATCGGACGTGAACGCCCGAGTCGTCGAGTCTCTACAACGACTGGCCGGTCGACGCCAGCGGGTCACCTCCACGGATCGCCGGCGGCAGTGCGAATTGAACTGATGCCGACACATCAACTCCCGACCTTGTCGTAGGCTTGAGTTACCTTGGGGCGGTAGACCATTGGTAAGGCAGGGGTGCTCGATGGGGGACAACCAAGATCTGTGCGTCGCGTACAAGATGAACGCGGCACTAGATCCGTATCGCGACCATCTCATCGACATTCGCGTCGATGAGAACTGGGAGCAGTGGCACGGACTCGGGAAGCTGGGTCTGCGTTGCGTGCTCTGCCGTCGCGTCGTCACGCCGTTCTTGTCCACCCAGAAGAACCGGTTCGTTCGTCATCAGAGCGGAGAGGGAACCTCGGCTTCCGCGGCTGCGAAGAGGACTGCGCACGAGTCATTTCTGCACCAGCGATGCAAGTACTGGGTCGCTGACCAGTTGCGCGAGGCCGGCGCGATCGCTGAAGTCGAACAGCAACTCGGTGACCGCCGCCCCGACGTGCTCGCAGTACGTGATGGCCGACGGTTCGCAGTCGAAGTCCAATGGTCGTCGCTGAGTCTCGCCACCGCTCAGGAGCGAACGGCAGATCTTCGACGCGCTGGCGCCGACGAGGTCATGTGGTTGACCCGCGGCTATACGTGGGTCGAGAAGCTGCCCACGCTCGGCCTACACGGGGTTCAATCCCGACAGCGATGGCTACAGAACCGAGTTCGGCTTCCTTGCACTCACCCCGAGCGGTGGACTCAGGACGGCCATCCGGCCAGTGAGGCAGGTGCTGCATCAATGGCTCGACGGCGAGATCGCTTGGGCCTACCGAGACTTCGAGAAGGCAGGATGGGCCACTGTGCAGGACTGGGCGCAGCACACCAAGCAGCAGGCAGAAGAGATCCAGCGACTTGGCGGTGAACTCGGCAAGGCGACGGACACGATCGAGCGGCTCAATACGAAAGTGCGCAAGCCGAGTGCGCGGATCGACGCGGTGGAATCGGACCTGAAGGGCGCCAAGGCCGACCTGTCGCTGGAGCAGGGCAAGGTCGAAGAATGCAAGCGCCAAAAGGCCCGTGATGCCGAAACCTTCGAGAAGGCTCGGTCGCTGATCGAGAAGGCCATCGGCCAGCGCGACCAGCACGCCGGGGCGGCCTCCGCTCTGGAAGCCCAACTCGAAGCCGAGCGCGAAGCGCACAACCGCACCGAGGCCGCGTTGGTTTGGCGCGCGAGGCTGGTGAAGGTCCTGCTCGCCGTCTGTCTCATGCTGGCGGTTCTCGTTCTGCTCAGCAGCTATTGATCTCTAGGCATCAACGTCAAGGAAGTCTGGACCGGTCAGGAGGACCGAATGCGACTGAAAATGCTGCTGAATCAGTTCGGCGCGTTGTGCATCGAATGCCATGAAGGCGTTGGATCGGGCGGCGGATTCATCTTTGTGCCGGGGTCAAGCAACCGCGTCCTGTGCTTGGACTGTGCGTACCTCGAGTGTGGTCGATCCCGTGGCCTGATCGCGCAGCCACCCGGCGTGCCGTTGGACTGATGCTGTCGGTCGGGAGAGGTTGGTGGAAGTCGCGACCATCCGCTCGACGCCCGCACCGGCACGCGAAGCGCTATCTGCGCATCGCAGATAGCGCTTCGCGCTGTGGTGACCACACGAACGAGTTAGTGCTCGCAGTCGCCGTGTAGCGGTGGGCTGTACAGGGTCGTTCCGCAGGCGAGGCAGGTGTGCGTGCGGTGGTACGCGGGGATTGAGGAGTGTGTAACCGACATCTCACCCCGGCGAGTCGTACCACCTCTACACTCCTAGCGCCTGAGCTGCGAGTAATCCGCTAATCCTTGGCAACGCGGTAACTGAAACAACCCGGACACAGAGAGAACTCAATGTCGATGATGGCGCGCCCACAATCGCTGCAGCTGTCAAGCCTTTCGTCGGTGGTGAAGCCGCAGGCGAAGCAGGCGGACGGAGATGTCTCCGGGGCGGCTCTAGTGGCGACGTCGGTCAGTGCTTCCTCGTCACACTCGGGGCACAATCCGATCGACCAGCCGCTCTTGCCCTGAGCCGCCAGATGTCGAGACTCATAGAGGATGTTCTCTGCATACTGCTCCGCAGCAAATCGGCCTTCCACGTCCCACCATTTGGCAGAGCAGAGGTGGCAGACGCTGTCTTCGCTGTGCGGTTCGAACGTCCATGCCATCTGAATGCACTCAGGGCACTGGATGACGATGCCCGACCATCGGTCGAGCTGGGGTGCCACCCGGTCCATCCGTGCACGGGTCACCGACTGGATCTCGCGCAGGGCTTGACCGATCAATCGTTGAGCATTCTCAAGCGGTGCCAGCTCGTCTTCCGGTGCGTCGGGCACCAGGTACGAAACGATAAATCGGGACAGGACCTCCATGGCCTTGCCCGCAGTGTTGAGCACGACCTCGTGGTTGCTGGTGGAGCCGTAGTGCTGTAGCTTATTCCGTTCGCGGCCCAGCCTATCGAACGCCTTTCGTTCCTTCCTCTCCAGCTTGATCTCGGCGAGATCCTCCAGCCGCGCCAACGCTGCTGAGAGGCCGACACTCCTGAAATCACCCCGCGTCCAACGGTCCTTGTCGGCGAGCGCCGGGTCCTCGAAGATGTGCTCGTAGCCCTCACGCTGGAGTCGGACTTTCACCAGGATCTCGACCGCAGCCTGCAAGTGCAGCACCGCATACTTGAGCTCGCGATGGTTGTGGGCTTCCAACAGTTCGTTGATCGCACGGTCGAGGAAGTCGACGCCGTTGAGGATGGGCTCGAAAGCCAGTACAGTCGGCGGCTTTTCAGAAGCAGTCGCGCTCATCCGCACATCATGCGCTACCGGCACGCATGAGCACCACCGGCGAGCACCTCGGCGGCTGGACAGTGGTCCGCGCTGGTGAGACTGAGCTGAGCCCAGTCTCACCAGCTGCCAGTGCGCCGTCCGAAAAGGTTGATGCGCACTTGCGCTTCGTGGCGACGAGGACACATCGGTCAGATCCTTGCGCCCTTCTCAAGATTGCACCGACGGCACAGGATTTGGAGGTTTCCGACGCTGGTAGCGCCACCTCGACTCAACGGGATGACGTGATCGAATTCGAGGTAGTGGGCATCGCCGCATTGGCAACAGCGGCCGCCGTCTCGTTGCCACACCTCGGATTTCACATCGGGCGGTATCGATCGGGTATCGCGTTGTCCCGGAGCGAGAACCAGTCGCTTCGCGATCCGCAGCGCTCCCTCCAACACCGCTGCAACGTATTCGGGATCGGGGACGCCGTATGTTCCACCTCCACGGGCGGTGGTCGCGGAGACGATGACGTTCCCGTACTCACTCGTGATCGAGACGATTTTCGTCCAAGGCAGCTCGGTACCAGCTCCGGCGCCGATGAAGCGGAGCTTCTTGCTGCTACCAATCAACCTGCCGCTGTTGTGCCGTGGTCCGCTGGCCAGGTACTTGATCTGTGACGCGTTGACGTCGACGTACAGCGTCTCGTCCGCTTCCAGGTGCAGGTCCGATCGCTGTATGCGAGGGAGCTCGCCGGCACGAACCTGTGTCAGCGATCGACCCCTGAGCATGCGCTGACGGAGCTCTTCGACACGTCGTTGGGCGACCCCCAGGTCAACCGCCGCCTGAAGATTGACGACCGCTCGCTCGAAGTCATCCAGCTCATTGGCTTCGATTTCGTCGTCGGCGAAGGCGAACGCGACCACGCGTTCCAAATAGGCGACGGCGAGAGGACGCATAGCTTCTCGTCCGCTGGCTTCATGAATCCGTTCGAAACGCAGAGCGACCCAAAGCTCTTCCCATCCGCTGCCGCGGGGCCCGGACTCTGTCAGCACCCGCCAAGCCTGGGATCGCCACGTCTGCATGAATCTGTTGACGTCGGACTCACACCACCGGCACGGTGGCGGGCTACCGAACCGGGGGATCCGCCGTTCTCTGCCACAGCGGTCGCACAACGCCGGATCCGACGGAATTAGTTGCCGCGTGTCGTCGGTCCAACTGGCGCCGTTCCACCAGCGCAGCTGACCTGAGCGCGCCACCTCCGGATACCACCCCGGTTCCATCCGCACCGGGGATTGCTCGGGTGCCGCGCCGTTAGGTGCGGGAACCGGCGATCCTGCTGGCTGTGGGTGCGCGGGCGCGTCGTCAACTTCCACACCGAATTCTTCGGCAAGTCCACGCAGCCCGCTTGTCCAGCCCTGGCCGACCGCCCGGAACTTCCACGTGCCGTTTCGTCGATAGAACTCGCCGAGCACCATCGCGGCAACAGCATCGGGCTGATCGACCTCGAACGAGATCAGTGCGTCGCTCCCGTCCTGGACCGTCAGCACGAAGTCCCGGACGTCGCGGAACGATCCCTCGTCAACAGATGCCGAGACGACGATGCGGGAAACCGCTGTTTCAACACCGGCAAGCGAGACCGTGAGAACGGCACGGCCAGTGCCAGATTCGGTCAGCGAGACCGCACCTGACGGGTGGCGAGCCGCATTATAGAATACGAAATCGTCGTTCGTCCGGATCTTTCCGTTCTCGGCCAGGAGAAGCGCCTGCGGATCGACTTCGTACTGGGATCCCCACCTAAGCATCACCGCGACGGTTGACGCAGTGACAGTAGCGTTTTCACCTCTGGAGAGCTTCACATCGTGCAAACCGTTCTTGCGGCGAGCTCTGTTACGCGCCAAGCGTTTCCGAAGCAGAAGTGCCGTAGAGGCTCGATCTGCAGGCTGTGCGTTACTACAGCTTTTGAACTCGCGAACGTAAGGCGCCCTCTATGCGATGGGTTGGTGATCTCTCCGACCGGCTCCTGCCATCCAGCCGCTAGAGTAGTCGAGTCGATAGCTCAGCCTTGTGAGGTGCCTTCGTACCACGCCAGCCCGCCGTCTCTCCCCGCATCGAACCCCAGCCTTACAGCACCGGCGAAATAGTCGCACTCGATGAAGAACGCGTAATGGCGATGGTTGCCGATCTTCCTCGCCTGACTGCCGATGAGACTGCGCCTGGGCTTCGGATCGAAGCCCAGGCGGTGGAGATGATGAAAGCGTCGGTCTTCACCCTTGAACACCAACTGGCTGTCGTCAAACGACAGGTCCTCGACTACACCGATGACCGAGGGCGGCTGGTCTGCTGGTCGGAGGCAACGCACCGATGCGTGGCGGAACGAACCAACGGTGAACATGTTCCGACGTGGAGCACTGTCCGGGAAGACCGGCGTGGGATGTATGCGCTGATGACCAACGCCATGATCTTGCAAGGGTTGGTCCCGCTCGATGATCCGAGTCCCCCGGTATGGGCCTACATCACCAACCAACGCGGTGCCGAGTCGACCACCGATCTGCGCAACCTTGTGTGTGATTCGTCGTGCGGAGATGGCCTACCCGTTTGCAACCGTCACCATGTCTCGCCCGGTCATGTGGCAGTCCTGATGCACGTGCCGCCCCGGCAGGTTGTCGCCAGCAACTACTCCCGATGGGATCTTGCACTCGGCGGCGGCTACCTGCCCGCTGACTATCTGGACTCTGCGCGCTTCCACCATCTGCTGACCAGCGTGCACCCCAGCCACAGCGACGACACCCCAACGGCACCCAACTGGGCGCCGGTATTGAAACTTTTTGCCCGCGCATCTGCAGTTAGAGCATTCGACCTCACCCCCGGCATACCCGGAGTCGACCGAAGCGACGAACCACGATTCGTCACGCACCTTCGAGACCGTGCCATGCAGGTCGCGCTGCCCAGCCTTCGCCGCTCTCAGGTACGCCAAGTCGTGCGCGGACCATCTTGGAAGCGGGCTGAACAATGGTGGGACTACGAATCAGCCCACAATCCCCGTGCAGCTCAACACCGCCGCCACGCGTGTCTGCCCGTGGACCAACTCCACCAACGAGGCATCGAAGGCGACAGCGCCTGACCTTCTCCGCCGCCCGTTGCTGCTGGAAGGCATTGTCAGCCCGCTCCTGCTGACTACGCACCTCATTCGCCATGCTTGGTCCAGCCACGTGTGCCAGGTGAGACTCAGACCAGCAAGTTGACACCCCTCCGCACGCCATATGACAGCAACTGCGGAGAAGGTCAACCGATGAATACTCAGGACATGGCTTCAGTCGCTCCGGGGTCTCCTTCCGACCTGGCGGCGCGCTTCGCGCATCGCTTCAAGTTCCTGTTCCAACGACTCCGCGATCCTGAACTGGCCCGTGTCATAGATATTCACTGGATCAATTGCTTCGTAGCCGAAATTTGCCTCTGCGAATGCTTTTTCAACTCGAGCCTGGATGTCAGAGATCGCAGATGTCTGACGACGCAGAATGTCTACCACTTCCGCTGGCACCGCGAAATGCGAGGATTTCACCCCCGCGTCGTATCTTGCGTCTAGAAGTGGTTCAACACCGTACGGCACCAGCCCTACCTCCTGAAGTTCGGCGGTGACCCTTGTTACCGGACGGGTGAACCCACGGAGTGTCTGCTCCTGATCACGACCGTCAAGTTCGTAGACACGGCGCCGCGAGATACCACCGCCATTCGCTGCCGCCTCCCTGATAACCTGCGCCTGAACGTATTTTCCTTGATCCAACCGTGTCAGGACCGCCATAACGGCGCTGAAGTCCCACGGAATATCATCGGGCTCGTCCCGGACACGCTGGATTTCCTGTACCGACTCCACGCTGGTCCCTACGCCAAGCGATGCCGAGTGCTGCAAAAGACTAGATGGCTCAAGAAGAAAAAACCGGCGGCCGGTCCTACCGAAATACTCCTCGATCAACTCCCTCCGCGGCCCGATCAGCTGACCACGTTCAGCACGGTCCCACCAGTCTTCCTTGGTGTCCGCAGTGACCAGCACCAGATCTTTACCTGCAGCCTCACCCTCGATTAGAAGCTGCAGCCAAATAATGTAGTCACCCGATGCACGTTCGGGCAGATCGGACTCAAGTTTGTCCGCATCCTTGAATCCTGGTGGCTCGTTGTCCTTCACCCGGCGCTCGCCTTCGGCTACCGCGGCCGCCCACGCTCCTGGGGGCAGTTCGCCACCTACCGCTTCGGCCAACAAGGAAGCCAACTCGGCTAGCACGCTATCCTCGGATGTTGGAAGGTGGGCGCTCACGCGGGCGGGTCCGTCCCCCAACTCCCCGCTGATCGACTCAAAGAAGGAGTTCGTCTGTTCGAGCAACTGGTTGAGTCGTTCCTCCGATAACGCGACGCTCTTCGCCCAGCGTCTGATCGCATCGTTCGTCGAGGTGCAGTTCCTATTCAGGGCAGACTGAACCTCCCGCTTCGCCCCGCCGAGTCCGCCGAGCACAGACTGCCGATTGCGCCAGAACTCTCGGACAACCTGATGAGGTACGAACAGGCGTCCGCCCGCAGCGCTCAGGACGGCGAGGAGGTCCTTCCTCGTGGTCTCGTTGTATCGATACAGGTTCAATAGGACATTGGTATCGACAGCTAGAATCCCTGTCCGCAACGCCGCGCTCGTTTCAGGCGGGCCTGGCACAATGAATCCTTCGAATCCGCTGAAGAGTCCGCCCTTTGGCTTGTCCAACCCTCGTCAGCCTTCCCCGTTCATCCAGCACCTCACGGGATAGTCTGCGGCACTTAGACATTCGCTCGTGAGCTACTGATCGCTCTTGTCGCCAACTAGCGTACGCCTGCACTGAACCGCCAACGCTCGCGGGCAACCGTGTAAGTTGCCGTCCACGCCGAGCACGGCACAGGACCTGCGTTGGCAATCGTCCGGCAGGCCGCGCACCCTAACTCTCGCTACTGACGGCCCCGCTCGCGCAGGTGTCCCGCTTCCCCTTCTGGCGGCCATTACTTTGCTCGGACTCAAATTGAGGAGTGTGTAACTGACATCTCACCCCTGCGAGTCGTTCCACCTCTGCACTCCATGTAGCAGGAGCTACAGAAGATCCGTCGAGCTGACGCTCACAGACGTGGACTGACGCGATCCCGCGCCTGATCTCGGGATTTCATAGGTTTCCCGCCAAGTCAAGAGCGCGAACGAGGCGAGCCGCTATTTCGCCCTTCGCTCAGCGCCGGCGCCAAACACGGTTCCACATGCCCGACCGATCCCGGCGGCGATGGTCGAGACCGTGTCGTCTCGGCCGACCCGAGCCGTGCCTAGGAGGCAGCCTCAGCGGATAAGCGGTCCAGAAGTTGCTGCACTGCAACGTGTTGGGTTTGGAGTCGAGCTGATCGAGCGTGCCATTCAGGTCGTGTCTGCCGCAACGCTCTGTCGATCGCCTTGCTTGCCAGTCTTAGTGACGTATGGAGGTACGACCATCTTCCTGCGAGTTGCAAGATGCGGTCGATTGCCTGTTCGGCGTCCGAGAATCGGCCGAGATGAAGGTAGGCTATGGCGTCGAAGTGGTCGTACATGACCTGCTCGTCCGCAGAAGGCTCCGAACCCCGCATCCGCTGTACGAGTTCGAGAACCGCAGCGAACTCGCCCCGGACAACAAGCTCTTGAAGGCTCTCGATCTGTACTGCGTCGGGAACCGCCGAAATACTCTGACGGCAGGCGATCTCGCCGAACTTGTCGATGAGGTCCTGTTTACTCTCGATATTTGACTGTTCGATGGATTGCGCAGCTTGGATCGCCAGCCGGACCAACTGGTCACCGCGGTTCGGTCCGCCCACCGCATCGAACTTGATCAACTCCGCCAGCGCCCGATCGGCCCACATCGCGCAGCGCTGTTGACCTAGATTGCCCAGAACGTTGTCAGCGAGTGCCGCACACGCCGCCGTAGCGGCAAGGAACTGAGCGCCATGGCTCAAGGTCAGATCGCTGACCTCGTCCAGCGCAAGCTCGATCTCGTTCACACTGTTGTCGTAGTGACCGCGGGATGCGTGAGTGGTTGCGATCTCGTATCGGAGGAACAACCTCGCGCATCGAAATACATAGACCCTGCTGGGATCGATGACGCTTGTTAGCTGAACCGCCGAAACCAGTTCCAGGATCCACCGTGCGTGCACCATGAGCTGTTCCAAGGCGAAGAATTGACCTTTGGATCGGAGCGCCGCGATCCAACCCATCGTGCAGGTCATCAGGAGAGCCAGCAGATCCACCACGTACTCGTCCGGCGCGCTACGGCGGTGGATCTCGCGGAGAATCTCATGGACGAGTGGGTGGATACTAATCGTGTCGCTGGCCGGATTGACGACCGTAGATGAGTCCGCATAGTGGCGTCGCTTCGCGATTGATTGAGTTCGGAGATTAGTAAGGACCCCGTTGCGGCGTGCTTGATCGGCGATTTGCGGCTTGGGGGGATCCAGCAGATTGACTGTGGTCGTCTCGGACACGGTCTGCAGGAGTAGGTTCACCGGGATGAGCTCTGGTGCCATGAAAGCGGCGTGGTAGATCAACGCCCGAGTCTCACTCCTGCGCTCGGGGCTGGAGTCGAGCCCCAGTTGCGCCACCGCGAACCGGATCGCTGCGAACGCCGTCTTGTCGTACCCCTCGGGCACTGCCGTCGCTTCGGACAGCGAGTCGAGCCGTGCGAAATATTGCCTCGACAGCTGGGAGACGTCTTCATCCGCATTGCGGAAGTACGACGCTGCCATAGCGGTCGCCAAAGGCACCCGGCCGAGCCGTTCGACAATCTCGATGATCGCGGGCGTGTGGGTATCCGACTCGAACTGAGCGAATGCCTCGAAGCAGGCAACCGCTTCCTCTTCAGTAAAGGCGTCAATCTGCAGTTGCGTTGCTGCGCTCCACCATCCGATGCTGTTGGTGGACGTGACGATGACGAATCCGCATCCGCTCGACGGTATGTACGGCTCGATCTGCTGCCGTGTGATGGCACCGTCGAAGACCAAAACGAACGGACCACCGAGGCGGGCCATCTCGGATCGAAAGGCAGTCGGAACGTCTCCGATCGCTTCCTCGTCGACCCCGAGGTCGACGAGGATGGACTTCGCCTTGGCTTCCACCAGTCCCTGTGTACGGCAGTCGATCCAGCAGACGTGCTCGTAGAAATGTCGATTCAGGTGACAGAAATCGGCGGCGATGGTGCTCTTACCGAACCCTGTCACACCGGTCAGCACAACAGCGCGCGGATTCCGCGACGCGACGCTTTCGGTAAACAAGGCGGTCAGCTCCATCAGCTCAGCTGTCCGCGCCACTGGGGACACAAGGCGTGGAACCTCGAGTAACGGCACACCCCAGTCGAAGCGACGCAGCACATGCGCAACTTGTGCATCCGGGATGCACAGCAGATCGTTGATGTCGGCGCCGCTGATCCGGCGTGCGGCCAGGTCCGCGGCCGAATCAAACACAGCATCCATCAGCAGCGCGGCAAGCAACCCCGCGGAAGTCTCGCCTTGGCCGAGCGCCCGATCGCGTCGGATCCCACGGATCAACGCCAGAATTGATCCTTTAATTGCCGCAGCGCCGCGATCATCCCGCATGACCATCCTGCGTGGCGACGACTCGCCCTGCGTGAGTTCGGCAGCCGTGACAAGATAGGCCACGCTGCCCTCCGCAGATCTCGACGGATTACCGCAGGCGCCGACGAGTTTCGGCGCCAATGGCCTGTTCGTCAGGACCGCTGCCTCCTCCCCCTCGCTGCCCATTCTGGCGAAGATCTTTTCGACGTCGGCATATCCGAGTGTGTTCGACTCGGACGGCACCACGGACGATTTGACCTGCACATGGCGTTCGACTCGCCCGTTGCGCTCGATCGCAAAGTCGACGACGTCGTCGTCGTTGCCAACACCGATGTCATGTCGTCTTGGCTCCACGATCAGAACGAGGGAACCCGGGTCATCCGAGCTGCCGGTCACGGTACGAAGGAACTCTTCGACCGTGACAAGATATTGGAATCGGAATCCAAACGCCGCGACAGCGCCACCGTCACTCGTCATCTTGCCTCCGCCTCCCTGGATTTGTCCGCATCTTCGGCTACGCCCGACTCACCTATTGGTTCGACCGTGCTTGCCCCTTCGTCGCTGGCAAGCAGTAGCACGTTACGCGCCCACCATGCCTCGGCCGCAGCCCACACTCACCTCAGATGGTCAGTGTCTGCAAGTGGCCGCTTCTCGAATTGCGTAGTAGCGCTCGTCCTTTCGGATGGTGTCTACCGCCGGTACCGTAGCGGGGCCACCGGAAGGGATCGCGGGTTCCTGACCGGCGGCGGGGGTCCAGACCCACACATTCTCATTGCGACTACCCGTGATCGCGACTGATCAGCCGTCGACGCCAGACGGCACACCAGACACATCAAGGAGTGTGTAACGAACATCTCTCCCCGGCGAGTAGTGCTAACTAGGCACTACTCGCCCCCGGACCAGCCCGAGCGCTCAGCGTCGATGACCTGACCTGCTAGTTCGGCGCGAGTGGATTGAACAGACGGGTCCCGCCAGTTCCGCTTCACTGCTGCGCGATCGGACGCGGTCTAAGTAGTCCACTCCCACCCGGTGAGCTTTTCTAGCTTGTGTTGACGCTCCGTGCTCAACTTGTCCTTCGCATAATTGCTGCGCTGGAGGCTTACCCAGCTGCCTAGTCTCATGCCTTTGTATATGCGGTCATATGGCAGATGACTAGTACCGTACTCCTCGATGGACTCCCGCAAAAGCTCGTACGCGCTATCCCATCGTGCATCGTGCGGGCTCCACGTCCAACCGGGAAGGTTTTCCAGCTTCTTTAGGCGCTCCGCGGTCAGCGCATCTCGTTTCTGCCGCTGAACTGCGACCCACGAACCGAGCGCTATCTCGCCCTCGATGTGACTCTGCGGCACACGGGAGTGTCCCTCTCGGGCCGCGTACTTTACTACTAGGTCGTATCGTTCGCTCCATACGTCCTGGTCGAATGTCCAGCTCCAACCCGTCAAGGCTTCCAATTTGGCTTTTCGGTCAGCAGGAAGGTTCGCTCTCCCCGCCCGCTGCTCTGTCACCCAGCCGCCGAGCTTTACACCCACTTCAATATGAGTAGACGGAACGCGCGCGTTACCTTCGCGCGCGACGAACTGCTCCAAGAGCCCAAACTTCTGACTCCAGACATAGTCCGCCTTCTTGCCCCAGAACCATCCAGGAACGGCTTCCAGTAACTCTCTTCTGCGCGGTGTGAGTTTCGTATCCTCGCGCCGCCGGAGCCTTGTCCACTGCCCGAGCTTTAAGCCGTCTTCGATGTGGTCCACGGGAACGTTGGTGTGTCCCTCCCTCGCGGCGAATACTCGTAACACCTCAAGGTGCTCCATCCAGGAGTCCTCTATGGAATTCCAGCTCCAGCCCGGGACTGTTTCGAGCCGCCTTCTACGTTCCGGGGACATCGTAACTTGGTTTACCCGTTGCTCACCCACCCACACTCCAAGCCTCACACCGGCCTCGACGTGTCCGGCGGAGACGCGAGCGTGTCCCTCTCGATGTGCAAAGTCAACCAAGGCGCGGTATCCGCGTTCCCAGGCTGCGGTATGCGGATCCCATGCCCACCCGGGCACGGACTCCAGAAGCACCCGCCGTTCGTCACCGATCTGCTCCTTTCTGTTCCGTTGCTCGTTGATCCACGATCCAAGCTTGATGCCGTCTTCGATGTGTTTTTGTGGAACTAGTGCGTGTCCTTCCCGCTGCTGGAACTGTCGCAAGAGCGCGAACTTTCGATTCCACATGTCCGACCGTGCGTCCCAGTTCCAGCCCGGAAGTGCCTCCAGCCGCTTCCGTTGCTCGATGGTTAGCTTGTCCTGCTTGCTGCGTTGCTGCGTAACCCATGTCCCCAGCGGAATGCCATTCTCGCGATGCGAATTGGGAACACGAGCATGACCCTCCCGTTCGTTGAACTTCACCAGGACCGTGTATGCAATCTCCCAGCGTTCGGTGAAGGGGTCCCATGACCATCCGGGGAGGGCTTCCAGAAGGGCCCGCCGTTCCGCAGACATCTCCTCACGGTTTCTGCGTTGAACCGTGACCCACGTCCCGATGTTTAACTTGCCCTCCACATGCCGTTGTGGGGCACGGGCGTGCCCGACACGTTCAGCGAACATCGTGAGAGCGTCGTAATTCTGCTGCCAGACGTCCTGAACTACGTCCCACAACCAGCCCGGCAGAGCTTCGAGTTCACGGATACGTGCTTCGGGCAAATTTCCTCGGCGATATGCCCCGCGCTGGACGGCAACCCAGCTGCGGAGGTTGTACGCGCCGACGATGTAGGGAAACGGCACGTTGGCATGACCATGTTCGGCGACGAATTTGTTCATCAAGCCCATCCAGACCTCCCACCTCTCCGACAGGAAATCCCACGACCAGCCCGGTAGCGTCTCCAGTCTGGCTCGCCGGTCGTCGCTCAGCGTTCCCTTTGTGTACATACCGCGCTGCACACTCGCCCACTGTCCGAGCGCGAACCCCTCGATGACAAAGTCGACGGGAACCTGTGCCGCGCCATTCGCAGCGGCGTACCTGGCAAGCAACCCATACCAGTACTCCCATTTCGCGCTGGTCTTCTCGACCAGGCGAACGTCAAATGCACGGGCGAAACTCGCACTGACCCGCGGCGATACATCGAGATGGATCTTGTCCGGAAGCTTTGCGCGACCGCCCATCCTGCCGAGTTCGAAGCGGGCGTTGTCGACTTGCTCGGCTAGCTCGTCATCGTGGACCCGGAGCGCATTGATGACATCCCACACTGGTTTGAAGGAGGAATGGTTGAGCGCCGTCTCCGGGTCGGTCTCGGTGTCGATGAATACCGGAATAACGATTGTTCCGATGGTCTTGTCTTCTGCCAACCGGATCGCCCTGCCGACAGCCTGCACGATGTCCACCTCACTTCGGCGAGGGTCGATGAACGCAACACCGTCGAGTGTCGGGACATCGACCCCCTCGGAGAGGCATCGAGCGTTGGCCAACAGCCCGCGTTCGCCGTTCTCAAGTTGCCGCAGCCGTCGGAGGCGAACATGGCGTTCACCGGCGGTCATCTCTCCAGAGGCGTGTCCGGTCCACAACGTGCCCTTCGGTCGCTGGCGGGCTGGCATCCACTCGATGACCTCCGGCATCTCGGAAGCGAACGCGCGGGCGCGGGCGACGCGGGAATGAAAGCTGATAATCCTCCGGAGGTCGTACTTCCGCATCGCCTTGGCCAGCCCAATCTGGCTTGCCAGAGTCCGTGCGTCGGTGGCTTTGCCCTCGCGCATGATCAAGGTGCCCTTTTCCACCCACTCGAGGTACGTCGCGTTGTCTACACCGACAATGGCGACCTGGTAGTCGGTGAGAAGTTTCCGGCTGATGGCCTCGCCGAAACTCAGTCGGTGGAACACCTCACCGAATCTGGTCGGATCGTCCATCGACGCAACCTCCAGTTCCGCGTCCTGTGCGGCCTTTCGAACGCGACCGGTGTAATAGCGCGGCGTTGCGGTCATGAACAGGCGGCGGTGCGCCTTGATAGCGTCAGCTTCGAGAACCGTTGCAAAAATAGTGGACTCGTCACCGGCGACCCGGTGTGCCTCGTCAGCGACCACCAGCTCGAACGCGGGCAGCCGTCCGAGTGTGAAAGCTGCGGCGATCTGCGGAGACGATTGGTAGGTCGAGAAGACCACCCGAGGTCCCGACCGTCGACGCAGAAACGCCGCAATATCGGCAGGTTCGGTTGTGACAGGCACGCCCAACTCGCTTATGTGAGTGACAGCTTCGTCGGCGTGCTCGGCAACGGTATCGTCGGAGCAGACCGGCAGAGACTCGAACGGCGTCTTGGCGTTCACCCTCCAGATATGCATCGTCTGCTTGAGCAGTGACAGCGAGGGCAGCAGGACAAGGGTCCGCTTGGCATCGAGTTCTTCCTTGATGAACAAGGAAGTGAGGGTCTTCCCGGTGCCGCAAGCCATGATGAGCTGCCCACGGTCAGCGGTCCGGAAGCCTTCGACGACGTTGCGTATGGCTTCACACTGGTAGTCACGTGGCTCAGCCGACTTCGGCAGCGGCGACGGACGGAGGTCCGTCGGCTCGCTCGGCCAGTCGACCTCCGATGTCCGCAGGTCACTCAAACCCACAAAGCTGACATGCTTTTCTTGGTCATTGATCGTTCGCCGCGCGATGTGGTGCAGTTTGTCGGTAGTAGCAATCAGCAGCCGAAAGGAGAAGATCGCACGCGATGACTCGGCGAGAAACTTGTTCACGTCGTTCTTGGTTACCGCGTTATCCGTAGCGTAGGCCTTGGCCTGGATGGCCCAGAACTTCCCGCTGCGATCTTCGGCAACCAGGTCAATGCCAGCGTCGGCAGCCCAGCGGCCCGGCCAGTCATCCCACAACCACACCCGTTGTAGCGTGGCCATATAGGTAGGGTCATTGGTCAAGAACCACTTGCAGAGATGCTCGAACTGCTTGCCTCGCAGGACAGGATCGACATCCAAGTGATCAACGAGTTCGTCAAAGCTCCCCATGCATCGGACACTAGATCAACCGTCCGACACAAGATGAGCGATCCTCGAACCTTTCAGTGCGACTGACCATCGTCATCACCGACACACCAGCTAGGGGCTGCTGCATGCGGTGTCATGCGTTTGCCTCCCAGTCGGGCTATGAGGAGTGTGTAACCGACATCTCACCCCGGCTAACATCGCGACTTCCTCGCGCCGCAGACCGGGCGTACGTCGACGACCCGCCGCGGGCAGCCCGACATCGCCGGGCCGGACCCGTTCCCGCCGCGACCGCAGGAAATCGCGCAACTCTTCACGCCGCCGGGTCGATGCCGCACTGACCATGAAACCAAGGTAACAACCGTGGGGAGTCGGGGTGCCGCTCGATGTCGGTGAGCCGGTTTACGCTGGGCGAGTGTGTAACCGAGATCGCACCCCGAGAGCTGAGCGACCTCCTCGCGCCGCAGGCCGGGTGTCCGCCGACGCGGGCCCAGCGGCAGGCCGACGTCCTTCGGGACGATGCGCGCGCGGCGCGGTTTCAGGAAGGTAGCCCAGCTCGTTGCGCTGCGGCCTGCCCAGGGCGCGAGTGTCCGCCACTGTCGCTACGTCGTCATACCCAGGTCGCCCCCGCTCAACCGGCGTCCGGGCGGCTACCTATGGTTTGGTATCGGCCGTCGGCGGACGCGGTGAGTCGGCGGGCCAGGGCGCGTACGGCGTCGTTGAGTGTGTCGGGGTGCTCGATGATGAACGGGCGGTTCAGGCCGGCGAGCAGGGCGGGAATCCAGTCGAGTTGTTCGGCGCGGATTCGGATCCGGACCCACGGGTTGGTGTCAGCGGGCTGCGAGTCGATCTCATGCACGGTCGCGATCGTCGCGGGGAGCAGCGGGCGGACCTGGGTGAGTGTGCCCTGGACTCGGATCGATACCTCGTGTCGATAGGGCGCGTTGGCCAATGCGGACAGCAGATGAGCGGCTGGCTCGAATTCGGCTGGCGGAGCGAATGTTCCGGGTTGTGTGCTCACCGCGGTGATGCGGTCCAGCCGGAACTGGCGTAGTTCGTCGCTGTTGCTGTCCATCCCTGTCAGATACCACCGGCCGGAGTGGTCGACGAGCCCGTAGGGGTGCACGGTCCGTTGGCTGGACCGCCCGTTTCGGTCGGTGTACCCGATTGCGACCGGTCGGTGCTCGCGGGTGGCCTCGGCGAGCCGGAGCAGGACGGCGGTCTCGACAGCCACTTCCGGGCGCGCGTCGGCGGTGAATTCGACCGTGTTGATCAGTGCGTCCAGCCGGGCCGTCAGACGTGGGGGTAGGACGCGGCGGAGTTTGGCCGTCGCGCTGTCGGCTGCGCGGGCGGACGCTGTCGGCCGGTCGGCGCCGCGGCTGGTGAGGAGCCCGAGTAACACGGCCACCGCCTCGTCGTCGGTCAGCATCAGCGGTGGCATTCGGTATCCGGGAGCGAGCCGGTATCCCCCGTAGCGGCCCCGCACCGATCGGACCGGGATATCCAGGTCGGTGAGATGGGTGACGTATCGCCTGACGGTGCGTTCATCGACGCCGAGCCGTCCGGCGAGTTCGCCGACGGTATGAGTACCGCCGGTCTGCAACAGCTCGAGCAGGGCCAGCACTCGGGCGGTGGGGCGAGTCATCGGGAAATTCTCGCATCCATACCGGGCGGAAACTGTCCGGTATCGGCTCTACCGTGGCGTGCGGCGGTGGAACCTCCGCCTCATCCGACAGCAGGAGCACACAATGAAGCTCGTCTCGATCCGTCTGATCACTGACGACATCCAGCGGCTGGTCAGTTTCTATCAGCACGTGACCGGCGTCGAAGCACACTGGGCTACACCGGATTTCGCCGAAATCGTCACACTGGCCGGCACCCTCGCGATCGGAAGCACCCGCACCGTGGCGCTGTTCGCTGCGGGCAGCGCGCACCCAGCCGACAATCACACCGCGATCATCGAATTCCTGGTCCCCGACGTCGATGCCGATTACCGGCGGTTGCGAGATACGGTCGAGGATTTCGTCAACGAGCCCACGACGATGCCGTGGGGGAACCGGTCGTTGCTGTTTCGCGATCCCGACGGCAACCTGATCAACCTCTTCACCCCGGTCACCGCGCAGGCCGCCGCGAAGTTCGCCGGTTGATATCCGCTCATCGGCATTTCACGATGCTTATACCGACTTGGTGGTAGCACTGTGGTCGAAGACTGATCTGGGGACATCCGTCCGCGCCGGACCCCGTGTCCCGGGCCCGCGGACCGAACCGTGGCATGCTCATCATCTGGGACCGCATCTTCGGCTCCTTCGAGCCGGAGTGCGAGCGGGCGATCTACGGCCTCACCAAGAACGGCCGTCACGGCACCTGAAGGCCCCGCCAGGACGCACCTGACGGGGCCGAATATCCAGTGGCTACCGGACGGTCGGTGACGGCCTTTCTCGTGGGATTGCCCAGGATGCCTGACTACTCGGGGCTGCGGCTGGTGAAGTCGAAGGATCCGCTGTCGATGCCCCAGGAGATGATCCGTTCGGGGTGAATGCGGATGATCGCGCGTTCCTGGGGTGGGAACGGGGGCTCCTCGTCATCGAGCGCCTCGGCCGTGCCGCGTACCTCGATGCCGCGAATCACGTAGGGATCCAAGGAAACCTGTTGGTCGACGACGAACGACACCCGGCTGCCCGCCTCGATATTGCGGTACTTTCGACTGGTGCGCATCCGCATGCCCCCGATGTCGATCGTGCCGTCGGCGTTCACCCGATAGCTGGTCGGGTTGTTCTGCACGACGCCGTCGGGCGACACCGTGGCCAGCCGGCCGATCCCTGCCTCGGCGAGGAACTGCTGTTCATTGATGGTGAAGGTCATGTCGGTTACTCCTCGGTGAATTCGATGTCAGGTGAGCGTCGATGGTGCGATCAGAACAGGATCAGCGCGGCGCACAGTCCGGCAATGGCGATGAACTGCAGGGTGACCCGGTACTTCAGAATGCTGTCCCACTTGTCCTGCAGCGCACGGGCATCGGCCGGAATGATGCCGCTTTGTGCGGCGGCGGTCTGCTGGGAATTGATCGGCTTGGCGATGCGGACGTAGAAGGCGAGCCAGGTCAGCAGCGCCGCCACCGTGATTCCCGCCGCGACGGCGGCGCCGATCTGCCCGGCCCACAGTGCGATCAGCAGTGTGAGCACCGCGGTGACCACGCCGCTCACACCGAAAACCGGCATGCGTTTGTCGCCGTAATAGTGACCCCATCCCGCACTCATGGTCACGGTCGCATCATCGAGCTTGCGGTAGACGGACCGGGTGATCACGGCCCCGCAGACATCGGTGCCATAGACGACGGCATTGGCGAGAACGGCGACGGCGGCAATGATCTGGCCGGTGACGATGAGCATTTCGGCTTCCCTTTCCTGATTTCTAGCAGCGCTAGATGATGGAGCAAAGGTAGCATTTGTCCGCTAGCTTGTCTAGCGCTGATAGATTCCAGATCGCTGCCGCGGAACGTCCCACCTCGGCGACCCGCGACCATGGCTGTCGAGCTGCCGCGAGCTGTCGGTCGGCGGGCCTACGCTGAGCGGGTGTCGGTGCTACCTCTGATCTTCACCGCGGGCTGGGCCAGCGGGATCAACGCGTATGCGGTGGTGTTCCTGCTCGGGCTGTTCGGCCGGCTCGGCTGGACCGACGACGTGCCCGCCGGGCTCCAACGCACCGATGTGCTCGTCGCCGCGGGCGTGCTGTTCCTGATCGAGGCCGTCGCCGACAAGATCCCGTACCTCGACTCGTTCTGGGACGCCGTGCACACGGTGGTGCGGCCCGCCTCTGGCGCGGTGGTATCGGCCTTGATCGCCGGTCAGGACGATTCGCTGCCGACCCTGTTCGCCGCGGCCGTCGGCGGGACGACCGCCTTGGCCAGCCATATCGTCAAAGCCGGTACCCGGATGGCGATCAATACCTCCCCGGAACCGGTCACCAATATCGCGCTGAGCACCGCCGAAGACCTGAGTGTCGGCAGCGTTCTCACCCTCGCGATGTTCTTCCCGGTGCTGGCCGCGGTGATCGCCGCCATCCTGCTCGCGATCGGCTTGTGGGTGGTCTACGCATGCGCCAGCCGCATCCGGCGCTATCTCCGACGCCGCAGGGAACGCCGGGAAGCGCGCAGGACAGGCGAGGTTGCCGCGCTCGAATAGCCGCACCCGCGGCGTGACGGCTCAGCGCACCTGCGGCGCCACCTTCGTGCCCAGCAGGTCGATGCTGTGCAGGACCTGCTCCGGCGGGAGGGTGCCGACGCTGGTGTGCAGCATGAACCGGTCCAGTCCGAGGGTGTCGCGGACCTCCGCGATCTTGCCCGCCACGTAGTCGGGAGTGCCGACGAACAGCGAACCGCTCTGCGAGCGCAAGGCGTCGAACTGTTCGCGGGTCATCGGGCCCCAGCCGCGCTCGCGGCCGATGGTCGACATGGCCAGCGCGTATGGCGCGTAGAAGTCGGCGACGGCGTGCGCGTCGGTGTCGGCGACATACCCGTGCGCGTGCACCGCCACCGGCTGCTTCTCGTGGCCGCCCTCGGTCAGCGCCCGGTGATACAGCTCGACCAGCGGCTTGAAGCGCGCCGGCTGGCCGCCGATGATGGCGATCGCCAACGGCAGACCGAGCAGGCCCGCGCGGATGACCGATTCGGGACTGCCGCCGACCGCGATCCACACCGGCAGCGGCCGGTCGTCGGTCCGCGGATAGGCCGTCGCCGCACGCAGCGGCGCGCGGAACCGGCCCGACCAGGTCACCGGATCGTCCTCGCGCAGCCGCAGCAGCAGGGCCAGCTTCTCCTCGAACAGCGCGTCGTAATCGGCGAGGTCGTAGCCGAACAGCGGGAACGACTCGGTGAACGACCCGCGTCCGGCCATCAGCTCGGCCCGGCCGTTCGACAGCCCGTCCAGTGTCGCGAAGTCCTGGTAGACCCGGACCGGGTCGTCGGAACTGAGGACGGTCACCGCGCTCGTCAGCTGGATGCGCTCGGTGCGGGCCGCCGCGGCCGCCAGCACGACGGCGGGGGAGGAGGCTGCGAAATCCTGGCGATGATGCTCGCCGACGCCGTAGACATCCAGGCCCGCTGCCTCGGTCGCGACGGCCTCGTCGACGACCTGGCGCAGGCGCTGGGCAGCGGTCGGCGCGGGCCGGTCGCCGGTGGGGTACAGCTCGGCGAAGGTGGTCAGCCCCAGTTCCATGTGAACCTCGTTTCGGGATGCGGTCTGCTCCGGTCATCTCCTAAACGGACCGCGGTCCGACGAAATTCCCGCGATTGCGGATGGATGCGGATTATCTATTACAAAACTATGATGGCCGTTATGACCGCCCTCGCGCCGACGCGTACCGAGCCAGACCTGTCCTTCCTGCTCGACCGGACGAGTCACGTCCTGCGCACTCAGATGGCGGCGGCGCTCGCCGGGATCGGCCTGACGGCCCGCATGCACTGCGTGCTGGTGCACGCGCTCGAAGCCGAGCGCACCCAGGCGCAGCTCGCCGAACTCGGTGACATGGACAAGACGACGATGGTCGTCACCGTCGACGCGCTGGAGAAGGCCGGCCTGGCCGAGCGCAAGCCGTCGAGTACCGACCGCCGTGCCCGCATCATCGCGGTGACGCCGGAGGGGGCGAAACTCGCCGCGCGCAGTACGGAAATCGTCGACGGCGTGCATCAGGCTGCGCTCGGTTCGCTGCCGAAGGCGGAGCGGGAAACTCTGGTGCGTGCGTTGAATCTGCTGGTGGAAGGTCATTTGTCGACCGCGGTGGAGGCTGCGCCCGCGCGTCGCGCCCGGCAATAGTCCGTAATAGATTGTCTGCAACGAAACTATCTAATACGGTCGCATCATGACCACTTCTCAGCGCATCGCCCTCGCGGTGCTGTCGGCGGCGACGCTGATGACCATCCTCGACGGCAGCATCGTGACCGTCGCCATGCCGGCGATCCAGGACAACCTCGGCTTCTCTCCCGCCGGTCTGAGCTGGACCGTGAACGCGTACCTGATCGCCTTCGGCGGCCTGCTCCTGCTGGCTGGGCGGCTGGGCGACCTGGTCGGCCGCAAGACGATGTTCCTCACCGGCAATGTCGTCTTCACCGCGGCATCGCTGCTGGCCGGCGCGGCGACGAGCCCGGCCATGCTGGTCGCGGCGCGCTTCCTGCAGGGCGTCGGCAGCGCGATCGCCGCCTCGGTGGTGCTCGGCATCCTGGTGACGATGTTCCCCGGCCCGCGTGAACGGGCAACGGCCATCGGCATCTTCAGCTTCACCGGCGCCGCGGGCGCCTCGATCGGCCAGGTGCTCGGCGGCGTGCTCACCGACGCGCTGAACTGGCACTGGATCTTCCTGATCAATGTGCCGATCGGGCTCGTCACCGTGCTGGTCGCGGTCAAGGCGCTGCCCGCCGACCGTGGGCTCGGCTGGTCCGCGGGCGCCGACGTTCTCGGTGCGGTTCTGGTGACCACCGGTCTGATGCTCGGCATCTACACCGTGGTCGAGGTCGAGCGGTACGGCTGGAACTCGCTGCACACCCTGGGCCTCGGCGCGCTGGCGGCCGGTTTGCTGATCGCCTTCGTCGTCCGCCAGGCGACCGCCCGTAATCCGCTGCTGCCCCTGCGAATCTTCCGCTCCCGCACCGTGTCCGGCGCCAATGTGGTGCAGATGCTGACGCTGTCGGCCATGTTCGCCTTCCAGATCATCGTCGCGCTCTACCTGCAGAAGGTGCTGGGCTACAACGCTGTGCAGACCGGTCTGGCCATGCTGCCCGCCGCCGTCGCCATCGGCGGGGTGTCGCTGTTCGCCTCGGCCCGGCTCATCACCCGCTTCGGTGAACGCACCATGCTCGTCACCGGTCTGGTACTGCTGCTGGCCGGAATGGCTTGGCTCACCAGGCTTCCGGTGGATGCGGACTATGTCGTCGACGTGCTGCCGATGATGGTGCTGATCGCCGGCGGCGGACTGGTCCTGCCCGCGCTCACCGGACTGGGCATGTCGGGTGCCGCGGCCGACGATGCCGGGCTGGCCTCGGGCCTGTTCAACACCACTCAGCAGGTCGGGATGGCGATCGGCATCGCGGTCCTGTCCACCCTGGCCGCCTCGCGGACAGGCACCGAGCTCGCGGTGGGTGTGTCGGATGCCGTGGCGCTGACCAGCGGTTACCGGTTGGCCTTCACCGTGGCGGCGGGGCTGCTGGCGACGGCCTTGGTCGTCAGCGTCACCGTCCTGCGGCGTCCGGGCACCACCACCGAGCCCGCCCCCGCCGCCACCCCGGTTCCCGCCTTCTGAACCGGCGGGCCGCGAGGGAACGACCCCTGCGGCCACCCCGGTTCGACCTCGCAGAATGCCGCCGCCATCCTGATGCTGGCGGCGAGCTGCATGTCCGCGGGGACTGATTGTCGAGTTCGTACCGGCCGAACTGCATCAGCGCATCCCAGTGGTCTGCGGTGTGCGCATTCGCACAGGGGCGGCCGACGAACCCGACGGCCGGTGGAGCCTGCTGTCCGGTCCGGGCCGTCGCTACCGTTCCAGCCGCTGATCCTCGGCGAGACGGGTGTCGAACCAGCTGACGAGTTCCGGGTCGTCGAGACCATCGGCGACGAGCGTCGCCGCGGATAGATCGTGTGCGCGGGTGTAGGCGTTCTGCGCTGCGACACAGCGCAATCGCGCTGCCGTCGCGGCCAGGACGCCGTTGGCTGAGTCCTCCACGGCCACGGCGTGTTCGGGATCGCAGCCCGTCCTGGCCAGCACCTCTAGGTACGCCGCCGGGCTCGGCTTGAGATCGGGGACTTCGGTTCCGGTGACGACGGTGTCGAACACATCACCGAATGCGTTCCACAACAACGGCTCCACCCAGGCGCGGGTGCCCGTCGTCGCCACATGAAGCGCGACACCGTGTGCCGTGAGCTGCTCGATGAGCTGCCGTGCGCCCGGCCTCGGCTGGATCTGCCCGTCCTCGACCAGTCGGCGCATGATCCGTGTCTTGTTGGGGTGCAGCCGTTCCGCGAGCTCCCTGGCGTGCGCGGGTGACCTGCCGGTGCTTTCGAACCAGTAGGTCATCCGGTGCGTGCCGCCTGCGATCTTCAGCAGCTGGCCGTAGCAGTCGACGTCCCAGCGGTCTGGTAGCCCGGCCTCGGCGAAGGCTGCGTTGAACGCGACCCGGTGGCCGTCGCGTTCGCTGTCGACCAGGGTGCCGTCGACATCGAAGATCACTGCGTCCAGGCGAGTCATCTTGTCCCACCCAGGTATTCGCGGATCCGGGTGCGCACGGCCGCCACGGTGAAGCCGTGATGGGCCATGACCTCGGCACCGGGACCGCTGTGTCCGAACTCGTCGATGCCGATCGCGAGATCGACCAGGCCAGCCCAGCCCGCGGTGCTGCCCGCCTCGATGCTGACGGTGTGCGCGGCGGGGTCGGGGGAGTAGTGCGACCGGTCCAGCACCGACACCACACGAACGGTGTCGCCGTCGGCTCGAAGCTGATCGGCGACGGCCATCGCCAGCGCGACTTCCGAGCCGGTCGCGACGAGTTCGACAGTGCGGAGGTCCTGGCCTCCGGGCGAGCTGGTGGCCGCGATCTCGACAAAGTCTGCGGTCTCGGCAGCGCACTGCGAGTCGGTGGCCTCGCCTTGCGAGTCGGTGTCGGCGATGTGCGAGTTGATGGCAGCGCCTAGCGAGCTGATGGGGGCGATCTTCTCGGTGCCTGCTGTGGTCGTGTGCGGGCCGGACATAGGCACCTGTCTGGTGCCGGAATCTGCTGCGGCGAACCGCGGGTCGGCCCCGGGGTGGTTCATCGGGCGGTGGGTGTCGTGTTGTGGGAGAGCCTGTCTGGACAGGATCAGCGCGGTCGGACCGTCGGTGCGGGTGAGCGCCAACTCCCAAGCCAGGGCGGTCTCGGCGTCATCGGCCGGGCGCAGCACTTGCAGGCCCGGGATCACACGCAACGACTCGACGTGCTCGACAGGCTGGTGCGTGGGTCCGTCCTCGCCGACGGCGATCGAGTCGTGGGTGAACACATAGATCACCGGCTGACCCATCAGCGCCGACAGACGCAACGCAGGACGCAGATAGTCGGCGAACACCAGGAACGTACTGCCGAACACCCGGAATCCGCCGTGCAGGCTGATCCCGTTGAGGATGGCGGCCATCCCGAATTCGCGGATACCGAACGCGATCGCGGTGCGCGAGTAGTCATCGCGGGTCACCACCGGACCGCAGGACGTGCCGGTCGATCCCGCGAGGTCGGCCGAGCCACCCACCAGCTCCGGCAGCACCGGCAGCACGGCATCCAGGCACGCCTGCGAGGACTGCCGAGTCGCCCGCGGCGCATCCCCGACTGTTCCGGACAGTGCATCGGGGAGCCCGTCGGGCAGGATCCGCGCGCCGGCACGGGCGTACTCGTCGGCGCGTTCCGGTGCGGCAGCGGCGAATTCGGCGAACCGATCGAGCCAGTCGGCGCGGTCCTCGGCGCCGATCTCCGCGAGCACCGCGCACGTCGCGCCGACCTGCTCGGGCACCGCGAACGGCGGATAGTTCCATCCCGCAGTCTCTTTGGCCCGGGCCAGCTGATCGGCGCCCAACGGCGATCCGTGTGCCTTCGCCGTACCCGCCACCTCGGGAGCGCCATGACCGATCACCGTCCGGACGGCCAGGAAGCTCGGGCGCGGATCGGCTTTCGCGCGGCGGATGGCCGCGTCGATCGCCTCGATATCGGTGCCGTCCGGCACCACCTCGGTATGCCAGCCGTAGGCGGCGAAGCGGGCGATCTGGTCGTCACCGCACGAACGGTCCACCGCACCATCGATGGTGATGGCATTGTCGTCCCAGAGCACGATCAACCGGCCCAGCCCGAGATGCCCGGCGAACGACGCGGTCTCATGGCTGATGCCCTCCATCAGGCACCCGTCGCCGACGATCGCGTAGGTGCGGTGACCGGTGATCTCGGGGTAGCGGGCGTGGGACATGCGCTCCGCCAAGGCCATTCCCACCGCCATCGCCAGCCCCTGACCGAGCGGACCGGTCGTGCACTCCACGCCTGGTGTCTCCCCGTATTCCGGGTGGCCCGGCGTCCGCGACCCCAGCTGCCGGAAGCGGCGCAGCTCCTCGGTCGGCAGGTCGTAGCCGAACAGGTGCAGCAGCCCGTACAGCAGGGCCGAACCGTGCCCGGCGGAGAGGACGAACCGGTCCCGGTCGGCCCACCCCGGGTCCGCCGGATCGTGCCGCAGATGCCTGCTCCACAGCGTCCACGCCATCGGCGCCGCCCCCATCGGCATGCCGGGATGACCGGAGTTCGCGGCCTCGACCATGTCGGCGGCGAGGAACCGCAGGGTGTCGACGGCGAGCTGGTCGGTCTCGACCGACGGCGCGACGAGCGGCCGATGGACAGTGGATTCCGACATGGCGCGGCCTTCCTGATCGGGTCCGTCCATCGGACCGCATCGCCGCCGCCGCGCCCTCCCCCCGGCGGGTGGGCGCGCGGGTGATATCGGGAAATGCCGGGAACCACCGGTGTTTTCGGCCGTAGGCTGGCGGTATGCCGACCCCGTTACGGCTTGTGCTCGTCGACGATCACGAGATGGTCCTGCACGGGCTCGACGCGATGCTCGGCCATTTTCCCGACGAGGTCGTCATCGTCGGACAGTCCACCACCGACGTGGCCGCGCTGCGCATGGTCGCCGAGCATCGGCCCGACATCGTGCTGTGCGATGTCCGCATCGGCAAGGCCAGCGGACTCGATCTGTGCAGGCAGATCACCGTGCAGTACCCGGCGACGAAGGTCGTGCTGCTCACCGTGTACGACGACGAGCACTACCTCTACCAGGCCCTGCGCGCCGGCGCCGCGGGCTACATCCTCAAACGTGTCGACGGGCGCGAACTCGTCGCCCAGCTGCTGCGGGCGGGGGAGGGGGAGACCGTCGTCGACCCGGCACTGGCCGGTCGGGTGGCCCTGGCCGCGGCGCGGCTCGATGCGGGACAGTTCTGGTCCGGCGCGCACCTGGGGCTGACCCAGCGGGAGTCGGAAGTGCTGGGGCTGTTGGTGTCCGGGTATTCGAACCGGGCGGTGGCGGGCAAGCTCGTGGTCAGCGAGGACACGGTGAAGACCCACATCCGCGGGCTGTATCGCAAACTCGGGGTGTCCGATCGCAGTGGGGCGATCGCGGTCGCGTTGCGCGAGGGGCTGTTCCGTTGACCGCGGTGGCGCCGACGGCGGCCGAGCTCGCACCGCTTCTCGGAGCCGACGGTGTGTTGGTCTACGCCGTCGACGGGCAGGACCTCGGCATCGTCGATCTGTGGCCCGCGCATCCATCGGCGGGTTCACTCACCTTGCAGGTGGGGTTCGGGGTGACCGGGTTGGTCGCCCGGACCGGCAAGCCGGTGCTGCTCGAGGTCGACTCGCCACGTAATGCACTGCACCGCAAGGTATTACAGCTGGAAACCGACCAGGCCGTCGCCCGGATGTGCCTGCCGCTGCCGGGAATCGACGGCGCGGTGGTCGGTGTGCTGGCGGCTCACCGCAACCCGGCCGAACCGTTCGGGCCCGATGATCTCGTGCGCGCCGAATCCTACGCGGCGGTCCTCGGCCTGTCGTTGCACGCGCACCGGCTGTGGCGCGCGGTCAACCAGCACCGCGGCGAGCGGGATCGCCTTGTCGAGCAGGCGATCTCGGCACAGGAAGCCGAGCGCCGCCGGATCGCTTTCGACCTGCACGACGGGGTGACCACCGCGCTCGCGTCCATGTCGTTCCACCTGTCCGCGGCTGACCTCACCGTCTCCGAACTCGCCGCCCACGTTGCCACCGGCGACGAAACCGGTGCGCGTGCCTTGGCGCGGGCACGCGAAGAGCTGATCAGCGCCCGCGCGCTGGCAGACTTCGCCTACAACGAGACCAGGGCGGCGATCTCGGGTCTGCACAGCCTCGTTCTCGACGACCTCGGCCTGGTCGCCGCCATCGAATCGCTGGTGCACACGGCGAGCACCGGCGACGGACCGTCGATCGAATTACTCGTCGACCCGGCGGCCGCCGTCGGCGACATCCCCGACCACGCGGCGGCAGCCCTGTACCGGATCGCGCAGGAGGCGCTGGCCAACGCCGTCAAACACGCGGGCGCGAACCGGATAGTGCTGTCGCTGCGCCGGGTCGGCGACTCGGTTGTCCTCGGCTGCTCCGACGACGGCGCCGGCTTCGACCCGATCGCCCGTCGGGAAGCGCGAGCCGTCGACGGTGAGCAGCATTTCGGTCTGAGTTCGATCGCCGAGCGCTGCGCCGTCATCGAGGCCTCGCTGCGGGTCGAGTCGATGCGGGGGCGCGGGACGATCCTGCTGGTAGAGCTGCCGATCCGGTAGTCAGCGGGCGCATTGATGTCGGCGCGCGGCCGGCCGAGCTGCTGATCGGTAGTCAGCGGAGCGCCTTGATGCCAGGCTGCGGGTCCGGACGGCCGAATCGTCAGCGGGTCGCGTCGGCCGCGCTTCGGCAATTGGCGAGCAGAATCTTTTGCGCCGCAGTCACTTCTTTGGATTCCGCCCAGGCACGCAGGGCCGCGCTGACGAGCGCCCGGCCGAACGAGAAGGTCACCGCCCATGGCCGGCCTGCGAGGATGTTGAGGTTGCCCAGGTAGTCGCAGACCTGCTCGGTGGGTTGCCCACCCGACAGGAATGCGATGCCGGGCACCTCGGCGGGCACGGTCTCACGCAGCACCGCGAAGGTCGCCCCGATCACGTCGTCCACCGACGCGGGCGCGGCGTCGAGACCCGGCGTCACGAAGTTCGGCTTGAGCACGATGCCGGACAGGTCGACACCGGCGGCATCGAGTGCGGCGAACACCGATCGCAGGGCCAGCCGGGTCGCCTGGGCCGAGGCGTCGAGGTCGTGGTCGCCGGTGCACAGCACCTCCGGCTCGACGATCGGGACGATGCCGTGCTGCTGACACAGCGCGGCGTAGCGCGCCAGCGCGTGCCCGTTGGCATGCGCGGCGTAGGGCGTGATCGACCGCACGTCGAAGACCGCCCGCCACTTGGCGAACGCGGCGCCCCGCTCGGCGTAGGACGCCAGCCGGGCGCCGAGCCCGTCGAGCCCCTCGGTGACGAGCGCGCCGCCCTGGCCGGGAAGACCGGTGGTGCCGGTGTCGACCTTGATGCCGGGCAGGATGCCCAGCTCGCGGGCCGCGACCGGGAAGGCGCGGCCGTCGGCGAGTTCCTGGCCGAAGGTCTCGTCGCACAGGATGATTCCGCTGATCCACTCCGCCAGGCCGTCGGTGGTCAGCAGCAGCGCGCGGTAGTCACGCCGGGCGGCCGCGCTCGCGGGAATCCCTTCCTGTTCGAGGCGGGCGGACATGGTCTTGATCGACTCGTCGGCGGCGAGGATGCCGCGGCCGCCGCCGGTCAGCTGCTGGGCGACGGCGGCGAGGGTCGTGGCGGGAAGTGTCGTCATGGGCCCAGCATGCGAGCGGTCCCGGGCCGCGTCCTCACCCCTGCGGGCGATGCCGGGTGTGAACTGCCGCGTTGACAACCGGCACGAAACTGGGAAGCCTGTGGGTCATCCTGTCTGACCGCGGTGCCGCGGCACGGAAAGAAGCCGGTGATGACCTCGATCGATGACCCCGCCGACGACCTGTCGGTCACGCCGCCGAAGACCTGGGCGGCGGGTGTTCCCGGGGTGGTCCACGCACTCGAGTACTCGCTGTCGCAGACCTCCGCCGCGCGCACCGCGCTGACGCTGCTGAACGTCAACCAGACCGAGGGCTTCGACTGCCCGGGCTGTGCCTGGCCGGAGCCGAAGCACCGGCACCGCAACGAGTACTGCGAGAACGGCGCCAAGCACGTCAGCGACGAGGCGACCACCCGTCGGGTCACCGCGGAGTTCTTCCGCACCCACACCGTCGACGAACTCGACGGCACCTCCGACTACTGGCTCAATCAGCAGGGCAGGCTGACCGAGCCGATGGTGAAGCGGCCAGGCGCCACCCACTACGAGCCGATCGGCTGGGACGACGCCCTCGACCTGATCGCCGACACGCTGCGCGGGCTCGACTCCCCGAACGAGGCTCTGTTCTACACCTCGGGCAGGCTCAACAACGAGGCCGCGTTCCTGCTGCAACTCTTCGCGCGGGCCTACGGCACGAACAATCTGCCCGACTGCTCGAACATGTGCCACGAGTCGAGCGGTTCGGCGCTGAATCAGACGCTGGGTGTCGGCAAGGGAAGCGTGTCGCTGGAGGACATCTACGCCGCCGACCTGATCTTCGTCGTCGGCCAGAACCCCGGCACCAACCATCCGCGGATGCTCTCGGCGCTGGAGGAGGCCAAGCGCAACGGCGCCAAGGTCGTCGCGGTCAACCCGCTGCCCGAGGCCGGGCTGATCCGGTTCAAGAACCCCCAGGTCCCGCGCGGGGTGATCGGGCGCGGCACCGCGATCGCCGACCACTTCCTGCAGATCCGCCCCGGCGGCGACCTCGCCCTGTTCCAGACCCTGAACCGGCTGCTGCTCGAAGCCGAGGACGCCGCGCCGGGCACCGTCCTCGACCACGATTTCATCCGCACCCAGACCTCCGGCTTCGACGCCTTCGCCGCGCACACCAAGCAGCTCGGCTGGGACGCCGCGCTCGAGGCCACCGGGCTGACCAGGGCGGCGATCGAGCAGGTGCACGAGCAGGTGCTCGCCTCGAAGAAGATCATCGTGTGCTGGGCGATGGGACTCACCCAGCACAAGCACGGCGTGCCGACGATCAGGGAGATCGTCGACTTCCTGCTGCTGCGTGGCAATCTCGGCCGCCCCGGTGCCGGGGTGTGCCCGGTCCGCGGGCACAGCAATGTCCAGGGTGACCGCACGATGGGCATCTGGGAACGGATGCCGCAGACCTTCCTCGACGCACTCGGCACGGAGTTCGGCTTCACCGCACCCACCGCGCACGGCCTGGACTCGGTGGCCGCGATCCGCGCCATGCGCGATGGCCAGGCGAAGGTATTCGTCGGTGTCGCAGGCAATTTCGCGCGCGCGACACCGGACAGTGCGGTGACCGAGGCCGCCCTGCGGCAGTGCGCGCTCACCGTGCAGATCTCCACCAAACTCAACCGCTCACACACGGTCTGCGGCGAGACAGCGCTGATCCTGCCCACCCTCGGCCGCAGCGATCGCGATATCCAGGCCGGCGGTGAGCAGTTCGTCACCGTCGAGGACTCGATGAGCGAGGTGCACACCTCCCGGGGCAGGCTCGACCCCGCCTCGCCCCACCTGCTCAGCGAAGTCGCCATCATCTCCCGGCTCGCGCAGCGCACGCTCGGCGCGACCCCGGCGATCCTGTGGGCGGAATTCGAAGCTGACTACAACACCGTGCGCGACCGCATCTCCCGGGTCGTGCCCGGCTTCGAGAACTTCACCGAGCGCGTCGACCGCCCGGGCGGACTGCGGCTGATCAACCCGGTCAACCAGGGGATCTACCGCACCGCCAGCGGCAAAGCGGAGTTCACCTGCAACGACTTCACCCTGCTCGCGGTGCCGCCGGGACATCTGCTGCTGCAGTCGCTGCGCTCCCACGACCAGTGGAACACCATCCCGTACGCCAACAACGACCGCTACCGCGGCATCCACAACGCGCGCCGGGTGGTGATGGTCAACCCGGACGATCTGGCCGAGCTCGGGCTGGCCGATCGCGACGTGGTCGACCTCGTCAGCGTCTGGCACGACGGCACCGAGCGGCGCGCAGAGAGCTTCGTCGCGGTGGCCTACCCGGCCAGCCGTGGCTCGGCGGCGGCGTACTACCCGGAGACCAATGTGCTCGTTCCGCTCGACAGCGTCGCCGACATCAGCAACACCCCGACCTCCAAGGGCATCGTGGTCCGCCTCGAACCGCGTCCCAGCACCGACCAGGGGTCCTAGCTACACTCCCTTCTATGTCCGTGCGCACCCGTCAGCCACTCGTTCCCGGCACCCAGTCGCCGATCCGGGACGTCCCGCGTTCCATCGAACGTCCCGAGTACGTGTGGAAGAAGACCGCGAACGAGGGGCACGAGCCCTGGGTGCAGACGACCGAGACCATCGAGAAGATGCGGATCGCGGGCAAGATCGCCGCCCAGGCACTCGAAGAGGCGGGCAAGGCGGTCGCGCCCGGCGTCACCACCGACGAGCTGGACCGCATCGCCCACGAGTACATGTGTGACCACGGGGCCTACCCGTCGACGCTCGGCTACAAGGGCTTCCCGAAGTCCTGCTGCACCTCGCTCAACGAGGTCATCTGCCACGGCATCCCCGACTCGACCGTGATCGAGGACGGTGACATCGTCAATATCGACGTCACCGCCTTTATCCACGGCGTGCACGGCGACACCAACAAGACCTTCCTCGCCGGCAATGTCGACGAGGAGGTGCGGCTGCTGGTCGAGCGCACCGAAGAGGCCACCAACCGGGCGATCAAGGCGGTCAAGCCGGGTCGCGCGCTCAATGTGATCGGCCGGGTCATCGAGGCCTACGCCAACCGCTTCGGCTACGGCGTCGTCCGCGACTTCACCGGCCACGGCGTCGGCCCCACCTTCCACAGCGGCCTGGTGATCCTGCACTACGACCAGCCCAACATCGAGTCGGTCATCGAGCCCGGCATGACCTTCACCATCGAGCCGATGATCAACCTCGGCGGCATCGACTACGACATCTGGGACGACGGCTGGACCGTGGTCACCCAGGACCGCAAGTGGACCGCCCAGTTCGAGCACACCCTGGTCGTCACCGAAACGGGCGCGGAAATTCTCACGCTGCCGTGAGTCCGGCCGGGTCGAGGCTCACGTCGTCGGGCCGTCACCGGGACAGGCGCGGAAATTCTGACCCTGGCGTCCGGCTGTCCGCCGGTTCGATGCCCCTGCGCTGGGCTGGACGTAGGCGGTGCGCGTCGTGAGCGATGGGCCGTTGCGCGGGGCGCTGCTGATCGCGGGCACCACCTCCGACGCCGGGAAAAGCGTTGTCGTGGCGGGTATCTGTCGGATGCTGGCCCGGCGTGGAGTGCGGGTGGCGCCGTTCAAGGCGCAGAACATGTCCAACAACTCCGTCGTCACGTTGGACGGCGGGGAGATCGGGCGCGCGCAGGCGTTGCAGGCACGGGCGTGCGGACTGGAACCGAGCGTGCGGTTCAACCCGGTCTTGCTCAAGCCCGGCAGCGATCGGCGCTCGCAACTGGTGGTGCGTGGTCAAGCGGTCGGAACCGTCGGGGCCCGTGACTATTTCACTCGTCGACAGCAGCTGCGCGAGGTGGTCGCGGCCGAACTCGCCTCACTGCGGGCAGAATTCGATGTGGTGATCTGTGAGGGCGCGGGATCGCCCGCCGAGATCAACTTGCGTGCCACGGATCTGGCGAACATGGGGCTGGCACGGGCGGCGAATCTTCCGGTTCTGGTGGTCGGCGATATCGACCGCGGGGGAGTGCTCGCCCACCTGTTCGGCACCGTCGCCGTGCTGGAACCCGAAGACCAGCAACTCATCTCGGGCTTCCTCGTCAACAAGTTCCGCGGCGACGTCTCGCTGCTGCAGCCGGGCCTCGACCAGCTGACCGCCCTGACCGGCCGCCCCACCCTGGGAGTGCTGCCCTTCGCCGAAGAGCTGTGGCTCGACGCCGAGGACTCCCTCGGCACCATCGCGGGCACCCCCGTCGGCCGGCCGGCCCCACCCCACGGCACCGACTGGCTCACCGTCGCCGCCATCCGCCTGCCCCGCATCTCCAACTCCACCGACATCGAGGCCCTCGCCTGCGAACCCGGCGTCGCGGTCCGCTGGGCCGACAGTCCCCATCAGCTGACCACCGCCGACCTCGTCGTCCTCCCCGGCTCCAAATCCACCATCTCCGATCTGGAATGGTTGCGCACCAAGGGAATCGACACAGCACTACGCGCCCGTGCCGCGGCGGGCCGCCCGATCCTCGGAATCTGTGGCGGCTACCAGATGCTCGGCCGCCGCATCGTCGACGGCGTCGAACACACCGCCCTGCCGTCCACCGAGACCGAGCCCGGCCCGGTGCCGCCGTACGTGGCCGACGGACTCGGCCTGCTCGATCTCGACATCGAATTCGCGAACCCCAAAATCGCCCGTCAAGTGACAGGTGTGGCGGGTCCTCTCCCGCTGCACGGCTACGAGATCCACCACGGCCGCGTCACCCGGAACGCCGACCCGGCCTGGTTGACCATCGACGGCACCTCCGAAGGCAGTGCGCGCGAAGCGATCTGGGGCACCCACGTCCACGGGCTCCTCGAATCCGACGAGTTCCGCCGCACCTGGCTCACCGACGTCGCGGCCCACGCCGGCCGCACCGGTTTCGCCGTCGCACCCGCCACCTCGGTCTCGGCCGTCCGATCCGCCCAACTGGACCTGCTCGCCGATCTCGTCGAACAGCACGTCGACCGCGCGGCGCTGGACCGCCTGATCCGCGACGGCGCCCCCGTCGACCTGCCGGTCATCCGAACCGGAACAGTCCAGACGGCACTCGGGCACCCTGAGCTCAGTTGATAGCGTGACCGCATGAGCAGTCAGCCCGTACCCGGCGGCGTGGTGCACGCGCTACCCGCAGACCTGCGGTCAGCGTTGATCGCCGACCCGGTGGTGCTCGAGGCCTGGCGCGACATCACACCCCTGGCCCGCAACGAGTTCATCTGCTGGGTCGAGGACGCCAAGCAGCCCGCGACCCGGGAACGCCGAATCCTGCGAACCCAGGAAGAACTGGCGGAAGGACAGCGCAGGCCGTGCTGCTGGCCAGGATGCACACACCGCGAGCGCACCGGCCGATAGCGGCGCGAGACGAGCCGAGCGTTCGGGAATTACTACATTGCGGCAGCCTCCGGGTTCAAACGGTACGGTTGTGTCATGAACGTCGCCGAGTATGCCGAACTCGCTGGGGTGTCGCCTCGGCGTGTTCGCGCCCTTGCCCGGGCAGGTGCGGTGCCCGCCTACAAGGTCGGGCGTCGGTGGGTGGTTGCTGCGCCACCGGGCCGGCGGGCGGTTCGGCGGCCGTTGTCGGAAGCATCGCAGCACGCCCTCGTCCGTGCGCTGCACACCACGTCGCTGGAGGGGTTGTCAGGGCAGCTGCGTGCGCGCACCGCCGAGCGGCTGAGGTCGCTGCGAACGGTGGAGGACCCGGCCGAACTGCTGGTCGACTGGTGGGCGGGTCGACCACCGACGCACCTGGACGGCGGGTCCAACCTGGTCGTGCACGCTATCGCCGGGAACAAAGAGCGAGTGCGGGAGGTTCTGCACCGCCCTAGACAAAGGTATCTGCGCTATCCGTCGACACTGGCGCGGGTTGTCCGAGACGAACGGGCCATCCAGGGTCTGACGCGCAGTGACCTGGCGGAGCGCGCTGGAGTCGACCGCAACTTGGTGGTGACCATCGAGCGAGCGATGCCGGTGCGAGACCTCGCAGGTCTTCGAAAGGTGTTGCGGGCATTGGGTGTAGAGCCCACGGCCCTACCTGCCATGGACCTGCGATGACCCAGATCCTCCATGCCTGGTTGGAGGGACAGTACGCAGGGGCCTTCAGTCGTGGTTCATCCGGTCTGATCCGTTTCGATTACAACGACCAGGCCCCATCCACGCCGATCTCGCTGTCTCTGCCGCGAGACGGTGGCGCGACCCGTCGCGCTGCGGCGAATTTCCTCGACAACCTGTTGCCCGACCACGCCTCGGCTCGGCAGCACATGGCCTCGGTGTACAGAGCCGGGTCGATCGATACGTTCGACTTGCTGGCGCAGGCAGGTGGGGATGTCGCAGGCGGGTTGGTGCTGACTGCGCGGGAGGAACCGCCGACCGGCGGACCGCTGCTGCTCGATCCGGCCGGCGACGAGGATGTGGCAGCTCGCATCGCCGCAGTTAAGCGCACGCCCGACCACTGGGTGGGTGCGGCAACCCCCGCGCGGTTCTCGTTGGCCGGGACCCAGGGAAAGTTCGCGCTGGCTGACATCGGCGGTGAGTGGTATTGGTCGAACGCGACGGTGCCGTCGACCCACATCGTCAAACCAGCGCGGCCTGACGTGCCGGGGCTCGAAGAAGTGGAAGTCATGGCGCTTGGTTTGGCATCGAAGATCGGTGTCGGGGCCCCGAGTGCTCGGGTACTTCAGATGCTGGACCAGACTGCCTACCTCGTCGAGCGATTCGATCGAGTGCGTTCCGGGCAGATCGCGGTTCGGCTGCACGCCGAGGACATCGCGCAGGCCATGGGAAAGGGACCTGACGAGAAGTATGACGTCACTGCACAGCAGGTCATCCGGCTGCTCCGCGAACAGGTGAGTGACGAGGTCGCGTACGCCTTCGTGCGCCAACTCGCGGTCAACACTTTCCTCGGCAATGCCGACGCACATGCCAAGAACTACTCGCTGCTGCTGCGCCCCGACGAGGTTGCCCTCGCGCCGATGTACGACGTCGTGCCGGTTGGGCTGTACCCGGAGTTCGATCAGAAATTGGCGATGCGGATTGGCGGTGCGCGTCGAGCCGCGGAGGTGACACCGGCACACTGGCGCAAGCTCGCCCGGACGTCGGGCCTGTCGGAAGACCGTGTCGCAGAGTCGGTCACAACGCTGGCTCGTTCCCTTCGGGAAGCCGTCGACACCGCCGGGGTGGACTCGTCTTTCGGCGACAGTGTCCGGAGCCGCGATCTCATCCGCAGGAATACCGAGTCGATGGGCACAGGTTGATATGGCGGCCTGATCAGTGCCGATATCGATGAGAACCTTTCGGGCGCTGACTGTTTCGCCTGCTGTGACATCGAAATCACGCAGTGCGACAATGACATATGCCTGAGCGCCATGGTGCCCACCTGCAACGGATCATGCGGCCCGGAACTGAGGTGAGCCCCGAGGAATTGGAACACCTGCAGTCCCGCGCCGCGTTGTACCTGAAGACGACACGGTGGTTGGCCGGAGGACTTGCCCGGAACGCAGCAGATCCGCACGAGCGAAAACGATTCGAGGCGCTGCGGGACCGAGTCAACCTGCTGCTGTATTCGGATCAGGTGACAGACATCGACGTGATGCGCCAGATCATCAGCGAGTATCCGGAGGTCATCGACCAACTGTACGAGGAATCAGGAGAAGACCCGAACGGGGTAGAATTTCAGCGCATCAATCCAGACAATCCGGCTGGGTACATCGCGTGGGACGGTGGCTGGTCACTGCGGGCCGAGCAGTGCCCACCAGGGATGGTCTTCGACCCGGAGGCAACCGATGTGCCGTTCTGTGGACGCGGATTATGTGTCCCCATTTCCGGCTACGACCCGACTGACCATCCCGACCGATACCGCGACGGGGCGCTGAACGAATGGGTTCATGCGACCCGGGGGACGTCCTCGGCCGAATACCAGTGCCGGCAGCCCGAGAACGAGCATCCCTAGCAGCCACAGGAAATCGGCGGCGGCCGCCAATCGCCTGCATAGGCGTGGGTGCCCATCGCCAGATCGATGTCGACACCATCGTGTCGATGGCGTCTCTCTCGAGGAAACCTGGCGCCTAGCCATAACGTCGTGTGACCGGGACGCAATCGCGCCACCGACGTGCTGTCGATCTCGGCTCCACGGGTTCGGAGTCCGCCTGTGACAGGTCTGGCAATTCGGGCCTGTCGCGTTGGGAAACCGCAGGACAGGGGCGAAAACAGACCGGCCGTCACGCGTGGAACGACCTGCCGTGTTCAGCCTGGCCGTGTACCGTACACCGGCATGAAATCTCGGCAGATCACGGTCGGTGACCGGGCTTGGACAGTGCGGGTCGACGGGCCGTCATCGCGGCACAATGTACTGCTGCTTCCCGACGCGGACGACCCTGCCGACGTCTTCGATCAGGTGTGCGCGCGCCTGCACGAATCCGACTTGCAGACCGTCGTGCTGGAGTCCGTCGACGGGCTGGAACCGGCCGCCATCCACGCCATCCTCGACGAACTCGAGTTGCCGTATGTCAATGTCGCGGGCCGTGGTGCCGGTGCGGCGCTGGCCTGGCGGTTGTGTGCGGGACGGTTCGGCCGGTTCATGAGCCTGGTCGTCGCTGATCACGGTCATCCGGCCGTGCCCGACGCCGAGGGCACCGCTGCCGATCCGGCCTGTCCACCGCTGGAGCTGCCGGTCACCATGCTGGTCACCAAGGGCCTGCCGCGCGCCACCGCCGACGCCTCGGGCCGCTACGTCTACGGCGAGTTCCGGGTGGTCCCGCTCGAGGTCGACAACGTCGCCACCGAGGGCGCCCACGAGCTGGCCACCGAGATCGTCCTGCGCACCAGCCTCTGGTGAGCGGCGGCCGGGACCGCGGGGTCCCGGCGCGCCACCCGAGCTAGCTCTTGCGGTAGGCCGCCAGCCAGTCGAGCCAGTTGTCGGTTTCGGCGAAAGCGTTGGCGCGCACCGCTTCCGACGACAGGAAGACGTCGTGGCGGGCGCCGTCGATCGGCACGATCGAGGTGCGCTCGCCCAGGCAACCCGCCCAGCGCTGGATCTGCTTGACGTCGAGCACGGCGTCGGCCACGTCGACGGCGGGGCTGTGCTCGCGGGCGAACTTGGTGAGCCGCGAGCGCAGGATCAGCGCGGGCACACCGATCGCCAGACCCTGGTGCAGGCGGGTCTGCCCCTGCCGGATGGCGCGCAGCCAGCCCAGCCGCACCGGTTCGCCGGTCAGCGGCTTCCAGTCCAGGTTGTAATCCCACTCACCCGCACGGGTGTGGTGCAGACTGTCGCCGTAGGCGGTGCTGACGCCCATACCGGGGATCATGGCGAACGCGCGCAACTTGCCGACGGCTTTGATGATCGGGGTGCCGACGGTCCGGTAGTAGGACGGGCCCTGCAGGTCGAACCACGGGCTGTTGAGGACGACGCCGACCACACCGGCCTTCGCGCTGCCGCCCGCGGCCTCGAGCCGGTTCAGCCACAGCGGCACGACGAGCCCGCCGGTCGAATGCGCGACGATCAGCACGTCGTTGCCGGTTTCCGCGCGTGCGATCCGCAGCGCCTCGTTCAGTTCGGCGTCGTAGAGCGCCAGGTCGCTGACATAGTGCGCGCTCTGCCCGACCCGCCGCGAGCGGCCGCATTTGCGCAGGTCGAGGGCGTAGAAGCGGTGGCCGCGGGCAGCGAAATGCTCGGCCAGGTGCTCCTGGAAGAAGTAGTCGGTGAAGCCGTGGATGTACAGCACGGTGGGCTCGGAGGCCGTGGCCGCGGCGTCGGGCAGGTAGCGCACGAGGGTGGCCACCACCTCGCCCTCACCGTCGGGGTCAGGGCCCAGCGGCAGCGTGCGCTGCTGGTAGTCGGTGCCGAGGACATCGGGTTGCCACTGCTCATCGGTCCGCTCGGCGGCGCCGGCCGGCTCGAGTGAGGTTTCGTTCGTCACACCGCTCAATCTATCGCGCGGTCACCGCGACGTGCAGTGTTGGTTTAGATCACATTCGGGAGGTCGGTTGCAGTACTACGAACGGCTGAGGTGCACAATTGGCAACAGGTGAACGACGGGTAACCTACCCCCCGGCGATTCACCGCGAGTCGCATCAAACCCCAAAGCGCCCGCGCCCAAGCGAACTCACTCGCCGGTGAGTAGCTGAGAAGGACAAGGAAGTCGAAGTACCCGTGTCGAACGCTGCGAAGACTGAAAAGACCGATGTAGTTCTCATCGGCGCAGGCATCATGAGTGCCACGCTGGGCGCGCTGCTGCGGCAGCTGCAGCCGGAGTGGACGATCTCGGTGTTCGAGCGGCTCGACGCCGCCGCCGCGGAGAGCAGCGATCCGTGGAACAACGCGGGCACCGGTCACTCGGCGCTGTGCGAGCTCAACTACAGCCCGCAGAACGCCGACGGCTCGATCGACGTGAGCAAGGCCGTCGACATCAACGAGCGCTTCCAGGTCTCGCGCCAGTTCTGGGCCTCGGCGGTCGACACCGGCGTCCTCGACGACCCGTCCGGTTTCATCAACCCGATCCCGCACGTCAGCTTCGTGCACGGTGCCGACAACGTCGACTACCTGCGCAAGCGCTACGAGGCGCTGGCGCCGCACCCGCTGTTCCGCGGGATGGAGTACATCGATACCCCCGACGAGTTCGCCGCGCGCCTGCCGCTGATGGCCAAGGGCCGTGACTTCGCCGACCCGATCGCGCTGAACTGGACCGACGGCGGCACCGACATCGACTTCGGCGCGCTCACCAAGCAGCTGCTGGCCTACATCGGCAACTCCGGTGGCGAGATCGCCTTCGGCACCGAGGTCCGCAACCTCGACAAGCAGTCCGACGGTTCCTGGAACGTCACCGTCCGCAACCTGCGCACCTACCAGAGCCGCACCGTCAACGCGAAGTTCGTCTTCGTGGGTGCCGGCGGTGGCGCGCTGCCGCTGCTGCAGAAGTCGGGCATCAAGGAGGCCAAGGGCTTCGGCGGCTTCCCGATCAGCGGCCAGTTCCTGCGCTCGACCAACCCGGAGCTGATCGCCGCGCACGAGGCCAAGGTGTACGGCAAGGCCGCCGTCGGCGCGCCGCCGATGTCGGTGCCGCACCTGGACACCCGCGTCATCAACGGCCGCAAGGGCCTGCTGTTCGGCCCCTACGCCGGCTGGACCCCGAAGTTCCTCAAGGACGGCTCCAACACCGACCTGTTCAAGTCGATCAAGCCGAACAACATCGGTTCGCTCGTCGGCGTCGGCCTCACCGAGATGGGCCTGACCAAGTACCTGATCAGCGAGCTGCTCAAGTCGCAGAACGGCAAGGTCGGCGTGCTCGAGGAGTTCCTGCCGCGTGCCGAGGGCCGCGACTGGGAGCTGATCACCGCCGGTCAGCGCGTGCAGGTCATCCGCCGTAAGGGCGCGGGCGGCGTGCTCGAGTTCGGCACCGCGGTCATCTCCGCGAAGGACGGCAGCATCGCCGGTCTGCTCGGCGCCTCGCCGGGCGCCTCGACCTGTGTCACCGCCATGCTCGACGTCATGCAGCGCTGCTTCCCGCGCGAGTACGCGGGCTGGACTCCGCAGCTCCAGCAGATGATCCCGTCGCTGGGCCAGAAGCTGTCGGAGAACCAGGCCCTGTTCCAGGAAGTGTGGGACTGGACCAATAAGTCGCTCAAGCTCGATCAGGCGAACCACTCGCCCGAGCAGGCGGGAGTCGCGCACCTGGCTCAGGTGTGATCCTCCACCGGGCCTGGGCGGCGGATCTGGACACCGCCACCCTGTACCAGCTGTTGAAGCTTCGCGTCGACGTGTTCGTCGTCGAGCAGGAGTGCGCCTATCCGGAGCTGGACGGGCGTGACCTGCTGCCGGAGACCCGGCACCTGTGGCTCGACGACGACGGCGAGGTCATCGCCACGCTCCGCCTGCTCGAGGAGCACGAGGACGGGGTGACGAGCTTCCGTCTCGGCCGGGTGTGCACGGCCGTGCCCGCCCGCGGTCACGGCTACTCCGCGCGGCTGCTGCAAGCGGCGCTGGCCGAGACCGGTGCGGCGACCGTCCGGCTCGACGCGCAGTCCTATCTCGTGGACATGTACGCCGAGTACGGGTTCTCGCCGGACGGCGAGGAGTTCCTCGACGACGGCATCCCGCATATCCCGATGCGCCGGGGATAACCCACGCGGCGAAACGGCGTGATCGTGCAATACGTGGCGATCGATCAGGATCCTGATTCGAAGCGCGTCGATTGCACGATTACGCCGGTCTCCGGCCGCGTATGCCCGGCGCGGGCCAAGATCAGACGCGCGCATAGAGTGGGAGCGTGCCTGGTTTTGCTGATGTCGCCGCTGGTCCGCACACCGCCGCTCGGTCGGCGGGTGAGGTGGGGTTCCCGTTCTCGGCGGTGGTCGGGCAGGAGCAACTGCAGCTGGCGTTGATCTTGTCGGCCGTGCATCCCGGGATCGGTGGTGTGCTGGTGCGTGGCGAGAAGGGGACCGCGAAGTCGACCGTGGTGCGGGCGCTGGCTCAACTGCTGCCCCCGGTGGTCGACGAGACCGGCGCGCGCCCCGCGCGGCTGGTGGAGCTGCCGGTCGGCGCGACCGAGGACCGTGTGGTCGGTTCGCTGGACCTCGAGCGGGTGCTGCGCGACGGGGAGCAGGCGTTCCGTCCCGGTCTGCTGGCCGCGGCCCATCATGGCGTGCTCTACGTCGACGAAGTGAACCTGCTGCACGACCACCTGGTCGACGTGCTGCTCGACGCCGCCGCGATGGGGCGCGTGCACGTGGAACGCGACGGCGTCTCGCATTCGCACCCGGCGCGGTTCGTGCTCGTCGGCACCATGAACCCCGAGGAGGGGGAGCTGCGGCCGCAGCTGCTCGACCGGTTCGGCCTCACCGTCGACGTGGCCGCCTCCCGCGACGTGGACATCCGCATGGCGGTCGTGCGCAGGCGCTTGGACTACGAAGCGGACCCGGCCGGGTTCGCCGCTCGCTACGCCGACGCCGATCAGGTTGTCGCCGAACGGATTCTGACCGCGCGCGACCGGCTGCCCGAGATCGCCCTCGACGATACCGAGCTACGCCGGATCGCGGCGCTGTGCGCGGCCTTCGATGTGGACGGGATGCGCGCGGATCTGGTCGTGGCGCGGACCGCGACCGCGCATGCCGCGTGGCGTGGGCGTGATCGGGTCACCGAGGACGATGTGCGGATCGCCGCGCAGCTGGCGCTGCCGCATCGGCGCAGGCGCGATCCGTTCGACGAGCCGGGGATCAGTGAGCAGCAGCTCGACGACGCGATGCAGGCGGCGGCCGATGAGGTCGAGAATGCCGCCGAGGCTGCGGGATTCGACGAATCCGCGGCCGCCGGTGGGGGCGATGACGATCGCGCCGACGCTGCGCGGGATGACGCTTCCGGACGCGGTGAGGACGGCGATTCGGCTGATCGGCGGCCTTCTAGCGCTGGGGGAGGCCCCGATCTCCGTGGGATCGACGATGGCGAGGGCAACGGCGGCCCCCAAGACAGCGGCCCCGATGACGGCGGCCCCGATGACGGCGGCCCCGACGGCGGTGGTCCCGACGGCGGCGGCCCGGACGGACCGCCGAACGGTGGCCCGGGTTCGGGTTCCCGCCCGGCCGCCGAAAGCCTGTCGGGCACGCCGGGTTCGGCGGGCAAACCAGCCCCGCGCTGGGAGGTCCCCGGTATCGGTGAAGGTGCGCCGGGGCGCCGGTCCCGCGCCCAGACCCGCACCGGCCGGATGGTGCGCCCCGATACCGACACCTCCACCGGCCTGCACCTGCTCGGCACCGTCTTCGCCGCCGCCCCACGGCAATTCGAGCGCGGCCGGTTCAGCGGCCCGCTGGCGCTGGCCGCCGAGGACCTGCGTGGCGCGTATCGCGAAGGGCGCGAAGGGAATCTGGTGGTGTTCGTTGTCGACGCCTCCGGTTCGATGGCCGCGCGCGACCGGCTCACCGCCGTCACCGGCGCCATCGTCACCCTGCTGCGCGACGCCTACCAGCGCCGCGACAAGGTGGCCGTGATCAGCGTGCGTGGCAGCGAGGCCGAACTCGTCCTCCCGCCGACCTCCTCGGTCGACATCGCCGTCCGCCGCCTGGCCGGCCTGCGGACCGGAGGCAAAACACCGCTCGCCGCCGGCCTGCTGAAGGCGCGCGAGGTGATCGCCCGCGAACACGTCCGCGACCCGCGCCGCCGCCCGATGCTGGTGCTGCTCACCGACGGCCGCGCCACCGGTGGCGTCGACCCGCTGCCCCGCGCCCGCACCGCCGCCCGCCTGCTGGCAGGCGAAGGCCACACTGCGATGGTCATCGACTGCGAACGCGGCATGATCCGCCTCGGCCTCGCCGCCGAACTGGCCCGTGACCTGCGCGCCCGGTACCTGAGCCTGGACGAACTCACCGGGGATACCGTCGCCGATGTTGTTCGCACCACTGGTCTCGGAGCGGCCCGCGCAGCGTAGGGCGACGCCGGGGACACGGTGTGCCCGGCGACGGGTAGCGGACGGCGCTGACCCGTCCTGATAGAAATGGTCAGCGACCGGGGCCCGACCGGGCGGGGGCTCGGTTCCTCGGTCGCGAACACGCGCGTCAGCGCACCGACGAGAAGGAGGCTTCGTGCCCAAGGGTGTTCCGGAGGTCGTGCCGGAGGACGGCCTGACGACGCGGCAGCGGCGTAACCAGCCGGTGCTGGCCGTGCACACGGGCCCGGGCAAGGGGAAGTCCACCGCCGCGTTCGGGATGGCGCTGCGGGCCTGGAACCAGGGCTTCGACGTGGCCGTGTTCCAGTTCGTGAAGAGCGCCAAGTGGAAGGTCGGCGAGGAAGCCGCGTTCCGCACGCTCGGTTCCGTGCACGAGCAGACCGGCGCCGGTGGCGCGGTCGAGTGGCACAAGATGGGCGAGGGCTGGTCGTGGACCCGCAAGCACGGCACCGAGGAGGATCACGCCGCCGCCGCGCTGTCGGGCTGGCAGGAGATCGCCCGCCGCCTCGCCGCCGAACAGCACCGCTTCTATGTGCTCGACGAGTTCACCTACCCGCTCAAATGGGGCTGGGTCGACATCGACGAGGTCGTCGAGACGCTGACCAACCGCCCCGGTAACCAGCACGTCGTGATCACCGGCCGCGACGCTCCACAGGCGCTCATCGACGCGGCCGACCTGGTCACCGAGATGACGAAGATCAAGCACCCGATGGACGCGGGCCGCAAGGGCCAGCGCGGTATCGAATGGTGACTGTCACCGTGACGGACGCGGGCCTCCCTGTCGCCTGGGCTCGGGGCCTCTGATGAGTGCACCAGCGGTGGTGATCGCAGCCCCGGCGTCCGGCAGTGGCAAGACGACTCTCGCCACCGGCCTGATCGGTGCGCTGCGCCGGGCCGGTCATCGGGTGGCGCCGTTCAAGGTCGGCCCCGACTACATCGACCCCGGCTATCACGGACTCGCGGCCGGGCGACCCGGCCGCAATCTGGATCCCGTTCTGGTGGGCGAGGATCGGGTGGTCCCGCTGTACCGGCACGGCGCGCACGGCTGCGATATCGCCGTCGTCGAAGGCGTGATGGGCCTGTTCGACGGACGGATCGACGAGAACCGGACCGAGGCGGTCGCCGAAGGCTCCACCGCCCAGGTCGCGAGCCTGCTCGGTGCGCCCGTCGTGCTGGTCGTCGACGCGCGCGGCCACTCCCAGAGTTTGGCCGCACTGCTGCACGGCTTCGCCACCTTCGACTCCTCGGTCCGGCTGGGCGGGGTGATCCTCAACCGCGTCGGCAGCGAACGCCACGAGCAAGTGCTGCGTGCTGCGTGTGATCGCGTCGGCATCCCCGTTCTCGGCGCCCTGCCCCGTATGGCCGAATTGGAAGTCCCCTCACGGCATCTGGGGCTCATCCCCGCCGTGGAGCACGGCACTGCCGCCACTGCCGCGGTCGACGCGATGACCGAACTCGTCACGGCTCACATCGATCTGAAGGCGATCGTCGACCTCGCGGGTGGATCGGTCCAGGGCCCGGCCTGGGATCCTGCGGCGGAACTGGCCGCGGCCGACCACGCTCCCGGCGTAGCACGCACGGGACCGGCTGCCGATGTCGTCGGCACCGCAGGCGCTGGGGGAAGCTCGGTCATCGACGGCGACCCGGTGACAGAGCGGCGGAGTGCATCGGCTGGATCTGTGGGCGCGGCGGGTGCTCAGACCACGACACCGGGCCCCGGTGCCACCGGCAGTGGCCCGCTGATAGCCATGGCGGGAGGACCGGCGTTCACCTTCGGGTACGCCGAACACCGCGAACTCCTGATCGCGGCGGGTGCCCAGGTGGTGGTCTTCGATCCGCTGACGGACGAACTACCCTCCGGCACCGCGGGATTGGTGTTGCCCGGCGGCTTCCCCGAGGAGCACGCGGGCGCACTGTCGGCCAACGAGAAATTGCGCACCGCCGTGGCCGAAGGTGCCACGCGCGACCTGCCGATCCACGCCGAATGCGCGGGCCTGCTCTACCTCACCCGCTCCCTCGACGGTCACCCGATGGCAGGCGTCATCGACGCCGACGCCGAATTCGGCCCCCGCCTGACCCTCGGCTACCGCGACGCGGTCGCCCTGCACGACTCCACCCTCTGGCGCGCGGGCACCCGAGTCCGCGGCCACGAGTTCCACCGCACCCGCCTCACCCGCACCGGCCCCGAGAACGCCGCCTGGGGCTGGCGCACAACAACTTCCATCACCGAGGGTGCGGTGGTCCGCCAGGTCCACGCCTCCTACCTGCACACCCATCCCGCGGGGAACCCGGACGCCATCGCCCGATTTGTCAGCGCCGCAAGGATCTTCGGCTTGTCGCGGAACATGTCCAGATGAGTGGCGAGTGGGTCGTCGGGCTTGGGTTGCGCCCAGGCGTTGCCGGTGAACGGATTGTGGCGGCAGTGCGGGATGTGGTGGGAGACGCTCGGGTGAGTTGCCTGGCGACGCTCGATCGACGCGCGTGTGAAACGGGCGTGCGCGCTGCAGCCGAAGAGCTGGGCGCGGTGGTCCGCGGCTTCACAGCAGCCGAACTTGCTGCTGTGGATGTGCCGCATCCCTCGGCGCGCATCGCCGCAGCGGTCCGGACGGCCAGCGTTGCCGAGGCAGCTGCCCTACTCGTTGGGGGACGCGGGCTGACGCACCCGAAGCGGATTATCGACAGCATTGTGATCGCTGCGACCGAGACCGCTCTCTGATCTTTGCGTTGTGTGACCGACCTACCCGATCGGACTAGCGGTGCGCTGCCGTGCCCAGCGTCGAAGTGCGGCTTCGCGCATCCTTTCTCTGGTCTCCGGCGATTTCGGGCGGCCCTGGAGGGCTGCCGACCGGACAGCTCGTTCCTCGTCGGAGAGGGTTCGTCCCTTTGCCCATCCCGGACGACCTCGGTTTCCTTCGATCATCCGAGCAACGTGTGCACGTTGTGCGTCGCTCCGAGGTGCTGCTGCGGCAGCCGGAACAGCATGGGCTAGAAGTGCGGCGCGGCGGTTGGCGCGAACCGCATCTGACCACGGGTATCCCTGTCTGTTCTGTGGAAGAGCCGCAACATGTTCTGGTGACTTCGCTTTCCCCGTCAGTCCCTTGGATACCGCGGCTCGCCATAGCGGTGAGTCATAGAGTTGTTCTCGCAACTTAGCGACGTAATCAGGGTCGGAGCGGAGAGCTCGTAGGTACCCAGCGAACAATGGGAGGGTCAACCCACATCGGCGCGTTGCCGATTGATTGCTGTTCGTGTCGGAGGTGGGGAAATCGGAGCCGCCGCGACCTCGTTGTCGCGGCGGCGCCTTTCCTCTCGCGCGAAAGGGTCGGGCCTCAGGGGGCGACCGAGGACCAATCGGCGAAACCGGTGGGGTCGTGGCGGCCCATCGAGGCGTGCTCGAACAGGCCCCAGCCTTCGGCGTCGCCGCAGCGGGCGAAGCCGATGTGGTCGATCACGCCGTAGGGGGTGCGGGCGATGATCGCGGGGTCGGTGAGGTCGTAGGCGCTCGACAGCGACCAGTCGCGGCCCATCCAGCGGCCGTGGGTCCAGTCGGGGTCGGGGCCGTAGCCGCAGCCGACGTGCAGGGCGATGCCGGGGCGGGACTCGATCTCGACTTCGAGCGGCTTGCCGTCGGGGGTGGTCATGTCCAGGCGTACCGACTTCGGGTGCCGGGTGCCGGGCTCGTAGGTCCAGTGCATCCGGGGCCAGCCCAGCTGTTCTTTGCGGCCGTCGTTCCAGATCCGGACCGCGTTGTTGAGGGTGCGGGTGCCGTCGGGGTCCTCCTGGATGATCACCACGATGGCGAACTCGTCGAACCGCAGCGGCGCGTACAGCCACCAGAACCCGCCGGCACCCTCGGAAGCGGCGCGGCCGGGCGGCTCGGGTTCGCCCGAGGGACGGATGCCCCAGGAACGGTCGCGGCTGCCGGTCCACGCCGCCGGATCGACCGTGTAGTCACGGCCGTCGACGGCGAGAGTGCCTGCCCAGGAACCCAATTGGGCGAACCGGGAGGCCTCGATGATCGGCCGGGTGCCGGACAGGATCAGGTGCGGCTGCTCCTGCACCGCCGGATGCGCGCCGGTCCAGGTGAGGTCGAAGGCGAGGTCGTCGTGCTCGCACACCACCCGCAGCCGCTGCAGCGGCTCGATCACCTCGACCCGGTAGCCGCCCACCGCCGTGGTCAGATCGCGGGAGGTGAGCGCGTCGGAGAACCGCACGCTGCGCTGGGCCTCGCCGTGGCGCACCGTCGCGAACGCGTCGACCACGCCCAGGTTCGGGTACACGCCGAACCCGGTGATCAGCATGCTGTCGCCGGCCGGGTCGAAGGCATTGAAGTAGTAGCGGTCGTAGAAGTTGCGGTCACTGGTGGCCACGCGGGCCAGCGACAGCGGGGTCTGATGGACCGGGTATTCGTCCAGGGGGACGGGCATGATCGCGTTCATCGTCGTATCTCCTTCTCAGTCCCACTCGTAGGTGCCGTCGAGCAGTGCTTCGAGGCTGAGCCGGTGCATCACGTAGTCGTCCAGCTCGGCGGGCACGGTGTCCTCGCCGAAGTGGATCATCCGGCGCTTGATCCTGGCCATCACGATCGCGTGCCGCAGCGCCGCGTAGACGATGTAGAAGTCCAGATCCTGCACCGTATGTCCGGTCAGCTCTTCGTATTTCGCGACCACCGCGTCCTTGCGCAGGAAGTCGGGCAGGCCGGCCTGGTCGAAGCGGGTGGCGATGTCCTGGAAGAAGCGGTGGATGAAGATCACCCAGCCCAGGTCGAGCTCGCGCGGGCCGAAGGCGGCCATCTCCCAGTCCAGCACGGCGGCGGGGGTGAACTCGTCGAACAGGATGTTGCCGGGGCGGGCGTCGCCCCAGTTCAGCACGTCGGGGCCGGTCTCGGCGGGCCAGTGGGCTTCGAGCCAGTCGAAGGTCCGCTCGATCAGCGGGATCTGCACGCCGTCGTCGGTCAGTGCCCACCGGTACCAGGCGCGCTGGGCCTCGAAATGCCGGCGCAGCGCCGAACCCTCGCCGTCGAGCAGCGGGAAGCGGCGGGTGATGTCGTCGATCGCGTGCACCCGGGCGATCACGTCGACGGTCGCGTCGGCGATCTGCTCGCGCTCGGTCACGGTCGCGTCGAACACCCAGCCGAAGAACACGTACGGCGGGTTGTCGGCGGCCACCCGGCCCTCGGCCTTCTCCATCACGAAGAAGGGGGTGCCGAACACGGATTCGTCGAGTTCGAGCCAGCGAAGCGGCGGTACCGCGACGTCGGAGGCCTCGGCGACCCCGGCCATCACCTGGTACTGCAGCGGCAGGTCGTAGGACTGGAACACCGGGAACGAACCGTCCTCGGGCGCCATCCGCGCGACGAAGGAGCCGCCGTCGGTAACGCCGTCGAGCGACCACTCGGCGTCGAACAGGATGGTGGTACTCGACATGCCGCCGGTGGACGGCTTGCTCAGATTGCCGACCTTCGGCAGTGCGTCGGCGCCGACCTTGCCGGCCAGCCACTGCGACAACTGCTCGGCGAGTTCGTCGAGATCACGCTCGGTGACGGTGAGCGACTGTTGTGCGGTGAGGTCCGGATCGTCGGACATAGGTACCCCTGTCGGCGAGATGAAACACGTTTCGATTACCGGGGTACCGGAAGACCGGCCGGAATGTAAGCGGGCAGTCGGTGAGCGAGATTCAGGGTTGACACGGTAAAGATCGGGGTTTTCCCGGACGCGCCCGCTCGCGACGCCGATTAGCTTCGGTAGCAATCGAACTCGATGAGGAGGCACCGGTGACCGCCGTGACCACGGAGCGCGCACACGACGACATCGCGAGCCCGCCGCCACCCGCTCCGGCCTGGCATCCGGTGACTCGGCTCGCCTTCCGGTTCAGTGTCGCCTACCTCGGTCTGTTCTGCCTGTGGATGGCGCAGATCAGCTTCGTCTTCCTCGGTGTGCTCGCCCTGCAACTGCCCGAGGACGCCATCGCCTGGCAGATGCTCTCGCTGGCGCCGGTGAGCCGCTGGATCGGCGAGCATGTCTTCGGCGTGGAGGCCGAGCTGGCCATGAACGGCAGCGGTGATCAGGCCGCGATCTGGATCCAGTGCGGTCTGGTACTGGTGGCGGCGGTGCTGATCACCGTCGTCTGGTCGGTGCTCGACCGGCGCAGGCGCGCTTATCCCCGGCTGCTGAGCTGGTTCATCACGGTGCTGCGGCTGGGTGTCGGCGGGCAGATGCTGTTCTACGGGTTCGCCAAGCTCATTCCCACCCAGATGCCCGAACCTGCGCTCACTACGCTGCTCACCCGTGTCGGTGATCTGAGCCCGATGTCGATGCTGTGGACCCAGGTCGGGTCCTCGCCCGCCTACGAGATGTCGCTGGGTGCCGCGGAGGTGCTCGCCGGGCTGCTGCTGTTCTGGCCGCGTACGGCCACGCTGGGCGCCATGATGAGCGTCATCAGCATGGCGCAGGTGTTCCTGCTGAACCTGACCTTCGACGTGCCGGTGAAGATGCTGTCGGGACATCTGCTGCTGATGAGCCTGGTACTGCTCGCTCCGCAGGCCCGGAGACTCGCGAATGTGCTGGTGCTGGAGCGTGATGCGGGGCCGCTGGTGCAGCCGCCCCTGTTCGGCTCGGCGCGCAGGAACCGGTGGGCGACCGTGGTTCAGGTCGCGGCGGGGCTGTGGATCGTGGCGGGATGCGTGTATCTCGGCTCGCAGACGTGGGACGAATACGGCGGTGGCGCACCGAAACCCGAGCTGTACGGCATCTGGGAGGTGACCGAGTTCACCGCCGAGGCGAGCCCGGTGCCGCCGTTGACCACCGATCCGGTGCGCTGGCAGCGCCTGATCATCGATGCGGGCTCGGCCGGGTATCAGCGGATGGACGACACGATCGTGCCGATGGTCGCGACCTTCGACGGGCAGGCGCACACGATGACGCTCACCGCCGCACCGGTCGCGCCGGGCGAACCTCCGGCGTCGTCGGTGACATTCACCGTCGACCGGCCTGCCGACGACCGCTTGGCGCTGCGCGGCGAGCTCGACGGTCGACCGGTAGTGGTCACCCTCACCCGTCTCGACCTCGACCGGTTCCCGTTGCGTGGCACGGACTTCCGCTGGGTGCAGAACAATCCGTACGTCGGCTGAGGCCACCGTGCGTAGGTCGGCGCGGGATGGCGGGACGTTCAGCCGAGGGTGATGGCGTCGAGCCGGATACGCAGGAATTCGGCCGACACCACCGGCGGCCCCTGCCGCACCCGCCCGATCGGCGGTGCGAGCGGAGTCACCACGGCATCGTGGTCGAGCTCGTAGAAGTAGATGAGGGAGACCAGGTCCTCCTCGGGTGCGTGGGCCTGCGGGGGCAGCACCCGGTGCCTGCCCGACAGCCAGCGCTCGCCGCTCCAATAGGCGAGCAGGTCACCGATATTCACTGTCAGCGCGGCCGGATCGTAGGGCGCGTCGGCCCAGCCGCCTGCCTCGGTGTACACCTGCAGGCCACCAGCGCCCGGTTCGCGATCGAGCACCGTGACGGTGCCGAAATCGGTGTGCGGGCCGATCCGGAACTGGCCGGGTTCCGGTTCGCCGACGCTGGTCAACGGGGGATAGTGGTTGATGTTGCAGGTCCAGGTCGGGCGGGCGGCCAGGTCGGCGAACGGGTTGTCCGGCAGCGCGAGCGCGGCGGCGAACAGGGCGAGCAGCTCGTCGGAGAGTGTGCGCATCGCGGCCGTGTACTCCGTCAGCAGGGCGCGCAGTTCCCGCACCTCGGCGGGCCAGACGTTGGGCAGGAACCACATCCGGTCCACCGCCGGATCGCCGACGGCGGTGTCGGCGCCGACCGCGAAGGTCTCCTTGAGATCGGGTGGCGTCGCGGTGCCCTCGGCGTAGCCGTTGGCCTCGCGGCCCGGGCCGATCCAGCCGCGTCCGCCGACCGTCACCGCGTACCGCTCCTTGACCGCGTCGGGCAGGGCGAAGAAGCGGCGGGCGGCCGCGCGGACCGCGGCGGGCAACGCGGGGTCGACGCCGTGGCCGTGTACCAGCAGGAAGCCGGCCCGGCGCAGGCCTTCGTCGACCTCCCGTTCGACGGCGCGGGCCGCGTCGCCACCGGTGCGCCAGCGGGCCAGGTCTACCGAGGCGATGCCGCTCATGCCGGTGTCTCCTTCGTCGTAGGCCACTCGAGCAGTGCGTCGGGCTGGGTCATGGACTCCACTGTCCTGCCTGGTCGTCCGGTCGGCAACGAATGTCGGCGGGCCCGTTCGGCGTCCGGCGAGCCAGGAACTAGGCTCCGACATTGTGCCGAACACGTCTGACACCGCATCGACCCCGCCCGCCGGAGACCCGAACTACCTGGTCGGGCTCGATCTGCGCGGGCGCAGAGTCGTCGTCGTCGGCGGCGGCACCGTCGCCCAGCGCAGGCTCGGTCTGCTCGTCGCCGCCGGCGCGGAGGTCCATGTGGTCAGCAAGGCGGTCACCCCGGCCGTCGAGGGCATGGCGACCGCGGGTCAGCTCACCGTCGACCTGCGCGCCTACGCCGACGGCGATCTCGACGGCGCCTGGTACGCGATGGCCTGCACCGACGAACCCGAGACCAATGCCGCGGTCGTCGCCGAGGCGACGGCGAAGCGGATCTTCTGCGTGCGCGCCGACATCGCGCGCGACGGCACCGCCGTCACCCCCGCCACCGCCCGCTACGACGGGCTGACTCTCGGCGTCCTGGCCGGTGGGGCGCATCGGCGCTCGGCCGCCGTGCGCAACGGGCTGCTCGAAGCGCTGCAGTCCGGCGTGGTGACCGATGATTCGGAGCCGGTGACCCCCGGTGTCGCCCTCGTCGGTGGTGGGCCGGGCGATCCCGATCTGATCACCGTGCGCGGCCGCAGGCTGCTCGCGCGCGCCGATCTGGTGGTCGCCGACCGGCTCGCGCCGCCGGAACTGCTCGCCGAGCTGGGCCCGCACGTCGAGGTGATCGACGCCGCGAAGATCCCCTACGGCCGCTCGATGGCGCAGGAGGCGATCAACGTCGCGCTCGTCGAAGGCGCGAAGGCGGGCAAGTTCGTCGTCCGGCTCAAGGGTGGCGACCCGTATGTGTTCGGCCGCGGCTACGAGGAGCTCGAGGCCTGCACCGAGGCGGGCATCCCGGTGACGGTGGTGCCCGGCATCACCAGCCCGATCTCGGTGCCCGGCGCCGCCGGCATCCCGGTGACCCATCGCGGGGTGACCCACGAGTTCGTCGTCGTCAGCGGGCACGTCGCCCCCGACCATCCCGATTCGCTCGTCGACTGGGCCGCACTGGCCAAGTTGCGTGGCACCCTCGTGCTGATGATGGCCGTGGAACGGATCGACAAGTTCGCCGACGCGCTGCTCGCCGGTGGCCGTCCGGCCGATACCCCGGCCGCGATCATCCAGGAGGGCACGCTGCGCACCCAGCGGGTGGTCCGTGCCGATCTGGCCACCGTCGCCGCGAAGGTCAAGTCCGAGGGCATCCGCCCGCCCGCGATCATCGTCATCGGCCCGACGGCCGGTTTCGGGCTGGACTAGCTTCACGGGCCGCGCACCCGTGCGTTGCCACCGCGCCAATTACACTGCCTCGTTGTGCTCGAGAAACCCGCTGCGACGATGCAGTATCCGGTGACGAAGCGGGCCTTCGGCCTCGCCATCCTCGTACTGAGCGGCCTGCAGCTCATGGTCGTGCTCGACGGCACCGTCGTGATCTTCGCGCTGCCGCGGTTGCAGGAGGAGATGGGGCTGTCCAGTTCGGGCAGCGCCTGGACGGTGACCTCCTACGGCCTGACCTTCGCGGGGTTGATGCTGCTCGGCGGCAGGCTCGGTGACGCGTTCGGCCGCAAGCGCATGCTGATCTACGGCGTCGGGCTGTTCACCGCCGCCTCGCTGGCCTGCGGCCTGGCCAACGGCGAGGCGATGCTGCTGATCTCGCGCGCCTTCCAGGGCGCGGGTGCCGCGATCGCCGCGCCGACCGCGTTCGCGCTGGTCGCGACGACCTTCGCGCCGGGACCGGCCAGGAACCAGGCGATCGCGATCGTCGGCTCGATGGCGGGCATCGGCTCGGTCGGCGGCCTGGTCGTCGGCGGCGCGCTCACCGAGTTCTCCTGGCGCTGGATCTTCCTGATCAATGTGCCGATCGGCGCGCTGATCGTGCTCGGCGCGATCTACAAGCTCACCGACACCGCCCACCACCGCACCCCGCTCGACATCAAGGGCGCGATCTTGGGCACGCTCGCCTGCGCGACGATCGTGTTCGGCGCGACCGAGGGTCCGGCGATGGGCTGGGACAGCCCGGTGATCCTCGGTTCGCTGATCGGCGGGTTCGCGCTGCTGGTGATCTTCGTGCTCACCGAGCGCCGCGAGTCCGATCCGCTGTTGCCGTGGTCGTTGTTCGACAGCCGCGACCGGGTCGCCACCTTCGCCCTGATCTTCCTGGCGGGCGCGGTGCTGGGCGCGATGACGTTCTTCGTCGCGCAGCTGCTGCAGAACGTGCTCGGCTACAGCCCGCTGCAGGCCGGTGTCGCCTCGATCCCGTTCACCATCGGCATCGGCGTCGGCGGCGCGGTGGCGTCCAAGGCGGCGCTGGTGATCGCGCCGCGCTGGCTGCTGTCGGCGGCGGCCGTCGTGCTGGCCTGCGGCCTGCTGTTCGGGTCGACGCTGGACCGGCACGTGCAATACCTGCCGACGCTGCTGGCGCTGCTGCTGGTGATCGGCTTCGGCGTCGGTGTCGCCATGGTGCTGGCGCCGCTGTGCGTGCTGGTCGGGGTGCCGCCGTCGAACATCGGCCCGCTCTCGGCGGTCGGCCAGATGTTCATGAACCTGGCGACGCCGATCGCGATCGGCCTGCTCAGCCCGATCGCCGCTTCGCGCACCCTCTCGCTCGGCGGCCGCGACGGCTTGGCCGCGAACATGTCCCCGACCGAGATCGACGCGCTCAACAGCGGATACGCGCTGGTGCTGCTGGTGTGTTCCGGGCTGGCGGTGCTGGCCGCGCTCGTCGCGCTGAGCTTGCGCTACACCCCGCAGCAGCTGGTGCAGGCCCAGCACGCGCAGGAAGAGGCCCAGCGGAGCTGACTCCGGCGGTCACAGGCGGCCGGCGACTCGGTGCGGGGTGATCCGGACGATGACGCGCTCCGCGTCGTGCACGGCGGCGGGATTGAACTCGCGGTAGGGCTTGCCGGTGTACTTGAGCGACATCTCGTCGGGCAGCTCGCGCTCCGGATCGGGGATGGTCGTCGCCGTGCCACGGATCTCGGCGTAGAGGAAGGGCCGTTCGGGCGGGTTGACCATCACCGTGATCCGGGGGTCGCGCACCAGGTTCTTGGCCTGCTGCCGCTCGACCGTGGTGGAGAACAGCAGGTCGTCGCCGTCGCGTTTGATCCAGACCACGGTCAGGTGCGGATGCCCGTTCGCTCCGAGCGTGGCGACGGTCGCGTAGACCTTCTCCTCGTCCAGATACGACTTCAGTTCCTCGGAAAGCACAGCGGTATCGGTCACGCTCCCGGACAACGCAATCCACGGCGCGCGCATTCCGGAGAACGGATGTCACACCGAAACAGGGTTGTCGGGCGGGACGGGTCCGTCGACACTGGAGGACATGACGTCGTCGCTGGATCTGCTCGACCGCTGGATTGCCCTGGCGGGCCCCGATTCCGCGCAGCTCGGAGCCGGGATCATCGCCCGCTACGCCGAACCCCATCGCCGCTATCACACCGTCGGGCACCTGCGCGTGATGCTGGCCGCGATCGACGAATTGGCCGACAGCGCAACAGATATCGACGCCGTCCGCTACGCCGCGTTCTTCCACGACGCGATCTATGCCGTCGACCGGGCCGACAACGAGGAGCGCAGCGCCGACCTGGCCCGTGACGTCCTCGAATCCCTGGGCGCCGGAAAGCAACTCGTCGCCGAGGTGGTGCGGCTCGTGCTGCTCACCCGCGGTCACGACTCCGAAGCGGGCGACGCCAACGGCGCGGTGCTCTGCGATGCCGACCTGGTCGTGCTCGGTGGCGACCCGGACAGTTACGCCGCCTACGCCGCCGCCGTGCGGATCGAGTACGGGCACGTGCCCGACGATCTGTTCTGCTCCGGTCGCGCGGCGGTGCTGCGGGCGATCGCGAATCAGCCGGTGCTGTTCCGGACCGCGGCGGCGCGCGCCCGCTACGAGGAGCGGGCGCGCGCGAATCTGGCGGCGGAGTTGGCGCAGCTCACGGGATAACGCTGGTCAGTGCAGGCCCTGCGCGGCGGCCATCCTGGCCATCGCCTGTGCGCCCGGATGGAACTGGACCCGGTAGCGGACCGGGAAGAGACCGGGCACGGGCACCAGGTCGACCTCGGTGGCCAGGACATGCCACGGCACCCCGAAGGTGGCGCCGGTCTCCACGTTCGTCAAGGTGACATTGTGGGCGTGCGGCAGCAGTGTCGGGACGGTGTCGGCCCAGGGCGCGTAGGTGGTTTCGATGCCGTCGGCGCCGCGGGTGTGCATCAGCGTCGCGGCGTGGTCCTCGAGGAGTTCCGCCGCGAGGTCGGCGCGTAGCCCGTCGTGCTGCGTGGCGTACACCTGGGCGGCCAGCGTTGCTTCGGCCGACCGGATCGCGGGCCACGCCGGATGGTGCCGCGGCACCGTGAACGGGATGAGCCGGCCGTGCTCGTCGAGGGTGTAGGGCACCGGCGACACCCGGCGGGCCGCGTCGTCGAACAACCCGCGCGCGACCGCGACCAGCTCGCGCACCCGGTGCGGTGAGGTCGCGAAGCCGACGAACACCCCGACGGTGCCCGGCACGAAAACGATCGGCAGCGCACCGGCTTTCGCGCCGAGAGCGGCGATCCAGCCCGCGGCCAGCGGCAGCGCGCCCGCATACATCTCACCGTCCTCGTCGGCCAGGTACAGCAGGCCCTCCGCCGCCTCGAAGACATCGACGATGGCCGACCCGAGTTCGGCCATATTGGCGCGCGCGGTCTCGAACGCGGTGTCCGCGTCGACGCCCCAGTTGGCCAGGTGCTGCGGCGTCACGGATTCCATCGACGTCGGATTGTCGATCACCACCCGCTCCATCAGGCAGGGGAGCAGCGGTCGCCAGACGGTGTTCTCGGCGATCGACAGGCCCTGCACCCGCGTCGCCAGTTCGCCCGCCTGCCGGATCACCGGTCGCAGACGTGGCGCGACCGTCGCCCAGGCGAGACCGGACGAGACGTCCTCGCCGTTGTCGATCAAGCGGTGCAGCCCGAACACCAGGACATCGCCCGCGAGGTCCGCCGGCGCCGCGCTGACGGAACGGTACGGGGTGGCCAGGCTGATCTGTCCCCAGCCACCCGCCGGGGTGGCGTATGTGATGGCGAATTCCGTCGGATCGAACTCGGCGGAGACGATGTCGGGGCGTGCCCGCACGATCGCCAGCGCCCACTCGCCGAACGTCGCGTAGTCGCCGGATTCGCTCCTCCGCTGTCCGAAAACGCCACTGAGAAAACCCATTCGAGCCCTGCTCCACTCCACTGTCGGCCCCTGACCCGGACGAGCGCCGAGGCGCCGTCGCGACGCCACCGGGGTCGGATCGTTGTCACGTTCTCCTGGGCGAGCCGCAGCAGAACCGGCGAACATTACCCGCACCGGGTGCGAATTGCACTGGGGGACAGGGAATCACGGGAGTGATGCAGGTCAGCGGTGGAGCGCGCCGCTGGATTCGACGGCGGCCGAGACGAGTTCGGCGACGCCGCGCTGGCCGGCCAGGGTCGGGTGGTAGGGGAGCAGGGTCTGGTCGGCGACGAGCGGGTCGAACCAGCGCACGGACGGGTCGGCGCACATGCCGAGCGCGGGCGAGGCCGCGATGGTGTCGATGTAGACGGCGCCGTGAGCGGCGGCCGCGCGGGCGACGACGGCGTTGAGGCGAGCGAACTTCGACTGGATGTAGGCGGCGTCGGCGGGGAGCAGGCCGAGCATGGCCGGGCAGCTCGTCTCGCCGAGGTAGGTGGGCCAGCCGTCGACGAAGATCCTCGCGTGGGGCGCGCGGCGGGCGATATCGGTGAGCGCGGTGGCGTAGGCGGGGGCGATCGCGTCGATCTTGCGGTCCCACTCCGGATCCGCCGCCGCGGCGCAGCCGCCGGATGCCGCGGCCGCGTGGCAGTTCAGGATGTATTTGGTCGTGTCGGCGTCGTTGGCGCCGATGTGCACGGTGACGATCTCGGTCGCGGGCCCCAGCGCGTCGAGTTGCGGTCCGACGCCCGGTGTTTGGGAGGCGTAGAGGTCGGGGATCTTCGCGGAGCTACACGTCCGGTCGTCCAGGGCCAGCCCCAGGCGCTCGGCGACCAGCCGGGGAGCGTTGTGGGTGGAGCGCACACAGCGCAGCGGCGCCTCGAGGTCCAGGTTGGCGGCGCCGGTGGTCGCGGCACCGGAATCACCGAGCGCGACATACGCCGTCCCGGCCGCGACCGGGGGCTTGGCCTGTGCCGGTACGAGCGGCAGGGCTGAGAGGGTCAATGCCGCGGCGAGCGCGCGCAGGCTGTTCTTCATCGAACGGCGGTGATCCACATCGCGAAGAGTAGGGCCATGTGTCCCGGGCCACAACCTTCGCTCGACGGCGGACGGCCACCGCCATCGCGAGTGCGACGGCGGCCGGTGACGAGTTCGGACGGCAACCCGGCACAGCTGGAGCGTCTTCCGGCGCGTGGAGACCGGAGCGAAGGGGACGCCGACGGGAGCGGCACTCGTCGACGTCCGGTCCGTCAGAGCGCGGTGAGCATCTCCGCGGCCAGCTTCGCCGAGGACGCGGGGTTCTGGCCGGTGTAGAGGTTGCGGTCGACCTCGATGTGCGGCGCCCACGGCTCGCCCTCGCGGTAGTCGACGCCCAGCGCGAGGAGGCGGTCCTGCAGCAGCCACTTGGCCTTGTCGGCGAGACCCGCCTGGGTTTCCTCGGCATTGCTGAACGCGGCGACGCGGTACCCGGCGAAGGGGGACCGGGCCGCGGCGTCGGCGGTGGCGAGCAGGGCGGCGGGGGCGTGGCAGACGACGCCGAGCGGCTTGCCGGAGGCGAGGGCGCCGGTGAGGAGCCCGGCGGAAACGGGGTCTACGGCGAGGTCTTCCATCGGGCCGTGGCCGCCGGGGTAGAAGACGGCGTCGTAGTCGGCGAGGTCGACATCGGAGAGCGGGATCGGCTGCCGCAAGGCGGTGGCGCCGGACAGGACATCGGCAACGGCGGCCGCGCGCTCGGCGCCGCCGTTCGCGTCGGCGGCCAGGCTCGCCTGGTCGACCGTCGGGACCACGCCGCCCGGGGTCGCCACCGTGACGAGGTGGCCCGCGCCGGTGAACGCCTCGTAGGGCGCGGCGAACTCCTCGGCCCAGTACCCGGTGGGGTGCTCGGTGCCGTCCGCCAGGGTCCAGTGGTCGGCGCCGGTGAGGACGAACAGGATGTGTGCCATCGGATTCCTTCTCCATGTCATCGGGTTCAGTGGCGACCGGTCGTAGTTCCCACGCTAGGGACAGTGGCATTTCCTGACCAATAGACTGGTCGATATGAGACATAGGCCAGCCGATGGGTCGATGGATCTGGTGCAGTTGCGGACCTTCCTGGCCGTCTACCGGACCGGCTCGCTCACCGCGGGCGCCGCGCAGGTCGGTCTGTCCCAGCCGACCGTGACCACACAGATCCAGGCGCTCGAACGGCACCTGGGCAGGCCGTTGTTCGAGCGCCTGCCCCGCGGGGTGACGCCGACGGCCGCCGGTCACGAGCTGGCGGCCCGGGTGAGCGTTCCGCTCGACGCGCTGGAGTCGGTCGTCGGCGGCGCCGGCGCGGACCATCCGCCGCCGGCCGAACCGCCGGTGCTGCTCGGCGGTCCGGCCGAGCTGCTCGCCGTGCAGGCGCTGCCCGCGCTCGCGCCGCTGGTCGCCGACGGTGTGCGGCTCACCGTCACCAGCGGGCTCACCGACGACCTCCTGGCTGAATTGCGTTCGGGGACACTCGATCTGGTCATCGCGACCGCCCGTCCGCGGGGCCGGACCGTCCTCGCCGAACCACTCGTCGACGAGGAGTTCCTGCTCGTCGCCGCGCCCTCGGTGGCGCACGGCATCGACACCGGCCGTCTGCTCGCCGACGGTCCCGCCGCACTCGACGGGATTCCGATCATCAGCTACGCCGCGGATCTGCCGATCCTGCGCCGGTATTGGCGGCACGTGTTCGGGACCCGCCTGGAGACCGAACCGGCACTGATCGTCGCCGACCTGCGCGCGGTGCTGGCCGCGGTGCTCGCGGGCGCCGGGATCAGCGTGCTGCCCCGCTACCTGTGCACCCGCGAACTCGCCGCCGCCACCCTGGTGACGCTGCTCGACCCGGCCGACCCCCCGATCAACACCGGATTCCTGGCCCGCCGAGTCGGCGGCCCGCCCCGGCCGCACGTCGAGCTGGTCCGCGCCCGGCTGACGGAAGCGGCGCGCGCCTGGTGACCCCGGTATTCCCGATACACCCGATCGGTGGGGCATCTCTCGCTCGCCCGCCGAGGGAACAGGCGTACCGGATCGATGGTTGACCGAGCACATGACGACACTCGGATTGATCGGCAGCGGCAATATCGGATCGACTGTGGCGCGGCTGGCGGTGGCCGCCGGAATCGACGTGGTACTCAGCAACTCTCGTGGACCGGAGACACTCGCCGACCTCGTCGCCGAGCTGGGGCCGCGGGCCAGGGCGGCGACGCCGGCCGAGGCCGCGGCCGCCGGTGATCTCGTCGTGGTGACCGTGCCGTTGAAGGCGTATCAGCAGGTGCCGGTGGCGCCGCTGGTGGGCAAGGTCGTGCTCGACACCAACAACTACTACCCCGAGCGCGACGGCGCCATCGCCGAACTCGACGCCGATACCGTCACCACCAGTGAGCTGCTGCAGCGGCACCTGCCCGAATCCCAGGTTGTCAAGGCGTTCAACAACATCTACTTCGAGCATCTCGCCGAACTGGCCCGGCCCGCGGGCGCGGCCGACCGCTCGGCGCTGCCCGTCTTCGGTGACGACCCGGCCGCGAAGATCGCCGCCGCGCACCTGATCGATGCCCTCGGCTACGACGTCGTCGACGGTGGCACCCTCGCCGAGAGCCGGCGCTCCCAGCGCGACACTCCGGTCTATGTCCATCCGTATGCCGTCGCGTGGGATTCGTGGCCGCCGTCGGCCGCCACGACCGGTGACGTCGCGACGGTGCGGGCCGCGCTGGCCGCCGCGGAAGTCTGACCAGGGGATCGTCTACCTGCGTCGATGCTTGACATGCAAGTGGCAGCTTGCCTATTGTTCGAGGGGAGACGACGGGAGGAACGCACGCCGTGACCGATATTTTCCTCGCACTCGCGGACTCGACACGGCGCGCGCTCCTCGACGAACTGGCCGACCGGGACGGACAGACCCTGTTCGAACTGTGCGCGAAGCTCGCCACCAAGCACGGGATCAGTTCGTCGCGGCAGGCGATCACCCAGCACCTGGGAATACTCGAAGCCGCCGGACTGGTGACCACCCGTCGTGCAGGCCGCTACAGGTTCCATCACGCCGACTTCACGCCGTTGCGCGCGGTGTCGGAGCGATGGCCGATCCCCCAGGAGGACACATGATCCGCATCGGTGTGACCAGCATCTTCGTCGACGATCAGGACAAGGCCGAGAAGTTCTACACCGACGTGCTCGGCTTCCAGGTCAAGGACCGGGTGCCGATCGGTGAGTACTACTGGCTGACCCTGGTCTCGCCCGCCGACGTCGACGGCACCCAACTGCTGCTCGAACCCGACCAGAACCCGATCGCCCAGAACTACAAGACCGCCCTCACCACCGACGGCATCCCGTGCATGATCTTCACCGTCGACGATCTCGAGGCCGAATACCGCCGCCTGCTCGATCGCGGCGTCCTGTTCACCCAGCCACCCCAGCCGATGGGCGAGGTCACCACCGCCGTCTTCGACGACACCTGCGGCAATCTCATCCAGCTGATGGGCGCGCCCGCTACTGCGTGATGATGAGAAGTTCGGTGGGGGAGGCGATCTCGGTGCGCAAGCCGGCCTTGGTCGCCACCCGTGCCACCGCACGGATATCGGTCGGCTCGGCGCGGGTCAGGACCAGGGCGCGGGCCAGCAGGCCCTTGTGATGCTTGTTGAAGTGGCTGACCACCGTGCGGGATCCGTCGGGGTGCTCGGTGAGCACGTTGGCGGTGATCGCGTCGGGGACCCGGCCCAGCTGCTGATAGGTGCCCGAGCGCAGGTCGACGACGAGCTCGCCCGCGGCCTCCGCGTAGAGGGCGTCGGGCAGCACGTCGCGCCACAGCGCCGACAAAGTCGGCAGGCCGGGCAGTTTGGTGCCGCCGGAGAGGCGATAGGCCGGGATCGGGTCGCCCGCGCGGATCGCGCCGAACAGGGCGGAGCCGATGCCGAGGCGCGCGTATGCCTTCGCCCGCTGCACCTTGGTGAACGACTTCGCGTCGAGCGCGTCGTAGAGGACGCCGGTGTAGCGCTCCAGCGCGGGCCGGGTCGGCGACGTGCGCAAGCTCGCGTTGCGGGCGATCTCGGCGTCGGCGCCCTTGCCCAGGCCGAGCGCGGCGGCGGAGGCGGCCGGGTCGGCGGCGAGCTGCACCACCTCGGTGACCAGCTTGTCGCGCACCGCGGTGAGCTGCGGCATCGCCAGATCGGCCAGGTCGAGGGGCGCGCCCGTTCCGCCGTCGGACTTGGTTTCGGAGGGAGGCAGCAGCACCAGCACGATCGCCTACGGTACCGGCGTCGTCCCGCGGCGCGGGCGCTGGTGGCCCGGAACCGTTATCGGCTTGCACGGCGCCCTGGACCAGGGACTACTCTGTGCATCCGTGATCACCCGCCTCTCCCGCCTGTTCCTGCGCACCCTGCGAGACGATCCCGCCGACGCCGAGGTGCCAAGCCACAAACTGCTGGTTCGCGCCGGCTACGTCCGCCGCGTCGCTCCCGGCGTGTACTCGTGGTTGCCGCTGGGCCTGCGCACGCTGCGCCGGATCGAGGACGTGGTGCGCCAGGAGATGGACGCCACCGGCGCCCAGGAGATCTCCCTGCCCGCGCTGCTGCCGCGCGAGCCCTACGAGACCACCAACCGGTGGACCGAATACGGCGACGCCCTGTTCCGTCTGCAGGACCGCAAGGGCGGCGACTACCTGCTCGGCCCCACCCACGAGGAGCTGTTCGCGCTCACCGTGAAGGGCGAATACAACTCGTACAAGGATCTGCCGGTCACGCTGTACCAGATCCAGGCCAAGTACCGCGACGAGGAACGTCCCCGCGCCGGCATCCTGCGCGGCCGCGAGTTCACCATGAAGGACTCCTACTCCTTCGACCTCGACGACGACGGCCTGGCCACCAGCTACGCCACCCACCGCGCGGCCTACCAGCGCATCTTCGATCGCCTCGACGTCAAGTACGTGATCGTGGCCGCCACCTCCGGCGCCATGGGCGGCAGCGCCTCCGAGGAATTCCTCGCCGAGAGCCCCGTCGGTGAGGACACCTACGTGCGCTGCGTCGAGTCCGGGTACGCGGCCAATGTGGAAGCCGTGGTCACGCCCGCGCCCGCGCCGCTGCCCATCGAGGGTCAGCCCGCCGCGGTCGAGTACGACACCCCGAACACCCCGACCATCGCGACGCTGGTCGAGTGGGCCAACGAGGCGAAGGTGCTCGAGCGTCCCGTCACCGCGGCCGACACGCTGAAGAACGTGATGGTGAAGCTGCGCCACCCGGACGGCAAGACCGAGATCCTCGGCATCGGCGTCCCCGGCGACCGCGAGGTCGACGACAAGCGCCTGGAAGCCTCCGTCGAGCCCGCCGAGGTGGAACTGCTCACCGAGGCCGACTTCGCCGCCAACCCCTTCCTGGTGAAGGGTTACATCGGCCCGAAGTCGCTGCAGGCCAACGGTGTTCGCTACCTCGTCGACCCCCGCGTCGTCGAGGGCACCGCCTGGATCACCGGCGCCGACGCGCAGGGCAAGCACGTCGTCGGCCTGGTCGCCGGTCGTGACTTCACCCCCGACGGCACCATCGAGGCCGCCGTGGTCCGCGACGGCGATCCCTCGCCCGACGGTGCGGGTCCGCTGGTGGCGGCCCGTGGCATCGAGATCGGCCACATCTTCCAGCTCGGCCGCAAGTACACCGACGCCTTCGACGTCGACGTGCTCGGCGAGAACGGCAAGCCGGTCCGCCTCACCATGGGTTCCTACGGCATCGGTGTCTCCCGCATGGTCGCGGTGATCGCCGAGCAGCAGCACGACGAGAAGGGCCTGCGCTGGCCCGCCGAGGTCGCCCCGTTCGACGTGCACGTGGTGATCGCCAACAAGGACGCCGCCGCCCGCGAGGGCGCCGAGCAGGTCGTGGCCGGTCTGGACAAGCAGGGCCTCGAGGTCCTCTTCGACGACCGCACCGCTTCGCCCGGTGTGAAGTTCAAGGACGCCGAGCTCCTCGGCATGCCGTGGATTCTCGTGATCGGCCGCGGCTGGGCCGACGGCAAGGTCGAGCTGCGCAACCGCCGCACCGGTGAGGCCGAGGAGATCCCGGCCGAAGACGCCGTCACCGCGGTCACCGCGAAGATCCGCGGCTGAGTTCTGATCGGCGAATCGCGCCGTCCCGCAAGCAATGCGGGGCGGCGCGATGGTCGTTTTCGGGTTGTCGGGCGCCGCTGCTGTGCCCCGGGGAACTTACGCCTACGTAGGGGAAACCTGCAGGTCATAGCCTCGAGGCTCGGCGTGGCGGCGTGGCGGCGCTGCTAAGTTAGCTCCCATGACGAGTTCGCCTAGCCTGCTGTTCAACCCCGCCACCTACGACCCGCAGCACTTCGATGCCGAGACGCGGCGGCTGCTGCGCGCCACCATCGAGTGGTTCGAGTCCAGGGGCAAGGCGCAGCTGCTGGCCGACGACCGCGACGCGGTGTGGACCGAGGAGTTCCTCGACTTCGTCGCGAAGGAGAAGCTGTTCGCGACCTTCCTGACCCCGGCCGCCTACGCCGACGGTGACCCGAACAAGCGCTGGGACGCCGCTCGCAACGCGGCGCTGGCGGAGATCTTCGGCTTCTACGGCCTGGCGTACTGGTACGCCGAGCAGGTCACCATCCTGGGCCTGGGCCCGATCTGGCAGAGCGACAACGAGATCGCCAAGCGCAAGGCGGCCGCCGACCTGGACGAGGGTCAGGTCATGGCGTTCGCGCTGTCCGAGCGCGACCACGGCGCCGACATCTACAACACCGACCTGATCCTGACCCCGAGCGAGCCGGGCAGCGCCGACGCCGAGGCGGGCATCCTGTTCCGCGCCAACGGCGAGAAGTACTACATCGGCAACGGCAACGTCGCCTCGATGGTGTCGGTGTTCTCCCGCCGCGCCGATGTCGAGGGCGCCGAGGGCTACATCTGGTTCGCCGCCGACAGCCGCCACGACAACTACCACCTGATCGAGAGCGTCATCCACGGTCAGATGTATGTCAGCCACTTCCGGCTGGAGAACTACCCGGTGACCGCCGCCGACGTGCTGCACGAAGGGCCCGAGGGCTTCTCGGCCGCGCTGAACACCGTCAACGTCGGCAAGTTCAACCTCTGCCACGGCAGCATCGGCATGGTCGAGCACTCGTTCTTCGAGGCCATCACCCACGCCAACAACCGCATCCTCTACGGCAACCCGGTCACCGACTTCGCCCACGTGCGTGGCAATTTCGTCGACGCCTACGCGCGTCTGATCGCGATGAAGCTGTTCAGCGACCGCGCGGTGGACTACTTCCGCAGCGCCTCCCTCGAGGACCGCCGCTACCTGCTGTTCAACCCGATGACCAAGTCCAAGGTGACCTCCGAGGGCGAGGTCGCGATGACCCTGCTGCTGGATGTGCTGGCGGCCAAGGGCTTCGAGAAGGCCACCTACTTCGCGCAGGCCTCCCGCTACATCAACCACCTGCCCCGGCTCGAGGGCACGGTGCACGTCAACGTCGGCCAGATCCTGAAGTTCATGCCGAACTACCTGCTCAACCCGAAGGAGTACCCGGCGATCGGCACCGACCTGGCGCCGGGCGACCAGGAGTTCTTCTGGAAGCAGGGCCCGGCACGCGGCGCGGGCAAGGTGCAGTTCGCCGACTGGACCCCGGCCTACGAGCAGGCCGCCGACGTGCCCAATGTCGGCCGGTTCTACGAGCAGGCGCAGGCGCTGCGCACCCTGCTGCTCACCGCGGCGCCCGACGCCGATCAGCAGAAGGACCTGGACTTCATGCTGACCATCGGCCACCTGTTCTCCACGGTGGTCTACGGCCAGCTGATCCTCGAGCAGGCCGAGCTCACCGGGCTCGACCGCGACGTGCTCGCCCAGATCTTCGACTTCCAGATCCGCGACTTCAACACCCAGGCCACCGCTCTGCTCGGTAAGCCGACGGTCACCGAGGCTCAGCGTGAATGGGCCATCGGCGCTCTGCGCAGCCCCGTCGCCGACGCCGAGCGCTTCAACCGGGTGTGGCAGCAGGCGGAGTCCTACGACGGCGCCTACTCGATGCGCCCGTAGTCGATACGGTTCGGCCGCCTCGCCTCGGGCGGGGCGGCCGACATCCGTCACGTGGGGCAGGTCGCTGTACCGCCGGAGGCGCGTCCCGGTGCAGGAGGAGCCGATGCCCGGATCTGCGGGCGGCTAGACCGCGGTGCGGCCGGGAAAAGCCGTGGTCACCGGATTCGCGCCCAGGATCGCCTGCCAGCGGGCCCGGCGCACCGCGGACTCGGTGAGCGCCTCGGTCGCGGTGGCGCGCACCGACTCGTCGGATGCCCGTTCCACGACGGCGTACCACGCGGCGGCGCAATCGGATTCGACCGCGACCGCCAGGTTGGCCGCGGGGATCGGATCGTTGACCGGGAACGGCGGGTTGTAGGCGGCGTCCGGTGCCTCGGGCGCGGTGCCGCCCGCCTCGAGCAGTTCGATGGTGGCGTCGCGGCGGGCCCGGTGCGCGGCGCTGAACTCGGCGACCAGACGGGCCCGGTCGGCATTGGCGTAGGCCGCGATGACGCCGTAGGAGTAGACGGCGGCGTATTCGCTGTCGAGTGCGCCCTGCAGCGCCTGACGTTGATCGGTCATGTCAGCAGAACTCCTGCCTCGGTGGCGCAGGCCGCGCTGATCGACGCCAGCAGCCCTGCGCGGTAACCGGATTCGGTGCGGGCCAGGGCGGCGGCGGACTGCTGGGAGCGGACCAGCTGATCGCGCAGCTGCGCGATCGTGAGCGGCTGGGCGGGGGTCTGGACGGCCGACGCGGGCACCGGTCGCCCGTCCGGGCCGGGCACGGTGATCTCACCGGTGCGGTGCACCGGGGTGGTGCCGTCGCCGTAGACGCCGATCACCCGGTCGATTTCGGTGCGCAGGGCGTCGGCGTGGGCGCCGCGCTCGGTCGCGATGGTGGACAGCGCCGCCTGGTACTGGGGTGCGAGCGCGATGGCGGCCTGGGCGGCCGCGGCGTCGGCGCGGGCCAGAACCTCTTGCGCGGCAAGCGGATCCGGGGCGTACACGGTGTCGTCCTCGGCGCAGGCGGCCAGTGCGGTCAGTGCCGGCAGCCCGACGGCGGTCGTGCCGACGAGCCGCAGCACAGAGCGGCGCCGCCAGCCGCCCCGCGCCATGAAGGCTGCGGTTGGGTGCTGAGCGGCCGAATGCCGGTGTGCCGGTGCGGCCGAGGTCGGCAGCGCGGGGGCTGCGGGGGATATCGATCCGGTGTGCTGCGGGGCGACCAGGCCGGACGACTCGACCGTCATCGGGCGGGATTCGTGCCGGTCGGAGCGCATGCCGGAAGGTCGCCCGGCGCTCGGCGGGGCGGTATGGCGGAAGGGCACGAACACCATCGTGCCAGATCCGCCGACGGTGGCCCGCCCGCGTCGCGACACGACGAGGCACGCCGGGGCGGACCGGTGCGCGACGCCCAGTGGCTGGTCCTTTACACTCTCGGAGCGCGTTACGCTAGACCTTCGGCGTAGAAATTTCCGATCGCGTCACAACTGAACCAGGAGCCGCCCATATGCCGATGCCCACCGAGGAAAGGGTGAGCCAGCTCGTCGCTGAGCTCGTCGCACGCCGGGGATTCGACCTCGAGGGCGTTGCGATCGCGTCTGCGGGCAAAGACGAATTGGCGCCGGTTCGGTTGAAGGTCACCGTCGACAGCGACGGTCCGGCCGATCTGGACGCCATCGCCGAGCTCAGCCGGGAGATGTCCGAGCTGCTCGACGAAGCGGGCGACTTCGGCGAATCCGCCTACCTGCTCGAAGTGACCACCCCCGGCGTCGACCGGCCGCTGACCGCCGAGCGGCACTGGCGACGGGCCCAGGGACGCAAGGTGAAACTCGCGCTGCGCGAGGGCGCCGAACCGGTCGAGGGCAAGGCCCGCTTCGAAGCGCGGGTCGGCCTGCTCGCCGACGACGGCACCGTGGCGCTCGTCCTCGGTGGCAAGAACAAGCCGCACCGGGTGCACGTGCCGCTCGCCGACATCGCCTCCGCGGTGGTCCAGGTCGAGTTCAACGCGCCGGGCGCCGCCGAACTCGAACTCGCCGGCGGCATCGCCACGGGTCGACCCGTACCGGGCGAAGAGCCCGCCGACCTCGCCGCTGCAGGCCAACACAGTGACTCTCCCACCGAAGGGGTTGCGGAATGAATATCGAAATCGAAGCCTTGCGGGCGATCGTCGCCGACAAGGGCATCCCCATCGAGACCGTGATCTCGGCGATCGAGTCGGCGCTGCTCACCGCTTATCGGCATACCGAGGGCCATCAGCCCAACGCCTACATCGACATCAACCAGAAGACCGGTGTGGTCAGGGTGATGGCGCGTGAAATCGACGCAGACGGCAACCTCGTCTCCGAATGGGACGACACCCCCGAGGGGTTCGGCCGCATCGCCGCGACCACCGCTCGCCAGGTGGTGCTGCAGCGGCTGCGGGATGCCGAGAACGAGAAGTCCTTCGGCGAGTTCTCGACCCATGAGGGCGACATCGTCGGCGGTGTGGTCCAGCGCGACGCCAGGGCCAACGCCCGCGGCATCGTGGTGGTCCGGATCGGTAGCGAGGCCCACGGCGCCGAGGGCCTGATCCCCCCCGCCGAGCAGGTGCCGGGGGAGACCTACGAGCACGGCGACCGGATCAAGTGCTACGTCTACGGCGTCTCCCGTGGTCCGCGTGGCCCGCAGATCCAGCTCTCGCGCACGCACCCGAACCTGGTGCGCAGGCTGTTCTCGCTCGAGGTGCCCGAGATCGCCGACGGCTCGGTGGAGATCGTCGCGGTGGCCCGCGAGTCGGGTCATCGCTCCAAGATCGCCGTGCGGTCCACCGTGCCCGGCGTGAACGCCAAGGGCGCGTGCATCGGCCCGATGGGCCAGCGCGTGCGCAACGTGATGAGCGAGCTGGCGGGCGAGAAGATCGATATCATCGATTACGCCGAGGACCCGGCGACCTTCGTCGGCAATGCGCTCTCGCCGTCGAAGGTGGTTTCGGTCACCGTCGTCGATCCGGAGGCCAGGGCGGCGCGGGTGATCGTGCCGGACTTCCAGCTGTCGCTGGCGATCGGCAAGGAGGGCCAGAATGCCCGCCTGGCCGCCCGTCTGACCGGCTGGCGTATCGATATCCGCAGCGACGCGGCTCCGGAACCGGGCGACTCGGTCCGGCCGGAGGCGCACCGTAGTTGATCGAAATTCGGGAATCCCGACCCCCGGATGACATGTTCGTAACTTCGGAAGGGGAGGGGTTCGTCGTTATGACCGGGTCACCGGTAGAGTGGGTAGAAGACCGGCCCGCGCAATCCGTTCGAACCTGTATCGGATGCCGTCAACGCGAGCCGTCTGCCGAACTGTTGCGGATCGTGGCGCAGCATCGGGACACCGGTTCTACCGGGGCCTCGGCTGTTGCGATCGTTCCCGATCCGCGGCGCAGACTTCCCGGACGGGGTGCCTGGCTGCACCCCGTTTCAGCTTGTCTGCGTTCCGCAGAGCGGCGCCGAGCATTCGGCAGAGCCCTACGAGTGTCCGGAAATCTGGATATCTCAGCCCTGGAGCAGTACCTCGAGAACAGGCACGAGCACTCATGAGCACACCGTGAAGCACCAACGATGAACGTCCATCGGAGATAACCCGAGGTCGTGCGGGCCCGCCTTCCCTAGGCGGCGTCACTGCCCGACCTCTCAGTGAGGAGAGCAGTGGCAGGCAAGGCCCGCGTGCACGAGTTGGCCAAAGAACTCGGTGTCACGAGCAAGGAACTACTCGCGAAGCTCAAGGAGCAAGGCGAGTTCGTGAAGTCGGCGTCCTCGACGGTGGAAGCACCCGTCGCACGTCGTCTGCGCGAATCGCTCGCGTCGAAGTCCGCCCCGGCGGCCGACGCGAAGCCGGCGGCCCGTCCCGGTCCGTCCCAAGCAGCCCGTCCGGCTGCCAAGCCCACCCCGGGCGGTCCGCGTCCCGGTCCGCGTCCGGCTCCGGCGGCCCCCGCCGCTGTCGCCCCCGCGGCACCGATCGCTCCGGCGCCCGCCGAACCGGCCGCGCAGGCTGAGGTGAAGCCGGCTCCGGCCGCTCGTCCCACCCCCGCAGCCGCGCAGTCCGCGCCTGCCGCCAAGCCGGCCGGTGCCGCCCCCGCGCCCGGTCCGCGTCCGGCCCCCGGCGCACCGCGTCCGGGTCAGCCCGCCGCAGGTCAGGCCCGTCCGGGCCAGCCCGCACCGGGTGCCCAGGCCCCGCGTCCGGCCGGTCCCGGCCCGAAGCCCGGCCCGAAGACCCCGCGCGTCGGCAACAACCCGTTCAGCTCCGCCCCGGACCGTGAGCGTCCGGCGCCGCGTCCCGCCCCGCAGGGTGGCCCGCGTCCGACTCCGGGTCAGGGCGGTCCCCGTCCGGCTCCCGGCCAGGGTGGTCCGCGTCCTGCTCCCGGTCAGGGCGGTCCCCGCCCCGGTCAGGGTCAGGGTGGTCCGCGTCCGGCCGCCGCGCAGGGCGGTGCCCCGCGTCCCGGTGGTCCGCGCCCCACCCCGGGTTCGATGCCTCCGCGTCCGAACCCCGGTGCCATGCCCCAGCGTTCCGCGCGTCCGGGTCCGGCGGCCGGTGGCCGTCCGGGTCGTCCCGGCGGCGCTCCCGGTGGCGGCGCAGGTCGTCCCGGTGGCGGCGGCGGTGGCGGCTACCGCGGTGGCGGTGGCGGTGCCCCCGGTGCAGGTCAGGGTGCCGGTGCACCCGCGGCCGGTGGCTTCCGTGGTCGTCCCGGTGGCGGCGGCGGTCGTCCGGGTGGTCCCGGTGGCCGTGGTGGCGCAGCGGGCGCGTTCGGTCGTCCCGGTGGCGCTCCGCGTCGTGGCCGTAAGTCGAAGCGGGCGAAGCGCGCCGAATACGAGAACATGCAGGCGCCCGCCGTCGGTGGCGTGCGGCTGCCCCGCGGCAACGGCGAGATCATCCGTCTCGCCCGCGGCGCCTCGCTGTCGGACTTCGCCGAGAAGATCGACGCGAACCCGGCTGCCCTCGTGCAGGCGCTGTTCAACCTCGGCGAGATGGTCACCGCGACCCAGTCGGTGAACGACGAGACCCTCGAGCTGCTCGGCAGCGAGATGAACTACGTCGTCCACGTCGTCAGCCCCGAGGACGAAGACCGCGAGCTGCTGGAATCGTTCGATCTCACCTACGGCGAGGACGCCGGCGGCGAGGAAGACCTCGAGCAGCGTCCGCCGGTCGTGACCGTCATGGGTCACGTCGACCACGGTAAGACCCGACTGCTGGACACGATCCGTAAGGCCAACGTCCGTGAGGGCGAGGCCGGTGGCATCACCCAGCACATCGGCGCCTACCAGGTGCTGACCGATCTCAACGGCGACGAGCGCCTGATCACCTTCATCGACACCCCGGGTCACGAGGCGTTCACCGCCATGCGTGCCCGTGGTGCGAAGGCCACCGATATCGCGATCCTCGTGGTCGCGGCCGACGACGGCGTCATGCCGCAGACGGTGGAAGCGATCAACCACGCCCAGGCGGCCGACGTGCCGATCGTGGTGGCGGTCAACAAGATCGACAAGGAAGGCGCGAACCCGGACAAGATCCGGCAGCAGCTGACCGAATACGGCCTGGTGACCGAGGAATACGGTGGCGACACCATGTTCGTCGACATCTCGGCCAAGCAGGGCACCAACATCGACGCGCTGCTGGAAGCGGTCCTGCTGACCGCCGACGCCTCGCTCGACCTGCGGGCCAACCCGGACATGGACGCCCAGGGTGTCGCCATCGAGGCGCACCTCGACCGCGGCCGTGGCCCGGTGGCCACCGTGCTCATCCAGCGCGGCACGCTGCGCGTCGGCGACTCGATCGTGGCGGGCGACGCCTACGGTCGCGTGCGCCGCATGGTCGACGAGCACGGCGACGACGTCGAGGCGGCCCTGCCGTCGCGGCCCGTCCAGGTCATCGGTTTCACCTCGGTGCCCGGCGCAGGCGACAACCTGCTCGTGGTCGACGAGGACCGGATCGCTCGCCAGATCGCCGACCGCCGCAATGCGCGCAAGCGCAACGCACTGGCCGCGCGCAGCCGCAAGCGGATCAGCCTGGAAGATCTGGATGCCGCCCTGAAGGAGACTTCGGAGCTCAACCTGATCCTCAAGGGCGACAACTCCGGTACCGTCGAGGCCCTCGAAGAGGCCCTGCTCGGCATCGAGATCGACGACGAGGTGCGTCTGCGCGTCATCGACCGCGGTGTCGGTGGCGTCACCGAGACCAACGTCAACCTGGCGTCGGCCTCGAACGCGATCATCATCGGCTTCAACGTCCGTGCGGAGGGCAAGGCCACCGAGCTGGCCAACCGCGAGGGCGTCGACATCCGGTACTACTCGGTGATCTACCAGGCCATCGACGAGATCGAGAAGGCCCTCAAGGGCATGCTCAAGCCGATCTACGAAGAGGTCGAGCTGGGCCGGGCGGAGATCCGCGCGATCTTCCGTTCGTCGAAGGTCGGCAACATCGCTGGCTGCATGGTCCTGTCGGGTTCGGTCAAGCGCAACGCCAAGGCGCGCCTGATCCGCGACGGCAGGGTGGTCGCCGAGACGATGACCATCTCCTCGCTCAAGCGGGAGAAGGACGACGCCACCGAGGTGCGCGAAGGTTTCGAGTGCGGTATGACCGTGACCTACAACGACATCAAGGACGGCGACATCATCGAGGCGTACGAGCTGCGCGAGAAGCCGCGCGACTGATAACGCACACCGTTCCACACGCCGCATCCGATGCTTCGGGTGCGGCGTGTGGTCATGCGGGCAATCCATCTACCAGGAGGTGAGCACCGCTGTACATCGGTGCGCTCGAATTCGATCTACTGCTCGGTGACGTGCATTCGCTCAAGGAGAAGCGGTCGGTGATCCGCCCGATTCTCGCCGAGCTGCAGAAGCGATTCGCCGTGCACGCCGCCGAGGCGGGAGATCAGGACCTGCACCGCCGGGCACTGCTCGGGGTGGCGATGGTCAGTGCGGAAACCGGGCACCTGAACGAGGTGCTCGACAAGTGTGAGCGGCACGTTGCCGCCCGTCCGGAGATAGAGTTGCTGGCAGTACGCCGCCGGATCTTCGGACCCGAGGACTGAGTAGAGGAGGACAGACCCATGGTGGATCAAGCCAGGGCACGCCGACTCGCCAAGCGGATTTCCGCGATCGTGGCCACCGCGATCGAGTACGAGATCAAGGATCCGCGGCTGCGGTTCGTCACGGTCACCGATGCCAAGGTGACCGGCGATCTGCGCGAGGCAACGGTGTTCTACACGGTGATGGGCGAGACGCTCGACACCGAACCCGACTACGCGGCCGCGGCCGCCGGTCTGGACGCGGCCAAGGGCGTCCTGCGGTCCAAGGTGGGTGCGGGCACCGGGGTGAAGTTCACCCCGATCCTGTCGTTCACGCTGGACAAGGTGCCCGACGCGGCCCGCGAGATGGAGGAGCTGCTGGCCCGGGCTCGCGCCATCGACGACGAGGTCGCCAAGGTCGCGGCCAACGCGACCCACGCGGGTGAGGCCGACCCGTACAAGGCCGATCGCGACGACGACGGCGACGAGTAACCCCCATGACCAGCGTCCGTGACGCGACCGTGCTGGATGCAGCCGTCGCCGCAGTAGCGGCGGCGCGTTCGGTGACGGTGCTGTGTCACGTGCAGCCCGACGCCGACACCATCGGCAGCGGGCTCGCGCTGGCATTGGCGCTGGAGCGCAAGGGCGTGCCGGTGGCCGTGTCGTTCGCCGAGCCCGCCGAACTGCCCGCCTCGCTGCGGACACTGCCCGGCGGTCATCTGCTGGTGGCGCCCGCCGAGGTGCCGCTCGAAGTCGACCTGCTGGTGGTCGTCGATTGTGGTGCCCGCAGCAGGCTGGGCGCGCTCGCCGACCGGTTGCCCGGTGCGGCGACGACGCTGGTCATCGATCATCATCGCGCCAACGACGGGTTCGGCACCGTCGACCTGATCGACGAGTCGGCGGCGTCGACCACCGAACTGGTGACCCGCCTGCTCGACGCGTGGGGCATCCCGATCGACGCCCCCATCGCGCACTGCCTGTTCGCGGGCTTGGTGACCGACACCGGGTCGTTCCGCTGGGCTCGCACCGGTAGCCATGCCATGGCCGAGCGGCTGCTCGCCACCGGAATCGATGGCGCCGAGATCACCCGTGTCCTGCTCGATACCCACCCCTTCTCGTGGCTGCCGATGCTGTCGAAGGTGCTGTCGACGGCCGTCGTCGTCCCGTCGGCCGCCGGCGTCGGGCTGGTCTATGCGCTGGTGCGCGCCGCCGACACCCATGATGTCGGGCCTGAAGAGGTGGAGAGCGTGATCGACGTCGTCCGCACTACCGCCGAAGCGGGGATCGCGGCCGTCTTCAAGGAAGCTCGCGGCCAGAACGACCGGTGGACCGTCTCGTTGCGCTCCCGCGACTCCGCGCCCGGCGCTGCCGACGGTGTGGATGTCGCCGCGATCGCCGGATCGTTCGGCGGGGGTGGGCACCGGTTCGCGGCGGGGTACACGACCTACGGCAACGCGGCTGACGTGGTGCAGGCGCTGGTCACCGCGCTCGGCTGACCGCTGAGTCGGCCACCGGACGTCCGGTCCAGCGAAGGCGGGACGGCCCCGCTGATCGGCCCGGTCCAGGCGAGCGATCGCCCAGGCTGGTGATAGTCCAGCCGATCGTCTGGCTCGGGCGGGCGACGGCCCGGCCATCCGGCCCGGCGCAGGCGAGTGACGGCCCTGCCGACCGGATGACGATCAGCCGACCCGGACTGGTGTGCGGCGCAGGCGCATGGTCAGCGGGACTCCCAGAATTGTTGTGGCAGCACACAATCCGAAAGCGAGTGCCGGTCGGTCGACGAGCAGTCCGGTGGCACCGGCGACGACCAGGCCGCCGAGGTTGCCGGTCATCCAGATCAGTCCGGCCGCCGTGCCTTCGGCCGCCCCGGTGTGGCGTTCGGCCATGGTGAGGACGATCGGCAGCGCGGGCAACAGCGTGAGGCCGATCAGGACGAAGGCCAGGAATCCGGTGGCGAGCCCCGGTGCCACGGCGACGAGCAGACAGGCGAGCGCGCTGGCCGTGAGGCCGGCCATGACCGCGGGCAGCTCCACACCGCGACGCAGCACCGCGACCGGCACCACCGCGCATCCGACGACGCCAGCGAGGACGTTGATCAGCAGCACGATGCTGGCGGCATCGGCGCTGACGCCCGCGGGTTCCAGCAGCGCCTGACCGTAGGTGGCCAGCGCGACGAAGGTGCCGAACGGGAAGAACACCGCGATGCACAGCCTGCGCACATAGCTGTCGCCGAGCGTGGCGCGCAGCGCGGACGGCGACGTCTGTTGTGTATTCGCCGCCGGTCCGCGTCCCGCTCGGACCAGCTCGACCGTCAGCCAGACGGCGGCCGCGCCGGCGAACAGCGCGCCGATCGCCGTCAGTGTTCCGAGCTGGGATTCCGCGGGTAGTGCCGCGCCGAGGACGAAGGCGGCGGCCATCCCGGCGAACGTGCTCGCCGTACCGACGGCGATTCCGGTCGGCCGGTCCTTCTCGTCGAGATAGTGCCCGGCGATGCCGGTGATCGCATTGAGCACCAACGGCTGCGCCACGGCGACGACAGTCTGCCCGAGGAGCGCCATCGCGAACCCGTCGTGGAGCAACCGCACGCCTGCGCCGAGCGCGGTGAGCACGGCACCGGCGATCAGGGCAGGCCGGAACCAGCGGTCGAGCAGGATGCCCGCCGGCACCGCGAGGACCACGTAGAGCAGCGGGAACATGTTCGCCAGCCAGCCGACGGCGGATTCGGAGACGCCGAAATGCTCGGCGGCGACGGTCGTCACCGGTGCGTAGGTGAGCCACACCAGCTGAGTGGCCGCGCCGACCAGGGCAAAGGCCGTGATCATGCGCCATCGGTTCGCCATCGCCATGGTCGATCGTCCTCGGTGGTTCGGGCGAACAGGAAGTCCGCGGTGTTCGCTCGCCTGAGCGTGCGGTGCGGTCGCACCGGCAGCAACTGGGCGGGTGACCAATAATGCCGCGTCGGTGCGCGCATCGCGCGACTTCACCGGAAACAGTCCCGTGTGCCTAGGCGACTGCGGCGCGCGCCGTGCCGTCGTCGAGGGCTTGTCGGTGCGGTGTGCGACCATCGGCCGTGATCAGCACTGGCGTGCGCCGGAACGTGGCGCCCATCGACGGGGAGGTCGGGCGTGAGTTCCATCGATGATCCGGAGTATCAGGCAGGTCCGCGCCGGATTCTCGGGATCGCGCTGCCCACGCTCGGGGTCCTCGTGGCCGAGCCGCTGTATCTGCTGTTCGACATGGCGATCGTCGGCAGGCTCGGCGCGCTGGCGCTGGCCGGGCTGGCCGTCGGCGGTGTCATCGTGGGTACGGTCAGCACCCAGCTGACATTCCTGTCGTACGGCACGACCGCGCGCGCGGCGCGACGGCACGGCGCGGGCGACCGGGCGGGTGCGGTCGGGGAAGGCGTGCAGGCGAGCTGGGTGGGGGCGGCGATCGGCGTGCTCATCGTGCTGGTGGTGCAGCTGTTCGCGGGCCCGCTGTGCGCGGCGATCGCCGGCGGTGGCGAGATCGCCGACGAGGCGCTGATCTGGGTGCGGATCGCGCTGTGCGGTGTACCGCTGATCCTGCTGTCGATGGCGGGCAACGGCTGGATGCGTGGTGTCCAGGACGTGCACCGCCCGCTGATGTATGTGGTTGCGGGACTGGCACTGTCGGCGGTGCTGTGCCCGGTGCTGGTGTACGGGCTGCTCGGTGCGCCGCGGATGGAACTGGCCGGTTCGGCGGTGGCGAATCTCGCCGGGCAGCTCGTGTCCGGCGCCCTGTTCGTCTCTGCGCTGCTGCGGGAACGGGTTTCGCTGCGTCCACGCCCCGCCGTGATGCGCGCGCAACTGGTGCTCGGCCGGGATCTCATCGTGCGCAGCCTGTCGTTCCAGGTGTGCTTCGTCTCCGCCGCCGCGGTCGCCGCCCGCTTCGGCGCCGCGTCCGTCGCCGCCCACCAGCTGGTCCTGCAACTGTGGAACTTCCTCGCGCTGACCCTGGATTCGCTCGCCATCGCCGCCCAGACCCTCGTCGGCGCCACTCTCGGCGCGGGCAACGCACGGGGTGCGAAGGGCATCGCCCGCCGCGTCACCGGCTGGTCGGTGATCTTCGCGGTGGTCCTGGCCGCGGTCTTCGCCGCCGGTGCGGGCGTGATCCCGCTGCTGTTCACCGACGACGCGCAGGTCCTCGATCGCACGCAGGTCGTCTGGTGGTTCTTCGTCGCCATGATCCCCGTGGCGGGCGCGGTTTTCGCCCTCGACGGCGTCCTCCTCGGCGCGGGCGACGCCGCGTTTCTCCGCACCGCCACGCTCGCCGCCGCTCTCCTCGGTTTCCTCCCGCTGATCTGGCTGTCCCTCGTTTTCGACTGGGGTGTGGCGGGGATCTGGTCCGGCCTGGTCGCCTTCATGCTGCTGCGCCTGATCGCCGTCGTCGCCCGAGCCCGCTCCGGCCGCTGGGCTCGTGTCGGCGCCGATGTGCCGAGCGGAGCCGCCTGAAAGAGAGTGGCGCTCGTCACACCGATCACCCCGATGGCGATGTCGCACTACCGTCGGAACGGATGACTTCGAGCCGATGATGGAGGCGAAGTAGCGGTGCTGGACGTGTTTTCGAGGAATGTCGGCCTGCGCTGGGCGGCCGGTGCGGCGGCGCTGGTGGTCGGAGCCGGGGTGGGGATACCCGCCGCGCAGGCGGCACCGGAAGGCACCGGCGCGCTCCTCGCGCACGTCGACCAGCCCGCAGGCTGGGGTGACTGGTCGCGGGCGGCGATCGTGGACTACCGCACCGAAGGACCGACCGGCGGACTGGTCGACGGCGCCGGGCTGGTGCTGCTCCCCGACTCGCCCGCACCGGCCGGCGGCTACCCGATCGTGGCGTGGGATCACGGCACCAGTGGGCTCGGTTCGCAGTGCGGCATCACCACGACGAAGGCGGCCCACGACCGGCCGCTGCTGCAGGCATTCCTGGATCGCGGCTGGGCCGTGGTCGCCCCGGACTACGTCGGGTTGTCCCCGAACTCGCGGACCGTCCACCCGTACCTGCACACGCGCACCGAGGCGACGGCGACCGTCGACCTGGTCAAGGCGGCGCGATCCGCGGTGCCCGCGCTGTCGAACACGTGGGCTGTCGTCGGCTCGTCGCAGGGCGGGCACGCCGCGCTGGCCACAGGGAATCTCGCCACCGGCTACGCACCGGACCTCGATTTCCGCGGCACCGTGGCGATGGCGCCGGAGTCCAACTACGAGAACATCCTCGCCCAGGTGGGTCCGCAGGTGCCCAACCTGCCGATGGTCGACCGGCTCACCGGCCCGTTCGCCGGCATGCTCGCCGGGCTGCGCGCGGCCCGTCCCGATCTCGATGTCAACGGTCACCTCAGCGAACCGGGCCGGGCCCTCGTCGACGCCATCTCCACCAGGTGCGTGCAGGACTTCGACAAGCTCTCCGCCGGTATGTCGCTCGGGTCGGTGCTCGCGAAACCGATGGCGGACAACGGCATCGGGACCGGCCTGCGCGACTACATGGTCGCCCCGACCGCCGGCTACCAGGAGCCGGTGCTGATCACCCACGGCGCCACCGACACCGTCGTCCCGATCCCGATGACCTTCGCCCTGCTCTCCCAGCTGCGCGCCTCGGGTACCCAGGTCGACTTCGAGATGTACTCGGTCTCGCACGAGGAGATCGAGGAAGCCTCGCGCGATCGCGTGCTGACCTTCGTCGACGGCCTGTTCCGCGTCTGATCCGCGTCAGCGTGGACAGGGGCGCTGCCGCGCCCCACGGACGCGCCGCCGCGCGCGTATGCCACTGTGGACAGGTGATTCCGAAGTTGATGGCGGTCAGCGATGTGCACGTGGGACATCAGGGCAACAAGCCGGTGGTGGAGCAGATCCAGCCGGATTCGCCGGAGGACTGGCTGATCGTGGCGGGTGACGTGGGCGAGAAGGCCGAGGAGGTCCGATGGGCGCTCGAGCTGCTGCGTGGCCGGTTCGCGAAGGTCATCTGGGTGCCGGGCAACCACGAGCTGTGGACCACGCCCAAGGATCCGGTGCAGATGCACGGCGCCGCCCGCTACGACTACCTCGTCGCGATGTGCCGTGACCTCGACGTCGTGACACCGGAGGACCCGTTCCCGGTGTGGACCGGATCCGGCGCCGAGCTGTACGGCGGCCGCGTCACCATCGCGCCGATGTTCCTGCTCTACGACTACTCGTGGCTGCCCGACGGGACCACCACCAAGGCCAAGGGCCTGGCCGTCGCGCGTGAGCGCAATGTCGTCGCCACCGACGAATTCCTGCTGAGGCCCGACCCGTACCTCACCCGCGACGCCTGGTGCCACGCCCGCGTGCAGTACACCCAGCGCCGCCTCGACGCACTGGGCGCCGACACCCCGGTGGTGCTGGTCAACCACTTCCCGCTGGTCCGCCAGCCCACCGAGATCCTGTTCTACCCCGAGTTCTCGATGTGGTGCGGCACCGACCTCACCGCCGACTGGCACACCAGCTACAACGTGGTCTGCTCGGTCTACGGCCACCTGCACATCCCGCGCACCACCTACTACGACGGCGTCCGCTTCGAAGAGGTCTCCCTCGGCTACCCCCGCGAGTGGAAGCGCCGCGGCATGCCCGAGCCCCTGCTGCGCCAGATCCTGCCGGAACCCGTCTACGCGGACGGCGACCTCAATGCCTGGGGCGGCCACTTCACGGTGACCCCGGAGATGGAAGCCGCGGCCGCCGAGATGCGCGCGAAAGCCGACCGGCGCCGGGGCATCTGACCCGCTGCTGCACTAGCCGCACCGCGCTCCGGCACCGGTGGTCGGCGGGCAGACGGCCGCCGGGCAGCAACGGCCGCCGGACCTGGCTCTCGCGGGGTGTGCAGCTGTGGCCTCGGCCGACGCCGCAGCACTGAGTGCAACAGGCAACAGCGGCTGCGGTCGGACGGCGAGCTACGGCACCGATTACGCTGGTTCCCGATGATTCAGAATATTCTGCCGTCTGGGGTAGCCGCTGCGGAGCTGCTGGCGTACCCGGAGGACCTGAAGGCGCACCCGGCCGAGGAGCATCTCATCGCCAAGTCGGTCGAGAAGCGGCGTCGCGACTTCATCGGTGCCCGGCACTGCGCGCGGCTGGCGCTCGAGCAGCTCGGTGAGCCGCCGGTGGCGATCGGTAAAGGGGAGCGCGGCATGCCGCTGTTCCCGCGCGGTGTGGTCGGCAGCCTGACCCACTGCGACGGCTATCGCGCGGCCGCCATGGCGCACGCGTTGCGGTTCCGCTCGGTCGGCATCGACGCCGAACCGCACGGCGCGCTGCCCGAAGGCGTGCTCGAATCGGTGAGCCTGCCCGCCGAACGTGACTGGCTGGCGTCCGCGCCCGCAGGCGACCTGCACCTGGATCGTCTGCTGTTCTGCGCGAAGGAGGCCACCTACAAGGCCTGGTTCCCGCTGACCCTGCGCTGGCTCGGCTTCGAGGACGCGCACATCACCTTCGAGATCGATTCCCGCACCGCCGATTCCGGCTCGGGAACGTTCCACACGAAGCTGCTCGTCCCCGGTACGACGAACGACGGCGGCGCCCCGCTGACCTCGTTCGACGGCCGCTGGCTGATCGCCGACGGGCTGATCCTGACCGCGATCGCGCACGGCTGATGGCCGCGCGCACGCCCGCGGTCGACCAGCTCGGCGGGCTGGTGATCGTCGACAAGGACGGCGGCTGGACCAGCCACGATGTCGTCGCGCGCAGCCGGAAACTGTTGCGCACCAAGAAGGTCGGCCACGCGGGCACCCTCGATCCGATGGCCACCGGTGTCCTGGTGCTCGGCGTGGAGCGGGCGACGAAGCTGCTCGGGCAGCTGATCCTCACCACCAAGGCGTACACGGCGACCATCCGGCTCGGTCAGGCCACGATCACCGACGACGCCGAGGGCGAGGTCACCGCGACCACGCCCGCGCTGCACCTCACCGACGCGCAGATCGCGGCCGGTGTGGCCGCGCTGACCGGCGATATCGAGCAGGTGCCCGCCACGGTCAGCGCCATCAAGGTCGACGGTGAACGCGCCTACGCCCGTGCCCGCGCGGGCGAGGACGTGCAGCTCGCCGCGCGTCCGGTCACCGTGTCGCGCTTCGACATCCTGGCCCGCCGCGATCTCGCCGACGGTGAGTTCGTCGACCTGGACGTGGAAGTCGAATGCTCCTCGGGCACCTACATCCGCGCCCTCGCCCGTGACCTCGGCGCCGCCCTCGGCGTCGGCGGACACCTGACCGCGTTGCGCCGCACCAGGGTCGGCCCGTTCACCCTCGAACACGCCAGCACCCTGGAGCAACTGGCCGCCGCCGCAGACGCCGAACAGCCGCTGCTCAGCCTCGATATCGACACCGCGGTGCGCACGGCGTTCCCGCACCGCGACATCGACGAGTCCCAGGCGAACGACCTGCGCAACGGCCGCTGGCTCGAACCGATCGGCATCAAAGGCGTGTACGCGGCGATCGATCCGGCCGGCCGTGCCATCGCGCTGCTCGAGGAGAGCGGTAAGCGCGCGGCCTCGGTGATGGTGGTCCGCCCGCAGGGGATCGGCGACTGACCTTCGCGGAAGGCCGACTTGCACCGGCTCACCGGACTTGTCGGCCCTCGGATACGTACAGTGGCGGTGACGGTCGGCGCCATGGTTATCGCCGATCGCGGGGAAGGGTAGCGAGATGAGTGCAGAACAGGTCGACACATTCGCGCTGTGGGACCGTGACGGTGACGGCCTGGTGTCGGTGGACGATATCGCGGCCGGAATCCGTTCCGCCGGTATCGATGTCGACCGCTCGGCGATCGAGCGGCTCGTCGCCGCAGTCGATACCAACGGCGACTTCCTGGTCTCCCGTGTCGAATTCGACGCCGCTGTCGTCGAGGGGCGGATCGAGGTGAACGACGCCGAGGCGGCGTTCCGGGTGTTCGACGTCAACGGCGACGGGCGGATCTCCGTCACCGAGCTGGATTCGCTGATCCGCCACGTCGGCGGCGGGCGGATCGAGGAACCGGCCGCCGACCTGCTCACCGCCGCCGACCAGGACGGCGACGGGTATCTGTCTCTCCCGGAATTCCGTGTGCTGCTGGACTTCCTGTCGCGCTGAGTAATCCGGGCGTGCGCGGCTGATTCCCACGGCTTCCGCGTCAGGGGCACTGGACGACCGCTAACACCCCCGCCACTTCAGGCGATAGCCAGGACGTATAGCTATCGCATCGGAGGGGTAGGGCCATGGCTGCGATGCAGAAGACCTGGATCGGCGTCATCGCCGGCGTGACACTGGCGCTCGCCGGGTGTGGAACCGGCGGCGACCCCCAGGCACCGGCGATGTCGAGCCCCGTCCGGCCATCCAGCACGACCAGTTCGTCGACGGCGCCGGTAGCGATCCCGCCCACCCGCGGTGTACCCACCGCAGCGGCGACCGTCCGCCCGTCTGCGTCCACCCCGGCACCGCCCGGCCCGCCACCCACGCCGGCCACCGGCACCGTCATCCTGCGTACCGCGACTTTGTCCGGCCTCCCGGTTCCCGGTGTGCCCGTCTACCTTTCGCTCCAGCAGCCGTGCGACCCGGCCGGCCATGACATCCCCGTCGGCGAAACCACCGAAACCCGCCGCCTGGACGGCGTCACCGACTCGTCCGGGCTGGCCGCCTTCACCACCGTGACCGGCTGCTACCGCTTCGGCATGACGGCCCCCGCGGGCACCGACCCCGTCCCGGAAGGCATGCACACGCTCTTCCTCGTCGACCAGGGCGCCACCGTCACCGGGCAGCTCCGCTTCCAGGACACGTCACCCGAACCGGCACCGGCCTGCGCCGAATCCACCATCGAGACCGAACTCGGCGTCGACCCCGCGCCGGCCGCCGACATCAGCGAGTGCGACGGGCAGTGGGCCGTGATCTCCTGGACCGTCCCCGGTGACAACCAGCGAATCATCACCCGCACCTCGGGAACCTGGACCACGTATGTCCTGTTCCCGCACACCACCTGCTGGGACACGGCCGCCGCCGACGGCGTGCCCGACCGCTTGCGGCCTTATTTCAACTGCTGATCCCGCTGTCGATGAGCCAGATCGCCTCGGCGGCAAGGGTCCCCAGCTCGGTCGGGGTGTCGGCGGCCGCGATGCGGACCGCGATGGTGCCGGCGAAATCACGGCGCTCCTCGACCTCGATCACGGTGTCGAGGGCGATGCCGACGGAATCGAAGTAGCGCAGCATCGCGGGGTCGGAGTCGGAGATGCGGGCCACCCGGCCGGATTCGCCTGCCGCGAAGTCGCTGAGGCGGCGGGCCGGGGGAGTGGGGACGGCGCCGTCGACCGACGGGATGGGGTCGCCGTGCGGGTCGCGGTCGGGGTGGCCGAGTTTCGCGTCGATCCGCGACATCAGCAGTTCCGAGACCGCGTGCTCGAGCACCTCGGCCTCGTCGTGCACTTCGTCCCAGCCGTATCCGAGTTCGTTCACCAGGAACGTCTCGAGCAGGCGATGCCTGCGCACCATCGCGATCGCGGCGCGCCTGCCGTGCTCGGTGAGGGTGATCGAACCGTAGCGGGCATGTTCGACCAGACCCTGATCGGCCAGCTTGCGCACGGCCTCCGACACCGTCGAGGCCGACACCCCGATCCGCTCGGCGAGCAGCTTCGTCGACACCTTCTCCTGGGACCATTCCTGCGCGGTCCAGATGACCTTCAGATAGTCCTGTGCCACCGCGGACAACTCAGGCGCGATCGTCGCGGTGGCAGCGAGTTCGGCCTGTTCACCGAGCTGCGTCGACGCACGGCGGGTAGCGACATCTCGTTTACCTGGCACATCATTGATGTTAGGCATCCCTGGCCCGAATGACACATCGGCGAACGGCACGGCGCGGTGCGAGGATCCTTCTCACACCGGAATTCTGTTCCCGTACCGCTTTGCGTAGGCTTCGCTCTGTGCAGAGATGGCGAAGTCTCGACGATGTGCCCGCGGACTGGGGGCGCTGCGTCCTCACGATCGGCGTGTTCGACGGCGTGCATCGTGGGCACGCGCAGCTGATCAGCCGTGCGGTGGCCGCGGCGAAGAAACGGGGTGTTCCGTCGGTGCTGATGACCTTCGATCCGCACCCGATGGAAGTGGTGCGGCCCGGTTCGCATCCCGCGCAGCTCACCACCCTGCCCCGGCGCGCCGAGCTCGCCGAGGAACTGGGCATCGACGTGTTCTGCGTGATGCCGTTCACCCACGACTTCATGAAGCTCACCCCGGCCGGGTACGTCCACGATCTGCTGGTGGAACGCCTGCACGTCACCGAGGTCGTCGTCGGTGACAACTTCACCTTCGGCAAGAAGGCCGCGGGCACCGTCGACACCATGCGCGAACTCGGCAGCCGCTTCGGCTTCGAGGTCGACGGGGTCACCCTGCTCGGCGAGCACGCCGTCACCTTCTCCTCGACCTACATCCGCGCCTGCGTCGACGCGGGCGACATGACGGCGGCCGCCGAAGCGCTGGGCCGCCCGCATCGCGTCGAAGGCGTCGTCGTGCACGGCGACGGCCGTGGCCGCGGGCTCGGCTTCCCGACCGCCAACGTCGCCCCGCCCATGCACGCCGCGATCCCCGCCGACGGCGTGTACGCGGGCTGGTTCACGGTCCTCGGGCAGGGCCCGGTCATCGGCACGGTCGAGCCCGGCGAGCGCGCGATGGCCGCGATCTCGGTCGGCACCAACCCGACGTTCTCCGGCCGCTCACGCACCGTGGAGGCGTTCGTCCTCGACGGCGAGGCCGACCTGTACGGCCAGCACGTCGGGGTCGACTTCGTCGAGCAGCTGCGCGGGATGCGCAAGTTCGACACCATCGACGACTTGGTCGAGGCCATGGGCCGCGATGTCGAGAACGCGCGCAAAATCCTGACCGCCGCGGAGGCGGCCGAGCGTCGCGTGTAAGGTTGATCCTCGGGTTTGCTGCGGTCCGCGGTGGCGCCCCTCCCGGGTAACCGGAACTTCGAGCGCGGAACTGAGAAATAGGAGTCGATGCCGCATGGCGCTGACCACTGAGCAGAAGTCGGCCATTCTGGCCGAATACGGCCTGCACGAGAAGGACACCGGCTCGCCGGAGGCGCAGATCGCGCTGCTGTCGAAGCGGATCTCGGACCTGACCGAGCACCTGAAGCAGCACAAGCACGATCACCACACCCGGCACGGCCTGCTGGCCCTGATCGGTCGTCGTCGCCGCCTGTCGAAGTACCTGCAGGCCAAGGACATCGAGCGTTACCGTTCGCTCATCGAGCGTCTCGGCCTGCGCCGCTGATCTGCATCGACACGCCTCCCCGCTGAGGCGGTCGGCGAGTAGCCAATGGGAAGAAGTACACTTCTTCTCGTTGGCTATTCGTGTATTCGGGGACCATCGGGTTCCCGCGTGCACTACAACATGTGACAGCCGTGTGCATCCGTCCGCGTGGCGTCGGTCTTCGGTAGTGGCCTTTCGGCTGGCGTGTTCCTCACCGCCGTCGGGCTTCGATCGATGACCGCCTCCGCGTCGCCGCTTCCAAGGGGATACGGCCGGGTGCTGCGCGTGGCAGCCAGGAGGGTTTCCACGTGTCCGTGTCCGGTACGGCTGACGAATAGCCGGTTCGCGCCCACATGGTGCTGCGCTCCGGCGAGACGAGAGGTCGAGAGAAGAAAAATGACGCAGACAACTGAACGTACTTCGACTGCGGTCGAGGTCGAGCCCGGTGTTTTCGAGTCGGTCGCGCTGATCGACAACGGTAGCTTCGGCACCCGCACCATCCGCTTCGAGACCGGCCGTCTGGCCAAGCAGGCCGCCGGCTCCGTGGTCGCCTACCTGGACGACGAGACCATGCTGCTGTCGGCGACCACCGCCGGTAAGCACCCCAAGGACCAGTTCGACTTCTTCCCGCTGACGGTCGACGTCGAAGAGCGCATGTACGCCGCGGGCCGCATCCCCGGCTCGTTCTTCCGTCGCGAGGGCCGCCCCTCCACCGACGCGATCCTGACCTGCCGCCTGATCGACCGTCCGCTGCGCCCGTCGTTCGTCGACGGCCTGCGCAACGAGATCCAGGTCGTGGTCACCGTGCTGAGCCTGGACCCGCAGGATCTGTACGACGTGGTGGCCATCAACGCCGCCTCGGCGTCCACCCAGATCTCCGGCCTGCCGTTCTCCGGCCCGGTCGGCGGCGTGCGCGTCGCCCTGATCGGTGGCCAGTGGGTCGCGTTCCCGACGGTGGAGCAGCTCGAGGGCGCCGTGTTCGACATGGTCGTCGCGGGCCGCGTCACCGAGACCGGTGACGTCGCCATCATGATGGTCGAGGCCGAGGCCACCGACAAGGTCATCGCGCTGATCGAGGACGGCGCGCAGGCGCCGACCGAGGCCGTCGTGGCCGAGGGCCTCGAGGCCGCCAAGCCGTTCATCGCCCGCCTGTGCCGCGCGCAGTCGGACCTGGCCGAGCTGGCCGCCAAGCCGACCGAGGAGTTCCCGCTCTTCCCGCCGTACGGCGCCGACGTGTTCGAGGCCGTCGAGGGCACCGCCAAGCGTGAGCTGAACGAGGCGCTGTCCATCGCCGACAAGCAGGCCCGCGAGGCCAAGATCGACGAGATCAAGGTCGAGGTGCTCGGTCGCCTCGGTGACGACTTCGCCGGTCGCGAGAAGGAGCTGGGCGCGGCGTTCCGCTCGGTCACCAAGAAGCTGGTGCGTCAGCGCATCCTCACCGACGGCTTCCGCATCGACGGTCGCGGTCTGGCCGACATCCGTGAGCTCTCCGCCGAGGTCGACGTGATCCCGCGCGCCCACGGTTCGGCGATCTTCGAGCGTGGCGAGACCCAGATCATGGGCGTCACCACCCTCGACATGGTGAAGATGGCCCAGCAGGTCGACTCGCTCGGCCCGGAGACCACCAAGCGCTACATGCACCACTACAACTTCCCGCCGTTCTCCACCGGCGAGACCGGCCGCGTCGGTTCGCCGAAGCGCCGCGAGATCGGCCACGGCGCGCTCGCCGAGCGTGCCCTGATGCCGGTGCTGCCCTCGCAGGAGGAGTTCCCCTACGCCATCCGTCAGGTCTCGGAGGCGCTGAGCTCCAACGGCTCCACCTCGATGGGTTCGGTGTGCGCCTCGACCCTGTCGCTGCTCAACGCCGGTGTGCCGCTGAAGGCGCCGGTCGCGGGTATCGCCATGGGCCTGGTGTCGGACACCGTCACCAACGACAAGGGTGAGGACGAGGTCCGCTACGTCGCGCTGACCGACATCCTCGGCGCCGAGGATGCCTTCGGCGACATGGACTTCAAGGTTGCCGGTACCCGTGACTTCGTCACCGCCCTGCAGCTGGACACCAAGCTCGACGGCATCCCCTCGCAGGTGCTGGCCGGCGCGCTGAACCAGGCGCACGACGCCCGCACCACCATCCTGGACGTGATGGCCGAGGCCATCGCCACCCCGGACGAGATGAGCCCGTACGCCCCGCGCGTCACCGCGATCAAGATCCCGGTCGACAAGATCGGTGAGGTCATCGGCCCCAAGGGCAAGATGATCAACCAGATCACCGAGGAGACCGGCGCCAACATCTCCATCGAGGATGACGGCACCGTGTTCGTCGGTGCGACCGACGGCCCGTCGGCGCAGGCCGCGATCGACGCGATCAACGCGATCGCCAACCCGCAGCTGCCGAAGGTCGGCGAGCGCTTCCTGGGCACGGTCGTCAAGACCACCGCCTTCGGCGCGTTCGTCTCGCTGCTGCCGGGCCGTGACGGCCTGGTGCACATCTCCAAGCTGGGCAGCGGCAAGCGCGTCGCCAAGGTCGAGGACGTGGTCAACGTCGGCGACAAGCTGCGCGTGGAGATCGCCGACATCGACAACCGCGGCAAGATCTCGCTGGTCCCCGTCGAGGAGGAGTCGGCCGAGGCCGCCGCTCCCGCCGAGGAGACCGCCGCCGCGGAGTAAGCGCGCGGTAGCTTCACCCACTGCCGAAACCCCTCGCCGTGTAGCACGGCGGGGGGTTTCGTCGTGTCCGGGGAGTAGCGGGCATGGGAAAAGTGGTGTGAATCACTGCGATGCAACGTTGATGCAACGTTGTTTCACATAGTGTTGCCCGACACAGTGTGGAGCTGTGCCGACAGCTGACATGTCGCCTCGGGAGCGATGTGTCCTCCGCTGTCCACTCGGCGTATGCGGTCGGATTGCTGGACCGTTCTCAGCGTCGGGAAACCGAGTCTTCGAGTCGAGATTTTGACGGAATCTGGTCCGGTTTATTAGCGGACCGCATACGCTTCTCCTCGTCTGCTGGTGCGGGTGTCGGGTGTCGTGGTTTGACGATGGAGGTCGGGAGATAACCGAGTCATAGCTGGTTGCATGGCGATGCACCGGAGCGCGGCGATCGTGTCATAGCCGATCGCACTGAATTCCGGTATGAGAGGGCGGATTTCGGGCAGGGTGCCCGAGGTTGGCCGCCCCGCGCCGATCCCGTCACCCCGGTGGTCCGGGGAGTTCCGAGAGTTGTTTTGCGGCCGTGTGGCGTCACCTGCGGTCGGTAGATGGAAGGCAGTCCAGATGACCAACACCACTCCGGCGCGCGCGGGAACAGAACAGCTGGCGGCGCTGGTGGCGACGGTCGCGGCGATGGAGCCGGCACGGATCGCGGTCGAGTTCGGTGGTACCGCGGTGTCCTATGTCGATCTCGATGCCCAGCTCACCCTGATGGCCGAGCTGACCGGTGGCGCACTGGATCCGGAAACGCTCGTGCAGGTCGTGCTCGCCGAGCTGTTTCCCGGTGTGGTCGACGCGGCCGACGGGACGTTCGGTGTGCTGCTGGATTCGCTGGGGCGCGATGCCATGGCGGCGCTGGGTGTGGAGTTGCCTGCGACGGGTCAGACGCCGACCCTCGTCGACCGGTTCGCCGAGCAGCTGGCTCGCATGCCCGACGGTGTCGCGGTGCAGTTCGGCGCCGAGACGCTGACCTATGCCGAATTCGACGCCAGGGTGCGGGTGCTGGCGGCGCGGCTGGTGGCGCTCGGCGTCGGGCCCGAAGCGCTGGTCGGGCTGGCGATGCGACGCAGCGTGGAGCTGATCGTCGCCGTGCACGCGATCGTGCGCGCGGGCGGCGCGTATGTGCCGCTGGATCCGGATCACCCGGTGGATCGGCTGCACTACGTCCTCGAGGTGGCGCGGCCGGTCGTGGTGGTGACCCGTGGCCGCGACGAGCCGGACCTGAACGGTGCCCCGGTCCTGCGTACCGACGAGATCGACTGGACCGTGCCGCCTGCCGAGGTGACGGGCGGCGCGCAGGCGGGCAACACCGCCTATGTCATCTTCACCTCGGGCTCCACCGGCAGGCCCAAGGGCGTGGCCGTCACGCACGGCGCGATCGTGGCGAACCTGGACTGGCGGCAGCGTTGCTACGCGATGACCGACGCCGACGTGGTGCTGCAGAAGACGCCCTACACCTTCGACGTCTCGGTGTGGGAACTGTTCTGGCCTTTGCAGATCGGCGCGCGGCTCGTGGTCGCCGAGCCCGGTCGGCACGGCGATCCCAGCTATCTGGCCGCGCTGATCGCCGAGCATCGGGTGAGCGTCACCCACTTCGTACCGTCCATGCTGGCCGCGTTCGTCGGTGAGCTGGCCGAGACCGCCGCACCGGTGGATCTGTCGTCGCTGCGGATGGTGTTCGCGTCCGGTGAGGCGTTGCCCGCCGCCACGGCCGCGCGCCTGCGCACACTGTCGGCGACCGCGCTGCACAACCTGTACGGACCCACCGAGGCGGCGGTCGACGTCACCGCGCACGAGGTGACCGCCGCCGACGAGGTGTCGGTGCCGATCGGTGGTCCCGCCGACGACACCGGGCTGCTGGTGCTCGACGAGAACCTCGACCAGGTGCCCGCCGGGGTGGTGGGCGAGCTGTACCTGTCGGGTGTGCAGCTGGCTCGCGGCTATGTGGCCCGGCCGGGCCTGACCGCCGACCGCTTCGTGGCCAACCCGTACGGCGACCATGGCGAGCGCATGTACCGCACCGGTGACCTGGTGCGGCAGCTGCCCGGTGGTGACGAGCTGGAATACCTGGGGCGCACCGACTTCCAGGTGAAGCTGCGTGGTCTGCGGATCGAGCTCGGGGAGATCGAGGCGGTGCTGGCCGCGCATCCCCGGGTCGGCAATGCGGCGGTGGTGCTGCACCGGCACGCGGCCGGTGAGGCGCTGGTCGGCTATGTGGTGAGCGTCGACGGCGAGGAGCTGGATTCCGCCGAGCTGGCCGCGCACGCGAAGACGTCGATGCCGGAGTACATGGTGCCCTCGCTGCTGGTGCAGCTGCCTGCCATGCCGATCAACGCCAGCGGCAAGCTGGATCGGAAAGCCCTGCCGGAACCCGATTTCCGGGTCGCCGCGGCCGAGTTCCGGGAACCGCGGACCGCCACCGAACGTGCCGTGGCGGCGCTGTTCGCTGAACTGCTCGACGTCGAGACCGTCGGCCTGGACGACGACTTCTTCCGCCTCGGCGGCAATTCGCTCATCGCGACCCGCGCCATCGCCCGTCTGCAGACGAATTTCGGTGTGCGCGTGGATGTCAGGGACTTCTTCGACAGCCCGACCGTCGCGGTGCTCGCCAAGCTGGTCGAGGGGGGCGTCACCGACGACCGGCCCGCGCTCGTCGCCGGTCCGCGGCCTTCCGTGTTGCCGCTCTCGCCCGCACAGCAGCGCATGTGGTTCCTGAACCGGTTCGATCCGGAGACCGGGGCCTACAACATCCCGATCGCGGTCAGGTTGTCCGGGGCGCTCGATCTGGACGCCTTGCGTGCGGCGGTCGGCGATCTGATCGCCCGGCACGAGGTTCTGCGCACGGTGTACCCGGAGGTCGACGGGGTCGGAACGCAGTACGTGCTGGCGCCCGAGCAGGCCTATGCATCGCTGGCCGCCGAGTCGAACCCGACCATCCGCGCTGCCGGCGGCATCGGGCTCGGCACTACGCGTGCCGCGGACTACTCGCGGGTCGGGGACGCAGCCGAGAGCTTGATTCCTGAGGGGATGTCAGCGCTGTCGGGCGCGCTGGCCCCCATCAGCGTTGCGGCTCACGAACTTCCCGATGCACTGGCCGGTGTCATTCTGCGCGGCTTCGACGTGACCGCAGCGCCGCCGCTGCGGGCGCGGCTGTTCGAGGTCGACGGTGATCACGTGCTGGTGCTCGTGGTGCACCACATTGCCTCGGACGGCTGGTCTGCCGGTCCGCTGGTGCGCGACACCATGGCCGCCTATTACGCGCGCACCGAGGGGATCGCGCCCGAGTGGGCGCCGCTGCCGGTGCAGTACGCCGACTACACGCTGTGGCAGCGGGCCGTGCTCGGTGCGGAGGACGATCCCGATTCCCGGGCCGGGCGCGAGATCGCGTTCTGGCGGGGCGCGCTGGCCGGGTTGCCGGACGAGTCGAGCCTGCCGACCGATCGGCCCCGTCCCGCCGTCGCGTCGATGCGGGGACGCCGGGTCGAGTTCGCCTTGGACGCCGATCTGGTGGCCGGGCTGAATGCTGTTGCGGCCGAACAGGGTGCGACCCTGTTCATGGTGCTGCACGCGGCGCTGTCGGTGCTTGTCGCGCGCCTGTCGGGCAATGCCGGCGTGGCGATCGGCAGCCCGGTCGCCGGGCGCGGCGCCGCCGAACTCGACGATGTCATCGGCATGTTCGTCAACACCGCGGTCCTGCGCACCGACGTGCGCGGCCGGGAGTCCTTCGCCGACCTGCTCGGCCGGGTCCGCGCCGATGACCTGGCGGCCTTCGCGCACACCACCCTGCCCTTCGAGCGGCTGGTCGAGGTGCTCGCACCGCCGCGTTCGGCCGGTCGGCACCCGCTGTTCCAGGTGGCGCTGTCGCTGCTGAACCTGCCGCCGACCACGTTCGAGCTCCCCGGTCTGCGCGCCGCCGCCGTCGACCTGCCCTACGACATCGAGAAGTTCGATCTCTCGGTGACGTTGCGTGAGTCCGGCACCACCGGTCTGTCCGGCGAGTTCTCCTACGCCACAGACCTGTTCGACGAATCCACGGTCGCGCGCATGGTGCGCCGGTTCACCGGCTTGCTCGCCGCGGTCGCCGCCGCACCGCACACCGCGGTCGCGGATCTGCCGCTGCTGATCGACGCCGAACTCGCCGAGCTCACCAGCCGCAGCGGTGGCCCGTCCGTCCCCTCTCCGCTGCTGCCGCAGGTGCTGACCCGCGCTGCGGCCGATTCCACCGTGATCGCGATCCGCGACGGCGCGCGCACTCTCACCTACGGTGAGCTCGACACCGCGTCCGCCCGGCTCGCCACACTCCTGACCGGCCTCGGCATCGGTGCGGGTGACCTCGTCGCCGTGAGCATTCCACGCTCGGCCGACTCGGTGATCGCCGTCTGGGGCGTCATCAAGTCCGGCGCCGGCTTCCTCCCCGTCGACCCGAACTACCCGGCCGACCGCATCACGCACATGCTGTCGGACTCCGGCGCGGCAGTGGGCATCACGGTCCAGTCGGTGCGGGCCGACCTGCCCGCCACTGTGGACTGGCTCGTGCTCGACCCCGCTGCGCCCCGTGTCGGCCTGGTGGATTGCGTTCTTGGAAATCCTGTTTCGGAGTCCGCCGCGCTCGGCAACAAGACATCTGTCAACGCGGTGCAGAGAATCCTCGCGGGTGATGCGGCGGTGGGTATTGCCGTAGGTGATGCGGCGGAGGGAACCGTCGCCAACGATGCGGCCGTGTGGACCGTCGCGGGCGATGCCGTGGTGGGGGTCGTCGCGGGCGATGCGGCAGAGGAAACCGACGCGGTGGAGCTCGTAGGTGGCGACTCCCCGGCCGGTATGGCCGCGGAAGACGGCTCGAGGGGAGCGGGTCGCCGTGCTCTGGATCCGCTGGATCCCGCCTATGTCATCTACACCTCCGGCACCACCGGTCTGCCCAAGGGCGTGGTGATCCCGCACGGCGCGGTTGCCGCGTACCTGCCGGTGCAGGCGAAGCGGTACCTGGCGGCGGCGGACGCGCGGGTGCTGCATGTCGCGTCGCCGTCGTTCGACATCTCGGTGGCCGAGCTGCTGCTGACCGTCGCCGAGGGCGCGACCATGGTCGTCGCCCCGGCCGGTGTGTTCGGCGGGGCCGAGCTGGGTGAGCTGTTGCGGGCCGAACGGGTGACCCATGTGATCATCACCCCGTCGGCGCTGGCGACGGTGAACCCGGAGGGCCTCGACGACCTGCGCGTCGTGGTCGTCGGTGGTGAGGCGTGCCCGGCGGAGCTGGTGGCGCGGTGGACGGCCGCGATTCCGGGGCTCGTCTTCCGCAACGGTTACGGCCCGACCGAGACGACCATCGTCACCAATATCAGCGAACCCCTCACCGCGACAACGCCGATCACGCTGGGTGCCCCGGTGGAAGGCACCACCGAACTGGTGCTCGACGAGCGGCTGCGTCCCGTCCCGGCGGGTGTGGTCGGCGAGCTGTACATCGCCGGTCCGCAGCTGGCCCGCGGATACCACCGCAGGCCCGCGCTGACCGCGGCCCGGTTCGTCACCAACCCCTACGGCGAGCCGGGGGAGCGGATGTACCGCACCGGCGACACCGTGCGCTGGGTGCGACGCGACGGTACCTACGATCTGGAATACCTGGGCCGCAACGACTTCCAGGTCAAGGTACGCGGCTTCCGGATCGAGCTCGGCGAGATCGACGCCGTCCTGGCCCGGCACGCCGCGGTGGACTTCGCCGCGACCATCGGCCACCGCACCGAGGCGGGCGCGACCGTGCTGGTGTCGTACGTGGTGCCGGTCGCCGGCGCGACCATCGACGCCGCGACCCTCATCGCGCACACCGCCGCCCACCTGCCCGCCCACATGGTGCCCGCCGCGATCGTCGCCCTCGACGCCGTCCCACTGACCCACGTCGGGAAGCTCGACCGCGCCGCGCTCCCCGCCCCGGTCTTCGAAACCGCCGCCTACCGCGCACCGGAGACACCGGCCGAACAGGTCGTCGCCGCCGCCTTCGCCGAGGTCCTCGGCCTGGACCGGGTCGGCCGCGACGACGACTTCTTCGATCTGGGCGGCACCTCACTCCTCGCAACCCGCCTGATGGCCCGCCTCGGCACCGACCTCGACATCCGCATCCCGGTCCGCCAGCTCTTCGACACCGCCACCGTGCTGACCCTCGCCGCGGCCGCGGACCGGTTGCGCGGTACCGGCTCCGGCCCTGCTCTCGTCGCGGGCACCCGACCAGACCCGCTGCCCCTCTCACCCGCCCAGCAGCGCATGTGGTTCCTCAACCGGTTCGACCCCGGTTCGGCCACCGACAACATTCCGATGGCCGTGCGCCTCACCGGCACACTCGACGTCGCAGCGCTGCAGGCCGCCCTCGTCGACGTGCTGGACCGGCACGAAGTCCTGCGGACCCGCTATCCGGAGCGCGACGGTCACGCGTTCGCCGAAATCCTTCCCGCAGCGGGCCTCGTCCCCGAAGTCCTCCCGCAGATCGTCACCGCGGACGCACTGCCGGACGCGGTCCGCACCTTCGTCGCGACCGGTTTCGACCTCACCATCGACGCCCCGATCCTGGCGAGTCTGCTTCGCGTCGAAGCAGCCGAGGCTCATTCGTCCGTGCCGGACTCCGTCCCCACCACTGGCTTCGCGGCTGATCGGGTAGGAGCTGCGGCGAATGACGCTGGTGCTGCTGAAGATCGTGCCGGGCGTGCGATGGATGCGGTCGTCACCGTGGCGGATGGCATCGGCACTGTGGCGGATGCCGGGTGTTCGCGGCTCGTTGCGGACCGGGTCGGCCTCGGTGTCCAGGCCATGCAGCGAGGCATCGTGTCGGAGACTCGTGCGGGATCAGCGGGCTTCGTCGAGCCCGAGTATGTGCTCGTGATCGTGGTGCATCACATTGCCGCTGACGGGTTCTCATTCGGTCCGCTCATCCGGGACGTGCTCGCCGCCTATGGCGCGCGGGCCGTGGGGGAAGCGCCGCAGTGGGTGCCGTTGAGCGTGCAGTATGCCGACTACGCGGTGTGGCAGCACGCGGTGCTCGGTGATGCCGCCGATTCGGAATCGGTAGCGGCGCAGCAACTGTCGTTCTGGGCGAATGCGCTGGCCGGGGTGCCGGAGCAGTTGGAACTGCCGACAGACCGGACCAGGCCTGCGGTCGCGTCGCGGCGTGGTGCGCTGCACGCGATCGACATCGATGCCGAAACGCACCGCGCGCTGGCCGAATTCGCTCGCACGCAGGGTGTCACGGTGTTCATGGCGGCGCACGCCGTGTTCGCCGTGCTACTGGCGCGACTGTCGGCGACCACCGATATCGCGATCGGCACGCCGGTGTCGGGGCGTGGTGACCGCGCGCTCGACGACCTGGTCGGCATGTTCGTCAACACCCTCGTGCTGCGCACCGAGGTGGCCCCTGCCGCCTCGTTCACCGAGCTGCTCGCCCGGGTGCGCGAGACCGACCTCGCGGCCTTCGGTCATGCGGACGTGCCGTTCGAGCGGCTGGTCGAGGTACTCGACCCGGTCCGCTCCACCGCCCGAAACCCGCTGTTCCAGGTGATGCTGTCGCTCAACGAGGACACCCCGCGCGCCCTCGCGCTGCCCGGTCTCGCGGTCGCCGGATTCGACCTGCCCACCGGCATCGCCAAGTTCGACCTCGAACTCACCCTCACCGAACACCGCGACGACAACGGTGCTCCCGCAGGTTTTTCCGGTGCGTTCCTGTACGCCACCGACCTGTTCGACGCCACCACCGTCGCCGGTTTCGCCACCCGCCTGCATCGCTTGCTCGACGGTGTCCTCGCCGACCCGGCCCGCCCGGTCGGCGACATCGACCTGCTGGACCCGGCCGAATCCGCCGAGGTGCTGACCACCTGGAACGCCACCGATCTCGCGCTCGGCTCCTCGGCCACCCTCGCGTCCCTGTTCACCGACCAGGTCGCCGCGACTCCGGATGCCGTCGCGGTGGTCGTGGACACCGACCCCGCGGAGGACCTGGTTGCGGGCACGCCCGGTGACGGATTCGGCATCGCGAGTGGAGATGTCGCGTCGCTGACGTATGCGGAGTTCGCGAGTCGTGTCGCCAGGCTGGCGCGGCACCTCATCGGTCTCGGCGCCGGGCCGGGATCGGTGGTCGCCGTGGCCTTGCGGCGCGGTGCGGATCAGCTGGTCGCCGTGCATGCCGTCCTCGCGGCAGGTGCCGCGTATGTGCCGGTCGATCCGGATCATCCGGCCGACCGGACCGCGTACGTGCTGGGGCAGACGGCACCGGTCTGCGTGCTGACAGCCGCCGGTCACGGTGTGGCCGTGGGGGAGTCGGTCGTCGTCGAGATCGATGCGCTCGACCTGTCGGAGCTGCCGGATCAGCCGATCAGCGACGGCGAACGGCTCGCCCCGCTGCGGCCGGAGCACCTCGCCTATGTCCTGTTCACCTCCGGCTCGACCGGCAGGCCGAAGGGCGTGGCGGTGCCGCATCGGGCCGTGGTGAACCAACTGCTGTGGCTACAGCGGGAATACGCGCTCACCGCCGACGATGTCGTTCTGCAGAAGACCCCGTTCACCTTCGATGCGTCGGTGTGGGAACTGTTGTGGCCGTTGCAGACCGGTGCGCGACTGGTGCTCGCCACCGCCGACGGGCACCGCGACCCGGCTTACCTGGCCGCCGCGACCGCTCGGCACGCGGTCAGCGTCGTCCAGTACGTGCCGTCGGTGCTGGCCGCCGTGGTCGCCGAACCGGTGCGGGCGGATTCCCTGAGACTGGTCTTCGCCGGTGGCGAAGCACTGACCACCGAGCTGGCCCAGCGGGTACGCACGGCCACCGGTGCGACGGTCGTGAACCTGTACGGCCCGACCGAAACCGCTATCCAGGTCACTACCCACGAGGTCGGCGCCGAGCAGACCGCCGCCGCGCCGATCGGCTCGCCGGTCGCCAACACCCGTGTGTACGTGCTGGATTCGCGGTTGCGTCCTGTTCCCCCCGGAGTGCCCGGCGAGCTGTATGTCGCAGGTACCCAGCTGGCCGACGGTTACTACGGCCGCGTCGACCTCACCGCCGAACGCTTCATCGCCGACCCGTTCGGTACCGGCGAGCGTCTCTACCGCACCGGCGACCTCGTCGCCTGGCGCACCGGCGAAGTCGGTGCCGCCCTGCACTACCTGGGCCGCACCGACTTCCAGGTGAAGCTGCGCGGCCTCCGGATCGAGCCCGCCGAGATCGAGGCCGCTCTCGCCTCGGTCCCCGGCGTCGGCCGGGTCGCGGTCCTGGTGCGTTCCGATGACGACCGCCCAGACCAACTCGTCGCCTATGTCGTCCCCAGCACTGTCTCCGATTGCGCCACTGCTGCCACCGATACCGGCGGTGTCGCTGACGCTGTCGCCGCCGGTCTCGCCGGTCGGGGTGGCGTACCGACCACCGGCGCAACTGTTCTCGCTGACGATCCTGTAGGCGTGACCGAGGCCGCCGTCCGTGTCGTGCCCACGACGCTGTCGCCCGCCGACCTCGATGCCGCGGTCGCGGCGGTGCTGCCGTCGTACATGGTGCCCGGCGCCTATGTCTTCCTGGATGCGCTGCCGATCAACAGTTCCGGCAAGCTCGATCGCCGGGCACTGCCCGCACCGGAACTGCCGGAGCGCGACTACCGCGAACCGGCCACCGCCACCGAGCGGATCGTCGCCGCGACCTTCGCCGAGGTCCTCGGGCTCGACCGGGCCGGTGCCGACGACGACTTCTTCGCACTCGGCGGCAACTCGCTGCTGGCCACCCAGGTGGCCGCACGGCTGGGTGCGGCGCTGGATGCCAGGGTGCCGGTGCGGGAACTGTTCGAGGCGAGCACGGTCGAGGGGCTGGCGGTGCGGTTGGACGCGCTGCGTGGCACGGGCAGCAGGCGCGGGCCGGTGGCGGGGCAACGGCCGCAGCGGATTCCGCTCTCGCCCGCGCAGCAGCGGATGTGGTTCCTGCACCGGTTCGATCCGGACTCGGCCGCCTACCACATCCCGGTCGCGATCCGGCTCAGCGGCGAGCTCGACACCGCCGCGCTGCGCGGCGCGCTGGGTGACCTGGTCGCCCGGCACGAGACGCTGCGCACCACCTATCCCGAATTCGACGGGCAGGCGACCCAACTCGTCGGCGCGCCGTTCGTGCCCGAGCTCGCCGTCACCGACGTCGCCGTCGATGATGTCCCCGAAGCGGTAGTCGCGGTCCTCGGCGGCGGCTTCGACATCACCACCGAGGTGCCGGTGCGCGCCGCGCTGCTGCGGGTCACGCCCACGGAGCACGTCCTGGTGCTGGTCGTGCACCACATCGCCGCCGACGGCTGGTCGATGGGCCCGCTGACCCGCGACCTGGTCGCCGCCTATGCCGCCCGCGCGGCGGGCACCGACCCGCGGCTGCCCGCCTTGGCGGTGCACTACGCCGACTACGCGCTGTGGCAGACCGAGGGACTCGGCAGTGCCGACGATCCCGACGCGCCGCTGGCGCACCAGCTCGCCTACTGGACGGACCGCCTCGCCGGCCTCCCCGACGTCCTCACGCTGCCCGCCGACCGTCGCAGGCCGCTGGTCGCCTCGAACCGGGGCGCCACGTTCACCGCCACCCTCGACACGGACCTGCACCGGCGGATCGACGACCTGGCCCGGGCACAGCGCGCCACGCCGTTCATGGTGTTGCACGCCGGTCTCGCCGCGCTGCTGGCGCGGTTGTCCGCGGGTACCGACATCGTCGTCGGCACGCCGGTCGCCGGCCGTGGGCACCGCGAACTCGACGATATCGTCGGCATGTTCGTCAACACCCTGGTGCTGCGCGCGAACGTGCCGTCGGACGCGCGCTTCAGCGAGTTGCTCGACCAGATCCGCGCGGGCGACCTCGATGCCTTCGACCATGCCGACGTGCCGTTCGAAAGCCTCGTCGACGCCGTCAATCCCGCTCGTTCCCAGGGTTATTCGCCGCTGTATCAAGTGTCGCTTGCCCTGCAGAACCAGCGCACCACCGCGTTCGAACTGCCCGGGCTGACCCTGTCGGGGCTGACCCTGCCGGACGCGCCGATCGAGGTGGATCTGGACTTCACCTTCGTCGACCACTACGCCGCCGACGGCACCGCCGACGGCCTCGACCTCGAACTGCGCTACGCCACCGACCTTTTCGACGCCGACACCATCGCCACCCTGTTCGGGATGCTCGAGCGGGTGCTGCGCGCCGCGGTCACCGAACCGGGAACCGCCGTCGGTGACCTCGCCCTGCTCGGCGACGCCGCCCGCGCGGCGTTGCTGGCGGGCCCGCACGGCGATGTCGAACCGCTCGCTCCCGCCCTCGCCGAACTCGGCATCCGCGCCCCGCTGGCGGCGCACCTGGTCGACGCGGCCGCCGCCCGCGACCCGCACGCCGTCGCCGCCGTCTTCGAAGGCGACGAGATCACCTACGGCGCGCTCGCCGCCCGCGCGAATCGCTTCGCGCGCAGGCTGATCGGCTGCGGCGTCGGCCCGGAGACTCCGGTGGCCGTCGCCGTGCCGCGCGGCATCGAGCTGCTGGTGGTACTGCACGGCGTGCTCGCCGCGGGTGGCGTGTACGTGCCGATCGACCCGACCCAGCCCGCCGACCGCATCGGGCACGTGCTCGAGACCGCGGCGCCGCGACTGGTCGTCGCGGCGTCGGCGGGTGACCTCGACCATGTCGACCGCAGCATCCGATCCGCCACGGCCTCGGTCCATTTCGCGGCCGCCTCACGGTCCGGCTGCCCGGTGCTCACCGTCGCGCAGCTCGAGGACCCGGCTCAGCCGCCCGTCGCGAGCGGCCCGGTCACCGACGCCGAACGCCTCGCAGCACTGCAGCCCGACCACCCGGCCTATGTGCTGTTCACCTCCGGCTCGACCGGTCTGCCCAAGGGCGTGCTGGTCTCGCACCGGGCGGTGGTCAACGAACTGTGCTGGCTGCGTGGCGAATACGACCTGACCGCCGCCGACCGGCTGCTGCAGCGCGCGCCGCTGACCTTCGACGTCTCGCTGTGGGAGCTGCTGTGCCCGGCGCTGCTCGGCGCCCCCCTGGTCCTGCTGCGGCCCGGCGGCCACCTCGACCTGGCCTATCAGGCGCGCGTGGTGCGCGAACAGCGCGTCACCGTCGCCGAATTCGTGCCGTCGGTGCTGGCCGCGATGCTCGCCGAAGGGCTCGCCGACGACCTGCGCGGGCTGCGGATGCTGCACCTGGGTGGCGAGGAACTGCCCGCCGCGCTGGCGGCTACCGTGCTCGCCACCGTCCCCGCCGAACTGCACAACACCTACGGGCCGACCGAGGTGACGATCACCAGCACCTTCGGGCAGATCACCGCCCCGGTCGAGCAGACCGAGCTGCCGATCGGCAGGCCGACCTGGAACGTGCGCGCCTACGTCCTCGACGAGCGGCTGCATCCGGTGCCCACCGGGGTCGCGGGTGAGCTGTACCTGGCGGGCGACCAGCTCGCCCGCGGCTACCTGGGCAGGCCGGACCTGACCGCCGACCGCTTCGTCGCCGATCCGTTCGCCGCGGAATTCGATGGTGGCGCACGCCCCGCCGACGGGTTCGGTGCGCGCATGTACCGTACCGGCGACCTGGTGCGCCGTGACCGCTCCGGCGCGCTGGTGTATCTGGGCCGCAACGACTTCCAGGTCAAGATCCGTGGCCTGCGGATCGAGCTGGGCGAGATCGAAGCCGCGCTCGGCGACGCGCCCGGCGTCACCCACGCGACCGTGGTGCCCGCGACCGACGACGCCGGACGCCAGTGCCTGGTCGCCTACGTCGCCGGTGACGTCGAGGCCGCCGTGGTGCGCGCGCATGTCGCCGGGCGGGTACCCGCGTACATGGTGCCCGCCCACCTGGTGGTGCTCGACACCGTCCCGCTCAACTCCGCGGGCAAACTGGACCGCTCGGCGCTACCGGCCGCCGATCTGTCCGTCACCACCGCCTACGTGGCGCCGCGACCGGGTACGCAGACCGCGCTCGCCGCCGTCGTGGGCGAGCTGCTCGGACTGGCGCGGGTCGGCGCCGACGACGACTTCTTCGCCGTCGGCGGCAACTCCCTGCTCGCCATGCGGCTCGTCGCCCGCGCCAACGCGGCGCTGGGCAGCGCGCTCGACGTGCGCGATGTCTTCGACGCCCCGACCGTCGCCGGCCTCGCCGAACGCGCCGTCGGCCGCAGCGAACAACGGCCACCGCTGACCGTGGCCGACCCGCGCCCCGACCGTATCCCGTTGTCGCTGGCACAGACCCGCCTCTGGCTGCTGAACCGGATCGACCCCGACTCGGCCGTCTACACCCTGCCGATCGCCCTGCGCCTGTCCGGCGAGCTGGACACCGCTGCCCTGTGGGCGGCGCTGGGCGATGTGCTCGAACGGCACGAATCGCTGCGGACCGTGTTCCCGGAGGACACCGAGGAACCGACCCAGGTCGTCCTCCCGGTCGACCGCGTGCTGCCGGTAGCCGTCGTGCACGATGTCGCCGAGGCCGACCTGGCCGACGCGGTGCGCGATATCGTCGGGGCGGGCTACGACCTGACGAGCCAGCCGCCGGTACGTGCTGCGCTGCTCCGGCGCACGAGCACCGACAGCCGGGCGCAGTCGGGCGGCCGGACCACCGACCATGCCGCTGCCATGCGGAACGGTGTCATCATCGATGGCGCTGTGGCCCAAGTCGCTCGCAATGATGCTGCGCACAACGGTGTCCTGTGCAACGGTGCGGTGGCTGACGGTGCCGTGCGCGACAGCGCGGTGGCTGAAGGTGCCGTGCCGGATCACGCAGTGACCGATGATGTTGTGGCCGGTCGCGCCTCGCGCGCCGATGCTGTGCCCAACCGTGCCGTGTGCGACGGTGCGGTGGCCGGCGGTGCCGTGCGTGATGGTGTTGCGGCGGATGGCGCCCTGCGCGACGGTGCTGTGCCCAACGGCGTCCAGCGCAACGGTGCCGTGGCCGACGATGTCGTGCCGGATCATGCGCTGGCCGATGGTGTTGTAGCCGACGATTCCCTGCGTACCGACCCAGCGGCCGATGGCGTGGTTGTACGTGACGGTGCCGTGCTCGATGGCGTTGCGCGCAACGGTGCGGATGCCGCCGGCGCGGTGGTCGAAAACGTAGTGATGCGTGACGTTCTCGGCGACTCGTTGTCGTCCGGCGAAGTGGTGCATGATGCGGAGCATGTGCTGGTGCTCGCGGTGCATCACATTGCCGCCGATGGTGTATCGACGACGCCGTTGGCCCGGGATCTGATCACCGCGTATGCCGCTCGGAGTGCCGGCAGCGCGCCGGTGTGGGAGCCGTTGCCGGTGCAGTACCCCGACTTCACGCTGTGGCAGCACGCGGTGCTCGGTGATGCCGCCGATCCGGCGTCGCGGCTGGCGCGGCAGCTGGCGCACTGGCGGGACGAATTGGCCGGTCTTGCACCGGCTCTGGAGCTCGCTACCGATCGGCCTCGGCCCGCCGTGCGGACGGGTGCGGGTGGGTCGGTCGGATTCGACGTGCCTGCCGACGTGGTGGCCGGGATCGAGGAGTTGGCGCGCAGGTACGGTGTGTCCACGTTCATGGTGGTGCACGCGGCGTTCGCGGTGCTGCTGTCGCGGCAGGGTGCGGGTGCCGACATCGCGGTGGGTACGCCGGTCGCTGGACGGGCCGATGCCGCGCTGGATGATCTTGTCGGCATGTTCGTCAACACCTTGGTCCTGCGGACGACGGTCGACGGTGGCGCCGGGTTCGCCGATCTGCTCGCGCAGGTGCGGGCCGCCGATCTGCGGGCCTTCGCGCATGCCGATCTGCCGTTCGAACGGCTGGTCGACGAACTGAATCCGGTGCGGTCGACGGCGTATTCGCCGATCGTGCAGGTGATGCTGGCGTTCGAGCACCGCGACGACACCACCATCGAGCTGCCCGGACTGCGGATCGGCGAGTTCGCCCTGCCCGCCGCCACGACCCAGTTCGATCTGTCGCTGGCGATCAACGAGATCGCCGGTGCGGCAGGCGAACCCGGTCTGCGGGGCTGGCTGCGCTATGCCACCGATCTGTTCGACGCGGACACGGTCACCGCCTTCGGTGACCGCTTCGTGCGTGTCCTCGCTGCGGTCGTCGCCGACGACACCACGCCGGTCGGCGAGATAGACCTGCTCGATGCCGCCGAGACCGCCCAGCTGGCGGCGTGGAACGACACCGCGGCGCCGCTGGACACCGACGCGACGCTCGTCTCGATGTTCGCCGCGCAGGCCCGCCGCACACCCGGCGCCGTCGCTCTCGAATTCGAGGGTGAGCGGATCACCTACGGCGAGTTCGCTGTTCGGGTCGCCCGGCTGGCACGGATGCTGATCGCCGAAGGGGTCGGCCCCGGTGCCATCGTCGGTGTCGGACTGCGCCGCAGCATCGACCTGCTGGTCGCCGTCTACGCCGTGCAGGCCGCGGGTGCGGCCTATCTGCCGCTGGACCCCGACCATCCGGCCGACCGGATCGCCGACGTACTCGCCACCGCCGAGCCGGTGTGTGTGCTGGCCGCGGACGATTTCCCGGCCATCGATACCCGAACTGTCGATCCGGCCGGTCTGGAGCTCTCCGGGTTCGGCGCCGATCCGGTCACCGACGCCGACCGGATCCGCCCGCTGCGTGCTGCCGACCTGGCCTACGTCCTGTTCACCTCGGGTTCGACCGGCAAGCCGAAGGGCGTCGCGGTCAGTCACACCGCGATCGTCAACCGCCTGGTCTGGATGCAGGACGCGTACCGGCTCGACGCCGCCGACACGGTGCTGCAGAAGACCCCGATCACCTTCGATGTGTCGGTGTGGGAACTGTTCTGGCCCTTGCAGATCGGCGCCACCCTGGTGATCGCCCGCCCCGACGGTCACCGCGATCCCGCCTACCTGGCCGAGGTGATCACCCGCACCGGAGTCGGTGTCGCGCACTTCGTGCCGTCGATGTTGGCGGCGTTCCTCGCCGAACCCCGTGCTGCCGAATGCGTGTCGCTGCGGCAGGTGTTCGCCTCCGGTGAGGCGCTGCCCGCCGCCGATGCGCAACGGTTGCGCGTGCTCGTGCCCGGAGTAGCCGTGCACAACCTGTACGGGCCGACCGAGGCCGCGGTCGACGTCACCTTCCACGAGGTCACCGACGACGACACCGTCACCGTGCCGATCGGCGCCCCGGTCGCCAACACCGCCCTGCACGTGCTCGACGCTCGCTTGGGGCCCGTGCCGGTCGGCACACCCGGCGAGCTCTACCTGGCCGGTGTGCAGCTGGCCCGCGGCTACCTGGCCCGCCCCGACCTGTCCGCGGACCGCTTCGTCGCCAACCCCTACGGCACGCCCGGCGCACGCATGTACCGCACCGGCGACCTCGTCGTGCGCACCCGCACCGGCGAACTGGAATACCTGGGCCGCACCGACTTCCAGGTGAAACTGCGCGGCCTGCGCATCGAACTCGGCGAGATCGAAGCCGTCCTCGCCGTCCTCGACGCCATCGACCGCGCGGTCGTCACTGTCCGCGACGACGGCACCGGCGACTACCTCACCGCCTACCTCGTCCCCGCGAGCACGGGCGGCACCCACCCCTCGCCCGCCGCTGCGGTGGTGACCGCGGGCTTCGGCCACGATATCCCCGGTGACGCTCCGACGCGTGCGGGGGCGACCGCCACCGTCGGTCGCCGCGTTGTCGACCTCGATGCCGTGAAAGCCGCGCTGCAGCAGGCACTTCCGGCGTACATGGTGCCGAGCGCCTACGTGGTCCTCGATGTGCTGCCGGTGAATGCCTCCGGCAAGCTCGATCGGCGCGCGCTGCCTGCACCGGAGCTGGCCGTTCGCGAATTCCGGTCTCCGGCAACGGCGTCGGAGCAGTTGGTGGCCGGTGTGGTTGCCGAGGTGCTCGGACTCGAGTTGGTCGGTGCCGACGACGACTTCTTCGATCTCGGCGGCAATTCGCTGATCGCGACCCGCGTCGCCGCCCGGCTCGGGGCCGCGCTGGACCGGCAGGTCCCGGTCGCGCGGATCTTCGCGGCGCCCGTGGTGGCCGAGCTGGCCGCCGCGCTCGACAGCGCCGACGGCGTCGCCCGGCTGGCGCTCATGGCGGGGGAGCGGCCCGCGGCCATCCCGCTCTCGCCCGCGCAACAGCGCATGTGGTTCCTCAACCGGTTCGATCCCGACTCGGCCGGGTACAACGTGCCGATCGCCGTCCGCCTCAGCGGTGCGCTCGATATCGACTCCCTCGCGGCGGCGGTCGGCGATCTCGTCGAGCGTCACGAAGTGCTGCGGACGTACTACCCCGAGACCGCCGACGGTCCGGTGCAGGAGATCCTGTCCGCCGCCGAAGCCGGTGTCGCCCTTCAGGTTCACGGGACCTCGGCCGATCAGGTCGTCGCCGCCGTGACCGCGCTGGCCGCCGCCACGTTCGATGTCACCGCCGAGGTGCCGTGGCAGGTCGTGCTGTACCGGATCACCGCCGACGAGGCGGTGCTGGCCATGGTCGTGCACCACATCAGCGCCGACGGTTCGTCCGTGCCACCGCTGGTGCGCGACCTGATGACCGCCTACCTGGCTCGTCGGGACGGCGCCGCGCCGGAGTGGGCGCCGCTGCCGGTGCAGTACGCCGACTACGCGCTGTGGCAGCGCGCGGTGCTCGGCGACGAAGCCGACCCCACCTCGGTGGCCGCACGCCAGCTCGACTTCTGGCGTGGCGAACTCGCCGGCCTTCCGGACGAACTCGCCCTGCCGCTGGATCGGCCCCGTCCGAACGTGCGCACCCTCGCGGGTGGCACGGTGCCGGTCATGCTCGACGCCGCCACCCATGCCCGGCTGAACGAGCTGGCCAGGGCCTCGGGCGCCACGCTGTTCATGGTGGTGCACACCGCGTTCGCCGTGCTGCTCGGACGGCTCTCGGGCAGCGCCGACATCACCGTCGGTACCCCGGTCGCCGGGCGCGGTGAGGCCGCGCTGGAAGACCTGATCGGCATGTTCGTCAACACACTGGTGTTCCGCACCCGCCTGGTACCGGGGGAGACGTTCACACAGTTGCTGGCCCGGCAGCGCGCCACCGACCTCGCGGTCTACGCCCATGCCGACGTGCCGTTCGAACGACTCGTCGAGGTGCTCGACCCGGCTCGTTCCACCGCCCGGCACCCACTGTTCCAGGTGGGCTTCTCCTTCCAGAACTTCGAGCGCGCCGAACTGGCACTGCCCGGGATCACCGTGTCCGGCCTGGACACCGACAACGAGCTGTCCCAGTTCGACCTGCACCTGATCGTCAGCGACGAGTACGCCGACGGTGCCGCCGCGGGTGTCACCGGGGTGCTCACCTACGCCCATGACGTGTTCGACACCGAGACCGCGGTGGCGATTGCGGGCCGCCTGGAACGACTGCTCACCGCCGTCGCCGCGGCGCCGCACACGCCGCTGGACACCGTGGACGTGCTCGAGCCCGCCGAGCGGTCCCGCATTCTCACCGAGTGGAACGCCACCACGCACGAGATCGACCGCACCGCAACGCTGCTCACCCCGTTCCGCGCGCAGGTGCGCGCGAACCCCGCGGCGACGGCGCTCGTATTCGAGGGCACGGCGCTGACGTACGCCGAGCTCGATGCGCAGATCAACCGCCTCGCCCGGTACCTGATCGCCGACGGCGTCGGCCCCGATGTGCTGGTCGCGCTCGCCATCCGGCGATCCATCGACCTCGTCGTCGCCATGTACGCCGTACTCACCGCGGGCGGCGCGTACGTCCCCGTCGACCCGGATCATCCGGCCGACCGCATCGCCCAGGTGCTCGACACCGCCCGGCCACACCTGGTTCTCACGACCGCCGGTGACGATTTCGCTGTGCCGACGGCCACAGCAGGTCAGAGCTCGACAGGCGCTGGTCCTCTCTCCGCTGGATCATCGGCGCCCAGGATCGTCGTGCTCGACACCATCGACACGGCCGCCCACCCGGACCACTCCGTGATCGACGCCGAACTCCGTGCGCCCCTGCGAGAGTCGAACCTCGCCTATGTCCTGTTCACCTCCGGCTCCACCGGCAGGCCCAAGGGTGTGGCGATGAGTCATGCGGGAATCCGGAATCAGCTCGCGTGGCTGATCGAGCAGTACCGGATCGGGGCAGGCGACGCGTATCTGCAGAAGTCCGCCGCCGGCTTCGACCTGTCGGTGTGGGGCTTCTTCGCGCCGCTGGCCGCAGGCGCGACGCTGGTACTGGCCACTGCCGACGGGCACCGTGATCCGCTGTACCTGGCTGAACTCGTTGCCGCGCAGCGGATCACCATCGCCGACTTCGTGCCGTCCATGCTGGCGATGTTCGCCGCGCACGCCGAGGCGGACCAGCTGACGAGTCTGCGCCTGGTGTTCGCGATCGGTGAGGCGCTCACCCCGGACACCGTGGCCGCGCTGCGGGCGACATCGGCTGCGGCCGTGCACAACCTGTACGGGCCGACCGAGGCCGCCGTGTCGGTCACCGCCTGGCCCGCCGACGGTGCGACCGGGCAGACCGTGCCGATCGGTGTGCCCGAGTGGAACACCAGGGTCTATGTCCTCGACGAGCGGCTGCGGCCGGTCGCGCCGGGTGTCGCCGGTGAGTTGTATCTGGCGGGCGAGCAGCTGGCCCGCGGGTACCTCGGTCGTCCCGATCTGTCGGCCGACCGGTTCGTCGCCGACCCCTTCGGCGCGGTGGGCGAGCGCATGTACCGGACCGGTGACCTCGTGCGCTGGACCCGCGACGGTGTCCTGATCTACCTGGCCCGCATCGACTTCCAGGTGAAGTTCCGCGGCCAGCGCATCGAACTCGGTGAGATCGAGACCGCGCTGGGCGGCCTGCCGATGGTCAGCCAGGCCGCGGCGGTGGTGTCGGCGAGTCCGACCGGTGACCGGCTCGTCGGCTACGCGGTGCCGGTCCCCGGCGCCGAACTCGATCCGGCGCAGCTGCGTTCGGCCGTGGGCGCGGTGCTGCCGTCCTACATGGTGCCGTCGGTGATCGTCGTGCTCGACGCGTTCCCGCTCAACACCTCCGGCAAGCTCGACCGCAAGGCGCTGCCCGCACCGGAATTCGTGGCCAGGCCGTTCCGCGCCCCGGTCACCCCGGCCCAGCGGGCGGTCGCCGAGGTCTTCGGTGCGGTGCTCGGGCGCGAGCAGGTCGGTCTCGACGACGACTTCTTCTCCCTCGGCGGCAACTCGCTCATCGCGACCCGCGTCGCGGCCCGCCTCGGTGCGGCACTGTCGACCCGGGTGCCGGTGCGCACCCTGTTCGAGGCGACCACCGTCGTCGACCTGGCCGCCGCGCTCGCCGCGCACGTGGGCAGCGGTGCCGGGGTCGCGCTGACCGCCGCCCACCGGCCACACCGGATTCCGCTGTCGGCGGCCCAGCAGCGGATGTGGCTGCTCAACCGCCTCGATCCGGCCTCGGCGGCCTACAACATCCCGATCGCGGTACGCCTGCGCGGCGACGTGGACGCCGCAGCGCTGGCCGCCGCCGTCACCGATGTGCTCGACCGCCACGAGGTGCTGCGCACCGCGTACCCGGCGATCGACGGCATCGGCCACCAGACGGTGTGGCAGTTCGTGCCGACCCCGGTCGTCGAGACCGTCGACCCGATCGCGGTGCCCGCCATGGTGGCCGCCGAGATCGGCCGCGGCTTCGACGTCACCGTCGCACCGCCCGTGCGGGTACGGGTGCTGCGCTCGGCGCCCGACGAGGTGGTGCTGGTCGTGGTGATCCACCACATCAGCGCCGACGGCTTCTCCGCGGGCCCGCTGCTGCGCGATACGACCGCCGCCTATCTGGCCCGGCGGGCCGGGGCCGAACCCGGTTGGGCGCCACTGGAAGTCCAGTACGCCGACTACACGCTGTGGCAGCGCGCGGTACTGGGCAGCGAGGACGACGCCGAGTCGGTCGCCGCCCGGCAGGTGCGGTTCTGGCGCGACGAGCTGGCCGGGTTGCCCGGTCTGCTCGAACTGCCCGCCGACCGGCCGCGTCCCGCGGTCGCCTCGCAGCGGGGCGCGAGTGTGGAAACCGTGGTGCCGCAGGAGATCTGGCAGCGGGTGGGGCAGCTGGCCCGGCACGCGGATGCCAGTGCGTTCATGGTCGCCCACGCCGCGCTGGCCGCGCTGCTGGCCCGGCTCGGCGGCACCGGCGATATCGCCGTCGGCACCCCCGTCGCGGGTCGTGGTGCGGCGGCGCTGGACGACCTGGTCGGCATGTTCGTCAACACCTTGGTGCTGCGCACCGCCGTCGACCCGGCCGCGTCCTTCACCGACCTGCTGCGCCAGGCCCGGCGCGTCGACCTCGACGCGTTCGAGAACGCGGACGTGCCGTTCGAGCGGCTCGTCGACGTGCTCGACCCGGTCCGCTCGACGGCGCACAGCCCGCTGTTCCAGGTGATGCTCGCCTTCCAGAACCTGGACGCGGTGCCGGCCGAGGTCAGCCTGCCCGATCTCACCGTCACCGGGCTCGACACCGACACCGCCGTCGCCAAGTTCGACCTGGACCTGGTGCTCGCCGACACCGCCGACGGCGGCTGCGCGGTGAGCCTGACCTACGCCACGGACCTGTTCGACGCCGCCACCGCGGCCAGGATCGCCGACGGCTACGTGCGCGTGCTCGATGCCGTCACCGCGAACCCGGCCGCTGCGATCGGCGATGTCGACCTGCTGACCGGCACCGACCGGGCGTTGCTCGAAACCTGGTGCGAGACCGCGTATCCGGTGCCCGCCGAGGTTCTGCCTGTCGCGTTCGACCGGCAGGCCGCGGCGACTCCGGCGGCGATCGCGCTCACCGACGGCGACACCTCGCTCACCTATGCCGACTTCGCGGCGCGGGTGAACCGGCTCGCGCGGCATCTCGTCGAGCAGGGCGTCGGACCGGACACGGCGGTGGCCGTCGCCGCGCGCCGCTCACCCGAGCTGCTGGTCGCGGTGCATGCCGTGCTGGCCGCCGGTGGCATCTACGTGCCGATCGACCCGGATCATCCGGCCGAGCGGATCAGCCGCGTCCTGCGGATCGCGCAGCCGGTGTGCCTGGTCACCACGTCCGGCGACCGGGCGGACCTGCCGGTCATCGGTACTCCGCTGGACGGGGTCGATGTGGTCGTGGCCGACACCGTCGACCTCACCGCGTATCCATCCGGGCCGCTCTCCGACGCCGAACGGGTGCAGCCGCTGCTGCCCGAGCACACCGCGTACGTGATCTTCACCTCCGGATCCACCGGTCTGCCCAAGGGCGTCGGGGTGCCGCACCGCGCCATCGTCAACCAGCTGGACTGGATGGCAGCCGAATTCGGGTTCGCCGCGGGCGACACCGTGCTGCACAAGACGCCGGTCACCTTCGACGCGTCGATCTGGGAACTGCTGCTGCCGCCGCGCGTCGGCGCCCGCACCGTCCTCGCCCGCCCCGGCGGGCACGGTGACCCTGCCTACCTGGCGGCCCTGATCGCCGAACACGGCATCGACACAGTGCAGTTCGCGCCGACGCTGCTCGCGGCCTATGTTGCCGAGTCCATGGTTGCCCAGGCCGAGCGGCAGTCCGCCGATGCCACGGATTCCGGGGTTGTCCCGGGTCGGTGGCAGATGGCCGATGCCATGGATTCCGGGGTCGCCGGTCGGCCGCAGTCGGCCGCGGCCGCCGAACCAGCGGCTGCCGAGACGGGGCAGCTCGCGTCGGTGCCGACCAGCTTGCGGCGTGTGTTCGCCGGTGGCGAGGCGCTGCCTGCCGCCCTGGCGCAGCGGGCTCGGGCGCTGACCGGCGCCGAGGTGATCAACCTGTACGGGCCCACCGAGACCGCCGTGCAGGTGAGCGCTCACGTGGTGCGCGATGCCGACACGGTGTCGGTGCCGATCGGCGCGCCCGTGTGGAACACCGGGCTCTATGTGCTGGACGCACGGCTGCGGCCGGTGCCGCCGGGCGTGACCGGTGAACTGTATGTCGGCGGTGCGCAACTCGCGCACGGCTATGTCGGCGCGCCCGAACTCACCGCCGAGCGATTCGTGCCCGATCCGTTCGCCGGTCCCGGTGCCCGGATGTACCGGACCGGTGACCTCGTCCGGCTGCGCGCGACCGGAAACGGCTCCGCCGCACTCGATTACGTCGGGCGCGGTGACCTGCAGGTCAAGCTGAACGGTCAGCGCATCGAACTCGGTGAGGTGGAAGCCGCGCTGCTGCGGCAGGCCGGCGTCGCCCAGGCGGCAGCCGCGGTGGTGCCGGGCGCGGGCGCGGATCGCCTCGTCGCGTATATCGTCGCGGATTCGGCTGGAGCGCACGATGATCCGGCCACTGTGCGCACCGCGCTGGCCGCGGAACTACCCGCGTACCTGGTGCCCGCCGTGGTCCTCGTGATCGACGAGTTCCCGGTCAACACCTCCGGCAAGCTCGACCGCGCCGCCCTGCCGCGTCCGGAACTGCGCCAGGCCGCCTACCGCGGCCCGGTCACCGAGACCGAACGACTCGTCGCCGGCGAATTCGCCCGGGTGCTCGAGCTGGACCGGATCGGCATGGACGACAACTTCTTCGACCTCGGCGGCAACTCGCTGACCGCGGTCCAGTTGTCCTCGCGGCTCGGCGCGGCACTGGGCATGGCGGTGCCGGTCGCGTGGTTCTTCACCGACCCGACACCCGCCGTGGTGGTGGAACGGCTGCGCGCCCAGGACGATTCGGCCGACGACGCGTTCGCCGTGCTGCTGCCGCTGCGCGCGAGCGGTACCGGCGCACCCCTGTTCTGCATCCATCCCATGGGTGGCGTGTCCTGGTCGTTCGCCGGCCTCACCCGCCACCTCGACCCGCAGCGTCCGATCTACGGTCTGCAGTCGCCCGCCCTCACCGCGGACGAACCGCTGCCCGCCACCGTCGACGCCTGGGCGCAGCGCTACGTCACGGCCATTCGCGAAGTGCAGCCGGAAGGCCCGTACCACCTGCTCGGCTGGTCGCTGGGCGGTCTGCTCGCGCACGCCGTCGCGACCCGGCTGCAAGCAGCGGGCGCGGAAGTGGCACAGCTGGCGATGATGGACAGCTGGCTCGGCGACGGACCGGAACAGACCCCGATGCCGACCGTCGGCGACCTCCTCGGCGGCCTGGCCGGTGCCGCGCTCGACGTGGACTTCGACGCCGATGGGCTCGCCGCCGCCGCGGCGGAGATCGGCGGCCCGCTGGCCGCGCTCGACCGGACCCGCATCGCCCGCATCATCGACGCCGCCACCGCGTCGATGAGCATGGTCGACGCCTACCGGCCCGACCGGTTCGACGGCGATCTCGTCTACTTCGCGGCCACCGTCGACGACCCCACCGGCGCGCGCGGCGCCGCGAGCTGGGCGGCGGCGATCGGCGGCGACGTGCACCGCTACGGGATCGATGCGACGCACTGGGCGATGGCGGGCGAAGCCGCGCTGGCCCGGATCGCCGCCGTGCTCGACGTGGCCGGACCGGCGCACGGCCGCATCGACGCCGCGAGGCCCGATGCGCGGGCGGGGGTGCCGGGCGCATAGAATCGCGGAGCCGGCCGTCGAGCCTGCTGCCTGCTCGCCCCAGGCATCCGCGCACGTCGCCAGGCACCTGTTTTCGAGAGGTTGAGAACCCATGTCAGTACAGCCGTCCGGTGGGATCGGGTGACGAAGCCACAGTTGACCGAGTCGAGTACCGAAACCGCTGACGACGTCTCCACCGACGGTGGTGTGCGGCGCACCGTGCTCCCCGGCGGGCTGCGCGTGGTGACCGAACACGTTCCCGGCGTGCGCTCGGCGTCCATCGGCGTGTGGGTCGGCGTGGGGTCACGCGACGAAGGCCCGACCGTCGCGGGCGCGGCGCATTTCCTCGAACACCTGCTGTTCAAGGCGACACCGACCCGCTCGGCGCTCGACATCGCCCAGACGATGGATGCCGTCGGCGGCGAACTCAACGCGTTCACCGCCAAGGAACAGACCTGCTACTACGCCCACGTCATCGACGAGGACCTGCCGCTGGCGGTCGAACTGGTCGCCGACGTGGTGCTCAACGGGCTGTGCCGGGCCGTCGACGTCGACGTCGAACGCCAGGTGGTGCTCGAGGAGATCGCCATGCGCGACGACGACCCCGAAGACCTGGTCGCCGACTCCTTCCTCACCGCCCTGTTCGGCGACCACCCGATCGGGCGGCCCGTGATCGGCACCGTCGAATCCATCGAAGGCATGCAGGCCGCGCAGCTGCGCGGGTTCCACCAGCGCCGCTACCGGCCCGACCGGATGGTCGTCGCCGTGGCGGGCAACGTCGACCACGACCACACGGTCGAACTCGTGCATCGCGCGTTCGCCGCGCACCTGGACGCCGCGGTCGAACCGGCGCCGCGCCGCGAGGGCAAGTTCCGCGCGCAGACCGCGCCCAGCCTGGTCCGGATCAACCGCGACAGCGAACAGACCCACCTGGTCTTCGGTGTGCGCGCGTTCGGCAGGCACGAAGGGCAGCAGCGCTGGCCGCTGTCGGTGCTCAACACCATCGTCGGCGGCGGCCTGAGTTCCCGGCTGTTCCAGCGCATCCGGGAAGAACGCGGCCTGGCGTACTCGGTGTACTCGAGCGTGGACACCTTCGCCGACACCGGCGCGTTCTCGGTCTACCTCGGCTGCCAGCCCGAAAACCTCGCCCAGGTCGCGACATTGGCGCGCGACGTGCTCGTCGACGTGGCGACCAACGGGGTCACCGACGCCGAATGTGCCCGCGCCAAAGGCTCGTTGCGCGGCGGTCTGGTCCTCGGGCTCGAGGATTCCGCGTCCCGGATGAACCGCATCGGGCGCAGCGAACTCAGCTACGGCAACCATCGCAGCGTCTCGGCCACCCTGGCCCGCATCGACGCCGTCACCACCGACGAGGTCAGCGCGATCGCCCGCACTCTGCTCGCCCGGCCCTACGGCGCGGCCGTGGCGGGCCCGTACCAGCGCACCCGCGACCTGCCCGCCTCGGTGCGAAAGCTCGTCGAGCGCTAGGTGACTCGCCTGTACTGTGCACTCGGACAGTGCACAGTGGGGGAGGGGAACAGTCATGCCGGTGCAGGTCGCCATCGAGCGGGCTCGCATAGCACAACAGATCGGGCGGATCGAGGAAGCGCGGCGCATTCTCGGGACGGCGTTGCTGGACGCCCCGGACGATCCGCGCGTGCTGATCGCGCTGGCCGACATCGCCTACGACCTCGACGAGTACGACGACACCGTCCGCTTCGCGGGGCAGGCTCTCCTCGCCCATCCTGATTCGGCTCGCGCGCACGAGTTGGTCGCGTTGGCCGCTGCGATGCGCGACGAGTGGGACCGTGCACTCGAGCACGGGGCTACGGCCGTCCGGCTGCGACCCCACCACGCGGGGACGCTGCTGATGCTGGCGTGGCTGCACACCAACGGCCCCCGCAAGGACCCGGACCGTGCGCGCGCGGCGGTGGTCGAAGCGGTCGCGCTGGCGCCGAACGACGCCGACGTCCATAGTTCGGCAGCCGAGACCTATCAGCGGCTCATCGATACCGACGGCGTACGGCGCCATATCGCCGCGGGGCTGGCGATCGATCCGTTGCATGTCGATCTGCTCCGGATGCAGGCACGAGCCGAGTTCGAAGTCGGCGGTATCGAAGGCGGCAGAAAGGCCGCCATCGCGACCTTGCGCGGGCTGCTCGCGAACTCGCCGACCGATACCAAGGCCCGGCGCTTGCTCGCCGAAATGTACTGGCGGGCGTTGATGCGGCTGGCGGCATGGGTGTGGGCCTTCGCGGGTTGCTATGCGGCCGTGGCTATGTGGGCTCCTCAGCTGGTCCTGCGCGTGCTGTCGTCGATCATCTTCTGGACGCTCTTGCTCGCGTGGGTCGGGGTGTTCCGCAAGCTGCGCAAGCAACTTCCCCCTGGATATTTGCGAGCCAGGACGGCACGGCGGCCACGGGTGCTGCTCGCCCTCGCCGCGGTCGCGGTATCCGGGTTGATCGTCGTCGTCGGCGCCGCCGCGATGCGGTCGGAGTTCGCCGGGCTGGTCCGGTTGGGATGCTGGCTGTTGGTGCTCGGGGCACTCGGCGCGGCATTCGGCCACATGCTGCTGTTCACGGCGTGGCTGCGGCGCGGTCCCGATGACCCGGATCCCGACGACGGCTTCGACTTCGCGGGGTTCCAGGTCGTCGTGCTCGGCGTGTGTGTGGTGCCGTTGGTGGTCGTCGCCGGGTTCGTGCGGGGGTGGGCGCGTCAGCCCGCGGTGTTCGGTGCGCTGCTCGCGGTAGTCGGCGTCGTTGTCGCCACTCTCTTGGTCGAGGCCGGGATCACGGTGTGGCTCGACCGGCGCGCGTTCCGCCGGATCTGGGGGATCGCGGTGGCCGCGCTGTGCATCCTGGTGCTGCTGGCGGGATCGGGTGCCGCCGTGTGGTGGGGTGGCGGCGAGATCGTCGAGGGCGAGGTGCGCGGGCGTGAGCTGGTCGATGTGCCTGCGCCGACGACCTCGCGTCGACCGCTCCCGACGATTCCGAGCCGGCTGTTGCCGACACCGCCGAAGCGGCCGAGTACTACCGTCGCGCCGCCGTCGACCACCGACCGCTGAGCGATCGGCCCTACTCCTCGCGATGCGCGCGGTTGGCGGCCTCGACGATCGAGGTGAGCAGACCGGGGACGGCGGCGTCCACTTCGGCGGTGCGCAGGCGCTGGTAGGTCTGGCCGTCGATGATCAGGCGCTCGATCAGGCCCGCCTCGCGAAGGATCTTGAAGTGGTGGGTCGCCGTGGATTTGTTGATCGCGTCGTAGAGCGCCGCGCAGCGCAGCGGCTCGGCCGCATTGCTGAGGCGGCGCACCATCTCCAGCCGTACCGGATCGTGCAGCGCACCCAGGACCGCGGGCAGCGCCGCGACCGGTAGGGTCGGCGCCGCGGAGTGGCCATTAGCCTGAGTCATGATCTACCTCACTCCGGGGTTTGATGGCCATCATACTCGGCGTAGTGTCGAAGCCGTTCGATGGTTATCAAACTCACCTGATGGGGGCCGCTATGGCAGCGACAACGATGGCACCGCCCGAGCCCGGGCAGCGCTGGGCGTACGGGCTCGTGCTCGCTGCGACCGGGGTCGCGCTCGGCGTCTCGGGGGCGCCCGCCCCGCTCTACGGCATCTACGAGACCGAGTGGCATCTCTCGCCACTCACCACGACCATGGTGTTCGCCGTGTACGCGGTGGCCGCCCTCGGCGCGGTGCTGGTCTCGGGCCGGGTGTCGGATGTGGTGGGGCGTAAGCCGGTGATCGTCGGCGCGTTCGCCACCATGATCCTCGGACTGATCGCGTTCCTGCTCGCCGATTCGGTGCCGATGCTGCTGCTGGCCAGGGCGCTGCACGGCGCGGCGGTCGGCGCCACCGTCGTGGCGGGCGCCGCGGCCCTGCTCGATCTGCGGCCTGAACGTGGTGCGCGCTCCGGGCAGCTCAGCGGTGTCGCGTTCAATGTCGGCATGGCGGTCGCCGTGCTCGGCTCCGCCGCGCTGGCTCAGTACGCGCCCTCGCCGTTGCGCACGCCGTATGTGGTGATCGCGGTGGTCTGCCTGGCCGTCGCCGCGGGGATGCTCGCGCTGCGTGAACCGCACACGGCCCGGGTGCAGGGGCGCATCACCATTGCGAAACCAGCTGTGCCGCAGGAGATCAGGGCCGATTTCTGGTTCTCCGCGATCGGTGTGATGGCGGCCTGGTCGGTGCTGGGCGTGCTGCTGTCGCTGTATCCGTCGCTGGCCGCGGCCGAGACCGGGGTGCACAATCTGCTGTTCGGCGGGGTCGTGGTGGCTAGCACCGCGTTCGCCGCCGCCATGGTCCAGCTCTTCGCCACCCGGATTCCGGCGCGGCGGGCCGCGATCATCGGCGACCTCGGGATGGCGGCCGCACTGCTGGCCACGGTGCCCGCACTGGCGACCAGACAACCGGTCGCGGTCCTGATCGCCGGGCTCGTGCTCGGCGCCACCTTCGGGCTCGGTTTCGGCGGTTCGCTGCGCCACCTGTCCGAAGTCGTGCCGCCGCACCGGCGCGGGGAGACCATGTCGGCCTACTACCTGCTCGCCTATTCCGCGATGGCGTTGCCGACGCTGGCGGCGGGCTGGGCGGCGACCACCTGGGGCCTCGCGACCGTGTTTCCCTGGTTCATCGTGATCGTCTCGGTGGCGTGTGTACTGGCCGCGGTGCTCGGGCTGCGCGGCAGCCGGGTGGGCGCGACCGCGCGATAACGACGACACCGGCCGGTCCGCGGGGTCGCGGACCGGCCGGTGTCAGGGCGTATTACGTGGGCCAGCCACCGTACGGGACGGTGATGAGCTCCATGAAATGACCGTTGGGGTCGAGGAAATAGACCCCGCGACCGCCGTCGTTGTGGTTGATCTCGTTCACCCCGTGCTGCTGCGGATCAGCCCAATGGTCCAGCTTGTAGCGCTGGATCTTGGCGTAGGCCGCGTCGAACTCGGCCTCCGAGACGAGGAATGCGTAATGCTGCGGCTGGATTTCGGAAGCATGCGGCGGCACCCGGGCGAAATCGAAGGTGACGCCGTTGTCGAGCGGGATCGGAATGAACGGACCCCACTCCTTTCCTATGTCCAACCCGAGGATGTCCGCCCAGAATTCGGCGGTTTCCCTATTATCGCGGCAACCGACAATGGTGTGATTGAACTGTACTGACAGGGGATTTCTCCTAGGTTCGTGATGGCGCCGACCCTGGGCACGGTACGAGGCGGCCGACAGGAGCACCATCACCGCGAACGAATTTAGCCCCGAATCCGCGGTCCCGCAACGGTCGTTTCGCGGTAGGTTCGCGCCATGAGGATTCGTGGAGCCGTCCTGGAACGCATCGCCGACCCGGCGCCGTTCGCCGCGTCGCAGCCGATCACCGTGTGTGAACTGGAATTGGCCGAGCCGGGTGCGGGCGAGCTGCTGGTCCGGATCGAGGCGGCGGGACTGTGCCATTCGGATCTGTCGGTGGTCGACGGCAATCGGGTGCGCCCGGTGCCCATGCTGCTCGGTCACGAAGCGGCGGGCATCGTCGAGTCCGCCGGGCCGGGCGTCGACGATGTGACGGTGGGGCAGCGGGTCGTGATGACGTTCCTGCCCCGCTGCGGTGACTGCGCGGGCTGTGCGAGCAACGGGCGTACTCCGTGCGGGCCGGGCAGCGTCGCCAACAATGCCGGCGAACTCCTCGGCGGCGGGCGTCGGCTGCGCCGTGACGGCGAGGACGTGCACCATCACCTGGGCGTCTCCGGCTTCGCCACCCATGCCGTCGTCGACCGGCGTTCGGTGGTTCCCGTCGACGACGACGTACCGCCGGAGGTCGCCGCGGTGCTCGGCTGCGCGGTGCTCACCGGTGGCGGCGCGCTGCTCAATGCGGCGAAACCGGCGAAGGGTGACCGGATCATGGTCGTCGGGCTCGGTGGTGTCGGCATGGCCGCGGTGCTCGTCGCGGTCTCACTCGGACTCGGTGAGGTCGTCGCCGTCGACACCGTCGGCGAAAAGCTCTCGCTGGCACGAGAATTCGGCGCCACCGCCGTGTTCACGCCGGGCGAGATCGCCGAGCAGGGCGTGCAGGCCGACGTGGTGATCGAGGCCGCGGGCAATGTGCGCGCCTTCGAGACCGCCGTCGCCGCCACGGCGCCCGGTGGTGTCACCGTGACGGTGGGCCTGCCCGCTCCGACCGCCACCGCCACGATCTCCCCGCTGGCGCTGGTCGCGCAGGGCCGCACCATCATCGGCAGCTATCTCGGCTCGGCCGTGCCCGAGCGCGACATCCCCGAATATGTGCGCCGGTGGCGCGCGGGCACGCTGCCGCTGGAGCGGCTCGTCTCGTCCCGGATCGGCCTCGACCAGGTCAACCAGGCGATGGACGAGCTCGCGGCGGGCGCGGCGCTGCGGCAGGTGATCGTCTTCGACTGACCTCGGCGCCACCTCGCCCGCCGCTGCTCGATAGGCTTGCCGGCAAGGCAGCAGCGAGACGAGGAGATGCGGGTGACCATTCGGGTCGGAGTGCTCGGAGCACGCGGCAAGGTCGGACAGGCGATCTGCGCGGCCGTGGAGGCGGCGGCCGATCTGGAGCTGGTCGCCCAGGTCGACAAGGGCGACGCGCTGGAGACGTTCACCGAGACCGGCACCCAGGTGGTCGTCGACTTCACCCACCCCGATGTGGTGATGGGGAACCTGAAGTTCCTGGTCGAGAACGGGATCCACGCGGTCGTCGGCACCACCGGCTTCGACGAGGCCCGCCTGGCGGAAGTCCGGTCCTGGCTGGCGCAGCGCCCCGAGGTCGGCGTGCTGATCGCGCCGAACTTCGCCATCGGCGCGGTGCTGTCGATGCGGTTCGCCGAGCAGGCGGCGCGGTTCTTCGAATCGGTCGAGGTCATCGAGCTGCACCACCCGAACAAGGCCGACGCGCCCTCGGGCACCGCCTACCGCACCGCCGCGCTGATCGCCGCGGCCCGCGCCGAGGCCGGTGTCGGCCTCAGCCCCGATGCCACCACCACCGAACTCGAGGGCGCCCGCGGCGCCGACGTCGACGGTGTGCGGGTGCACTCCGTGCGCCTGGCCGGGCTCGTCGCCCACCAGGAGGTGCTGTTCGGCACCCAGGGCGAGACCCTGACCATCCGCCACGACTCCATCGACCGGAACTCCTTCGCACCGGGCGTGTTGCTCGGCGTGCGCGAGATCGCCGGTCGACCTGGCCTGACCGTCGGGCTCGACCCCTTCCTGGATCTGTGAGCGCACCCGAACCCGCCGCGCGGCGACCTGACCGTCAGGTCGTGAAAATCGTTGCGCTGGTGGCGTTCCTGGTGCTGGCGCTGATCTACTATTTCATCCGCCTCGGCGGGCTGGCCATCGCCTACATCGCCGACGGCGGCTTCGCCGGCATCGCGATCGGCATCGGCATGCTGCTGCTACCGGTCGTCGGCGTGTGGATCGTGTGGACGACGCTGCAGGCGGCACTGGCCCATCAGCACCTGGCCCGCCGCATCGACGAGGAGGGACTCGAGGTCGACACCTCGGCGCTGCCGCGCCGACCCTCCGGCCGCATCGAACGCCCGGCGGCCGACGCGCTGTTCGCGCAGATCAAGACCGAATGGGAAGCCGACCCGGACAACTGGCGGTCCTCCTACCGGCTGGCCCGCGCCTACGACTACGCGGGCGACCGCACCCGCGCCCGCGAGGCCATGCGCCGCGCGGTGGCTCTGGAGAAGCTGGAGCGGGAGGCGTAGTGGCCCGGTTGCTCCTCGTCCACCACACGCCGTCGCCGCACACGCAGGCGATGTTCGAAGCGGTGCTCGCCGGGGCCACCGACCCCGAGATCGAGGGCGTGGAGGTGGTGCGCCGGGCCGCGTTGGCCGTCACCGCCGTCGACGTGCTCGAAGCCGACGGTTACCTGCTCGGTACCCCGGCCAACCTCGGCTACATGAGTGGCGCGCTCAAGCACGCCTTCGACACCGTCTACTACCCGTGCCTCGATTCGACGCGGGCGCGTCCGTTCGGCCTCTACGTCCACGGCAACGAGGGCACCGAGGGCGCGGAGAAGGGTGTCACCTCCATCACGACCGGGCTCGGTTGGGTGAAGGCGGCCGACTATGTGGTGGTGTCCGGCCCGCCGTCCAAGACCGATCTCGAAGCGTGCTGGAATCTCGGCGCGACGCTCGCCGCACAGCTGATGGAATGAGCTGCCGCGCACACCTCGGTCGTGAACAGTAGACTCCGCCTCGAATCGATCGGGGTGGGGAGCGAATCCCTGTGAGCTACAAGGGAATCGACTATGGGGATCGTCTTGGTGACCGGTGCCACCGGATTCGTGGCCGGGCACTGCGTTCGGGAGTTGCTCGAGCACGGTTATCAGGTCAGGGCGACCGTCCGGGAGCTCCGCGCGGCCGGTAGGCGTGCGCATCTGGTGGAGCTCGCCGAACGGCTCGGTGGTGCGGTGGAGTTCGTGCAGGCGGATCTGACCTCCGACGACGGCTGGGATATCGCGGTGAAGGGCTGCGACTACATCCTGCACGTGGCCTCGCCGATACCCGATGTCGGCAAGGAATCCGAGCAGGCCATGGTCGAGGCCGCTGTCGAGGGCACCCTGCGGGTGCTGCGCGCGGCCGCCGCGAGCCCGACCGTGCGACGGGTCGTACTCACCTCGTCGATCGTGACCGTCAACCAGGGCCACGACGTGGACAAGGTCTTCACCGAACAGGACTGGTCGAATCCGGACCGGCTCACCGGCTACGACCGGAGCAAGGTTCTCGCCGAGCGCGCCGCTCGGGACTTCGTCGACCAGCCGCCGACGGCGCTCGGGTTCGATCTGGTGACTCTGCACCCGCCGATGATTCTGGGACCGGTGCTGCACCCACAGACCAACATGTCCCACGAGCCGGTGATCAGGCTGCTCGGCCGGAAAGTTCCGGGATCGCTCGATGTGGGGTGGTCCACCGTGGATGTCCGAGACCTGGCGCGCGCCCATCGCCTCGCCATGGAAACCCCCGAGGCCGGCGGGCAGCGCTATATCTGTGGGGGAGAACACGTGTGGATGCGTGAGATGGCGGCCGTCCTCGCCGCAGAGTTCGGCCCGCGAGGCTTCGCGGTGCCGTCGCGGACGCTGCCCGACTGGCTGGTCAAACTCGCCGCGACGACCGACGACGCCGTCAAACGTGTCGTGCCCGCCTTGGGCAAGCAGGAGCGAGTCAGCGCGGAGAAAGCGAAGTCAGAGCTCGGCCTCACTTTTCTGCCGGTCCGGCAATCGGTGCTCGACACCGCGGAAAGTCTGCTCGCCCACGGCATCGTCGCGGCGCCGACGCCGCGCCGGTGGTCGCGCCGTGGCCGGATCGGCTGAGGCGGCGAGCACGCTCGACGTGGGCGGATCGCTGTGGCCCCGAATTCTGGTGGGCTGACACGCGGGTGCCCGATGCGGTAGAACTCGACTCCGAGGTGTTGCGGGCTGGCCGCGGATGGGTGTTCGAGGATGGGGAGTGGTCGGTGAGCGAGTTGCAGCAGACTCCGGCGGTGCGGCGGATCGGTCTGGTCGAGGACCACGAGTCCGTGGCGATCGGGCTGGCGGCCATGCTCGGGCCCGAACCCGACCTGGATCTCGTCGCGACCGCCGACACCGTGGCCGGTCTGCTCGCCACCGACGCCGCCCTGGATCTGGTGGTGCTCGACCTGCGCCTGCCCGACGGCTCGACCCCCGAGGACAATGTCACCGTGCTGCGCGAACGCGGCATCGAGGTGCTGGTGTTCACCGGCGCCGACAACGCGTTCCTGGTCCGCTCAGCCGCCAAGGCCGGTGTGCTCGGGGTGCTGCGGAAATCCGAGAGCGTGGCGACGGTGGTCGCCGCGGTCCGCCGGGCCGCCTCCGGGGAACAGGTCGTCACCACCGATTGGGCCGCGGCCATCGACGGTGACCCGCAGCTCTCCGACGTCGGGCTCAGCCCGCGCCAGGAGGAAGTGCTCATGCTGTACGCCTCGGGGGAGAAGGCGTCGCGGGTGGCCCGGCTGACCGGCCTGTCCGAACAGACCGTCAACGACTACCTGGGCCGCATCCGGCAGAAATACGCCGACGCGGGACGGCCCGCCCCCACCAAGACCGATCTGTACAAACGGGCCGTCGAGGACGGATGGCTGCCCGTGCCGGAACGGCAGCAGCGCACGTGACCACCGCCGCGGTCCGCGCGCAGGCGCCGGTGCCCGCCGCGGTGGACAGCGAGCTCTCGCGGGCGGCGACCGATCAGATCCTGCGCAGGCTCGGGGTCGTGATCGGCGTCGGCGCGATGATCGTGATGACCCTCGAACTGCCCGCGGTGCTGATCCAGCCGGCCAACCGCTCGGTGTGGCCCGAAGTGCATCTGGTGGCGGCGTACCTGTTGTTCGCGCCGCTGGCGATCGTCTCGGCGCGCGGGCCGGTCACCGCGATCCGCCGGGTCGCCGGCGCGGCCGCGGTCTGCTATCTCGCCGCGACGGTGACGACCCCGCTGGTGTACTCGGTGGTGACGATCGGTTCGTTCGCGTCGTGGCCGTATCGCGGGCTGGTGCTCGGGGTGATGGCGGGTGGCCTCGCCTGGTCGGGCCGGGTGGCGGTGTGCTTCGCTGCGGTGCTCTCCGTGGCGACCAGCGCCTCCAATGCCGCTGTCGTTCCCGATAGTTCGGCGTGGGCGCTGTTCGGTGACATCACCAGGGCGCTCGGCGTGGCCGCGCTGTTCCTGTGGTGTGTGATCTACGCGCGGACGGCCGCCGAACGCGTCGACCGGGAAGCGGTCGGTCAGCGGTCGCGGGCGGCGGCGGTCGCGGCGACCGCGGCCCGCGAGCGTGAGGGTGCCCGGTTCGCCGCGCTGATCCACGACGCGGTCCTGTCGACACTGCTGGAGGCCTCCCGCGAACAGGAACCCTCCCAGGTCCTGCGCAACCAGGCCGCGCGCACCCTGGAACAGCTCGAACAGGCCCGCAGCGCACCGGAGCTCGACCATCTCGACGCGGCCGCCGCCGTGGAGTTCCTGCGTGCCGCCGTGCGCGACGTCGATCCCGAGCTCCCGGTACAGGCCGCGCGGCGCGGCGCGGATCTGTGCCTGCCGCTCGAAGCGGCCCAGGTGCTCGGCGCCGCCCTCAGCGAAGCGGTGCGCAACAGCCTGCGCCACGCCGAGGTCGCGGGCAGGCAGGTGCGGCGCGAGGTCGCCGTCACCATCGCCACCGGCGGCCTCCGGGTGGTGCTCTCCGACGACGGCGCCGGCTTCGACCCCGCCCGGGTACCGGCCGACCGGATGGGCATCGCGGGCAGCATCCTGGGCCGGATGCGCACCCTGGCGGGCGGCGCGGCCTTCGTGGAGTCCGCGCCGGGGGCGGGCACCGTGGTGACCCTGGTGTGGGGCAGTCATGGCTGACCGGGAGGTGCGGTTCGGTATGCGCGACCTGCTCGGCCTCAGCGACGGCATGGCCTGGCTGTTCGTGGTGATCTTCGAAGCCACCATCATCATGTACCTGCGCGTGAACTTCGATATCGCGCCGGCGATCCCGGCCGCCGCCGCGCTGGTGCTGATGGCCGTCGCGGCGCTGGTGGTCCTGGTCTTCCCGGTGGATCCGCTGCCCTGGCCCGCCACCGTCTATGTCGCCTGCGCCGGTCCCGTCGCGATGGCGCTGACCGTGCCCTGGGTCGAGAACCCCACCGGGTTCTCGCATCAGCTGTGGACCGCTTACCCGACCTCGTATCTGCTGGCGATGCTCGTGCTGCGCGGGCGGATCCTGTCGGCCTGGCTCGGTGTCGCCGCCGCCGCGACGGTGCTCGTCACGATGGGCGTGTTCACCACCTGGCATCCGGAAACCGTGGTGCGGGCGCTGACACCGGTCGCCACGGTCGGCGCGGTGACGGTGTTCATGGCGATCGTGCGGCCCACCCAGCGCTCGCTGCGCGAACTGCGCAGCCAGGCCAACCGGCGCGCGGCGACCGAGGCGGCGCTGTCGGCGGCCACCGCCGAACGCGACCGGCAACTGACCAGGCTCGACCAGGTCGCCCGGCCGATCCTCGCGCGCATCGCCGAGGGCGCCCAGCTCACCGACGACGAACGCGAACAGTGCAGGCTGCTCGAAGCCGAACTGCGCGACGGACTGCGTGCCCCGGAACTGGTGACCGAACGGCTCAGCGCCGCTGCCCGCGGCGCTCGATCCCGCGGTGTCGAGGTGACCCTGCTCGACGACGGCGGGTTCCGCGGTGTCCCGACCTGGGTGCGCCACAACGTGATCGACGCCGCGATCGACGAACTCGACACCGCCGAGGCGGGCACCGTCACCGTGCGCGTCCTGCCGATCGGGCGGCGCTGGGTGGCGACCGTGCTGGCCGCGGCGCCGACCGGGGACCGGCGCACCGAGATCGACACCGCGGGGGTCGTCCGGGTCTCCACCTGAGCCGCGATCACCTGTCGTACCCCTGTGCCAGGCTGAGGGAATGCAGCTGATGAATGCGGCGACGGCCCGGCGGATCGCGCTGGCCGCGCAGGGTTTCGGTAGGCGCCGACCGGCCAATCCGAATCGGCGGGCGGTGCTCGATGTCGTAGCCAGAACCCGCCTGCTGCAATTGGATTCGGTGTCGGCGGTGGTGCGCGCGCACTACGCGCCGGTGTTCAGCCGGATCGGCCCCTACGATCGCAGCCTGCTCGAGCGCGCGGCGTGGAGCGACAGCCCGCGGGCCCGGCGCGGTCTGGTCGAGTACTGGGCGCACGAGGCCGCGCTCATCCCGGTCGCGGACTGGCCGCTGCTGCGCTGGCGGATGGCCGAGTACCGGCACGGGCGCTGGTCGGGCATGCGCGCAGTCGTCGAACGCAATCCGACGCTGGGCAAGGACATCCTCGATGTCGTCACCGAGGTCGGCGCCGCCAGCGCGGGGGAGATCGAACGGCACCTCGAGCTCGACAAGCCGCGCCCCAAGGGCACCTGGTGGAATCTCAGCGACACCAAGCTGGTGTGCGAGCAGCTGTTCGCCGCGGGGGAGTTGTCCATCGCGCGCCGGGCCGGCTTCACCCGCCACTACGACCTCACCGAACGCGTCGTCCCGGCCGACGTCCGCGACCGCGAGATCCCCGAGAGCGACGCCGTCCGCGAACTGCTGCGCCGCTCCAGTCGAGCACTGGGCATCGGCACCGAGACCGACCTGCGCGACTACTACCGCCTGAACCGCCGCCAGAGCGCCCCCGCGATCGCCGACCTGGTCGACGCGGGCGAACTCGTCCCGGTCGACGTCGACGGCTGGGACGCACCGGCCTACCTGCACCCCGAGGCGAGCACGCCGCGCAAGATCACCGGCGCCGCCCTGCTGTGCCCGTTCGATCCGCTGATCTTCTTCCGGCCGCGCACCCAGCGGATCTTCGACTTCCACTACCGCATCGAGATCTACACGCCCGAACCCAAACGGGTGCACGGCTATTACGTCTTCCCGTTCCTGCTCGACGGCCGGTTGGTCGGCCGGGTCGACCTGCGCGCCGAGCGCGGCAGCGGCAGACTGCTCGCGCCCGGCGCGTTCGCCGAACCCGGTTACGCCACCGCCGAGACCGCGCACGCCCTGCGCGGCGCGCTCCGGGAGATGGCGGACTGGCTCGAACTCGACGACGTCGTCATCGGCGAGCGCGGCGACCTCGCCCCGCTGCTGTGACCGGGTCCGCTCACCAGCCCTTCGGACCCTGGCCGCGCATCTGATCGCGCAGCGCGCCGGTGACCGCGCCCGAGAGCCAGGAGTTGAGCGACTGCCCGTTCTGCGCCGCCGCCTCCTCGGCCTTGGACTTGAGCTGTTCGACCAGGCGCAGGGTGACGCGGCTGATGTCGCCGGTCATCTCCTCGAAGGTCGGCGGTTCCTCGGCGCCCGACGGCGTGTTCTTGCGCACGTCGGCCACCGCCGTGGTGCCGTCCAGGCGGACGTGTACGGTCCGGTCGCCGAGCTCGGTGCTGATCTCGGCGGCCAGTTCCGACAGCGCCGACAGCAGTACGAGCCGGCTCGAACTCTCCACCGCCGCGGCCAGGGCGGCGGCGGTGGCCTGCGTTTTCTCGTCGCCGAGAGCAGCGGCGGCGATCAGTTCCTCGCGCAGCCGCGCGGTATGAGCGTTCAGATCCATGACACCAGTGTGCTGTCACAAATGACATCACGCAAGGGTCGCGATGATGTCACCATCGGGGCTGGCAGGCGGCGAAAAACACCCACCGGCAGCCGGATCGGGCGCTAGGGTGTCGAGGCTCATCCGGCGACCGGGTAGCCTTTCTGACCATGACGAACGGTGAATCGACGCCAACGGAGCTGCACGCGTCCGGCACGGTGGGTGTCGCGATGGTGACCCCCTTCAGCGCTGCGGGCAAGGTCGACATCGACGCCGGTGTGGCCCTGGCGGCGCGCCTGGTCGACCGCGGCGTCGATCTGCTGGCCATCTCGGGCACCACCGGTGAGTCGCCGACCACCACCGAATCGGAGAAGTCCGACCTGCTGCGCGCCGTCGTCGACGCCGTCGGCGACCGCGCCACCGTGATCGCGGGCGCGGGCACCTACGACACCGCGCACTCGCTCGAGCTGGCGCGCGCCGCCGAGGACGCGGGCGCGCACGGCCTGCTGGTCGTGACCCCGTACTACTCGCGGCCCACGCAGGAAGGCCTGATCGCGCACTTCACCGCGGTCGCCGATGCCACCTCGCTGCCCGTGACCCTCTACGACATTCCGCCGCGGTCGGTGGTGCCGATCGCCATCGACACGATCCGCAGGCTCGCCGATCACCCGAACATCGTCGCGGTGAAGGACGCCAAGGGCGATCTGGTCTCCGGCGCCGATCTCATCGCGACCACCGGCCTGGACTTCTACTCCGGTGACGACGGGCTCAACCTGCCCTGGCTCTCGGTCGGCGCCACCGGATTCATCAGCGTGATCGGGCATCTGGTGCCCGAACGCCTGCGCGAGATCCACCAGGCCTACACCGCCGGTGACGTGGTCCGCGCCAGGGAGATCAACGCGACACTGTTGCCGCTGTTCGCGGCCATGACCCGCCTGGGAGGTGTGGCGATGTGCAAGGGAGCTCTTCGATTGCTCGGTGTCGAGGTGGGTGAACCGCGGTTGCCCCAGCTGATGCCCACGCAGGCGCAGCTCGACGCGCTGGCGCTGGATCTGCAGGCCGCGGGGGTGTCGGCATGACCGAACCTGCCGCTCGTAAGCCTCGTCGCCGCGCCGCCAGCCGTGCCGCCGGCGCGCCCGAACCCACTCCGGTCGCACCGCCGCAGGCCGCCCCCGCCGCGCCGAAGGAGGTCGCCACGCCGGTCGCCGAGATCATCGCCGAGGCGAACCTGGTCGGCGAGGCCGAGCTGGGCACCGACCTGATCAGCGTCGCCGAGGAGCAGGTCACGGTGCCGAAGAAGGCCGGTTCGCGCCGCGCCAAGTCCAAGCCGGCCGCCGAGCAGGCACCGCAGCAGCAGTCCCGCGGCGGTGGCGGCCGTGGCCGCCAGGGTGGTGGCCGCGGTCGTGGCGCCGCACCGGCAGCCGAATCCCGCGAGAAGGCCGCTCAGGACCGGCTCGGCACCCCGCCGAAGCTGCCGAAGAACGGCCTGCGCGTGTTCGCGCTCGGCGGCATCGGCGAAATCGGCCGCAACATGACCGTTTTCGAGTACAACGGCAAGCTGCTGATCGTCGACTGCGGTGTGCTGTTCCCCGAGGACCAGCAGCCCGGTGTCGACCTGATCCTGCCCGACTTCCGGCCCATCGAGGACCGGATGGACGACATCGTCGCCATCGTGCTCACCCACGGTCACGAGGACCACATCGGCGCGGTGCCGTTCCTGCTGCGCAACCGCCCCGACATCCCCGTGATCGGCGCGAAGTTCACCCTCGCGCTGGTCGCCGCCAAGTGCCGTGAGCACCGGCTGCAGCCCAAGCTCATGGAGGTCGCCGAGGGCGAGACCACCGTGCACGGCCCGTTCGAGTGCGAGTACTTCGCGGTCAACCACTCGATCCCCGACGCCATCGCGGTCGCCATCCGCACCCCGGCGGGCGTGGTGCTGCACACCGGTGACATCAAGCTCGACCAGCTGCCGCTCGACGGCCGCCTCACCGACCTGGCAGGCTTCTCCCGGCTCGGCGACGAGGGTGTCGACCTGTTCCTGGTCGACTCCACCAATGCCGAGGTCCCCGGCTTCGTCACCCCCGAGCGCGAGATCGGCGGTGTGCTCGACAATGTGATCGGCAAGGCGCGCAACCGCGTCATCGTCGCGTCGTTCGCCAGCCACGTGCACCGCATCCAGCAGGTCGTCGACGTGGCGCAGAAGTACAACCGCAAGATCTGCTTCGTCGGCCGCTCGATGGTGCGCAACATGCAGATCGCGCAGGACCTGGGCTACCTGACGGTGCCCGACAATGTGGTCGTCGACCTGGACCAAGCCGCCAACCTGCCCGGCAACCGCCTGGTGCTGATCTCCACCGGCTCCCAGGGCGAGCCGCTCTCGGCGCTGGCCCGGATGGCCAGGGGCGACCACCGCCAGATCAACATCCGCGCCGACGATCTGATCGTGCTGGCGTCCTCGCTGATCCCCGGCAACGAGAACTCGGTGTTCGCGGTGGTCAACGGGCTGGCCCGGCTGGGCGCGACGGTCATCACCCAGCAGAACGCGAAGGTCCACGTCTCCGGCCACGCCTCGGCCGGTGAGCTGCTGTACCTGTACAACGCGGTGCGCCCGACCAATGCCATGCCGGTGCACGGCGAATGGCGGCACCTGCGCGCCAACGCCGCGCTCGCGGTGGCCACCGGCGTGCCGGAGGAGCGGGTCGTGCTGGCCGAGGACGGCGTCGTGGTCGACCTGGTCGACGGCATCGCCTCCATCGTCGGCCGCGTGCCGGTCGGGCACGTCTACGTCGACGGCCTCTCGGTCGGTGACGTCGGCGAGTCGACCCTGTCGGACCGCCTGGTCCTCGGCGAGGGTGGCTTCATCTCGATCACCGTCGTCATCGACGCGACCACCGGCAAGGCGGTCAGCACCGAGATCAACGGGCGCGGCTTCTCCGACGACCCGGCCGCGCTCAGCGGCGCGAACGAGCTGGTGGAGGCCGAGCTGCTGCGGCTGGCCGGTGAGGGCATCACCGACACCCACCGCATCGCCCAGGGCGTGCGGCGCGTGGTCGGCCGCTGGGTCGCCGACACCTACCGCCGCCGCCCGATGATCGTGCCCACGGTCATCGGCGTCTGATCCAGACGAAACACGAAACCGCCGGGTGACAGTGTCGCCCGGCGGTTTTCGTTGCTCGCGTCAGGCCTGGCAGGCCGCGGAGTCGAGCTTGGCCGACTTCACGATGTTGCAGGTGAACACGTGCGACACGCGCCAGCCGCCCTCGGAGGCCACGAATTCCACGGTCGCGCCCTGGACCGGCGTGCCGTCGATGGTGACGTCGGCGGGTGCCTTCACCTTGCCGTCGGCCGGCGTGCCGACGCTGGTGATCTTGGCCTTGACGTTGTTCTTCTTCGCTGCCTCGACGAACTTGTCGACCAGGTTCGGGTCGCGCTCGGCGTCCTCGATGAAGGTGGCCTTCTCCTCGGCGGTCAGCTGACCCGCCATGGCCTTGTCCAGGCGGGCGTTGAGCTCGTCCACCGTCGGCGCGGGCAGCACCGGCACGGCGGTGGTCATCGGCGCGTCACCCTCCTGGGTGCCCTCCACCTTCTTGCCGTCCTCGAACGCGGCGCCCGCGGTGGTCGTCGGGGCCCCGGCGGAGGGCTCGCTGCTGCTGCACGCGGTCAAGCCGAGCGCGGCGGCGGCCGCCGTCACGGCGACCGCCGTCTTGAACATGCGGTTGTTCACTGATCTCCCCAATTGAGATATGGCGCCGGAGTGACTTTCCGGCGGGTCGTGCGCGACTTAGAGCTCGTAGCCCGAAGTGCAGTTCCAGTTGATGATGGTGGCCGCGCCGCGGTTGGCGTTGAGCGCGCTGCGCTTGGCCGCCCGCAGCGAGGGCCCCGAAGCCCAGCTGTAGGAGCGGCTCGACTCGGCGAGGGCGCCGCACCCGTTGCGCCACGAAATCTTCACGTCGCAGCCGGCGCCGCCCCCGCTACGCTGGCAGCCTGCCATCGCAGCCGACTCGGCCGCGGCGTAGCTGCCGTAATTGGCGGTGATGCTGGATGCACCGTTGCGCGACAGCGCGAGCGCGCCGTAGTTGTCGGCCTGCGCCTGGGCCGGCGCGATGTGGCCGCCCAGCAACGCGCCGATGGTCGCGGTCATGACCACCGCGCCGGTGAAAGCTCTTTTCACGTGATTCCCCTCGTATTCCTGGTCCGCAACCTGGTGGACCGGGTGACAACGTACCGACCGTTGCGTGTTCGGCGCCACCTGCGGCGCCCGGATTCGCGCCGATCACAAGGGATCTGAAAGGTTTTGCTCAGGCCGCGAGCGCCGAAACCGCGGTCGTTCGGCACCGATTCGATCGGCCGGGGCCCGCGAAACGCGGTCGCGGGCGAGTTTTCCCCGCGCTGACCGGGGCCCTGCGACCTGCGCATCCGGGTGAGATCACGGCCGCAACCGGGGTGGGACCAGTGTTGCGGATGGTCCAGGCGGTGCCTGAGCGGCTAGCCTGATGGTCATGGCAGGTAAGTCCCGCAGCACCACGACCTCTCGGGCGCGGGCGGGATCGAGCAGGGGGCAGACGCCGTCGGCGCGATCTCGTTCGGCGACTCCGCGAGCGTCGGCGGCGCCGCGGGGACGCACCGCGCCCGCGCGCAGGCCGGTCAAACGCGCCTCGGATACCGCGCCCCTGGCGGTGATCGGGCGCGGTGTCGGCAGCGGCTGGACCATGCTGGCGCGTGGCGTCGGCGCCACCACCCGCACGCTGAGCCGGGCCGGCGAGATCGAGCACGGGCACCGGCGCGACGGAATCGGCTTGGCGCTCATCGCGGTCAGCGCGATCATCGCCGCCGCCATGTGGTTGTCGGCCGGCGGTCCGGTCGGGCGGTTCCTCGAAGACGTCGTGCGCGCGATCGCGGGAACGGCGGGCGGGCTGGCCCCGCTGCTGTTCATCGCCCTCGCCGTGCTGCTCATGCGCACCGAGCCGCAGCCGGAGATCCGGCCGCGGCTGGTGCTGGGCGGTCTGCTCGTCGTGCTGCCCGCGCTGGGTGTGTGGCATCTGGCCGCCGGGTCACCCACCGACGCGCAGGGACGTTCGCGGGCGGCGGGCGCGCTCGGCTACGCCGTCGGTGGTCCGCTCGGGCAGGGGCTCACGCCGTGGCTGGCGTTGCCGATCCTGCTGCTGGCCATGGTGTTCGGTGTGCTGCTGCTCACCGGGACCACGGTGCGCGAGGTGCCCGCGGTCCTGCGCGAATACTTCGGTCTCGGCGAGCATGCCGCCGACGACGACCCGTACGATCCGGCCAACTACGACGCCGACGGATTCCCGGTGCACCGCAACCGGACCCGCCGCCGTGGTCAGACCCCCGACGACAACTACCCGCCCGACGAGTTCGGCGGCGACGACGCGCTCACCGAATCGCTCGGCGAACCGCCGCTGCGTGACGCCAAACCGATCGTCGACGAACCGCCCGCACCCGCGCCCGCACCGAAACCGGCGCGGAAACGCCCGCCCGCCAAGGTCGTCGACCAGACCCCGCCCGCGCCGCCGGAGCCGGAGTTCGTCACCGACCGGGTCGTCGACGGCGACTACACGCTGCCGCCGCTGACCCTGCTGCTCGACGGTGATCCGCCCAAGAAGCGTTCGGCCGCCAACGAATCGATGATCGAGGCGATCACCGAGGTGCTGGTGCAGTTCAAGATCGACGCCGCCGTCACCGGTTTCGTGCGCGGCCCGACCGTCACCCGCTACGAGGTGGAGCTCGGCCCCGGCGTCAAGGTCGAGAAGATCACCGCGCTGGCCCGCAACCTCGCCTACGCGGTCGCCACCGAGAACGTGCGCCTGCTCGCGCCGATCCCCGGCAAGTCGGCCGTCGGTATCGAAGTGCCCAACGCCGACCGCGAATTGGTGCGCCTGGCCGACGTGCTCAAGTCGCCGCACACCCGCAATGACCACCATCCGCTGGTGATCGGCCTCGGCAAGAACATCGAGGGCGAGTTCGTCTCGGCGAACCTGGCCAAGATGCCGCACCTGCTGGTGGCGGGCTCCACCGGTTCCGGTAAGTCGAGCTTCGTCAACTCGATGCTGATCTCGCTGCTGCACCGGGCCACTCCGGAAGAGGTCAGGATGATCCTGATCGACCCGAAAATGGTGGAGCTCACGCCGTATGAAGGCATTCCGCACCTGATCACGCCCATCATCACCCAGCCGAAGAAGGCCGCCGCCGCGCTGGCCTGGCTGGTCGAGGAGATGGAGCAGCGCTATCAGGACATGCAGGCCAACAAGGTCCGCCACATCGACGACTTCAACAAGAAGGTGAAGTCGGGCCAGATCACCGCGCCGCTGGGCAGCGAGCGCGTATACCGGCCCTACCCGTACATCCTGGCCATCGTCGACGAGCTCGCCGACCTGATGATGACCGCGCCGCGCGATGTCGAGGACGCGATCGTGCGGATCACCCAGAAGGCGCGTGCGGCAGGTATCCACCTGGTGCTGGCCACCCAGCGCCCATCGGTGGACGTGGTCACCGGCCTGATCAAGACCAATGTGCCCTCCCGCCTGGCCTTCGCGACCTCCTCGCTCACCGACTCGCGCGTCATCCTGGACCAGCCGGGCGCGGAGAAGCTGATCGGCATGGGCGACGGCCTGTTCCTGCCGATGGGCGCGGGCAAGCCGACCCGGCTGCAGGGCGCGTTCATCTCCGACGAGGAGATCCACGCGGTCGTCGAGTTCAGCAAGACCCAGGCCGAGCCCGAGTACCAGGAGGGCGTCACCGCCGCCAAGGCAGGCGAGGTCAAGGATGTCGACCCCGATATCGGCGACGACATGGACGTGCTGCTGCAGGCCGTGGAACTCGTGGTGACCTCGCAGTTCGGCTCCACCTCCATGCTGCAGCGCAAGCTGCGCGTCGGCTTCGCCAAGGCGGGCCGGTTGATGGACCTGATGGAGACGCGCGGCGTCGTGGGCCCCAGCGAGGGGTCCAAGGCGCGCGATGTGCTGATCAAGCCCGACGAGCTCGACGGGCTGCTGTGGTCGATCCGTGGCGGCGACCCCGGTGGGGCCGAGGACGACTAGGTCGGCGCGCGTTGCTGGTTTGCTCTGACCGTGCCGGAAGCAGTCGGCGACGAACGAGGAGGGACCGGAGGCGCGGTGGCGTACGGGTGTGGGGGAGGAGCCTGGGTCAGGCCGGTGAGAATCCGGTCAGAAGGCGATGCGCACGCACGAAAGGCGGTGCGGCAGCACGGCACCCAGGGGCAGCCGGTGCATATCGACACGGCGTTCGTACTGCGCGGTGGATCCGTTCACGGCTAGCTCCTCTCGTGGTGCCGGGGTCTTGCGACGATGCGTCGACGGTAGCAGCGTGGGATGTGCCGCGAAACGGATTTATCCGCCGCGCCGACCGGGCCCTTGCGCAGGTCAGGCCGCGTGTGTGTGAAATCATGGCGGGCAATCGTTCCGCAAAGCCGACTGAAACGGACATTTCGGGCATGATGGACCGCATGAACTTCATCGATCGGACCACCACATGCAGGTGACCGCGCTCGAGTGGGTGATCACCTGTCTGGTGATCCTCGGCTTGTTCGTCTTCGACTTCTTCGCCCATGTGCGGACACCGCACGAACCCACGTTCAAGGAATCCGGCTTCTGGTCGGCCGTCTACATCGGCCTGGCGCTGCTGTTCGGCCTGTTCGTCGCCTGGAAATGGGGCGGGACCTTCGCGGGGGAGTACTACGCGGGCTTCGTCACCGAGAAGGCCCTCTCGGTGGACAACCTGTTCATCTTCCTGATCATCATGAGCACCTTCGCCGTGCCGCGGATCTACCAGCAGAAGGTGCTGCTGATCGGCATCGTGCTGGCGCTGGTGATGCGCGGTGCCTTCATCGCCGTCGGCGCGGCCGCGATCAGCGCGTTCAGCTGGGTGTTCTACCTGTTCGGCGCGTTCCTGATCTACACCGCGATCAACCTGCTGCGCGAGAGCGGACACGAGGTCGAGCACGAGCAGCAACGCGACAGCCGGATCGTCGCGCTGGCCAAGCGGATCCTGCCCACCACCGATCAGTACGACGGCGACAAACTCGTCACCCGGATCGATGGCAAACGTGTGGTGACCCCGCTGCTGCTGGCGCTGCTGGCCATCGGCTTCGCCGACCTGCTCTTCGCCCTGGACTCGATTCCGGCCATCTACGGCCTCACCGAGCAGCCCTACCTGGTGTTCACCGCCAACGCCTTCGCACTGATGGGCCTGCGGCAGCTGTACTTCCTCATCGGCGGCCTGCTCGACCGCCTGGTGTACCTGTCCTACGGCCTGGCCGCGATCCTGGCGTTCATCGGCGTGAAGCTGGTACTGCACGCCCTGCACGAGAACACGCTGCCGTTCATCAACGGTGGTGAGCACGTGAGCGTGCCGGAGATCTCCACCCCGATGTCGCTGAGCGTGATCATCGGCATCCTGATCGTCGCCACGGTGGCGAGCCTGCTGAAGACCCGCCGCACCACCTCCTCCTGACCGCGCACTGCCCGGAACCACCGTGGTTCCGGGCAGTGCTGTGTCAGCGGACGGTCACTCGGCGAAGGCGCCCATCACCGGCAGCCATTCGACGACGCGCACGGCCTCGATCAGGCCCAGCTTCGCGAACGGGTCGTCGGCCAGCAGCGTGGTCAGCGAGGGCGCGTCCTCGGCGCGGAAGATCAGCAGCGCGCCCGTACCGTCCGGGTACGGGCCGCTGGTGAGCACGGTGCCCACGTCGACGAGCGCGTTGAGCCACCCACGGTGCTCGGGGCGGTTGGTCGCCCGGTCGGCCGCGGTGGCCTCGGAATAGGTGTAGTGGACGGCGAAGATCGGCACGGTCGATCACTTTCTCGCGGTGGACTTGCGGATATTCAGAGAGTCAGCAGCATGCGGGTGTTGCCGAGGGTGTTCGGCTTGACGTAGCTCAGGTCGAGGAACTCGGCGACACCGGTGTCGTAGGACCGGCACATCTCGGCGTACACCTCGGCGGTGACGGGCGTGCCGTCGATCTCCACGAAACCGTGCCTGCCGAAGAAGTCCACCTCGAAGGTCAGCACGAACAGTCGCTGCAACTGCAGCTCACGCGCGACCGCGACCAGCCGCTCGACGACGGCGCCACCGACGCCGCGGCCCTTCACCACCGGATCGACGGCAACGGTGCGCACCTCGCCCAGATCGGCCCACAGCACGTGCAGCGCACCACAGCCGACGACCTGTCCGTCGAGCTCGGCCACCCAGAATTCCTGGACGGACTCGTACAGGGTGACCAGGTTCTTCTCCAGCAGGATGCGGCCCGCGTACTCGTCGACCAGACGCTTGATCTCGGGGACGTCCGAGGTTCGGGCTCGTCGCACGACCACGCCGGAAACAGGCGCCGCAGAGGGCGCGACAGGATGCGCGTCGCTGGTCGAACCACCCAGTGGTCCCCGTGAGGTCATGGGGTGCACAGTAGTCGGCCCGCTTACCGATAGTCTGAACGTGTGCCGCACATCCTGTCGTTCCGCTCACCGCATCGCGCGGGGCTCGACGACCGGCCCCAGCGGCGCTGCTCGCGCGAGCAAACCGCGCGCGAAACGTGTGGATTTCGGCGCAGTGCCGGTGAGTGCCGAGAGGGCGGGGCATGAGCGTGCGACCCGAAGAGATCGACCGCGGGTGGGAGGCGCCCGCGCCGCCGCGGGCGGTGCCCGACCGCGCCGACGCGCAGGTTCCCCTGCTCAACATCGCGAACGTGCTGACCGTCGCGCGCATCGTGCTGGTCCCGTTGTTCGTGCTGGCGCTGTTCGCCGACGGCGGGCACGACACGCGCTGGCGGATCATCGCGGCCGCGGTGTTCGGGCTGGCGGCGATCACCGATCGCTTCGACGGGCAACTGGCCCGCAAATACGGTCTGGTCACCGATTTCGGCAAGCTGGCCGACCCCATCGCGGACAAGGCGCTGATCGGTTCGGCCCTGATCGGGCTCTCGATCCTGGGTGATCTGCCCTGGTGGATCACCGTGGTCATCGTCGGACGTGAGATCGGCATCACACTGCTGCGGCTGGTGGTGGTCCGGCGCGGGGTGATCCCGGCCGGCCGTGGCGGCAAGCTCAAGACACTGGTGCAGTCGATCGCCATCGCGCTGCTGCTGTTGCCGCTGTCGGGTGCCTTCGCGACCGCGGGCATGGCGCTGATGTACGCGGCGGTGGCGCTGACCGTGATCACCGGCCTGGACTACGTCGGCCAGGCGGCCCGGCTGTGGCTGGCAGGGGGACGCGGACGCGGCGAGTCCCGCTCGTGAGCGATCCGCTCGTCGTCGGCGCGCCGGTCGCCGAACTGGTCCGGGCGCTGGCCGCGGCCGGTCAGACCGTCGCCACCGCCGAATCGCTGACCGCAGGCCTGCTGGCCGCCACCGTGGCCGGTGTGCCGGGCGCCAGCGCGGTGCTGCGGGGTGGCCTGATCGTGTACGCCACCGACCTGAAGAACCACCTGGCCTGCGTCGACGACGACATCCTCCGGGTCGACGGGCCGGTCGCCGCGTCGACGGCCGAGCAGCTCGCGGTGGGCGCCCGGGAACGCTGCGGCGCCGACTGGGGTGTGGGCCTGACCGGGGTCGCTGGACCCGATTCCCAGGACGGGCACCCGGTCGGGACGGTATACCTCGGATTGGCCGGTCCGAGTCACAGCGAAGTGGTCCGGTTGAAACTGCACGGCGACCGGTGGACGATCAGAATCGGTGCGGTGCACAGCGCGGTGCGGGAGTTGCTGCGCTGTGTGACGACGAACTAGCCACGTCCGGGAACCACCGGCCGATGCTCGACGTTGTGCCAGAAAGAGGTGAGCACCGCTACGGCGGTGACACGAGGTGGAGGAGAACGAGATGACGCTGCTGCGGGAGGCAATCGGGGACAGTCTGCGGCGTGCGCGTCTCGCCCAGCATCGAACGCTGCGCGAGGTGTCGACCTCGGCGCGCGTGAGCCTCGGCTATCTGTCGGAAGTGGAGCGCGGCCGCAAGGAAGCCTCCAGTGAACTGCTCGCCGCCATCTGCGAGGCACTGGACGTGCCGCTGTCGCGGGTGCTGTGGGACGTGAGCACCATCATGGCGGGCGCGGACGGTTCCGCGCCGCGCGAGCCCGCGCTGACCGGCCCCGCCGCGGAGCGCGAGACCGTCGCGGCCGAGCCCGCCGCCGAACCTGCCGCCGCGCCCGAGTCGGCCGCCGCGAGCATGTCGGCCGACCAGGGCCCCCGGATCGGCATCGCCGAGGACACTCGCATCGTCATCCCGGCGCCGAGGGCCGAGATGCTGGTACTGGTGAAGGGAATGTGACGCGGCGAACCACGTGCCGGACGCGCGAGACGCTGCACACCGCTGGTGAGAACGGATAGATTCTCATCAGGCGTCGATTGGGCCGGTCACTCCGGCCCGGGTGCCGCATGGTGAAGGATAAGCACATATCTGGTGCGTGACGGTCGCGCACCACCAGTCGCACGAGCGACGCACAGATGGAGGCGGGATCAATCGATGGCTAATCCGTTCGTGAAGGCCTGGAAGTACATGATGGCCCTCTTCGACTCCAAGATCGAAGAGCATGCGGATCCGAAGGTCCAGATTCAGCAGGCTATCGAGGAGGCGCAGCGTCAGCACCAGGCGCTGTCGCAGCAGGCGGCGTCGGTGATCGGCAACCAGCGTCAGCTGGAGATGAAGCTGAACCGCCAGCTCGACGAGGTCGAGAAGCTCAACGCCAATGCCCGTCAGGCTGTCACGCTGGCCGACCAGGCGGCCGCCGCGGGCGACACCGAGAAGGCGATCCAGTACACCAACGCCGCCGAGGCGTTCGCCGCCCAGCTGGTCACCGCCGAGCAGTCGGTGGAAGACCTCAAGGTGCTGCACGACCAGTCCCTGCAGGCCGCCGCGCAGGCCAAGAAGGCGGTCGAGCAGAACGCGATGATGTTGCAGCAGAAGGTGGCCGAGCGCACCAAGCTGCTCAGCCAGCTCGAGCAGGCCAAGATGCAGGAGCAGGTCTCGGCCTCGCTCCAGCAGATGGACTCCACGCTGTCGGCACCCGGTTCCACCCCCAGCCTCGACGCGGTGCGCGACAAGATCGAGCGTCGCTACGCCAACGCGCTCGGTGCCGCCGAGCTGGCGCAGAACACGGTGCAGGGTCGCATGATGGAGGTCCAGCAGGCCAGCATCCAGATGGCGGGGCACAGCAAGCTCGAGCAGATCCGCGCCTCGATGCGCGGTGAGGCGCTGCCCACCGGCAACAACGCACAGGCGATCGATTCGGCCAAGCAGCAGCCCGCCCAGGCACCGCAGATCAACAAGGGCCAGACCGCACAGCAGTAGATATCGGAGCGCCGGCGCGCTCGAGTTCGCTGCCCCTTGTGTCCCGGGGGGGGGGGGGCCGGGGGGGGGCGGGGGGGGGCCGGGCCCCCCCCGGCCGCTCCGATATCACCGCGTGAAGAACCAGGCGATGACGACGAGGACGAGCAGGGCAACCAGGGCGAGCTGAACGCGGGAACGTGGCATCAGCGGGCACCGCTGCCGACGGTCGGGCGCGCGGGCGCGGCGGCGACGGGTACCGCCGCGACCGGCACGGCAGCCGGAATCGACGGCTCGATGCGATCCTCACGGCCGAGAAGGCGGAAGATCGCGCGCAGGGCGCGGTCGAGCAGGAAGGCGATGGCGAAGCTGATCGGGACCATGCCGACCAGCACGACGAGGAACTGGGGGATGAAGGGCAGCCCGGCTACCCAGAGTTCGAAGCCGTCCCACCAACCTGCGATGCGTTGCACGCCGACCAGCCTAGTCGGTGACCGTGAACGGGCGAATTTCCGTCGCCGTGACCGGCGGAACAGCAGTGTCCGTGGGGCGTCGGTGGACGATAGCGGGCAACGCGCTGATGATGGGGTATGGAGTCTTCCAGCGCCGACAGCCTGCCGATTCTGAGTCCGGTCTCCTCCAGCGGCCGTCGCGGCGCCTTCCCGCCGATCGACGACTACGCCTTCCTGTCCGATTGCGAGACGAGCTGCCTGATCGCCAGCAGCGGCTCGGTCGAGTGGATGTGCGTTCCCCGGCCCGACTCCCCCAGCGTGTTCGGCGCCATCCTGGACCGCAGCGCCGGGCACTTCCGGATCGGGCCCTACGGCAAGCACGTGCCCGCCGCGCGGCGGTACCTGCCGGGCGGGATGATCCTCGAGACGACCTGGCAGACCGAGACCGGCTGGCTGATCGTGCGCGATGCGCTGGTACTCGGCCCCTGGCACAACAATATGGCCCGCTCCAGGACCCATCGCCGCACCCCGATGGACTGGGACGCCGAGCACATGCTGTTGCGGACGGTGAAATGTGTCAGCGGCACAGTCGAATTGGAGATGAGCTGCCAGCCCTCGTTCGACTATCACCGCCGCGGCGCGCGCTGGGAGTACACCGGCAACGTCTATGAGGAGGCGACCGCGGTCGCCGTGAACAATCCCGACGCCGGACCGTCGCTGATGCTCACCACCGACCTGCGACTCGGTCTGGAGGGACGGGAAGCGCGGGCGCGCACGCGGATGAGCGAGGGCGATTCGGTGTTCGTCGCGCTGTCCTGGTCGGACCTGCCCGCCCCCGCCACCTTCGACGAGGCGGCCAAGAAGATGTGGACGACCGCCGAATGCTGGCGCCGCTGGATCACTCTCGGCGATTTCCCCGACCATCCGTGGCGCAGCTATCTGCAGCGCAGCGCGCTGACACTGAAGGGCCTCACCTACGCGCCGACCGGCGCGCTGCTGGCCGCCGCCACCACCTCGCTGCCGGAAACCCCCGGCGGAGAACGTAACTGGGACTACCGCTACACCTGGGTGCGCGACTCCAGTTTCGCGCTGTGGGGTCTGTACACCCTTGGCCTCGACCGCGAGGCCAACGACTTCTTCAACTTCCTCAACGACGTGACCACCGACGACAACGGTGACGCGCTGCCCCTGCAGGTGCTCTACGGCATCGGCGGCGAACGCCGGATCACCGAGGAGATCCTGCCCGACCTGTCCGGCTACGACAACTCGCGACCGGTGCGTATCGGCAATGCCGCCTACAACCAGGACCAGCACGACATCTGGGGCACCATGCTCGATGCGGTGTACCTGCACGTGAAATCCCGTCAGCAGGTGCCGGAATCACTCTGGCCGATGCTGGAACGTACCGTGAACGCCGCGATCTCGCGCTGGCGCGAACCCGATCGCGGCATCTGGGAGGTGCGCGGCGAGCCACAGCAGTTCACCTCGTCGAAGGTGATGTGCTGGGTCGCCCTCGACCGCGGCGCCCGGCTGGCCCAGCTACACGGCCAGTTCGAACGGGCCTACGAGTGGTTCGACATCGCCGAGGAGATCCGCGAGGACGTCCTCGCCAACGGCGTCGACGAGGACGGCGTGTTCACCCAGACCTACGGCAGCCGCACCCTCGACGCGTCGCTGCTGCTGGTGGTGCTGACCCGGTTCCTGCCGCCGGACGATCACCGGGTGAAGGCGACCGTGCTCGCCATCGCCGACCGGCTCACCGTGCACGGCCTGGTGCTGCGCTACGACACCGACACCACCGACGACGGGCTCACCGGCGAGGAGGGCACCTTCACCATCTGCTCGTTCTGGCTGGTGTCGGCGCTGGTGGAGATCGGCGAACTCGAACGCGCCACCCAGCTGTGCGAGCGGCTGCTCGGCCTGGCCAGCCCGCTGCGCCTCTACGCCGAGGAGATCGACCCGCACACCGGCAGGCACCTGGGCAACTTCCCGCAGGCGTTCACCCACCTGGCGCTGATCAACGCGGTGACCCACGTGATCAGGGCGGAGGACTCCCGCCAGGCTGGTCAGTTCCAGCCGGCGCACACGCCGTCGCACCGGCCGAACTGAGCGTCAGTACGCGAGGCGCTCGGCGCGTTCCCTGAGCCCGGCCAGCGTGCGCAGGCCCACGTCGATCTCGGTGATGCGCAGTTCGCGGTGATCGCCGTAGCGCAGGCCGGTCTCCTCGGCGGCGCGCAGCGCCTCGTCGGCGGTGCGGCCCACCTCGGCGGCGATCTCGGTGTAGTGATCGCGCAGCACCCGCTGCAGGGTGCGCAGGCGGTTGCGGGATTCCTTGCCCACCTGGAAGATCACGTCGTCGGCCAGCCGGGCGACGGCCACCTTGGCCTCGGACTGCCTGCGCTGCTTGCGGTTGCGGCGGTCGTCCCACAGCGCGTTCACGCCCAGCAGCACGCCTGCGCCCGCGGAATACCAGTTGACCAGCGACATCCCGAGCAGGCTGGTGGCCAGACCGACCATCAGGATGCCACCGTAGGAACCGCGCAGCGCCGAGAGCGCCTGCTGTCCGACACTGGATTTCGCGCTTTCGAGGGTCTCCAGCGGCTGCACCGGATCGAGCACGTCGCCGGGGTTGGTCAGGCGCAGCTCGGGCAGCGGCGGGGTGCGGTTGTCCGGCGGGAACTTCGCGGCCACCTGCTCGGCGAGTTCGACGGCGCGGTAGTGCGCCATCACGAAGTTCTCCTCGACGGCCTCGCAGATCCGCGCGTCGAGCTCGGTCGCGAAATCGGACCACTTGCGCGCCGGATCGGTGCGGGCGATCTCGGCCTCGGCCTCCCGGACCAGGGTGCGCAGCCGGTGCCGCAGATCGTGTTCGATGTCGGCGCTCAGCTCGGAGCTGCCGTCGACGAGGGTGACCTGCCAGCTGGCCGTGCGCTGACGCAGCTGATCGGCCTCGGCGCGGGCGGCCGCGAGTCGCTGGGTGATCTCGGCCCGCCTGCGCGGATCGCGCAGGGTGTCGGCCTCGGCACGCAAAGTGACGCCGAGCTGCTCGGTGACCAGGCCGATATCGCGCACCGCGGCGGCCACGGCGACCGAATCAGCCTGGGCGACGACGTAATCGTGCAGGTGATCGATGAGCTGGGGCACCCCGGACTCGATGTCGCGCTGCTGGTCGCCGATCTCCCCGGCCTGCCGGTGCAGCAGCGCCGAGACCGGGGCGACCGCGAAGTTCAGTCCGGCGCCGTCGAGCAGCGCGCGGTTGCGCCGCTGGGTCAGCGACCAGTGCGGGTTGCGGTCGATCTTGGTGAGCACGCACACCACCGACGGGCACACCTGCTCGACCCGGCGCAGGTAGTCCAGTTGCGCCTCGGTCAGTTCGGCGGCGGCATCGGTGGCGTAGAGCACCACATCGGCGGCGGCGATCATCGACCAGGCCGCGCTCTCGTGGGTGGCGGCGCCAGGGGCGTCCATCACGACCAGGCCGTCGGCCAGCAGCGGGCTGGGCTCGGCGAATTCCGCGCGCAGCACGCCGAGCGCGGTCAGCGCGGGACCGGGGTTCAGCGGATCGACGGGCACCCGCTCGACGCGGCCACGCTGGGCCGACTTCACCAGCGTCGCGGCCGGCGCGGGTCCGTACTCGACGATCACCGGGACGCTCGGCTTGCCGTCGGTCGCGCTGACCGGGGTGCCGACCATGCTGTTGACCAGCGTGCTCATCCCGGCCTGCGGTTCACCGACGACGACCAGGCGGACCCTGGTGTCGCTGAGCCTGGCTCGTACCATTCCGAGCCGCGCGTCGAGGTCGTCCCGGCCGCCGGTGCGGACCAGTTCCCGCAGTTCGTCGACAAGGGACACGACCGGAGCCATCACATCCGGATGTTTCACCGTCGCGGCCTGCAGTCCGGCAGCGGCAGACAACCTGTTCCTCACTCTCGTTGCAGGAGCCCGGCCGAGGCGCTGGGACTACGTCATTTGGTCAGACGACCTGGTCGTCAGATGACGAAGTCATACCCATGGTGTTCGACGGGAAACACGGCACCCGAAAGATCGGCGCCGCCCACCCCGGAATCGAACAGTCCGGCCGACACGCCATGGTAGCTGTCCGGCTGATGATCGAACTCGGCGGCGATCGGCTTGGTGTCGATCACCGGCGGCTTCACCGGAGCCACGGTCGGCTGCACGGTCACCACCGGCGGCGGGGTGACGACACTCGGCGGATCGATGTCGACGGTCGGCTGCTTGGTCGGCATCGTCGGCTGCTGGGTCGGCGCGGTCGGCTGCTGGGTGGGCACCGTCGCGGTCGGCTGCGAGGCGGTGGGGTCGGGCACGTCGACGGTCGGCGTGCTCGGGTTGGTCGAGGGCGCCGTGACGCCGCCGGTGGTGCCCGGCGTGGTGCCGATGCCGTCGTCCGGGACGGTCGGCTTGGTGCCACCGGTCCCCGCCGTCGGCGGCACGGTGACCTGGGGCTGCTTGGTGATCTCCGGCATCGTGGGTGCCGTCGTCGGCTTGGGCAGATCGGGCAGCTTCACCGTCGTCGGGGTGTCGAGGTCGACCGTCGGCTGCTTGGACGGCACCGTCACCGGGACCGTCGACGGGGTGCTGCCACCGGTGACATCCGGCACCACAACGGGTTTGGTGGGCGCGAACAGCGCGGGCACCGAGGCGGCGGGCGCGGTCAGCGGCGACGCGGCGCCCGCACCGCCGAAGACGTTGGCGATCGGAGTCGACGCGGCATCGGGCTGGATGGTCGTCTGCAGCGGCGTGCTGACCACCGGGCTGGTGGCGACCGGCGCGGGTGCGGCGGGCGCGACCGGAGCCGGGGCGGGCGCGATCGGCGCGGGTGCGGGCGCGGGAGCCGGTGCACTCACGGGGGTGTGGGCCAGCGGGGCCGCCGGGGCGGGCGCGGGTGCCACGCCCGACGGCGCGGTGGTCGTGCCGGGCAGGCCGACACCGGAGGACGAGGAACCGGGCAGGGTGGGTCCGGTGGGCGAGGTCATGCCGCCGCCCGTGGCGCCGCCGGTGGTGTCGCCGGGGACCTTCAGGCCGTCGCCGAGCCACTTGCCGTAGTCGTCGAGCTGATCGCCGACCTGGCCGACCTGACCGGTGACCTTCATCTGCGAGGTGAACCACACACCGTCGAGGCCGACGTGCGCGTCGACCTGCCATTCGGTGTTCACCATGGCGCCGAAACCGTCGAACATGTCGCCGATGCCGTCGAACGGTCCGTCGGCGGGCAGCGATCCGGCCGGGCCTGCCGCGCCGGGCAGGCCGATGCCGTCGAAGCCGGGGATACCGACACCGTTGCCGGGCAGGCCGTCGAAGCCGGGGATGCCGATGCCATGGCCGGGCAGGCCGAAGCCGGGCGAGGTCGGCAGGCCGAACTGGTTGTCCTCGTCGTCGCCGAAGCCGAGGCCAGGGCTGGACGGTGCGGGCGCGTAGCCAGGGAGGCCGAAGCCGGAGGAGTTGTCGCCTGCACCGGGGATGCGGATGTCGTTGTCGCCCTCGGAGCCGGGAATCTCAGGGCGCCACTCGGATTCGGTGGATCGCGCGACCATCGAGACGTCGGGCCCGGCAGGCGGGTGCGCGGCGAACGGGGTGTGCGGCGCCACGGGCGCGGGCGCGGGCAGATCCGCGAGGTCGGGGAAGGTCATCACCGGGCTCGGCGCGTCCGGGCTGGGATCGGAAGAGACCTGCGAAGACCAGCCGGCGTAGCGGCTGTCGGCATTGCTGTCGGCGTTGCTGGTGTCGGTGCCGTTCGCGGCGACCAGGGCGCCACCGGTGACGTAGGCGCCTGCTCGGGCTACCCGGGCGACGCCGTTGGCGACGCGGTAGGCGGTATCGGCCCCTTCTGCGCGCACGGCGCCGTCATCGAAACCCTGATCACGCGTCATCAATGCTCCAACACTCGCATCACTGTCAGCCCCCCACCACGGTCGAGGCGAAGTGAAGATCATCCAACACTATTACCGGAACACCGAACTGTCGTTTCGACCAGAACGGTTGGTACCACCTTATGGCGAGCAACGTATTTCGGCGACCCAGTGGAATCGGGGGGTCACGATCCCAAGAGAACTCTAACGATTGCTCAACGGAGCGTGAAGATCGGCTGCTTAGCGTCGGTTTCGCCGGTCGAGCCGATCGGCCGAACCCCCACCGGAGGAGTCCCGACCATGACCGTCATCACCCCACGCCGCCGTGCCCGCGCCGTCGCCCTCGTCGGCGGCTTCGCGCTGCTGACCGGCACCATCGCGGGCGTCGCCGGCGCCGCGACCGCCGATCCCGCCGTGACCAGGGAGATCGGGCCCGAGCAGACGCTGATCATCTGCTCCGCGCCCGGCGCACCCGCCCTGCCGCTGCTGCCGAACGGGGCAGCGCCGGGACCGCGCATCCACCTCGAGCACTTCGAGGGCGAGCCCGCCACACCGCTGCCCGCACTGCCCGCGCGGCCGGGCGAACCGAACGTCGAGATGCCGGGCGACTGCCGGCACGCCGTCCCCGGCGATGCTCCGGGCGGCGTCGTGGTGATCCGCCCGCCGCATGTGCGCTGACCAGCAGAAACAATGGATCGCACTAGGGTGGGCAGATGACCGGACAGCAGATCTTGGTCGTCGACGACGAGGTCAGGGTGCTGGCGTCGCTGCGCCGTGGCCTCGAACTCTCGGGCTTCGACGTCGTCACCGCCGGTGACGGCGCGCGAGCGCTCACCCTGGTGCGCTCCGCCGCACCCGACGCCATGGTCCTCGACGTGAACATGCCCGAACTCGACGGCGTCGGCGTGGTCACCGCCCTGCGGGCGATGGGCAACGACATCCCCATCTGCGTGCTCAGTGCCCGTAGCGCGGTGAGCGATCGGATCGCGGCGCTCGAGCGCGGCGCCGACGACTACCTCACCAAGCCGTTCGACCTGGGCGAGCTGGTCGCCCGGCTGCGCGCGCTGCTGCGGCGCAGTGCCGCAACCGCTGTGCCGCAGGGCAAGACGGTGCGGGTGGGCGAGGTGGTGATCGATCTGGCAGGCCACCGGGTGCACGCGGGCGGGCAGCAGGTCGAGCTCACCAAACGCGAGTTCGAGCTGCTGGCGATGCTCGCCGACAACGTCGGCATCGTGCTCGGGCGCGAGCAGATCCTGTCCGCCGTCTGGGGTTACGACTTCGCCACCGATACGAACGTGGTCGACGTGTTCGTCTCGTATCTGCGGCGCAAGCTCGAGACCGACGGCGTCGCGCGGGTCGTGCACACGGTGCGCGGCGTCGGATTCGTCCTGCGCGAGCGCCCGTGAGGACCGGGTCGTGGTCGCTGCGGATGCGGGTGGCCGTGGTGTCGGCGGTGGTGGCCGCGCTGGTGGCGATCACCCTCGGGCTCACCTACGCGGCGCTGTTGAAGGTGGCGGGCACCCGGCAGCTGGATCAGACGGTGTCGACGATGCACGTCCAGGTCGCCGAGCGGCTCGACGGTGTTCCCGCCCTGCCGATTCCGGTGCCGACGGACGTGCGCCCGTTCCCCGATGCCACCGCGCTGCCCGGCCCGCCGATGGTCGTGGCGCCCGGCACGCCGCCCGACCCCGCGCTGGCTCAGGTGCAGGGCGCGCCCGGTCTGCTGGTCCGGCTGAATCCCGATCGCGAACTGGTCGACGCCGCGATCACCCGCAGCCAGCTGATCGGCCTCGGCATCGGTGTCGCCGGTGTGCTCGTGGCCGCCGGATTGGGTTGGGTGCTGGCCGGTTTCGCCGCGCGACCGTTGCGCAGGCTGGCCACCGCCACCCACGAGATCGACACCCTGGACGAACTGCCACCGCTGTCCGGTCGCGGCGCCAGGGAAGCCGAGGAACTCTCCGACGCGATCACCCGGATGCTGGCGCGGCTCGAGACCGCGCACGGCGAGACCAGGCAGGCGCTGGCAGGCGCCCGCGATTTCGCCGCGGTCTGCGCGCACGAACTGCGCACCCCGCTCACGGCGATGCGTACCGACCTGCAGGTCCTCGCCGGTGACGAACTACCCGCCGACCAGCGCGGCGCCGTTCTCGCCGACGTGCTGGCCGCCGAACGCCAGATCGAGCGCACGCTCACCGATCTCGAACGTCTCGCCGTCGGCGAGCTGACCGACGCGGACGCGTTCGAACCGTTCGAACTGTGCGAAACCCTCGATCGCGCCGTGCAGAACGCCCGGCGCGCGCAACCCGGCGTCGACATCACGCTGACCGCCTGCGAACCGGTCCCGCTGACCGGCCTGCCCGGCGGCATCATGCTGATCGTCACCAATGCGGTCGCCAACGCGGTCGCGCACGGGAACGCCACCGAGATCGCGGTGGCGGCAAGCACGGGCGCCGACGGGATCGAGATCACCATCGACGACAACGGCGCGGGGATACCGGAACACCTGTCCCGCACCGCCTTCGACCGCTTCGCCAAGCGCCCCGGCTCCCCCGGTTCGGGTCTGGGCCTGGCCCTGGTCCGGCAACAGGCCGAATTACACGGCGGCACCGCCGAACTCACCCACAGCCCGCTCGGCGGGACGCGCCTGCTGGTGCGCGTCACCGCCGAGCCGGGGTGAGGGTTACTTGCCCTTGGGCTTGTCCGAGGCCGCGTCCGAGGACAGCGCGGCCACGAAGGCCTCCTGCGGCACGTCGACCCGGCCGATGGTCTTCATGCGCTTCTTGCCTTCCTTCTGCTTCTCGAGCAGCTTGCGCTTACGGCTGATGTCACCGCCGTAGCACTTGGCGAGCACGTCCTTGCGGATCGCGCGGATGTTCTCGCGCGCGATGATCCGCGAGCCGATCGCGGCCTGGATGGGCACCTCGAACTGCTGACGCGGGATGAGTTCGCGCAGCTTGGTGGTCATCTTGTTGCCGTAGGCCTGAGCGGCGTCCTTGTGCACGATGGCGCTGAACGCGTCGACAGCCTCGCCTTGCAGCAGGATGTCGACCTTCACCAGATCCGACGACTGCTCGCCCGACTCCTCGTAATCGAGGGACGCGTAACCGCGAGTACGCGACTTGAGCGAGTCGAAGAAGTCGAAGATGATCTCGGCCATCGGCAGCGTGTAGCGCATTTCCACGCGCGTCTCCGACAGGTAGTCCATGCCGAGCAGCTCGCCGCGGCGGCTCTGGCACAGCTCCATGATGGTGCCGACGAACTCGCTCGGTGCGATCACGGTGCACTTGGTGACCGGCTCGAACGTATTGCGCACCTTGCCCTCGGGCCAGTACGACGGGTTGGTGACGATGTGCTCGGTGCTGTCTTCCATCTCGACCCGGTAGATCACGTTGGGCGCGGTGGAGATCAGGTCGAGGCCGAACTCGCGCTGCAGGCGCTCGCGGGTGATCTCCATGTGCAGCAGACCGAGGAAGCCGCAGCGGAAACCGAAGCCCAGCGCCACCGAGGTCTCCGGCACGTAGGTCAGCGCCGCGTCGTTGAGCTGCAGCTTGTCCAGCGCATCACGCAGATCCGGGTAGTCGGAGCCGTCGACCGGGTACAGGCCCGAGTAGACCATCGGGCGCGGTTCCTGGTAGCCGGCCAGTGCCGAGGCGGCGCCGTCGCGCGCGGTGGTCACGGTGTCACCGACTTTGGACTGACGCACGTCCTTCACACCGGTGATCAGGTAACCCACCTCGCCGACACCGAGGCCCTGGGTCGCCTTGGGCTCGGGCGAGACGATGCCGATCTCGAGCAGCTCGTGCTGCGCGCCGGTGGACATCATCTTGATCTTCTGGCGCGGGGTGAGCTTGCCGTCGACCACACGCACGTAGGTCACCACGCCGCGGTAGGTGTCGTAGACCGAGTCGAAGATCAGCGCGCGGGCCGGGGCGTCGGCGTCACCGACCGGTGGCGGCACCTCGGCGATCACCTTGTTCAGCAGCTCGGCCACACCGACGCCGGTCTTGCCCGACACCCGCAGCACGTCGTCGGGCTCGCACCCCACGATGTGGGCGATCTCGGCGGCGTAGCGGTCCGGGTCGGCGGCGGGCAGGTCGATCTTGTTGAGCACCGGGATGATCGTCAGATCCTTCTCCAGCGCCAGGTACAGATTCGCCAGCGTCTGCGCCTCGATGCCCTGGGCGGCGTCGACCAGCAGGATCGCGCCCTCACAGGCCTCGAGCGCGCGCGACACCTCGTAGGTGAAGTCGACGTGGCCCGGGGTGTCGATCATGTGCAGGACATAGTCCTCGCCGTCGACCTGCCACGGCAGGCGCACGTTCTGCGCCTTGATCGTGATGCCGCGCTCACGCTCGATGTCCATCCGGTCGAGGTACTGGGCGCGCATCGCCCGCTCCTCGACCACACCGGTGAGCTGCAGCATCCGATCGGCCAGGGTCGACTTGCCGTGGTCGATGTGCGCGATGATGCAGAAGTTCCGGATCCGGGACGGATCGGTGAACGTCGTATCGGCAAAACTGGAAGCCACTCCACTCCTCGAGGGGTATCGGCGAACTGGGTCTATCGTCCCATGCGCCGAATCTCGCCCCTGTCACCGGTGCACCGAAGCGCGAGTCACCGTTATATTTCAGGGATGGCCAGCAGTTGGAACACACTCGGCAAGCAACTCGGCGTCATCGCCAAGGAGCAGGGGCCGAAGATCGTGCGCAAACAGGGCCCGCGGCTGCTCGAGAAGCTGATGGGGGCGCTGGCGAGCAAGCCGGGACCCGCCGTCGCGGTGCGCCCGACCGCATCCACTCCGGTACCCACCGCCCACCGCGCCCGGCAGATCGTCTACTGCCCGCAGCTCGACGGGCGCGCCGATCCGGGTGAGATCGTGTGGACCTGGGTGCCCTACGAGGAGGACCCCACGAACGGCAAGGACCGGCCGGTGCTGGTCGTCGGGCGCGATCGCAAGACCCTGCTCGGGCTGATGCTGTCGTCCAAAGCCGAACGCGCGCACGACCGCAACTGGGTCGGGATCGGCTCCGGCCCGTGGGACCACGACGGACGCCCCAGCTGGGTGCGGTTGGACCGGGTGCTCGACGTGCCCGAGGACGGTATCCGCCGGGAGGGCGCGATCGTCGAGCGCAAGACCTTCGACCTGGTCGCACACCGGCTGGTCGCCGAATACAGCTGGAGCTGAATCCGACACGGCTCGAGCTAGCTCAGCACGTCCCTGGACCGCCCGAAGATCAAGCCGTAGATCAGCGCGCCCAGCGCGCCACCGGCCAGCGGGAACACGACGAACGCCCACACCTGGCCCATCGCCCCGTCCTGATAGGGCGCCACGGCCAGACTGCGCACCGGGTTCACCGAGGTGTTGTCGATCGGCAGCGAGACCAGATAGATCACCGTGAGCGTGACACCGATCGACAGACCGGCCAGCGGGACATCGGAGATCTGGTCGGTGGAGGCCAGCACCACGAACACCAGCAGCGCGGTCAGCATCACCTCGATGATGATGGTCGCCGCGAGGCCGTAGCCGTTCTGGACGACGACCTCACCGAGCGGACCGCGGACCGCCGAGGGGCTGTGCGGGCCCCAGCCGTTGGCGCCGAGCCCGTCGACCGAGCGGTCGTAGGCGGGCAGGTTCTTGGCCAGGGCGAACAGCACGAGCCCGGCCAGGAAGCCGCCGATCAACTGGGCGATCACATACCCGGCGGCGCCGACGGCCGAGATCCGGCCGAGCAGCAGCTGTCCGAGCGTGACCGCCGGGTTGACGTGGCATCCCGAGATGGGCCCGATCGCGTAGACCAGGAACATCAGCGACAGGCCGAACGCGAAGGCGACGCCGAGTGAACCGACCCGGTCGCCGGCCAGCACCAGGGTGCCGACACCGCAGATCACCAGGATGAAGGTGCCGAGTCCTTCGGCGGCCCACTTCTTCGGCTCGGATACGACCTCGGGTTCGACGAGTTCCTGTGCAGTGGGCATCGGCCACCACCTCTCCGGGAGGAATCATCCCCGCGGCGAGCGGGGTCCGCACGAGCGAAGTGGACATTACGCCAGGCGGGTGACCTCCACAACGACCTCGAGATCGGTCGAGCCGCCGCCGGAGAAAACCCCTTTCAGCGGCGGCACATCCGCGTAATCCCGTCCGACGCCGACCGATACGTGCTGCTCGTTGACGGCCAGGTTGTTGGTCGGGTCGTAGCCCCACCACTGTCCGGTCCATGCCTCCACCCAGGCATGGGACTGACCCGCCACCGTCGCGCCGATCCCGGCGCCCGGCTTGGGATGCAGATAGCCGGAGACGTACCGGCTGGGAATTCCCATGCTGCGCAACAACACCAGCGTCAGATGCGCGTAGTCCTGGCAGACACCACGCCGCTCGGCGAAGGCCTCCACCGCCGAGGTGTGCACCGAGGTCGTGCCCGCGATGTAGTCCATCTCCTTGTGCACCCACTCGGCGGCGCGCACCACCGCCTTGGCGGGTTCCTCCCCGCGGGAGAGCTGGCGGGCGACGGTCGCGAGCTTGCGGTCACGCGGCACATAGGCGGTGGGACTGAGCATTTCGTCGAAGCGATCGACGATCCGCCCGCCGCGCAGTTCATCCCAGGTCAGTTCCTCGGTCGGTTCGGCGAACGGCTCGGTCTCCACCACCGACGACCCGGTCACCTCCAGTTCGGTGTGCGGCGCGTGCAGATCGAACGCGGTGACCGCGGTGCCCCAGTAGTCGGTGTAGCGATACGACCTGGTGGCGGGCACGGTTTCGACGCGATTGAGGATCACGTTCTGCCTGCTGTCCGCGCGCGGGGTCAGCCTGGCCTCGTTGAACGACCGCGTCACCGGCGCGGCGTAGACATAACCGGTGGTGTGCACCACCCTGATCCGCCAGCTCACGACTCCACCTCGCTGGCGCTCGGCTCCGTCGTGCGCTGCTGCGCGCTGTGCTGTCGGTTCACTCGCTGACGCTCGTTCACAGCTCCCCCTCCACCTGCACGCGCCCGTCGGAGCTGCTGCGCACATCGGTCCAGGCCACCCACGGTGCGGCATGGAAGTACTGGCGTGACACGGCCTCGCTCACCTCGCGGCACGATTTCTGCAGCGCGAGCAGCCTGCTCTGCAAGTCCTCCAGCAGCACACCGGGCGGCAGGAATTCGAGTTCGCTGCGGGCCCGGCCGAGGACGCGCTGCGCCTCGTGCCGCGCGCCGACGCGACTGCCCGGCCGCTGGTCGAGCTCGGTCAGGCAGGCCTCGGCGACGCGCAGCGTGTGGAACACCGAGCGCGGGAAGAGCCGGTCGATCAGGATGAATTCGGCGACCCTGGCCGCGTCGAGCGCGCCGCGATGGGTGCGCAGATAGGTGTCGTGGGCGCCCGCCGAGCGCAGCACCGTCACCCAGGCGGGCGAGGAGGTCCGGTCGCCCGCGCGCGAGAGCAGTAGACGCACCATCATGTCCACCCGTTCGACGGACCGGCCCAGGAGCAGGAACCGGTAGCCGTCGTCGCGCGAGAGCGTCGAGTCGGTCAGTCCGGTGAACATCGCGGCCCGGTCCTTGATGTAGGAGAAGAACTCGTGCGGGCCGAGACCGCGCGCCGCCTTCTCCGCCGCGGCCAGCCCGTTGTAGGTGGCGTTGAGGCATTCCCACATCTCGCTGGAGGTGACTTCGCGTGCGCCACGGGCGTTTTCGCGAGCCTTGCCGATCGAGTCGCTGATCGAGACGCCGTGGTCGTGGCTGAACGCGACGAGGTCGGTGACCGACCACACGTCCAGGCGCAGTCCGTCGGGCGGTTCGATGCCGAGCACCTTCAGCAGCACGCGGGAGGTGCGGTCGGCGTCGACGGTGGCGTCTTCGAGCAGTTGGTGCACGGCGACGTCGAGGATGCGCGCGGTGTCGTCGGCGCGCTCGACGTATCGGCCGATCCAGTACAGGGATTCGGCGTTGCGAGCAAGCATGTGTGTTATTCCCCGATCAGCCGCTGCGTCTGTTGTTGTTGCTGCTGTTGCTGATTGGCCTGCGGCGCGCTGAGCTCGCGGCCGATCTCGAACGAATCGGCCTGCGGCGGATCACTCACCAGTTCCGGGCCCGCCAGCTCCCGGTCGACCGGGCCGGAGCGGCCCGCCAGCACCCAGGTGTCCTTGCTGCCGCCGCCCTGGCTCGAATTCACCACCAGCGAGCCCGCGGGCAGCGCGACCCGGGTGAGCCCGCCGGGCAGCACCCAGATGTCCTCGCCGTCGTTGACCGCGAACGGGCGCAGGTCCACGTGCCGGGGCGCCAGGTCGTTTCCGATCTTGGTCGGCACCGTGGACAGCTGCACCACCGGCTGGGCGATCCAGCCGCGGGGATCGGCCTTGATCTTGCGCTTGATCGCCTCCAGCTCGCGCGGCGTCGCGTCCGGCCCGATGACGATGCCGTAGCCGCCCGACCCCTCGACCGGCTTGACCACCAGCTCGCCGACCCGGTCGAGCACCTCCTCGCGTTCGCCGTCGAGCCAGCAGCGGAAGGTGTCGACGTTGGGCAGGATCGGCTTCTCGCCGAGGTAGTACTCGATGATCGTCGGCACGTAGGTGTAGATGAGTTTGTCGTCGCCGACCCCGTTGCCGACCGCGCTGGAGATCACCACATTGCCCGCGCGGGCGGCATTGAGGACGCCCGCGACGCCGAGCACCGAGTCCGGCCGGAAGTGCATGGGGTCGAGGAAGGTGTCGTCGATGCGCCGGTAGATCACGTCGACCTGACGCTCGCCCGCCGTCGTCCGCATGTAGACGACGTTGTCGCGGCAGAACAGATCGCGGCCCTCGACCAGTTCCACGCCCATCTGCCTGGCCAGCAGCGAATGCTCGAAATAGGCGGAGTTGTGCACACCGGGGGTGAGCACGACCACGGTCGGGTCGGCCTCGTTCGGCGCCGCGGAGGCCCGCAGCGCCCGTAGTAGGTGGGCGGGATAGTCGCCGACCGCCCGCACCCGGTGCGAGGAGAACAGATCGGGGAAGACCCTGGCCATCGTGCGCCGGTTCTCCATCACATAGGACACCCCCGACGGCGAGCGCAGGTTGTCCTCCAGCACGCGGAAGTCGCCGCGCTCGTCGCGCACCAGGTCGATCCCGGAGACGTGGATGCGCACCCCGTTCGGCGGGACCAGGCCCGCGGCCTCGCGATGGAAGTGCTCGCATGAGGTGACCAGCCGCCTGGGGATCACCTGATCGCGCAGGATGTTCTGCTCGCCGTAGACGTCGGCCAGGAACAACTCCAGCGCGGTGACCCGCTGCTTGATGCCGCGTTCGAGCTTGGCCCACTCCGCGGCCGCGATCACCCGCGGCACCAGATCCAGCGGGAACGGCCGCTCCTGCCCGGACAGCGAGAAGGTGATGCCCTGATCGATGAACGCCCGGTCCAGCGCGTCGGAGCGTTTGGCCAGATCGTCGACGTCGTTGGCCGCCATCGCGGCGTGGATGCCCTTGTACGGCGCCCGCACCCGCCCCGCCGCGTCGAACATCTCGTCGAAGGCATCGGCGAAGCGGCCCGGACCGTACCCCTCGAACAAACCGGTGTGCGGTGATACCGGATGCCCGTTCGCTCGCACCAACGCCGGTGATGCGGATCGAGCGGTACTCGGCGCTGTGGTGGAGGTCATGAGAAAAACTGTGCATCACCCGGCAGCGAGGCCGTGTGAGACACAGGTAAATTTCTTGCATCACCTGAAATGGGTGAAATCCGGTAGGGCGCACGACCGCGCGCTCGATGCCCGATTTCGCCGGGCGGTGCCGAGCTGGTAACCTCGATCTTCGGCGCGGTGTTACCCGTAGTTCAGCACCATCTGCTGCATCGTGGGCGCGCGCCCGACGAGCTTTCAAGGCATACCACCCAGCGACAGGAAACCAGAGGATACAGGCGTGGCCAACATCAAGTCCCAGATGAAGCGGATCCGTACCAACGAGGCGGCGCGCAAGCGCAACCAGTCGGTCAAGTCCGCGCTGCGCACCGCGATCCGCAACTTCCGTGAAGCTGCCGCGAGCGGTGACAAGGATAAGGCTGCCGAGCAGCTGCAGTTCGCGAGCCGCAAGCTCGACAAGGCCGCTTCCAAGGGCGTCATCCACGCCAACCAGGCGGCCAACAAGAAGTCCGCGCTCGCGCTGGCTCTGAACAAGATCTGATCGGAGCGGGCCTGGTACCCGCTCAGCAATACTTCGCAAGACGCAGCCGCCGTGGCCTCGATGACCACGGCGGCTTTTGTCGTCGGCTACCATTCCGCGCATGTTGACGGTGTACGCGAATCAGACGGTGGTACGAGGCGACGACCTGGCCGAGGTGATCCGCGCCGCGGAGATCCTGGGGATCGGTCTCAAGATCGAGAATGTGATGGTGCCCGACGAGGACGGCGGCTTCGCGGCCGCGTGGATCGTCACCAGGGAGGACGAGGTCCCGCTCTACGACGAGTGGGAGGGTCGCTACGAGGACCTCGAGGACGACGAGGAGCAGCTCGCCGTCGTCGGCGACTGATCGGGCTCAGTTCACACAGGGGATCCGTCCCGAGGTGATGTCGCTGCGGACCGGCTTGCCCGCGTCGGGTGTCCCCGACACCGGCGTGGTCGTGCTGGTCCGCCTGGCGCGCGTGGACGTTTCAGCCGGCCACGCGGCGGGCGGTTCCGTCCGCGCCACCGTGCGCCGGGTCGTCGTCGCGGTCGGGACGGCGATCCCGAACGCGGCGGCGATCTCGCGGCGGATCGCCTGCCTGTCCACGATGTTCACGTCCTGGCCGTTGATGACGTCGTAGCGCAGGACCGGCAGCGTGCGGAATTCGACCTGCGGGTTCTCCGCGGTGCCGAGGGTGCGTACGAACTCGGTCATGCTCCAGCCGTCCGACAGGACGATATTGCGGTGCGCCACCTCCATCAGCTGCCCCAGCTTGCCCGGATCGGTGAGGGTGCCCGTGCGGTGCAACTGCCGGGCCACCGAGGTGAGGAAGGCCTGCTGGCGGTGCGTCCGGTCCAGGTCGCCGTTCTCCAGACCGTGCCGCTGCCGCACGAAGGCCAGCGCCTGCGCCGGATCGAGATGCTGGCGGCCTGCCGGGAAGTCGGCGCCCGAGAACTCGAGGTCGCGCACCGGGTGATTCAGGCACACCTCCACCCCACCGAGCGCGGCGGCCAGATCGTAGAAGCCGGCGAGGGTGACCTCGGCGAACCGGTCGATCGGCACACCGGTCAGATCACGCACGGCCTTGACGATCGAGGCCCGCCCCGCCTCCCGTCCCGCCTGTTCCAGCCGCCGCTGATCGGTGACGCCCCGCGCGATCAGCTGGTCCTGCACCGCGGCCTTCTTCAACCCGTACGCCTCCTTGATCTTGGCGTGGGTGTAGCCGGGGATGCCGCTGACCGGCACGTAGTTGTCGCGCGGGATGGACACCGCGACGATCTTGTCCATCGCGGCCGGAATATGCACCAGGATCAGCGTATTGGCGTTGTACCCGCCCTCGTCCCCATCACCCGCATGCAGCTGGTCGAGCACCTCGCGCGGCAGCTCGTTGCCGTTCTGATCACGCCGGGTATCCAGCCCGATCAACAGTATGTTGAGATCCCCACCGAGCGAATGCGGCGCGTCCTCTTCGATGGCCTGCGACCGCAGAAACCCCGCATCGAAGCTGCCGGCGGTGGACCACCCGTACGCGGTGACCGCGACCACCACCGCCGACAGAGCCGCCGCCATCCCCTTGACCACGCCCCTGGCCCACCAACCCGCCGAACCCAGAGCGCGTCGACCTAGCCCGCGCTCCCCGGTCCGGTCAACCGTCGGGTCATCCATGTCATGATCAACTGTGCCAGCTCTGATAGCGCACAGACATCGCGATTCGGTCCCGATTACCCGGCGGCCCGGCGTGTCGGCTCAGCGAGCGAGAGTACCGAGCCGCCTCAGCCTGCGGCGCGGAGGTCGAGGATGCGGGAGAGGGCGTGTTCGAGGGCGTAGGTGGCGTCGGCGGCACCGCCCTTGACGTCGGCGTTGAGGGTGGCGACCACCTGGAGTGCGGTGCCGATAGTGGCAGGGTTCCAGCCGCGGGACTGGGCTTGGGCCTTCTTGACCTTCCACGGGGGCATGCCGAGTTGCTGGGCGAGTTTGAACGGGTCGCCGCGGCCCGCGGAGCCGACGCGGGCGATGGTGTGCACGGAGTCGGCGAGGGCGTCGGCCAGCAGGACGTGCGGGACGCCGCGGTCGGTGGCCCAGCGCAGGGCTTCCATCGCGGCGGGACGATCGCCCGCGACGGCGAGTTCGGCGACGTCGAAGCCGGTCACTTCGGCGCGCCCGGAATAGTAGCGGCGGACCGCGTTCACGTCGACCTTGCCGCCGGTGTCGGCAACCAATTGTGAACAGGCGGCGGCGAGTTCGCGCAGTTCGGAGCCGACGGACTCGATCAGCACCTGCACCACGTCGGCGGCCACCCGGACACCGGCCGCCCGGAACTCGCCGCGCACGAACTCCATCCGCTCGGAGGCCTTGGTGAGCTTGGCGCATTCGTGCACCACCGCGCCCTGCTTCTGGAGCGCGGGCGCCAGCGCTTTGGCACGGCCACCGCCCGAGTGCAACACCATCAGCACCACGCCGGCGGGCGGGTCGGCCGCGGCGTCGGTGATCACCGCGACCGCGTCCTTGCCCGCCTCGGCCGCCGACTCGAGCACGATCACGCGATCCTCGGCGAACAGCGACGGGCTCAGCAGTTCCGCCAGTTCGGCGGTACTCGCGTCGCCGGCCCGCAACCGGTCGACCGGCACCGATTCCGGATCGGGCGCACCCGCCCGCACCTGGCCGGTCACCTGCGCCACGGCGCGTTCGACCAGCAGCTCCTCGTCACCGAGAACCAGATGTACCGCGGCAGGGCGTTCGCTCACCAGGCGATCCTACGTTCGGGCACCGACAGGCGGATCGCCCGCGGTCCTCCGGTCGTACGGGACCGCCGCGGGGCCCCTCGGCCGGAGGTCACCGCGCCTGCGCACTGGTGCCATTCGGCGAGCCTTATGGACCTGCGCCGGTCTGGCGGCGGGAGGTCACCGTCCGCAGGTCGGCGCTGGTGCCGAGGACGATGACATCACCGTGGCGATCGGTCCGGGCGATGGTGGCGCCGAGTGTGTCCAAGGCGGCAGTGATCGTGGGGTGTGGATGGCCGAACGTGTTGTCGGTTCCGGCACTGATCAAGGCCAGGCGGGGCCGGACTGCGCGGAGGAATTCCGGTGTGGTGGTGCGGGATCCGTGATGTGGCACTTTGAGGATGTCGGCGCGGATGTCGTTGTCGCGCAGGACGCGGGACTGTGCGGCGGTCTCGATGTCGCCGGTGAACAGGATCGTGCCCACTGCGGTGTGTGCCTTCAGCACGAGGGACCGATCGTTGGCTTCGTCCAACCCCACTGAGGACGGAACCTCCCGGCTCGGTGCGAACACCGCCAATTCCACTGCCCCGAAGGTCAGCACATGCCCCGCATGGAGTTCCATCAGCGGGATTCGGGCAGACTTCGCGATCTCGACGACCCGCTCGACACCACCGGAATCGGTGCCGTGCCCAGGCGAATGTCGCTGCGCGGCGGCTGTGCCGTCAACGGTGCCGCCACGGAGTGCTCCTGTGGCCATGGCTATGGCGTCGACGGTGCCGCCGCGGATCTCGCCCGGGGCCGTTGGGATGGCGTCGACGGTGCGGCCGCGGAGTGCGCCGGACAGGCCGTCGATGTGGTCGGCGTGCGGATGGGTGAGTACCAGGAGCCGGATGTGGGTGATGCGCAGCCGGTCGAGGCAGCGGCGGATCGGGCGAGGGTCGGGGCCTGTGTCGATGACCACCGCCGCGCCGGGTCCGACCGAGAGAGCGAGCCCGTCTCCCTGGCCCACGTCGCACATGGCCAGTACCCAGCCGTCGGGCGGCCAACCGGGCTGCCAGAGCCGCACCGGGACGAGCACCACGGAGACACCCAGGGCTCCGGCAGCGAGCAGCCGACGGGTCTTCGACCAGCGCAAGGCCGCCACGATGATGACGACGATCGCCGCTGCGACCAGCCCTCCGGTCAGGCCCGACTGCACCGTGACGGTGGCGCCGGGAACCGCGGCCGTGCGGTCGGCCACCGAGAGCAACCACCACATCGGTGGGCGTGCGCACCACAGCACCCACACCGCCGCGTCGTCCCACACGCACGCGAGGACCGCGCCCACCGCCCCGATCACCGTGATGAGCCCGACCACTGGCGCGACCAGTGCGTTCGCGATGATCGCCACCAGACTCACCCGCCCGGACAGGGCGACCATGAGTGGCAGCGTCACGACGAAGGCCCCGGCGGACACCGCGACGATCTCCGCGGGCGCACGCCACCATCCGCGCGCCCGCAGCCAATCCGCCCAGCTGGGAGCGAGCAGGATCAGCCCCGCGGTGGCGAGGACCGACAACGCGAATCCCGCACTCACCGCCAATTGCGGTGCCACACCGAGCAATCCGATGACCGCGGCACCGAGCGCAGGCAGCGCCTGTTTGCGCCGACCGGTGAGCAGCGCGAGCACCGTCACCGAGCCCATGGCTGCCGCGCGCAGCACACTGGGGTCGGGACGCGCGAGGACGACGAACAGGATGACCACCCCGGCGGCTGCCGCTGCGCTGGTGCGCGGGCCTGCCGTGAGCAGCCGGGTGAGCGCCAGCAACGCAGACAGCAGGATCGTGAAATTCGCCCCGCTGACCACGCAAAGGTGTTGCAGGCCTGCGATGTCGAACGCATCGCGGACATCATCGGACAGTTCGGCGGTGTCGCCGACAACGAGTGCTGGTAGCAGGCCTGCCGCGGCGGGCGGTAGCGCTCGCCCTGATGCCTCGACGAGATCCGCCCGCACGTCGGCGGCGAGTCGCTGCCACCACGGCAGGGTGCCCACCAACTCCGGATCGGCCACCGCGTTCAGGGTCGCAACGGTCAGGTCTGCTCGATTCGGTTCGCTCACGCGGGCGCGGAACCGGATCACCTGCCCCGGCGACAGGTCCGCCCATTCGTCACCACTGGCGAGGACGACCACCGCCCCACCCGCCCGCATCGTCGACGCACCGCCGCCGAACTCCCGCAGACCGGCATGGACAATCCACCGCCGCTGCCCACCGAACCCGCCCGCACGCATCGGTTTCGCGTCGTCGGTGACAACGGCCAGCACCGTCACCGACCGCCCGAACGATTCCCGCAGCGGGTGCGACTGCACATGATGCTCACGCCACGCCCCTGCCGCCCCGAAACCCGCCGCAAGCAGCATCGTGGCCAGCCCCGCCACCGCCAGTACGCGCCACCGCTCCCGCTTGTGCGCGATCGCCCACAACAGCACGACCCACAACCCGATCGCCACCACGACAGCACCGACCGCCAGCATCAACCCCGCGAGCCACCCGACCGACACCGCGACAATCGTCGCCACCCAGCACCCGAGCGCGGCAGGCACCAGCCGCATATCGAGGACCTGCCGCTCCGACTCCGCCACCACCTCCTCTTCGCGCGGCGCCGCCCTCATTCGCAAGCCGGGTTCACGCCCGAAGCATCGCCACGCACCGCACGCCGCCCGAGAACCGAACTGACCCCGAAGCATCCGAATTCCACACTGCTGTACGAATGTCCGACACAGTCCGCGAAACAGGGCGAAAATTCACCCGTCGACGCCGCATGGTCACCGGTCGACACCGCATGGTCACCCATCGACGCCACATGGTCACCCATCGACGCCACATGGTCACCCATCGACGCCACATGGTCACCGGTCGAGGCGCCGCGGTCCGGGATCGACACAACGCGATCCGCAACTGACGTGACGCAGCCCGCGGCCGATTCCACATGGTCGACAGTCGATGCCACGTGGGCTGGGTTCGATGCCGCGTCCCCGAGGGTCGGCACACAGTGGTCCTCAGTTGAAGCGGCGCCGTCCGCGACCGATGCCAGATGGTCGGCAGTCGACGTCACGTGCGTCAGCGCCGGCACGACGCTGTCTGCGGTCGACGCGACACGGTCTGCGGCTGATGCCACAAGGTCGGCTGTCGATGTCATGTGGCAGGGGGTTGAGGTTGGCGCGTGATCGACCGATGCCGGGCGATCACCCGGCGAATCGGTATCTCTGTTGGGGCAGGTGGTTTCGCCGTCTTCGGCCGGACGGGGCGGTCGGGTCATGTCGTCACCAGGTCGCGCAGGCGGGCGAGGCGGGCGGGGCCGATGCCGTCGACTTCGCCCAGTTGGGCGACGTCGGTGAATCGGCCGTTGGCCGAGCGCCAGGCGAGGATCGCGGTGGCGGTTACCGGTCCGACGCCGGGCAGCGCGTCGAGCTCCGCTTCCGTCGCGGTGTTCAGGTTGAGGCGAGCTGTGCCGCCTTTGCCTTTCGGAGTGGCGGCGGTGTTCGTTCCCGCGGTGCTCGCTGTGGTCGGTCCGGCGGCGGGTGTGTGGTCGGCGCTGATCATGATGCTGCCCAGGCGGGGCGGCCCTGATTGGGGGCCGGTCGCGCCGACGACGAGCTGATCGCCGTCGGACAGCCGCTGAGCCAGGTTCAGGCCGGCCAGGTCGGCGCCGTCGCGGGCGCCGCCTGCGATCTCGATGGCGTCGGCGATGCGGGAGCCGTCAGGCAGGCGGTGCAGGCCCGGCCGGTCTACCAAACCCACCACGCTGACAACGACTTCCGTGCTCGCGCTCGGCCCGGTGCCGACCACTGCGGCGGCTGCTGCGGTCGGCTCGGCACGCACGCCGATACTCTCGGCGCGAACTACCGGAACCGGCGGCACCGCCTGCTGCATCGGCTGATCGCGCACCACCATGATGCCGGTGAGCACGATCGCGACCAACCCCACCAGGCCGAGTACCAGCGCACCCCGGCGTCCGGGATCGAGGCGCGCCCCGCGGAACCGTTCGGGCACAAGCCGTTGCACGCCGCCGGGCTTCGCACCGTCGTCGAGCCAACCCGGCGCACGCACCTCCCCCACCGACGGCGCGAGTTCTTCATCGTCCCAACGGCCCTCGGCGCCACCATCGATGCGCGCCCCTGCCGGTGTGGCACCGCGACCTGATTCGCCTCGCAGGCCGCCCGGTCCCACCTTCTCGCGTACCGCCAGCCCGCCCAGCCGTTGCCGTACCCGCTCGTGCTCTTCGTGTCGTGACATGGCAGCGACGCTACGAGGAAGCGGCCTCGGGAAACCGCCGCCGACCTGGGCAGGAAACGAACCTGTGGACAACGTCGAGCCTGTGGACAACTCCCGGTCATCGGCCGCTGAGCACGGAATCCGTCGCGGCCCGAGCGAATACGGTGCGCGCATGGCCGAAACGACGTACGGATGGTGCCATGGACCTGGCACAACGATTCCGCGACTTCGCGTTCCGCGAGGTGCACAGCAATTCCCCGCTCTACCGTCGGCGGGCGGTCGACATCGCCGACGACCCGGCGGTGCTGGCGTTGATCGCCGAGCTGCCCACGGACAAACAGCAACCCAACCTGGTGCTGGCGGCCGCGCGCGTGAACGGCGCCATCGCGGTGCCCTACCGCGAGTTCCGCGAGCAGCTGATCGCGCACTGGCCCGCGATCTCGGCGACAGCGCTGGTCAGGCGCACCCAGACGAACGAAGCAGGCCGCGCCGCAACACTGCTGCCGGTGCTCGCCCGGCTTCCCGGACCACTGTCGCTGGTCGAGGTCGGCGCATCGGCGGGACTGTGCCTGTATCCCGACCATTTCAGCTACCGCTACGACGACAGTGCGCTGGATCCCGCCGATGGACCGTCCCCGGTGGTGTTGTCGTGCACGGTAACCGGCGCCGCACCGATACCGGCTCGGCTCCCCGAGGTGGTCCATCGAGCCGGAGTCGACCTGAACCCACTGGACGCGGGAGACATCCGGGATCGGGAATGGCTGGAAGCGCTGGTCTGGCCGGGACAGGACGAACGACTCGCGAGGCTGCGGGCGGCCTGCGCGATCGCTGCCGCGAACCCACCGATCCTGGTGACGGGCGACTTGAACGAGAAGGTCGCCGAGCTGGTCCACACCGCACCTCGCGACAGCACCGTGGTCGTGTTCCACAGCGCGGTGCTCACCTATCTGCCCGTACAGGCCCGCGAGGAGTTCGTCACCACGGTGCGTGCGCTGCCCTGCCATTGGGTGTCCCAGGAGGGCACCGGTGTGATCGCGGCGTTCGCCGACCGGCTGCCCGAAAGAGACTCGGGCACAGCGCGGATGGCGCTCGCGGTGGACGGCGAGCCGGTGGCCTACGCCGGGCCGCACGGCCAGTCGCTCGACTGGTTCGGCCCGGCGTAGCGCGGACGACGTCAGATCCGGCGCATCACCGAGACAACCCGGCCCAGGATCACGGCCTCGTCGCCGTCGATCACCGAATACGCGGGGTTGCGGGGTTCGAGCTGCACATGGCCGTTGCGCCGGCGATACACCTTGACCGTGGCTTCCTCGCCGATCATGGCGGCGACGATGTCGCCGGAGTTTGCCTCGCGCTGGCTGCGGACGACGACGAGGTCGCCGTCGCAGATCGCGGCGTCGATCATCGAGTCGCCGCGGACGCGGAGGCCGAAAACCTCGCCGCGGCCGACGAGTTCGCGTGGCAGGGTGAGCAGGTCGTCGGCGTGCTGTTCGGCCAGGATCGGGGTGCCCGCGGCGATGTCGCCGACCACGGGCACGGTCACCGACCCGTCGGAGCCGCCACCCGGCGCGTGCCGCAGGAACAGGCGCACATCGATAGGGCGGGTCATCGCGGCACCGCGGCGCAGAAAGCCGTCCTCCTCCAGCGCTTTCAGATGCTTGGAGACCGTGGACGTGGAGCGCAGGCCGACGGCGTCGGCGATCTCCCTGGCGCTGGGCGGGTAGCCGTGCGCAAGCACCGAGTCCCGGATCACGGCGAGGATGTGTTGCCTGCGGGGCGGCAGGTGCGCGGTGTCGGGGTAGTCGAAGTCGTCGTATCCGGTCACCGGGGCATCGTAGAGGCCCGCCGGTTCAGACCGTCGGCGCAGGCTCCCGGCGCGGCAGCCGGCCACGGGAACCGGTGCCGGTCACGAACACCCGCCGGGCACCACGAGCACGCCGAGCGCGCCGACGCCGAGGTGCACGCCCAGGGTGGGGCCGAACTCGGCGACGTAGAGCTCCTCGACCTCGGGCACCTGTTCGCGCAGCTGGGCGGCGATAGTCTCGGCGGCGTCGGCGGCGCCCAGATGCTGGACGGCCAGTGCCGCGCCGTCCCGGCCCGCGGCGTCCACCGCGGCCGCCACCAGCTTCGCGTAGGCGCGGGATCTGGTCCGCACCTTCTCGCGCAATTCCAGCTTGCCCTCGACCAGCTGCAGCAGCGGCTTCGTCACGAGTTCGCTGCCGAAGAACGCGGCGGCGCTGCTGAGCCTGCCGCCCTTGCGGAGCTGTTCGGTGCGGTTGACCAGGATGAACGTGCGAGCACGGGCGGCGGCCGCCACCGCGCGTTCGTAGACGGCATCCAGCGCCTCGCCCGCCCGTGCCCGGCGCGCTGCCGCGAGCACGGGCAGACCGGTCGCCAAGCCCGCACCCAGCGAATCCACCAGGCGCACACGATCTTCGGCGCCCATATCGCGGACGGCCTGCCGCCCCGACTCCCAGGTCGCCGACAGGGTGCGCGACAGATGCACGGCGACGACACCGTCGCCGTCGCTGTGACTCAGCGCCCGTTCGTAGGCCTCCCGCAGCTCACCCGGCGAGGCGGCCGAGGTGGTGACCGAGTCCGTCGAGTAGTCGATCTCGACAGGATCGACGCCCTCCCGGATCTCCCGGTCGCCGACAAGCACATGCAACGGCACCACTTCGATACCGAGCTCGGCGACGACGTCGGGGGACAGCCCGGCCGCCGAATCGGTGACCACCACAACGGGCACGGACTACCGGACCTCCTGCAGCGCCTTGGTCATTGCCGTCGCCACCGCCGCGTGTCCCGCCCAGCCCCAGTGGATGCCGTCCGGGTTCGCCGCACCCGACTCGATGTCGTCGCGCACGGCCTCACCGAGGTCGACCAGCGGCACCGAGGTACGGCCCGACCACGCCTGCAGTGCCTTGACCGCGCGCGCACGGCCCCGGTGCACCCGCCCATAGGCATCGCACTTGTGCACCGACGGCAGCACCGCGACCACGGGCAGCTCGGGGCGCAGATGGTTCAGCGCCTCGCGCGACTGCTCCAGGTAGTCGACGCTCACCTTGGGCGGAAGCGCCACGGGCCGACCAAGTTTCGACAGCTTCGGCTGCAGCCAGTTGTAGGAGGAGCGCACACCACGTCGCAGCTTGGGCGGACGGATGTAGCGGATCAGCTCGCGCAACGCGGTCGGCAGCGGCGAGGGCAGGGTGTCCATGCCACCCACGGCGAACACCACCGCACCGGCCCGCGGCACCGCGGCCCAGACCCGGGGATCACCGATGAGCGCCCAGTAGGCGTCGCGACAGGTCCAGCCGATCCGGGCGATCAGCTCGACATCCCAATCCAGTTCGGCGGCCACCATATTCGGCCAGATCCGCGGATCGTCCGCGGGCAGGCCGCCCTTGGGGCCGTAGTACGCCAGGGAGTCGGCGATAACCAGCAGCACGGGACGCGGCGACGCGGATTCCACCGGCCGGGGCTCGGTGGATTCCTCGACGAGCACGACCTCCACGGCCGCTTCGGCGAGCGATTCACCCTGCGCGACAGCGGTCTCCGCAACAAGCGAGCCCGCTGCGGGCGCCTCGGCCACCGAGGCTGCATCGGTGACGGAATCCGCAGACACCGCGACGGACTCGTCCGACACCGTCGCGACCGAATCGCCCGTCGGCTCGGCACCCGCAGCGGTGTCGGCATCGTCCGACGGATCGCCGGAACCATCAGCCGCACCGGCCGACTGGAGGTCCTGCGCCCCAGCGGGCTCTGCCGCTGAGTTCGTCGTCACCACGAGATCGTCAGCACCCGCAGCAGGGCTTGCGCCATCGGACAGGTCCGCGACGGTGGCCGCCGACTCGGCGATATCCGACTGCGCAACAGCCGGTTCAGCGTCGGCGCCGTCCAGCTGCGCGGCAGAGTCCGCTACGGCCTCGACCTCGGAGACAGCATCGCCCGCTGTGGCAGGCTCGCCGTCGACATCGCCGTCCTGCTCGTCCGACGAGCCGCCCGCAGACGCCGAATCGACTGCCGCCGAGTCGATCTGCTCGGGCTCGGCGGCCACCGGTGCCGGCGGGGGGCCGAACAGCGCGTCGGGTAGCGAGCGCTCGCTGCGCGCGGTGACCTGCTTGAAGAGTTCGTCCGGTACCGAACGGATGGGCTCCTCACGCTCAGGGCGTGCGGGCCGAGCGGGTGGCGGGCCGAACAGCGCGTCCGGCAATTGCCGTCCGGGCTTGGCCGTCACCTGCTGGAACAGTTCGTCCGGTACCGATCGGACGGGCTCTTCAGAGGACATCGGGAGCTACCTTCGCCGCTGCGTTCCAAACATCGAGGCGCCAGCCGGGTCGGTCGATGTCAGGGCCGTGACTGGACAGCTGTACCCAGCTCGTATTGGCCAGCCCACCGAGGGCAGGCCAGTTCTCTGGGGGCAGATCCAGCAACGCGGCCGTGAGGGCAGCGATCAGCCCGCCGTGCGCCACCAGGATGATAGTCCGGCCGGGCCAATCCTGTCGCTCGTTGTACAGTTCGCGCACCAGGGGCAGTGCCCGCGCGCCGACCTCGAGTTTGCTCTCGCCACCGGGCGGTGTGTAGGTGGCGTCGAGCCGCCACTGCACGCGCGCGCCCGGGTAGTCGGCGTCGACCTCGAGATGGGTCAGCCCCTCCCAGTCGCCGAGGTGGGTCTCACGCAGCCGCCGATCGGTGATCACCGGCAGATCGCTGATGTCACCGAGCGCCTGCGCCGTATCCTTGGCGCGCCGCAGATCGGAGGCGTGGATGGCGATGGCATTACGCGAAACCAGTTCGCGCGCTGCCTCTTTGGCCTGCTGGCGACCGAGCTCGGTGAGATCGGTGTCGATCTGACCCTGCATCCGGTCGGCCGCGTTCCATTCGGTCTGCCCGTGCCGCAGCAGGATCAGCGTGCGCACATGGGCGTACTTGCTCACTCGGTGTCGCCCTCTACCTGTGCGTCGTCGGCGGCCGGAGTCGGCGGTGCAGCGATGCCCTCGACGGCGACGGTCGGGCAGTCACGCCACAACCGCTCCAGCGCATAGAAATTGCGCTCGTCGTTGTGCTGGATGTGCACGACGATGTCGACGTAGTCGAGCAGCGCCCAGCGGCCCTCGCGGGTGCCTTCGCGACGGACCGGCTTGTGCCCGGCTTCGCGCAGCTTCTCTTCGACGTTGTCGACGATCGCGTTGACCTGGCGCTCGTTGGGCGCCGAGGCGATGACGAAGCAGTCGGTGATCACCAGCTGCTCGGAGACGTCGAGGACGACGACATCGGTGGCGAGCTTGTCGTCAGCCGCGAGTGCGGCGACCTTGGCCATTTCGACCGCTTCGGCGGTGGCACTCATGCGGCCTCCCCCAGACAGGTCAGACCCTCGATCGTGTGGCTCAACGTCAGCTACCTTCCGTTCCTGCGGGCCCATACAGGTGCCGCTTCGATATGTACTGCACCACGCCGTCAGGGACGAGGTACCAGACCGGCCGACCCTCCGCGGCGCGGCGGCGGCATTCGCTCGACGAGATGGCCAGCGCGGGGATCTCGATCATCGTCACGGCATCGGCGGGCAGGTCCCGCAGATGCTCCTCGAGATGGTCGGTGTTCAGCTCGTACCCCGGACGGCTCACCCCGACGAACTTCGCCAGTTCGAACAGTTCGGTCCAATCCTGCCATGTCAGGATGTTGGCCAGCGCGTCCGCACCGGTGATGAAGTACAGCTCGGCGTCGGGGTGAGCGCTCTGCATCTCGCGCAGGGTGTCCACCGTGTAGGTGACCTTGTTGCGTTCGATGTCGGCCCGGCTGACCGAGAACCTCGGGTTGGACGCGGTGGCGATGACCGTCATCAGATAGCGGTCCTCGGCGGGGCTGACCTGCTTGTTCACCTTCTGCCACGGCTGACCGGTCGGAACGAAGATGACCTCGTCGAGCTCGAACCGGTTCGCGACCTCGCTGGCCGCGACCAGGTGGCCGTGGTGAACGGGGTCGAAGGTCCCGCCCATGACGCCGAGCTTGCGGCGCGGCCGAGCTGTTTCGTGCATGAGGTCCGAGCTTAACGGGACTGCCACCGCGGGAGCGGACCGGACTGCTCCGTGGCAGCTCGGCGTCAGCACGGACCCGACGCCTGCGCGCACATCTGCGCGAACTGGCCGCGGGTGCGAGCCAGCTCATCGGCGATGTGCGCGCCCGGATCGGTGGCGAGCCGGTCGTTCAACTCGGCCATCAGCACGTCGATCGTGACCCACCACGGCCCACGGACCCGGCCCTGCGGCCCGCGCAGCTGCAGCCAGGCCGCCGCGCGGAGGCAGCGGGCACGCGGCACGATCTTGCCCAGCTCACCCCACAGGCCCGCGGCCCGCAGGTAGCCGCCCAGCGCGGCGGATTCCTGCCCGCAGCATTCCCGGGCGACGGCCGCCGACCACACCAGATCGGCGTGGCGGTGCCGCTGGGTGGCCGATCCGGCGAGCAGCCGCGCCGCCTCGGTGAACTGCCAGGCGGCCTGGCGGTACCGGCCGAGCCGGATCAGCGACTCGGCGAACTCGGCGCGAACCAGCGCGAGCTCGCCGGGCGGGTAGCCGACGGCGCCGCTCAGCAAGGGCCGGTCGAAGGCGGTGACGGCCTCGGCGTGCTTGCCCGCCCGATGCCAGGCCCGGCCCGCGACCAGCCACAGGTGCGCGGAGTCGGCCGCCGAGATCGGGTGCCAGCACGCGGCGGCGGAGGCGGCTGCCCTGGCCACGTCGCGGTCGCGGCCCGGTTGGGCGGCGATCGCGGTGACCAGCCGGGTCCGCAGCTCGGCGAGTTCCCGCCCGCCGAGTTCGCCGAAGCCGACGACCAGCGCGCGGCGCAACTGCTCTTCGGCGGCGGCGGGCGCGTCGGCCAGCCGGGCTGCCGCGATCCCGGCCAGCCTGCGCGCCGCCCGCGCTCCCGAACCCGGGCGCAGGTGCCCGGCCTGCGCCGGCTCGCCGGACGCCGTGGACCGATCGCCGCTGCCGGGTGTCGAATACTGCGCCGGGGCTGCATTGTCGTTGCGGGCCACCGCACCGAGCCCCTCCGCGACGGCTCCGGATTCAACTGCAGCACAGGAACTCTCGTTGGATGCTGGATCGGTCACCGGGTGGACCACAGCCAACCCGCGACGGCTCGGGCCTGCCGCGCTGTACCCCTTTCCGATATCCGTCGATCGGACCGCTCGTCGTCGCGCGACGCCCCTGCCAGCATGGCGGTGATCTTGGCGGGCACGCCATATAAGTGGCTTAACGTCTGCTGAAACAGTCAGACCTTGGGACGCTTCGACTTCGGGAGCTTGGCGACGATCGCGTCGTAGGAGGCGTCGATCAGCTCGCGCAGTTCGTCGGGCGGGACGGCGCCGCCGACGGTGATGCTGTTCCAGCCGTAGCGCCCGATATAGGCGGACGCGCTGACGTCATCGGGGTAGACGTGGACCAGTTCGTCGGCCTCGGCGCGGTCGCGCCCGCATTTGAGCCCGATCGACGTGCCTTCCCCGAGGAAGGCGAAGATCTTGTCGCCCACTTTGGCGACGATGTCGCCCTCCCACGGTTCGTCTTGCCAGGCACCGGGTTTGGCCAGGCAGTAGGTCAGCGGATCCTCGCTCATCACCAGCTCCTTCAGACGGGCAACAACCGGGAGACCACGTCGGTCAGCTGCCGGGCGGACCGGCATTCGTGCATCTCGATCACCTCGCCGTACTCGCGGGCCGCCGAATCGCCGGTACCCCACAAGTTGCGCGGCTCCGGGTTCAGCCAGTGCGCGTGCCGGGCGGTCTCGACCAGCTGCCGCAGGGTGTCCAGCTGCGGGTTGCGGTAGTTGGTGCGGCCGTCGCCGAGCACCAGCAGGGAACTGCGGCTGGTGACCGCGTCACCGAAGTTGTCGGCGAAGGTGGTCAGTGCCTGGCCGTAGTCGGAGTGCCCGTCGGCGTCGATGATCCGCGACTCGGTGAAAATCCTGGTCAGCACGTTGTCGAGGCCCGCGTACGGGTCGAAGAAGGTGGTCACCTCGTCGGTGCGGTCGACGAAGGCGAAGATCCTGACCCGGGAGAACTGCTCGCGCAGCGCGCTGACGAGCAGCATGGTGAAGTTGCTGAATCCGGCGACCGAGCCCGAGATGTCGCACAGCAGAACCAGTTCCGGGCGGCCGGGCCGGGGCTTGCGATTCACCAGGTCGATCGGCACGCCGCCGGTGGACATCGAGGCCCGCAGCGTCTTGCGCAGATCGATCTCGCCGCGGCGGGCCTTTCTGCGCCGCACCGCGAGGCGGGAGGCGAGAATCCGGGCCAGCCGCTGGCTGCCGCGCCGCAGTTCGACCAGTTCGCGTTCGGAGGCCCGCAGGAAATCGGCGTCCTCGGCTTGGCGAGCGACACCGTAGGTGGCGACGCGATCGCGACCGATCTGCTCGGCGACCCGCCGGTTGGTCTCGGCTTCCACACTCGCCCGGAAGCCGGCGATCCGTTCCCGGACGATCCGCTGCGCGACCTCGGTGTCGCGGTCGCTCGCATCCGGCGGCAGCGCCAGTCCTGCCAGGACCCGGGACAGCAAGGTCTGCGGCGCAAGGTCTTTCAACGCCTGATACGCCGAGAACGACGGCCCACGCGCCGACTGGTACTGACCCAGCTGTTCGACAATCTGCCCGGCCAGCAGCTGCAACTGGGCACCGCTGTCCTCGGTGGCGAGCAATTCGGCCAGTTGCTCACGCAGGGCGGGCAGATCGATCTGGCCCTCCGGCGTGCGCGGCAGGTCAGCGGACTCGGCGCTGCGCTCCCCGACCGCGACCGGGAACCACAGGTCGAACAGTCCGTCGAAGGTGCGCCGGTGGGTGGGACGGCGCAGCAACGCGCACGCCAGTCCCTCGCGCACCGACTCGCGATCGAGCAGGTCGAGCACGGTGAGCACCCGGCCCGCGTCGACGGTTTCCGAGGGCCCGACCGGCACGCCGCGGGCCCGCAGTGCCGCGACGAACCCGGCGACGTGCCCGCCGAGTCCGTGCGGGCCAGGCGCGGTCATCTCAGGCCAGCTTCAGCTCGGCCAGCGCGCGCTGGTGGTCGCTGCGATGCTTGAGCACCACGCCGAGCGTGGCACGCACCGTGGCGTCGTCGAGATCTGCGGCGCCCAGCGCGAGCAGCGTGTGACCCCAGTCGATCGATTCGGCCACCGACGGCAGCTTCTTGAGCTGCATCCCGCGCAGGACGTGCACGATCCGCACCAGTTGCTCGGCCACCGTGGCCGACAGCTCCGGCACCCGGCTGGCCAGGATCCGGCGCTCGAGCTCCTCGTCGGGGAAGTCCAGGTGCAGGTACAGGCAGCGGCGCTTGAGCGCTTCGGACAGCTCACGGGTGGCGTTCGAGGTGAGCACGACGAACGGCTTGCGGGTCGCGGTGATGGTGCCCAACTCCGGCACGGTCACCGCGAAATCGCTAAGGACCTCGAGCAGCAAGCCCTCGATCTCGACGTCGGCCTTGTCGGTCTCGTCGATCAGCAGCACCGTCGGCTCGCTGCGCCGGATGGCGGTGAGCAGCGGACGCGAGAGCAGGAATTCCTCGGTGAAGACGTCGGCTTTGGTTTCGGCCCAATCGTTCTCACTCGACGCCTGGATCCGCAGGATCTGCTTGGCGTGGTTCCACTCGTAGAGTGCGCGGGCCTCGTCGACGCCTTCATAGCATTGCAGGCGGACCAGCTCGGCCCCGGCGACCTGGGCCACCGCGCGCGACAGCTCCGTCTTGCCGACACCGGCGGGACCTTCGATGAGCAGTGGCTTGCCCAGCCGGTCGGCCAGGAAGACCGAGGTGGCCGTGGCCTTGTCGGCCAGGTAGCCGGTGCCGGCCAGCCGGGAGATGACGTCGTCGACCGAGGTGAAGATCGGTTCCTGTACCAGTGTCACGATCACACCGGCCGAGTCTGGCCGTCGCCCCACACGATCCACTTGGTGGAGGTGAGTTCGGGCAGTGCCATCGGGCCGCGGGCGTGCAGCTTCTGGGTGGAGATACCGATCTCGGCGCCGAAGCCGAACTGCTCGCCGTCGGTGAACGCGGTGGACGCGTTCACCATCACGGCGGCCGCGTCGACGCGGGAGGTGAACTCCCGGGCGGCGGCCAGGTCGGCGGTGACGATGGCCTCGGTGTGGCCGGTGCCCCAGGTGTTGATGTGCTCGACGGCGGCATCGAGATCGTCGACGACCTTCAGCGCGATGTCCATGGTGAGGTACTCCTCACCCCAGTCGGCGTCGGTCGCCGGGACCTGGCCGGGCAGCTCGCCGTGGATGGTCACGCCCGCGTCCTCGAGCGCCTTGCTCAGGCGCGGCAGCGCGGTCTCGGCGACCGCCGCGTCGATGAGCACGGTCTCGGCCGCGTTGCAGACGCTGGGGCGGCGGGTCTTGGCGTTGAGCAGGATGGCCTCGGCCATGTCCAGGTCGGCGGCGGAGTGCACGTAGACGTGGCAGTTGCCGGTGCCGGTCTCGATGGTCGGCACCTGGGCATCGCGCACCACCGCGTTGATCAGGCCCGCGCCGCCGCGCGGGATGACCACGTCGACGAGGCCGCGGGCCTGGATCAGGTGGGTGACGCTGGAGCGGTCGTGGCTGGGCAGCAACTGCACCGCGTCGGCCGGGATGTCCTGGGCGACAAGGGCTTCACGCAGCACCTCGACCAGGGTGGCGTTGGAGTTCGCCGCCGAGGAGGAGCCGCGCAGCAGGGCCGCGTTGCCCGACTTGAGCGCGAGTCCGAACGCGTCGACGGTGACATTGGGCCGGGCCTCGTAGACCATGCCGACGACGCCGAGCGGCACGCGGGTCTGGCGGATCTCGAGTCCGTTGGGCAGCGTGGAACCGCGGACGACGCCGCCGACCGGATCGGGCAGCCCGGCGACCTGGCGCAGGCCCGAGGCGATGCCGTCGATGCGCTCCTTGGTCAGCCGAAGGCGGTCGAGCAGGTTCTCCTCGGTGCCCGCGGCCTGCGCCGTCGCGATGTCGGCGGCATTGGCCGCCAGGACGCGATCGGCGGCGGCGAGCAGTGCGTCGGCCGCCGCGTGCAGTGCCTCGTTCTTCTGCGCCGTGGTCAGCTGAGCCAGCACGCGGGACGCGACGCGAGCCCTGCGGGCGGCGTCGTGCACCGCTGCGCGGATGTCGAGCTCGGGGGTCACTTCTACCGTCATGGGTATCAGCGTACGCAGTGCGGCTGCCCCGCTCGACGCCACCCGGACCCCGGAATACGGCTCCGACCGGCGGCGGGACCGAGTTGTCCACAGGATTTCGCGCCGCCGCGGTACTTGTCCACAGGTCACACCGCTCCCGGCGCGCTCGCCACCCGAAATCGCCGCCGACCGTGCCGCCGCCGCTAGATTTGCCGCTATGGACTCCGTCGCACCCACCGTCGTCGTGCTGGGCAGCGTCAACATGGATCTGGTCACCACCACGGCGCAACGGCCCGCGCCGGGTGAGACGGTGCTCGGCTCCGGTTTCGCGACGGTCCCCGGCGGTAAGGGCGCGAACCAGGCGATCGCGGCAGCGCGGTCGGGCGCCCGGGTGCGGTTCCTCGGCGCGATCGGTGACGACGCGTTCGGGACGACCCTGCGATCCACGCTGGCCGACGCAGCCATCGACACCACACTGATGCGCACGGTCGATGGTCCCAGCGGCGTGGCGACCATCGTGGTCGACGGGACCGGCGAGAACAGCATCATCGTCGTCGCCGGCGCGAACGGCCGGGTGACCGACCTGACCGAGGACGAGCTCGCGGCGATCGCGGCTGCCGACATCCTGCTGTGCCAGCTGGAGATTCCGCTCGGCACAGTGGCCGCGGCCGCTCAGCACGCTCGCGCATCGGGCACGGTCGTCGCGCTCAATCCCTCGCCCGTGCAACCGCTGCCCGCCGCATTGTGGGCCGATGTGGATCTGGCGATCGTGAATTCGCTGGAGTCCGACCGGTATGCGGCCGAACTGAACCAGGTACCGCACGTGGTGCGCACCCTCGGCGGCGACGGCGCGGTGTATCGGTCCAGTGATGGCACCGAGTTCGCGGTCGCCGGTCGCACGGTCGATGTCGTCGACACCACCGGTGCGGGCGACGCCTTCACCGGCGCACTCGCCGCTACCTGGGAAACCGGGCCGCACGCCGCGGTGACCTGGGCCAATGCCGCCGGTGCCGTGGCGACCACCCGGCTCGGCGCCAGCTCCTCGATCCCGGACCGGGCCCGGATCGCGCGCGCGCTCGCGGCGAACTGATCGGCTCGGTCCGGCGGCAAAATTCACGTGCGCCGCACGGGTCGCGGTCCTACCGTGGGTAGTACATCCAGGAAAGGACCGACCATGTTTCCCGTCGAGCTGCGCGGTACCAGGGCGCAGACGCTCATGTGGGCCAACGAGCACGAGATCGAGCAGTCTGCGCTGCGTCAGCTCCGCAATATCGCGGAGTTGAAATGGGTGTATGGACTGCGTGTGATGCCCGATGTGCACCTGGGCAAAGGCGCGACGGTGGGGTCGGTCATCGCCATGCGGGACGCGGTCGCACCCGCCGCGGTCGGGGTGGATATCGGCTGCGGCATGGAGAGCGTGAAGACCGGGCTGACGGCGGCCGATCTGCCCGATGATCTGCGGTCGCTGCGGTCGCGGATCGAGCGGGCGGTGCCGGTGGGGTTCAATGCGCACAAGGAGGCGGTGAACGTCGGTGCGCTGCATGCCGGTTCGCACGGGCAGTCGGCGCGGACGAAGGGCTGGGACCGGTTCTGGCGTGAGTTCGGCGAGCTGCACCCAGGGGTGTCATCGCTGGAGTCCAAGGCGCACAAGCAGATCGGTTCGCTCGGGTCGGGCAATCACTTCATCGAGGTCTGCCTCGACCAGGACGACGCCGTGTGGATTCTGCTGCACTCCGGGTCGCGCAATATCGGCAAGGAGCTGGCGGAGCGGCACATGGCGATAGCGCGGGCGCTGCCGCACAACCAGTCGCTGCCCGACCGTGACCTGGCGGTATTCCTCACCGGGACACCGGAGATGGCGGCGTATCGGCGCGATCTCACCTGGGCGCAGGAATACGCCGCGCGCAATCGCGCGGTGATGCTGTCGCTGGTGTGCCGGGCGGTGCGCGACGAATTCGCCGGCCGCGACGTGCGGTTCGACGAGCCGATCTCGTGCCACCACAACTATGTGGCCGAGGAGATCATCGACGGCATGCCGATGCTGGTGACCCGTAAGGGCGCGGTGCGGGCGGGCGCCGGTGACCTCGCGTTGATCCCCGGATCGATGGGGACGCGGTCGTATGTGGTGCGTGGCAAGGGAAATCCCGCCTCGTTCCAGTCGGCTTCGCACGGTGCGGGACGACGGTTGAGCCGGACCGCGGCCAAGAAGCAGTTCACCGTCGCGGATCTGGTCGCCCAGACCGAGGGCGTGGAATCGCGGAAGGACGCGGGTGTGGTCGACGAGATCCCGGCCGCGTACAAGAACATCGACGAGGTGATCGCGGCACAGGCCGACCTGGTCGACGTGGTGGCGACGCTGCGTCAGGTCCTCTGCGTGAAGGGGTGAGTCATCGTCGGCGCAGGGTGCCCGCCACACCCGCGCCGACGAGCAGCAGCCCGACGACGAAGGTGAAGCCGCTGGTGATCCACGCATTGAGCGCGATATGCAGCTCATCGGTCATCAGCGGCAGATCACCCACCAGCCGCCAGGTGCTCTCCGGCGACACGAAGTAGATCAACCCGGGCAGCACGCCCCACACCAGCCCGGCCAGGATCGTCGCGATCGGCGTGTACCCAGCCAGCGCGCTGACCAGCAGCAACAGCAGCGCACCCGCGATGATCTGCAGGGTCGAGCCCAGCCGATCGGCGGCGTCACCGAGGATCACCCAGCGACTGGAATCCAGCGCACCATGGGCAGCCAACGCCATCCCGACCGGCGTCACCACCAGCGCGAGAAACGCGCCCGCCACCGTGCGAGACGCCCCCGAATTCGTCCGGAACTGAGACCCGGGCGGCGACCACCCAGCAGGCGGATCGAATCTGTTCGCCATGGAGCCCCTCCGGCAAATCCGGTAACTCGCCCTATTGTCCTCCCCCACCCGGCATTTCGCCGAACGAATGCCTTATCCCAGCCGCAGGCCCCATGCCGCCGACAGGTCTCGCACGAACATGGGTAACTCACCGGGTACGGGCGAACCGAGCAACAGCCCCTCCGCCGGCCGCCTCCCTTCGCCCCATCGCTCCCAAGTCTGGCTTGAATCGCGGAGAGGCGGAACTGTACCGCTGATCAAACCTGTCGGTGGGGTCGGGCAGCATGGTCGGCATGACCTCAGCGACCGGCAACGACGTGCTCGACCTGACGGCTTCCGACCTGCGCGAACGAGCTGAGGAGTTGTTGCGTGAGCTGGCCGGGCCCGGGGCGCGGTTGCGGGAGGACCAGTGGACCGCGATCGAAGCGCTCGTCGTGCAGCGCAGGCGGGCGCTGGTGGTGCAGCGGACCGGTTGGGGTAAATCGGCGGTGTACTTCATCGCGGCGAAGCTGCTGCGGCGCGCCGGGCGGGGGCCGACGGTGATCGTGTCGCCGCTGCTGGCGTTGATGCGCAACCAGGTGGCGGCAGCGGAGCGGGCCGGGGTGGTGGCGGACACGATCAACTCGGGCAATGTCACGGAGTGGGACGAGATCCATCAGCGGGTGGCCGACGGCGCGGTCGACGTGCTGCTGGTGAGCCCGGAGCGGTTGAACAATCCGGACTTTCGCGATCAGGTGCTGCCGCGGCTGGCCGCCGACGCCGGGCTGGTGGTGATCGACGAAGCGCACTGCGTGTCGGACTGGGGGCATGATTTCCGGCCCGACTATCGCCGTATCCGCACCCTGATCGCCGATCTCGGATCGGACGTGCCGGTGCTGGCGACCACCGCGACCGCCAACGACCGCGTGGTCACCGATGTGGCGGGCCAGATCGGCACCGACACGCTGGTGTTGCGCGGCACGCTGGACCGCGAGTCGCTGCACCTGTCGGTGGTGCGGTTCGACGATGCCGTGCAGCGCACCGCCTGGCTGGGCGGACAGCTCGACCGGCTGCCCGGGTCGGGCATCATCTACTGCCTCACGGTGGCCGCCGCGCACGATCTGGCCGATGTGCTGAACTCGCACGGTCACACCGTCGCCGCCTACACCGGCCAGACCGACCCGGCCGAACGCGAAGTGCTCGAGAGCGCCCTGCTGAACAACGAGGTCAAGGCGCTGATCGCGACCTCGGCGCTCGGTATGGGCTTCGACAAGCCCGATCTCGGATTCGTGGTGCACGTCGGCGCCCCGTCCTCGCCCATCGCCTACTACCAGCAGGTCGGCCGTGCGGGCCGCGGTACCGAGCGGGCCGAGGTGGTGTTGCTGCCCGGCGCGGAGGACAGCCGGATCTGGAGTTATTTCGCCTCGGTGGCGTTCCCGCGCGAGCACATCGTGCGCGCGGTGCTGGCCGCTCTCGACACCGATCGGCCGATGTCGACGGTCGCGCTGGAACCGCTGGTCGAGCTGAACCGGTCGCGGCTGGAGATGGTGCTGAAGGTGCTCGACGTGGACGGTGCCGTGCGCCGGGTACGCGGTGGCTGGTTGTCCACCGGCGAGCCGTGGACCTATGACACCGAGCGCTACGAGCGTCTCGCCGCCGCCCGCGATACCGAGCAGCAGGCGATGATCGACTACCAGGCGACCACTGCCTGCCGGATGACATTCCTGCGCCGTCAGCTCGACGACCCCGGCCTCGGCGCGCTCGACGCCGCGACCCCCGATTGCGGGCGCTGCGACAACTGCACCGGCACCCGCCCCGACACCACCGTCGACGCGGCCGCCGTCGCCGCCACCCGGGCCAGGCTGGACCGCCCCGGCCTCGACCTGGCGCCGCGCAAGCAGTGGCCCACCGGCATGGCGAAGCTGGGAATCCCGTTGTCCGGCAAGATCTCCGCAGGCGCCGACACCGGCCGGGTGCTCGGCAGGCTCACCGACCTCGGCTGGGGACAGCGCCTGCGCGGCCTGCTCGACGGCCCCGACGCCCCGGTGCCCGATGCCGTCTTCGACGCGTGCATCGCCGTGCTGCGCGACTGGAATTGGCAGACCCGCCCGACCTCGGTCCTGGCGCTGGAATCGCCCCGCTACCCCCAGCTCACCGCGAGCCTGGCCGCGCGGCTGGCGCAGGTCGGCAGGCTCGACAACCTCGGCACCCTCCACACCAGACCGGATCGGCCGCCGGTGTCGGCGGCGAACTCGGCCCACCGGGTCGCGGGGCTGTTCGACTCGTGGGAGGTGCCCGACCTCACCGGCGTCGACGGCCCGATCCTGCTGGTCGACACCCTCACCGACACCGGCTGGACCATGACCGTCGCCGCCCATGCCCTGCGCACCAGCGGCGCGGACGCGATCCTGCCGTTCGCCCTGGCGACCCCGACCTGATCTTCGTCCCGCACTCCGGTGGCTCCGATCGCCGTTCCCCTGGGCGATCGGCTTGGTCCTGTGCGCCGCCGGCCGACGTGTTGCGGCGACGACCTGCCGACCTCAGGTTCATCGGCGGCGACCCCCTCCCCGGCCGGTCCCGATTCCCGTAAACTCAGTGCGTCCGTGCAGGTCAACCGGCCGACGATGGAGTCGTCATGACATCCACAGCACTGAAGAAGATCCCCCCGCTGCCCGTGCTCCGCGCGATCGACCGGGTGCGTGACGCGCTCGGCGGACTGCACCGGAAGCTGGTTCCCGGCCATATCGCGCTGCTGGATCTGCAGATCGCCGGATTCCTCTCCCAGGCCATCAGCACCGCCGCCGAGCTCGGGATCGCGGACGAGCTGGCCGACGGCCCGCGCACGGCGGCCCAGCTGGCGCGTGCGGTCGAGGTGGACGAGGAGGGTATCCGCAGGCTGATGCGGCTGCTGGTGAGCTATGACGTGTTCGCCCAGCGTCGCGACGGCACCTACGCGCTCACCCGCATCGGCGACGCGCTGCGCAGCGACGCCGAGGTGACCTTGCGTGATCTGTCCCGGTTCCTCGGCTCGACGTTCCACCGCAACCATTGGACCCACCTCACCGACGCGGTACGCAGCGGCGAAGCCGTCGGCCGGGACTTGGACGGGTCGAGTTTCTTCGAGTACGCGGCGGTGAACCGCGAGGTCGGCGAGTTGTTCGATCGTGCGATGACCAGCGTGAGCACGCTGTCGATCGAACCGCTGCTCGCCGCCTACGACTTCGGCCGGTACGGCACGCTCGTCGACGTCGGCGGCGGGCGCGGCAGCCTGCTCATCGAGATACTGAACCGGTATCCGGCGACGCGGGGCATCGTGTTCGACCTGCCGAACGTGGTCGACGACCTGACCGCCGACCTGGCCGCGGTGGGCCTCGCGCAACGGTGCGTGGTGGAGAGCGGGTCGTTCTTCGAGGAGGTGCCCCAGGGTGGTGACGCCTACCTGCTCAAACACATCGTGCAGGACTGGTCCGACGCGCAGGCCGAGCAGATTCTGCGCACCGTTCGCGCCGCGATGAGCCGCTCGGCGACGTTGCTGGTGATCGAGCTGGTGCTGCCGGATCATCACCGTCCGCATCCGGGCAAGTTCATCGATCTGGAAATGCTGGTGAATACCGAGGGCGGCCACGAACGCACCGAACAGCAGTTCCGTGACCTGCTGGCGCGCTGCGGGTTCACGCTCCGGCGCACGGTGGAAACCGCGGCGCCGGATTGCGTGCTGGAGGCCGTTCCACGCTGACTCCCCTCCTCGACACGCCGCCGTCGATTGTGGGTGTGACCGGCCACCAATGTTTCAATGCGGCTATGACCAGGACCTCATTTGCTCGATCCCTGATGGCCGTCGCCGCGGGCTTTGCGGCCGGATTCACCCTGTTGACCGTTCCCGCCCAGGCGTCGAACGAGAACCCCCTCGACTGCGCCGGCGTGCCGGGCGCCCAGGCCGCGGCCGACCGCGAGAGCGCCCGGCGCGGCATCGCGATCATCCCGCTGTGCTTCAGCGGCGGCCTCTACAGCAACATCCACGCGGGAATCCCGCTGGCCGTGCTGAACCCGCTGACCATGCCGGGCACCGCGAGTGTGTGCGTAGACGAACGCGGAACCGTTGAAGCGGCAGCCAAATTCGAATGGACCGAGCGGGTCCACGTGATGCCGATGTGTATACAGAACCGGGCGTTCGGGGTCTACGAGCTGTAGTTTTCCGCCACACGCGGGCGGTCCGCACGGAGTCGATCCGTGCGGACTTTTTTTGACTCTTGCCCTATACGTATACATCTACTTATAGTGAGACGGACGGAACGCAGAGTCACCGCACAACCGCACATCGACCACCACGACGAGCCGAAGCAAGGGGCTCGCCGCTCGTACATCCATGCCCATATGCGCACACACTTATCGAATTGGAGCGATCAATGACCACCGAAACGCACGCCATCTCCGATGCACCCGCGATCGTCGACACCGTCAAGCCCACCTCGGACGAATTCGGTCCGATCGTCGTGAAGGTCGGCCCCGGCGGCGGTCGCACCCAGCGATTCACCGGACGCAAGGTCGGCGAGTCCCGGCAGGTGACCAAGAAGGCCGTCGAGGTCGTCCGCGTGTTCCTCACCCACAAGGGCAACTACGTGGTGCAGAAGCAGACCGCCGAGTGGTCGGCCTTCTCGCTGCCCGAGAACTGGACCAGGGACTGGAAGAACTGGCGCGCGATGGTCGGCATCGGGGAGCAGGACTGGGGCGACTTCACCGTCGAGGTGGCCGACTCGCTCGAGGCGCTGCGCGATCAGGTCCCGCCGAAGGTCTACCTGACGATCGTCGACCGCGTCAGCCATCCGCTGATCCAGGACCTCGACATCTGATTTCCAGGCTCGGAAAGGACCTCCCATCATGTTCGCCAGACTGGGGCGCGTCGTCGTCCACCATCCGTGGAAAGTGATCGGCCTGTGGGTGATCGCGATCGTCGCCGTGCTGTCGACGGCGCCCGCGCTCACCGCGACCACCGACCAATCCGAGTTCCTGCCTTCGCATTACGAGTCGATCCAGGCGATGAAGCTGCAGGAGCAGGCATTTCCGCAGCACGCCGCGCCCGCCGCGCTCATCGTGGCGGTGCGGGCCGACGGCGCGGCGCTGACCGAGGCCGACTCGGCGACGGTGAGCGCGGCCGCCGCCGCGCTCACCGCGCAGAACATCAAGGGCGTCACCGGAATCCAGGTGACACCGCCCTCGGAGAACGGCCTGGTCCAGGTCATCGCGGTACAGATGACCAAGCTGACCGACGCCGCCGACAAGACGCAGGGCGAGGCGGTGCAGAGCCTGCGTGAGCACCTGAAGGAGCAGGTGCGTGACACCGGATTGAAGGCAGGTGTCACCGGTACGGCGGCGCAGACCCTCGATCAGACCGAGGAGGGTGAGAAGGGCATGGCGATCATCGGCATCGCCACGATCGTGCTGATCCTGGTGCTGCTGCTGATCATCTTCCGCAGCCCGGTCATCGCGCTGCTGCCGGTGGTCACCATCGGCGCGATCTCGAGCACGGTCGGCGGCCTGATCGCCATGGCCGCCAAGGCATTCGACCTCGAGATCGACACCTCGGTGAACTCGATCCTGCTGGTCGTGCTGTTCGGTGTCGGCACCGACTACATCCTGTTCCTGATGTTCCGCTACCGGGAACGGCTGCGGGCGGGCGACGACCCGAAGACCGCGATGGTCAATGCCGTCACCAAGGTCGGCGAGGCCGTCACGTCGGCGGCGGCCGCGGTGATCATCGCGTTCATGGCGCTGACGCTGTCGAGCCTCGGGATGTTCCGGGCGCTGGGCCCCGCACTGGCGATCGCGGTGGCGGTGGCGCTGCTGGCCGGGCTCACGCTGGTGCCCGCGATCGTCTCGCTGCTGGGCACCAAGGTGTTCTGGCCGTCGAAGGCCTGGCAGATCGAGCCCAAGGGCGCCCGGTTCGGCGCGATCGGCGCGGCGATGGGCAGGCGGCCCGGCGTGTTCGCCGTCGCCTCCGGTGGCGTGCTGGTGGCGCTCGGGGTGTTCGCGGTCGGCTTCAACCCGACCTTCGATCTGAGCTCGGGTTCCACCACCGACGCCTCGGAGTCGGTGGCCTTCACCACCGAACTGGTCAAGGGGATGCCCGCGGGGGCGACGCAACCGTCGGATGTGGTGCTGCAGTCGACAGGTCCGCTGGCCGACGACCAGCTGGCGACGTATCGCACGGCACTGACCCAGGTCGACGGTGTCGGCCAGGTGGGGCAGCCGCAGCTCTCGCCGGACCGCACGATCGCGAACTTCCAGGTGACGCTCTCGAATGCACCGGAATCCGATGCCGCGCTCGACACGGTGGCGGGTCCGCTGCGCGAGGTCGCCCATCAGGCGGCGCCCGCGGGAGCGACGGCGGCGGTCGGTGGCATGACCGCGGTATTCGTCGACTTCGAGGAGGCGATGAACCACGACTACCGGATCGTGTTCCCGGTGGCCGCGATCCTGATCATGATCGTGCTGGCGCTGCTGCTGCGCAGCCTCGTCGCACCCTGGTATCTGATGGCCTCGGTGTTCCTCGGGTTCGCCGCGACCCTCGGCGCGACGGTGCTGGTGTTCCAGCAGATCCAGGGCGAGCACGGGCTGATCTTCACGCTGCCGGTGATCATGTACCTGTTCGTCGTGGCGCTGGGCACCGACTACAACATCCTCATGGTCGCCCGGTTGCGGGAGGAAGCCCGCGAGGGGCACACGCCACGCGAGGCGGCGGCGCTGGCCGTGCGACACACCGGGCCGACGGTGGCCGCGGCCGGTCTCATCCTGGCGGGCACCTTCGCCTCGATGATGCTGGCGGGCAACAGCACCCTGTCGCAGATGGGCTTCGCCATCTCGGTGGGCATCGCGATCGCCGCGTTCGTGATGGCGCTGTTCTTCACCCCGGCGGTCACGGCGCTGCTCGGGCGCCGCGCCTGGTGGCCGGGACACGGTGGGGACAGCGACGAGGAACGCTCGCCCCGCTGGGCGGAGTACTCCTACGCCGAGAGCTACTACACGCCCCCGGCTCAGCAGAGCCGCCAGGGCTGACACACCCACCCACCGCAGGTCCGCTCCCCCGCCGGGAGCGGACCTGCTCGTCTATCGTTGCGCAGGTGGCCAAGTCTGCGACGCCGGCGGTCGAGCTGGCGGTGGGTGAGCACACGGTGCGGGTCAGCAACCCGGACCGGGTGTATTTCCCCGAGTTCGGGGCGACCAAGCTCGACCTGGTGCAGTACTACCTGAGCGTGGGCGACGGGATCGTGAACGCGCTGCGGGACCGGCCGTGCATGCTGCACCGGTTCCCGAAGGGCCTGCCCGGCGGGAAGATTCACCAGAAGCGGTTGCCCGGCGGTGCGCCGGACTGGATTTCGACTGTGCGCGTGTACTTTCCGCGCTACGGCAGGCATGCCGACGAACTGTGCGTGCAGGAGCTCGCCGATGTGATCTGGGCGGTGCAGATGTCCACGGTCGAGTTCCATCCGTGGAATTCGCGGGCGAGCGACACCGAATCCCCCGACGAATGGCGCATCGACCTCGACCCCATGCCGGAGTGCCCGTGGCCGCGTGTGCAGCGGGTCGCGGGGGTGGTGCACGAGGTGCTCGACGAACTGGGCGCGGTCGGCTGGCCCAAGACCTCCGGCGGTTCCGGTCTGCACGTCTATGTGCGGATCGCCCCCGAACACGGGTTCAAACAGGTCCGCAGGGCCGCGCTGGCCTTCGCGCAGGAGGTGGAGCGCAGGGCGCCCGAGGACGTGACGACGGCCTGGTGGCGGCGCGATCGCGATCCGGCCCAGCTGTTCGTCGACTACAACCAGAACGCCCGTGACCACACCATCGCCGCCGCCTACTCGGTCCGCGGCGTGCCGGCGGCGACGGTGTCGACCCCGGTGCGCTGGACCGAGATCGACGACATCCATCCCCGCGACTTCACCATCGAGACCGTCCCCGCCCGCTACGCCGAACTCGGCGACATCCAGGCAGGCATGGACGACGCCGTCTTCGACCTCGCGCCCCTGCTCGACCTGGCCGACCGCCACGGCATCGACGAGCCGGTCGACCTCGACGAATCGTGAGCGAGGCCGACGGGGAAGAATCGAGGCTCCGGGTCGGCGCACCCGCGGCGGCGACACAGCTCCGGTCGCACCGTGCGTCGACGGCAGCAGCTCACCACTGGTTCACACAGGAGGTCCCCGTGCAGGAATCCGCGACCACGATCGCGATCGGCCCGGACCGGCAGACACCCCGCCTGCTCGAGAAGGCCGTCGTCGGAGCGGGCGCGAAGGTCGGCGAGCTCACCGACGCCGACGCGCTGATCTGGACCGGCACGGCCGGTGACTTCCCCGCCACGCTGCCCGCCGCGGTGCGCTGGGTGCAACTGCCCGCCGCGGGTATCGAAGACTTCTTCGACGCGGGCGTCTTCCGCGCTCACCCGGACGTGCTGTTCACCTCGGCGGCGGGCGCGTTCGCGCACAGCGTCGCCGAGCACGCGCTGATGCTGCTGCTGGCGGGCGTGCGCTATCTGCCCGAGCACCTGCGGGCGACATCGTGGCAGCAGCGCGAGTTCTTCCCGCACGTGGGGTCGTTGCGCGGCAAGACGGTGACGATCGTCGGCGCGGGCGGGATCGGGCGCGCGCTGATTCCGATGCTGGCGCCGCTGGGTGCGCATGTGATCGCGGTGAACCGGTCGGGCAGGCCGGTGACGGGCGCGGGTATTCCGGCCGACGTGGAGACGGTGCCCGCCGAGCAGCTGAGCCGGGTGTGGTCGCATACCGACCATGTGGTGGTCGCCGCGCCCGCGACGGCGCAGACCCGGCACCTGATCGGCGCGGACGAGCTCGCCAGGCTGCGCCCCTCGTCATGGGTCGTCAATGTGGCCCGCGGCAGCCTGATCGATACCGATGCGCTGGTCCACGCGCTGTCGCGGGGAGTGATCGGCGGTGCGGGCCTCGACGTGACCGATCCGGAGCCGCTGCCGGACGGACATCCGCTGTGGACATTGCCGAACGCGATCATCACCCCGCACGATTCGAATCCGCCGCAGCTGCGGCTGGCCGCCTTCGCCGATCACGTCGGCGCGAATATCGCCCGGTTCGTGGCGGGCGAGCCGCTGCTCGCGATCGTCGAGCCGGAGCGGGGTTACTGAGCGATCCTGCCGCCCTGCTCATTACGGCCGAAGGTTCCATTCGGCAGGTTTGACGGGTGATCGATGCGCCGGAATCGGACACTACGGTTAGGCTGTGCTCGTCCTGGTTCGGTAAGGATGGGATCGGCAATGGGATGGACCTTCAGCGCTGACGAATTCGCGCACGTGTGGCGGGAATCCGGTCAGGACCGAATGCCCTTCCCGATCCGGGTGCTCGAGTCGCCGCACACCGAGTACGAGGCCGCCCGGCTACGCGCGGGCCTCGACCACCGACTACCCGGCGGCGGCGATCCCGATCTCGCCGCCTGCCTGCGGATCATCGCCGCACCACACGCCAGGATCGTGCTCGTCGGCGGCGCGCACACCCCCGGCAGCGAGATCCGGCTGCTCGCCTGCTCGGTCTTCGACCACGCGGTGCTCGTGCTCCAGGAACCCGGCACCCGCCCCGATTACGGTGGCAGCGTGCGTGTTTCGATCGGTCATACCGCGGGGATCGGCGCCCGCGTCGCCGCCTGTCTGCCCGACACGCCGCCCGGACGCGAACCGGCGCGGGAAGCCGACGCCGACGCCGTCCGCGACGAGGAAACCGTGATCGCGGCCCATCCCGCCGTCCCCCGGATCCAGCGGCTGCTGCGCAAGCCGCACACCGCCGAAGGGCATATCCGCATCGAAACCGGGCTCGACCGGGACACCCCGGCGCCGCCGGTGCACTACAGCTGGATCGATGTGGCAGGCGACGGCCGCTACCTGCTGCGCGCGGGCGAAACCGTGCACGTCGTGCCCGCGGCGGCCGGTCAGCTCGCCGCGCAACTGCAGCGCAGGCTCGCACCGGTGCACAGTTCGAACACCAGAAGGTCCGGCTAGCCTGGACGCCGACGCACGATCTGGAGGGGACGCGATGACGATCGACAGCAGCAGAGCCGAGATCTCCCGGTTCCGCAGCGCCGCCGCGGCGGGGACCGTGAAGTTCGATCCCGATGCCGCGCGCCGGTGCGCCGACCTCTACGAACAGCAGGCCGATCGGCTCGCCCAGCTCCGTCAGCATCTCGAATCCGCCTCCGAGGCAGGCGGATTCGGTGGTTTCGTCTCCGCCCAGCAGCTACAGGCAGGCTTCGCGCGCAAGGCGCGCGACGCCGCCGACCTGATCGATCACTACATCGAAGCCGCCTACCGGATGAAAGAGGCGTTCCTGCTCAGCGGCGGCCTCCTGGACGAGGCCGATGCCGCCGCGGCCGCCGCGCTGCGCGCCGTCGAGACGAGGCTGCGCTGATGAGCGGCACCGACCCCACCTACATCGGTGCGATGGAACATTTCGAGTCCATGCCGCACGAACAGATCTACGCGCGCACCCAGCAGATCGATGCCGCCGCCGTGCTCGGCGCGTCGATGGCCTGGCTGGAGTGCGCCGCCACCCTGACCACCTCCATGCCGCTGACCAGGTCCAACGCCGAGCGGGTGATCGACGAAACCGGTTGGGAGGGCGCGGCCGCCGATGCCGCTTTCGCCAGCACCCGCAGCTTCGCGGCCGCGCTCGACGAGCTGGCCACAGTGTTCGGCGAGGTCGGCGCCCGCCTCGGCGGGGTCGCGGCGGCCGCGGAAGCGGTGAAGCTGGCGGTGGTCGCCCCCGGTGGTTCCGGGCCGATCGGGACCATCGCACGGTTGCTCGAGGCCGCCCATGTCATCGACGCCCAGATGGCGGCGGAAGCGCTGCGCCAGGAGGCGGTGCTGGCGATGAACATGATCTACAAGCCCGCGTACACGCTGGCCGGGACCGGAGTGCCCGCCTTGCCCGCGCCGCCGGGGACGGTCGGTCAGGGATCGACAGCGGGGCAAAGGGGTTCGCGCAACGGGTCGACGCCGGAAGGTGCCGTGGAACCCGGTGCACCGCAGGGTGAGTCGACGCAGGGCGATACCTCCTCGCAGCCTCCCAGCGCGACTGCACCGGGTACGCAGACTCCGCCGTCCGGAGAGAGTCCCGCACCGAGCCAGAGTCCGCCACCGCCGACCACGACGCCCGCACCATCCGCCCCGAGCACCGAACCCACTCAGCCGGGCACCACCCCCGCACCGAGCCAGGCGCCGCCAACCACTCCGGCACCGTCCGGCACGAGCACCGAAACTCCACCGCCGGAAACGGCCCCCGCGCCGACTAGCCAGGCCCCCGCTCCACCGGACTCGGGACAGTCACCGGTGCAACAGGACTCGGGGACACCCGTCCCGAAGTCGACGGAACAACCTGCACCGACACCGGCACCGCCGACCACAGAACAGCCCGCGCCTACCCCGACGACACCAGAACAGCTGCCATCACCTACCACCGGACAGCCGGTGCCGCAGATCCCCGCGCCGACCTCGGAACTGCCTGCACCGCAACCGGAAACATCAGCACCACAGCCTGAACCGGCGCCGCAGACTCTTCCGCCCACCTCGGAACCGCCTGCACCGCAACCCGAACCATCAGCACCACAGCCCGTACCCACCGCAGAGCAACCGGCGCCATCGGCGCCGCAGCCCGCACCGCGAGCACCAGAACCGGCGCCGCCAGCTCCCGCGCCCACCTCGGAACAGCCCGCGCCGGAACCACCCGCGCCCCAGCCTGCACCTCGCGCGCCCGAGCCACAAGCGGCCGACCCGGCGCCCGGGGGCCCGGTCGATCCGGGTGGACAACCGGGTGTCACCGGCCCCATTCCGGACACGAATGTCCCGGGCCCGCAACCGGTTACGCCGCCACCCGCGCCACCGATCGATCTCGACCAGCCGGGCGTCATCCCACCACGGCGGTGATCGCCGCCGGACATGGAGGACACAGTGGAGTACTTGCTGTTCGCGGTGGTCTTCGCCGCAGCCGTGATCGGACTCGACCAGCTCGCACTGTGGGCGGAGCGGCGAGGCTGGATCTACTGGCGCAAGACACGCAGAACCGCCGGTGCCGGGCCCGGCATGCTGGCGGTGGTGGACGACCTGTTCAATCCGGCGTCCAAACACGTTGTCGAGGAACGTGAATCCAAGCAGTTGGTGCGTGTCGAAGCAGGCTCGGGCCGCGAGCTCGACCTCGACACGCGAACGGTCTACCTGCGCGGGGTGAATCCGTCCCCGGAGAATGAGCCCCCGGGCACGGGCTTCACACCTTGACGAGGTCGTCGGCGTGGATCACCGGGCGCTGCATGGTGTCGGGGAGTTCGGTGGTGGAGCGGCCGAGCATGGTGGACAGTTCGGTGCTGTCGTATTCGACTACGCCGCGGGCTACCACGCGATTGTCGGGGCTCACCAGGTCGACGACGTCGCCGCCGAAGAAACGGCCGCGGACGCCGGTGATACCTGCGGCGAGCAGGGAGCGGCGTTTGGCGACGGCCTCGACGGCGCCCGCGTCGATCAGGACCGAGCCGCGGGTGTCGGCGGCGTGGCGGACCCAGAACTTGCGGCCGGACAGGCGGACCGGGCGGGCGGCGAAGGCGGTGCCGACGGTGCCGTCGGCCAGCGCGGTCGCCGCGTCGGCGGCCGAGGCCAGCAGGACGGGGATGCCGGCGTCGGCGGCGAGGCGGGCGGCGGACAGTTTCGATGCCATGCCGCCGGTGCCGAGCGCGCCGCCGCTGCCCGCGATGACGCCGTCGAGGTCGGCGCTGCTGCGCACCTCGGGGATGAAGTTCGCCGCGCCCTTGCGGGGGTCGCCGTCGTAGAGGCCCGAGACGTCGGAGAGCAGGATCAGGGCGTCGGCGCCGACCAGATGCGCCACCAGGGCGGCGAGGCGGTCGTTGTCGCCGAAGCGGATCTCTTCCGTCGCGACGGTGTCGTTCTCGTTGACCACGGCGATCGCGCCGAGCGAACGCAACCGGTCGAGGGTGCGCTGGGCATTGCGATGATGCTCGCGGCGGGCGAAGTCGTCGGCGGAGAGCAGGACCTGGCCGACGGTGCGGTCGTAGCGGGCGAACGAGGTGCCCCAGGCGTGCGCCAGCGCCAGCTGGCCGACGCTGGCCGCGGCCTGCTTGGTGGCCAGGTCCTTGGGCCTGCGGGACAGCCCGAGCGGCGCGATGCCTGCCCCGATCGCGCCCGAGGACACGACCACCACGTCCGACCCGGCCCGCATGCGCGCTTCGACGGCATCGGCCAGCCGGTCGAGCCGATCGGTGTCGAGACCGCCCTCGAGGCTGGTCAATGCCGACGAACCGATCTTCACCACCACCGCGCGCGCCGACACGATGGCCTGGCGCGCCGCACTCAGCTCCGAACTCACCTGCATTGCCTTACTCCCTGCACCGCGATCGCCGTCGTCGACTCATCCCGGCTCGCGCCGGTGACCCACCGCAGTATGCCGATCCAACGACCGCGCCCGACACCGGTTTTCGACCGGCGCCGACGCGGCCGGACCCCTACTTCCCGTCTTCGTCGAGCAAGCCGCGCCGTGCCCGCGAGGCGAGCTTGCGCTCGGCCGCGCCGACGCGGTCGTTGTTCTCCAGTCGAATGTCGGTACCGCGGCCGGTCGGCACGATGTCGACACCGGCGGACACCTGCGGCTCCCACTCGAACGACACATCGCCGATCGTCACCGAGCAACCCGGCTGGGCGCCCTGCTTCACCAGCTCGGCCTCGACGCCGAGGCGAGCCAGGCGGTCGGCCAGGTAACCCACGGCTTCGTCGTTGTCGAACTGGGTCTGGCGCACCCAGCGCTCCGGGCGGGTGCCGCGGACGATGAAGCCACCGGGCTCCTGCGGATCGGCGATCACACTGAAACCGGACTCGTCGGTCGCGATCGGGCGGATCACCGGGCGCTTCGGGGCGGCCTTCGGGTGATCTTCGCGATACTGGCGGACCATGTCGGCCAGCGCGAAGGTCAGCGGGCGCAGACCGGCACGGCTCACGGCGGAGATCTCGAACACCGGCCAGCCGCGTTCGGTGAACTCGGAGGTCACCATCTCGGCCAGTTCGGCGGCGTCGGGGACGTCGGTCTTGTTGAGGATGACCACGCGGGGGCGGTCGGCCAGGTCGCCCAGGCTGGCGTCACCGGCCAGGGCGGGCTTGTAGGCGGCCAGTTCGGCCTCGAGCGCGTCGACGTCGGAGACGGGGTCGCGACCCGGTTCCAGGGTCGCGCAGTCCACGACATGCGCGAGCACCGCGCAGCGCTCGAGGTGGCGCAGGAAGTCCAGGCCGAGGCCGCGGCCGTCGCTGGCGCCGGGAATCAGACCCGGAACATCGGCCACGGTGAACGTCGTGTCGCCACTGGCGACCACGCCCAGGTTCGGGACCAGCGTCGTGAACGGGTAGTCGGCGATCTTGGGCTTGGCGGCCGAGAGCACCGACACCAGCGAGGACTTGCCCGCCGACGGGAACCCGACCAGGCCGACGTCGGCGACCGACTTCAGCTCCAGGACCAGGTCGAGCTCTTCGCCCTCTTCGCCGAGCAGCGCGAAACCGGGGGCCTTGCGCGCCTTGGAGGCCAGCGAGGCGTTGCCGAGACCGCCGCGGCCGCCCTTGGCGACGACGAACCGGTTGCCGACACCGACCAGGTCGACGACGACAGCGCCGTCCTTGTCGACCACCACGGTGCCGTCGGGCACCTTCAGCACCAGATCGGTGCCCATCTTGCCGTCACGGTTGCCGCCCTCACCGGGCTTGCCGTTGCCCGCCTTGGCGTGCGGGTGGAAATGAAAATCGAGCAGGGTGTGGACGTTGCCGTCTACTTCGAGGATCACGTCCCCGCCGTTGCCGCCGTTGCCGCCGTCGGGTCCACCCAACGGCTTGAACTTCTCACGATGCACCGAGGCGCAACCGTGTCCACCTCTACCGGCACGAACATGCAGCACGACGCGGTCGATGAATTTGGACATGGGTTGATCCTCCTCCTTCTGACTGGTCGATTGCGGTAAGGGTGGGCGAACACGACGGAGCGGGTCAGGGAAACAACCCTGACCCGCTCCGGTGTCCGTGGGGAGCTGACGCTCCAGGCGGTCAGGCCTGGGCCGGCTCCGGGACGACGATGTTGACGGTCTTGCGGCCACGCTTGGTGCCGAACTCGACCGCGCCCGCCGCGAGGGCGAACAGGGTGTCGTCGCCGCCACGACCGACGTTCACGCCGGGGTGGAAGTGGGTTCCGCGCTGACGGACGAGGATCTCGCCCGCGCTGACCTTCTGGCCACCGAAGCGCTTCACGCCGAGGCGCTGGGCGTTCGAATCACGACCGTTCCGGGAGCTGGATGCACCCTTCTTATGTGCCATTGCTTCGTCTCCTCGGGATGTCTTACTTGATGCCGGTGACCTTGATGACCGTCAGCGGCTGACGGTGACCCTGGCGCTTGTGGTAGCCGGTCTTGTTCTTGAACTTGTGGATCCGGATCTTCGGACCCTTGGTCTGGTCGACGACCTCGGCGGCCACGGAGATCTTGGCCAGCTTGTCGGCGTCGGTGGTCAGATCGGCGCCGTCGACGACGAGAACCGGGGTCAGGGCCACGGCGGTGCCGGGCTCGCCCTCGATCTTCTCGACCTTCACCAGGTCACCGACCGCGACCTTGTACTGCTTTCCGCCGGTCTTGACGATTGCGTACGCTGCCATCGGTCGGCTTCCTCCACTCACGTTGGTCCTGCACATGTCCACGCCACAGCTGCGACGCGTATTTCTGGGCTCATCCCCGCAGAGCGGGGGAAGAACGTTTGGCTGCCTGCGGAATCATCCGGCCGTTCGGCCAGATGCCCAATCGCGGGGCAGCGACCGACCTAGGTTACCAGAATGGCAACCCCTCCCCCAATTCGGCCGGTCAGGGCCGAATCGGGGGCACCCGGTTACTTCGCTTCGGCGGCAGGCGCGCCCGCGGGGCGCGCCACCGCGCGACGACGCGGCTTCCGTTCCGGGACGATCACCGGCTCGGCGGCGAAGTCCACCACGGCCGCGGCGGGCGGCTGCTCGTTCGCTGAGAGCACGAACACCGCGCCCGCACTATCGGCTGCCGGAGCGGCCGTCGACCGGGCCACGCGGCGCCTGCGGGGCGCGCGCGGGGCGGGCTCCTCGGCGACGGGGGCCTGCTCGGCCGGTTCCGGTTCGGCCTGCTCGGGCTCGGCGGGTGCGGCCTCGGGCTGCTCGACCTCGGCGGCCGCCGGCTCGGTGGCCACCTCCGCCGGCTCGACCGGCGCCGCGGGCTCCTCGGCCGGAGCTTCCGCCTCGGCCGGGATGACCCCGGTCAGCGCCGGACTCTCCGCGGACTGCTCACTGGCTGCCGCACTCCGGCTCGACCGGCGCGACCGCGAACGCGAACGCCGGGTGGGCTCGGCGGCGACGGTCTCCTCGACGGCGACTTCCTCGGCCGGAGCCGTCGTCACCTCGTCGGTGTCCTCACCGTGGTGGGCGGCCATCGCGAGCGCGACCGGATGGGCCCGCTTGACCGCGATGTCCTCCTCACCGTGCTCGGCGGCCGGTGCGGTGCCGTTGGTCGCCGGGGCGGCCGACACGGCGGCGGGCTTGTCCTGGCCCTTGTCCTTGCCACGGCGACGGCGCGAACCGCCCTCCTTGGCCCGGCCCGCCTGTTCGTCGGCGCCCGACCCGGCGTCCACCGGGTAGGAGTGCACGAGGATGCCGCGACCGTGGCAGTGCTCACAGGTGGTGGAGAACGCCTCGACCAGTCCGGTGCCCAGCTTCTTGCGGGTCATCTGGACCAGGCCCAGCGAGGTCACCTCCGACACCTGGTGGCGGGTGCGATCCCGGCCCAGCGCCTCGGTGAGGCGGCGCAGCACCAGGTCACGGTTGGATTCGAGCACCATGTCGATGAAGTCGACGACGATCATGCCGCCGATGTCGCGCAGCCGCATCTGGCGCACGATCTCCTCGGCCGCCTCCAGGTTGTTCCTGGTGACTGTCTCCTCCAGGTTGCTCGACCCCGAGCCGGTGAACTTGCCGGTGTTGACGTCGACGACGGTCATCGCCTCGGTGCGGTCGATCACCAGGGTGCCGCCCGAGGGCAGCCACACCTTGCGGTCGAGCGCCTTGGCCAGCTGCTCGTCGATGCGGAGGGTCTCGAACACGTCGACACCGTTGTTCTCGTGCCGGTTGACCCGCGGCAGCAGGTCCGGCGCGACGGTGCGCACGTAGGTCTCGACGGTGCTCCACGCGCGGTCACCTTCGATGACCAGCTTGGAGAAGTCCTCGTTGAACAGGTCGCGGATCACCTTGACCAGCAGGTCCGGCTCCTCGTAGAGGGCCTTGGGCGCGTTGGACTCCTTGGCCGCGGCCTCCTCGATGGTGCGCCAGGTGGCCTGCAGCCGCTCGACGTCGCGCGCCAGCTCGGGCTCGCTGACACCCTCGGACGCGGTCCGGATGATCACGCCGGCGTCGGCGGGCACGATCTCGCGCAGGATCTCCTTGAGCCGCTTGCGCTCGGTGTCGGGCAGCTTGCGGCTGATCCCGGTGGAGGTGCCGCCCGGCACGTACACCAGGAAGCGACCGGCCAGCGAGATCTGGGTGGTCAGGCGGGCGCCCTTGTGACCCACCGGGTCCTTGGACACCTGCACCAGCACCTGATCGCCGGGCTTGAGCGCCTGCTCGATCTTGCGCTCCTTGCCGCCCAGACCGGCGGCATCCCAGTTCACCTCACCGGCGTAGAGCACGCCGTTGCGGCCACGGCCGATGTCGATGAACGCCGCCTCCATGCTGGGCAGCACGTTCTGCACCTTGCCGAGGTAGACGTTGCCCACCATCGACGCCTGGCCGGAACTGGTCACGAAGTGCTCGACGAGGATGTTGTCCTCGAGCACCGCCACCTGGGTGGTGATCTGGTGACCCGGCGCGTGCTCGGCGGCGTCGAACGCCTTCTCCCGCACGACCATCACCCGGTCGACCGCCTCGCGGCGGGCCAGGAACTCGGACTCGGTCAGGATCGGCGGACGACGGCGCCCGGCCTCGCGGCCGTCGCGGCGGCGCTGGCGCTTGGCCTCGAGCCGGGTGGAACCGGAGATGCCCTGCACCTCGTCGGACCCGGACCGGCTACGGCTCTTGTTGCGCGGCTCGCGCTCGTGCACGACGGTGTTCGGCGGATCGTCCTCCGACGACGCGTCGGCCTCGCCAGGCTCCCCGCCGACCTTGCGGCGGCGACGACGGCGACGGCGACGGCTCGCGCCCTCGGGCTGCGAATCGTCCTCGTCTTCGGTCTCGGTGTCGGTGTCCTCGACGTGCTCGGCCTCGTCGGTGACGGCTTCCGCTGCCGGGGCGGTGTCGTCCTCGGCGTCCTCGGTGTCGGTGTCCTCACCGTCGGCGGACTGCTCGCCCCGGCCACGGCCGCGACCGCGACGGCCACGACGACGGCGCCGCGGCTGACCGTCGGCGTCGCTGTCACCGGCGGAATCGATGTCGGCGGACTCGTCCTCGACCGTCTCGGTCTCGGGCTCGGCCTCGTCGACGGGCTCCTCGGTCCGCTTGACGGTTCGCTCGGCGCGGCGGCGCTTGCGGGCCTCCTCGGCGGCGGTGGCGTCCGGCGGCAGGAACAGCGGCGCCGTGAAGGCGGGCGCCTCGAAGGTCACCGGCTCGGCCGGGGCGGGCGCCTCGGTGGTCCGGTGGGTGAACAGGCCGGTGTGCGCGTCGTCGGCCATCGCGGCGAACACTTCGTCGGTGCGCGCGACCTCGGGTGCCGAGAACATTGGCGCGGGCGCGGTGGTCGGGTCGGCCGGCTGCTCGGCGACGGGGGCGGTCGACGGCGGTGTGGCCGTCGCGGTGGTGGATGCCGGGGATTCGCCGGTGTCGGCGTCGGCGGCAGCGATCGAGTCGCGCACCGTCTCGGCTACCGCGCGATCCACATTCGATTGAACGCTGCGGGCCTCGGCCCCCAGCTCGGCCAGTTTGGCCAGGATGCGTTTGCTGGTCACTCCCAACCGCTTGGCCAGTGCATGAACTCGAATTCGCTCCGGCAATTGATCGGCATCCTGTTGTGTTGTGTCCAGCGGCTCTGTATCGGCCACGAAGTCTCCTCGGGCCCCCGGGCGCGTCCATCCCCGGTACGGGAGTGACGCGGCCGACGCGGGGGCATCGTCCGTGCACCTCGTACCCGATGGTACGAGGGTCATCTGGTCTCGCCCCGCGTGTCCGGTCTCACCTCGATCGATCTTCTGGCGGGCCAACCGGTCACGCGGCGCCTGGCTGTGCGGTGACGCCACGCTCCGAGCGCTCATCCAGCGTGCCTGCGCGGGCAACCCCAGCAACAGGGTTGTCCGTGGCAGCGATGATCGGCATCCAACCGCGGTGTCATCCGGTCATGTTCGTCACCGCTGTCGCGTACCTGCGCGACAGGCTGTCACCAACCGCCCTGTTTGAGCATCGGCGTCGAACACATCCGTAGTCAGTATCCCATACGGTTCGCGCGGGGATCGCCATCGGCGCAACTCACGCGAACTCCGGCCGCTCGAGCCCGCCGCGCCCGCACCGGACGCGACGAGCGAGTACAGCGCGAATCAAGCAGGAAATTCGGGGAACCAGAGCGCGATCTCACGCTTGGCGGACTCGGGCGAGTCGGAACCGTGAACGAGGTTGAACTGGGTCTCCAGACCGAAGTCACCGCGGATGGTGCCCGGGGTGGCCTTCTCGACCGGGTCGGTGCCACCGGCGAGCTGACGGAACGCCGCGATCGCGCGCGGACCCTCCAGCACGGCCGCCACGACCGGACCCGAGGTGATGAATTCGATGAGCGAACCGAAGAACGGGCGCTCGGCGTGCTCGGCGTAGTGCTCTTCGGCCAGGGCGGTCGACACGTTCTTCAGCTCCAGCGCCTTGAGGCTCAGCCCCTTGCGCTCGATGCGGGCGAGCACCTCGCCGACGAGGCCACGGGAGACGCCGTCCGGCTTGATGAGTACCAAAGTCTGCTCAGTCACGGCGCCACTCTAACCGGCGTCGCCGCCCTGAGCCGAACTCGTGTCGGTCCGGCCGCCCATTCGCTGACTGGGCAGTAGGCCGGCGTCCATCCGGCGCTGCACGTCCGAGCGCAGGACGAGGATGAACGCCCACACCGCGGCGAACACCAGGCCGATGATCCCGATCGACAGGTGGATGAACGTGCCCGCCAGCAGCAGCACCTGCAGGCCGAGGTTGAACGGGATCGCCCACGGCTTCCGCTGCACGCCCGCGCCGAGGACCATCAGCAGCGACAGCGTCACGAGATAGGTGCCGGAGAACCACGTGATCCCGCCGCCGACGTCGGCGACCACCGGCAGCGCCAGCAGCACCACGATCGCCTCGAGGACCAAGGTGCCTGCCATGACCCCGCGCAGACCCTTCCACGGATCGGTCGCCGGGGGTGGAACCGCACTCATGCCGGACCCTTTCCGAAGAGGGCGCGCGCGGCGCCCGCGGTCACTACCGACCCGGTGACAACGACGCCCGCGCCCGAGATGACGTCACCGTCGTCACCGGCCTGCTCGGCCAGCGCGATCGCCGATTCCAGGGCATCGGGCAGGGTGTCGGCGGTGATCACCCGCTCGTCGCCGAAGCGCTGCACGGCCAGGTCGGCGAGCGCGTCGACCTCCATGGCGCGCGGCGATCCGTTGCTGGTGACGACGATCTCGTCGAACACCGGTTCCAGTGCGTCCAGGATGCCCGCCGCGTCCTTGTCCGCGAGCACGGCGACGACGCCGACCAGCTTGCGGAAGTCGAACTCGGTGGTGAGGGTGTTCGCCAGCGCCTGCGCGCCCGCGGGATTGTGCGCCGCGTCGACGAAGATGGTCGGCGCGTTGCGCATCCGTTCCATCCGGCCGGGGCTGGACGCGCTCGCGAAACCGGCGCGCACCGCCTCGATGTCGAGCTGACGATCCGCGCCGGCCCCGAAGAACGCCTCCACCGCGGCCAGCGCGAGCGAGGCGTTGCGGGCCTGGTGCTCGCCGTGCAGCGGCAGGAAGATCTCGTCGTAGACGCCGCCGAGTCCCTGCAGGGTGAGCAGCTGACCGCCGACGGCGACGGCCCGCTCCAGCACCCGGAACTCCGCGCCCTCGCGGGCCACCGCGGCGTCGACCTCGACGGCCCGGCGCAGCAGCACGTCCATCACCTCGGGCTCCTGCTCGGCGATCACCGCGACCGTGTCGACCGGGACCAACGCCTCGGGCGCGCGCTTGATGATCCCGGCCTTCTCCCCGGCGATCGAGGCGAGGTCGGGGCCGAGATACTCGGTGTGGTCGAGGCCGATCGGGGTGATCACCGCGACCTGCCCGTCGATCACATTGGTGGCGTCCCAGGTGCCGCCCATGCCGGTCTCCACGACGGCCACGTCCACCGGCGCCTCGGCGAAGGCGGCGAACGCCATGCCGGTGAGCACCTCGAACTTGCTCATCGCCGGGCCGCCGACCGCCTCGGACTGCTGGTCGATCATCCCGATGTAGGGCTCGAGTTCGCGGAAGGTCTCCACGTAGCGGGCCGGGCTGATCGGGGCGTTGTCGATGCTGATCCGCTCGGTCGCCAGCTGCAGGTGCGGGCTGGTGATCCGGCCGGTGCGCCGGTGCAGCGCGGTGAGCAGGGCGTCGATCATCCTGGTCACCGACGTCTTGCCGTTGGTGCCCGCGACGTGGATCGCCGGGTAGCTGCGCTGCGGGTTGCCCAGCAGATCCATCAGCGTGGCGATCCGCGTCAGCGACGGCTCGATCTTGGTTTCCGGCCAGCGCTTGTCGAGTTCGGCCTCGACCAGCGCCATCTCGGCCAGGTCGACCGGCGACGGACCGGCGCCCAGCGGCGCCGGGCGGTGGTCGTCGGCGTCGTACTGCGGCTCCGGCTCGTCGTTCATTTGCCGCTCAGCTCCGCCAGGCGGGCGCCGATCCGCGCGACTTCGGCCGCGGCCACATCCCGGCGGCCGGTGATCTTGTCGACGACCTGCTGCGGCGCCTTGGCCAGGAACGCCTCGTTGCCCAGCTTGGCCGTGGTGGTGTCGAGGTCCTTCTGCGCGGCCGCGAGATCCTTTTCCAGCCTGCGGCGTTCGGCGTCGAGGTCGATCGCGCCGGAGGTGTCGAGCTGCACGGTGACCGTCGCGCCCGACAGCCGGACCTGCACCTCGGCGGTGGTGGCGAAGTCGTCACCCGGTTCGGTCAGGCGGGCCAGGTTGGCCACCGAGCCGGCGAACGCGCCGAGCCCGGCGGAGTCCAGGCCGACCAGCGTGGCCTTCACCTTCTGCTTGTCGGCCAGGCCCTGGTCACTGCGGAAGCGGCGGATCTCGGTGATGAGCCGCTGCGTGTCGGCGACCCGCTGCGCGGCAACGGTGTCGGTGGCGATGCCACTCGCGGTCGGCCACGGCGCGACCACGACCGATTCGCCGCCGGTCAGCGCCTTCCACAGGGTCTCGGTGACGAACGGGATCACCGGGTGCAGCAGGCGCAGGACCGCGTCGAGCACCGTGCCGAGCACCACCGCGGTGCTCTCGGCGCGAGCGTCGGACTCGGCGAACTGCACCTTCGACAGCTCCAGGTACCAGTCGCACAGTTCGTCCCAGGCGAAGTGGTACAGCGCCTCGCAGGCCTTGCCGAACTCGTAGGCGTCGAAGGCGGCGTCGACCTCGGCGCGCACCTCGTCGAGCCGGTCGACGATCCAGCGATCGGTGTCGGTGAGGGTCTCGCGCGGGGGCAGCTCACCGGAGCGCGCGCCGTTCATCAGCGCGAACTTGGTGGCGTTGAACAGCTTGGTGACGAAGCTGCGCGAGGCCAGCGCGTGCGGTTCGCCGACCGAGAGGTCGCCGCCCGGCTGGGCGCCGCGGGCCAGGGTGAAGCGCAGCGCGTCGGCGCCGTAGGAGTTGATCCAGTCCAGCGGGTCGATGCCGTTGCCGCGCGACTTCGACATCTTCTTGCCGTACTGGTCGCGGATCAGGCCGTGCAGGAAGACGTCTTCGAACGGCACCTGCTTCTGTCCGCCCTTGCCGACAGTGAGCGCCGGGTCGTCGCTGACGAACATGCCGAACATCATCATCCTGGCCACCCAGAAGAACAGGATGTCGTAGCCGGTGACGAGCACGCTGGTCGGATAGAACTTCGCCAGCTCCGGGGTGGCCTCGGGCCAGCCCATCGTGGAGAACGGCCACAGGCCGGAGGAGAACCAGGTGTCGAGCACGTCCGGGTCCTGCACCCAGCCCTCGGGCGCCTCCTCGTCCGGGCCGAGGCAGACGATCTCGCCCTCGGGGCCGTACCAGATCGGGATGCGGTGGCCCCACCACAGCTGCCGCGAGATGCACCAGTCGTGCATGTTGTCGACCCAGTCGAACCAGCGCGGTTCCTGGCTCGCCGGGTGGATCTTCACGTCACCGTCGCGGACCGCGTCACCGGCGGCCTTGGCCAGCGACTCGACCTTGACCCACCACTGCATCGACAGGCGCGGCTCGATCGGCTCGCCGGAGCGCTCGGAGTGGCCGACGCTGTGGGTGTACGGCCGCTTCTCCGCGACGACGCGGCCCTCGGCTGCGAGGCGCTCACGCACCTTCACGCGCGCCTCGAAGCGGTCCATGCCGTCGAATTCGGTTCCGGTGCCGGTGATCCGGCCGCCCTCGTCCATGATCGTCGGCATCGGCAGGTTGTGCCGCAGGCCCATCTCGAAGTCGTTGGGGTCGTGCGCGGGGGTGATCTTCACCGCACCGGTGCCGAACTCCGGGTCGACGTAGTCGTCGGCGATGACCGGGATCTGGGTCCCGGTGATCGGGTGGTAGACGGTGGAGCCGATCATCGCGGCGTAGCGCGGATCGTCCGGGTGCACGGCCACGGCGGTGTCACCCAGCATCGTCTCCACCCGGGTGGTGGCCACGACGACGTGCGGTTCGTTGTCGTCGAGCGAGCCGTAGCGCAGCGAGACCAGCTCGCCCTCGACGTCCTTGTAGTCGACCTCGAGGTCGGAGATGCCGGTCTTCAGCACGGGCGACCAGTTCACCAGGCGCTCGGCCCGGTAGATCAGCCCCGCGTCGTACATGCGCTTGAAGATGGTGCGGACCGCGCGCGAGAGGCCCTCGTCCATGGTGAAGCGGTCGCGGCTCCAGTCGACGCCGTCGCCGAGCGCGCGCATCTGCCACTGGATGGCGCCGCCGGACTCGCGCTTCCAGTCCCACACCTTGTCGATGAACAGCTCGCGGCCGAAGTCCTCTTTGGTCTTGCCGTCGGCGGCGAGCTGCTTCTCCACCACGGTCTGGGTCGCGATGCCCGCGTGGTCCATACCGGGCAGCCACAGCACCTCGTAGCCCTGCATCCGCTTGCGGCGGGTGAGGGTGTCCATCAGGGTGTGATCGAGGGCGTGGCCCATGTGCAGGGTGCCGGTGACGTTCGGGGGCGGCAGCACGATCGAGTAGGCGGGCTTGCCGCTGGTCGCATCGGCGCCGAAGTATCCGGCGTCTACCCAGCCCTCGTACAGGTCGGCCTCTACCTCGCTGGGGTTCCAGCTCTTGGGCAGGGCATCGGCACGATTACGCGAGTTGTCTGGGGCTGCGCTGGTCACGCACCAATCCTAAGGGGCCCCGGCAAAGCAACTGACGCCCCCCGGCACAGCACGGCACCGCCGAAAAAACAGAGACGGAATCTTCGGTGGATGAGGGACACCGAAGACTCCGTCTACTTCTGTGATACTACCGGCGATTCCCGGCCGTCCCGGGAATCCATATGCAATTCTCAGCTTCTGCCCGACGCCCGGGTGACAGTTTGTCACCTGGGCACAACGACACGCGGAAGTTGTTGTGAGCCAAGTGCCTCCACCGAACATCGGGGTAATCCCCGATTGCCGAATTGTCCGTTTTCCCGGAGTCTGGAGAGGGTGACGCCCCCGCTCGATTCCGCCGCGACTCCCCCACCCCGATCCGCGCCGCCGCGGATCATCGCTCCGCACGCGCTGGTGGACCTACGCGCGAGCGAAGTCGACCAGCTCCACTACCCCGCCGCCAGCGTGCTGGTCTTCGCCGGAGTGCCCGGGGCGGGCAAATCCACTGCGCTACACCGCTTCTTCGCCGCGGGTCCCGACGCCGAGGAGCCGGTGCGCACGGCATCGGGTGCGCTGGTGCTCGATTCGAATCACACCCGCAACCGGTTGCGGCACCGGCTGGGCCGGGTGCCGTATCCGCTGTGGCGACCGCTGGTGCACCTGGAGCACTATCGCGCGATCCGCGACGCGCTGCGCACCGCCGACGGGCCGGTGGCGATCCACGACTGCGCGACGTTCGCCTGGAGCCGCCGGATGATCGCCCGCTGGGCGGTGACCGGACGCCGCGAACTGCACATGGTGCTGATCGATGTGCCCCCGACGCAGGCCAGGCACGGTCAGGTCACCCGGGGCAGGCGGGTCAACAGCGTGGCGTTCACCGCGCACTGCCGCCGATGGGAGCGGATGATGCAGTCCCTGGGCGCGCGCGGGGCCGGACCCGTCGCGCCGGTCCCGGAGCCGCTGGACTCGGCGTCGGTGGTGATCGTCGACCGGCCGAGCCTCACCGCCGTCACCCGCATCACCTTCGACGCCGCCTAGGGCCCCGGGCCGAGCCACCACCGTCGGCCCCCGCGGCCTTTACGGCACCAGCACCGTCAGCGCGCCCGGCATCGCCTGCACGGTGACCGGGAGCATCCCGGCCGGTTCGCCGTCGGCCGTGGCGTAGCCACCGTCGGCGGTGACGGTGATCCGCCGCGCGCGGTAGCGCTTGGTCGACGGATGGTCGATGCGCTTGCCCGCCGACAGCGCGGGCAGCAGCCGCGCCATCTCGAGCCGGGAGACCGCGCCGACCACGGTGATGTCGAGGTAGCCGTCGTCGGCGAGCGCGTCCGGGCAGACCAGCATGCCGCCGCCGTAGGTGCGGGTGTTGCCGATCGGGGCCATCACGGCATCGGTGTGGATCACCGTCTGTTCGCCGTCGGGGTTGTCGAGCGCGCCGGGCGCGAGGCCCGACAGCTCGAGGGTGAACGGCAGCGTGTAGCCGCGCATCAGCTCGGCCACCGCGGCCACGGTGTAGCGCAGCGGGCCGCGCGGGTAGCGCATCTTGTTGGCGCGCAGGGTGACTCGCGCGTCGAAACCGGTGCCGACGACGGTGGCGAACCAGGTGGGCGTCGCGTAGGTCGACTCGATCCGGCCGAGGTCGATATGCCGGACCCGGCCGCGCAGCACGATGTCGGTGGCCGCCTCCGGGTTGCCGGTCGGGATGCCGAGCTCCCTGGCCAGGTCGTTGCCGGTGCCCGCGGGCACCAGGCCCAGCGGCACGGTGCTGTGCGCGACCGCGGCCAGCAGCACGTTCATCAGCCCGTCGCCGCCGACGCAGATCACCGCGTCGGGCCGCCGGAGCTCGCTGGTGACGGCCGCCCTGACCTGCTCGACCGATTCGGCCGCGCTGGGCGCCCGCACCTCGGCCACCTCGACGCCCTGGGCCAGCAGCCGCTCCAGCACCGCCTCGGCGACGCCGTCGCCCCGCCCCGCACCCGAATGCGGATTCGTGACGACGAGTACCCGCCGCACCGAAAGTTCGCTCACGACTCCACCTCGCCGGCGCTCGGCTCCGTCGTGCGCGAACGCGCGCTGTGCATCCGGTTCACTCGCCAAGGCTCCTTCACGACTCCACCTCGCCGGCGCTCGGCTCCGTCGCGCGCGAACGCGCGCTGTGCATCCGGTTCACTCGCCAAAGCTCCCTCACGGCACCAGCTTTCCAGGATTGAGCACCCCGGCGGGGTCGAGTTCGCGTTTCACCGCGCGCAAGACGCGAACACCCAGGTCGCCGACCTCGGCCGACATCCACGGCCGATGGTCGGCGCCGACGGCGTGGTGGTGGGTGATGGTGCCGCCCGCGGCGATGATCGCGTCACCGACCGCGGACTTGGCGAGGCGCCACTGCGCGATCGGGTCGTCGAGCTGCTTGGCGACGACGGTGAAGTACAGCGAGGCCCCGGTCGGGTAGGTGTGCGAGATGTGGCACATCACCAGCGCGGGCGTGCCCTGCGCGCCGAGCGAATCCATCAGCGCGCCGGTGACCTTGGTCTTCAGGTTGGACAGGTTCGCCCAGGTGGTCGCGGTCTCCAGGGTCTCGCACAGCACGCCGACATCGAGCAGCGCGTCGCGCAGGTAGGGCGCGGCGAAGCGGCCGTGCTCCCACTGCTGCGCGGGCGCATCGCCGAGCGCGGTGCCACCCGCGGCGGTCAGCAGTCCGCTCGCCTCCAGCGCGCGAGCGGCGACGTGCTCCTCGGTGCCTTCGTAGGTGGTGATGGCCAGGCAGCCCGCGACCGGGGCACCGCCGACATCGCCGGAGCGAGCCAGGTTCAGCCCGGTCTCGGCTTCGTCGGACAGGCGCAGCACCGTCGGCGCCGCGCCGGTCTGCACGAGAGAGCGCAGCGCGGCCGCGCCGGTGGCGAAGTCGGGGAACGACCAGGCCTGGTAGGCAGTGGTTTCCGGGACCGGGTGCACGCGCAGCGTCACCGAGGTGATGATGCCAAGAGTGCCCTCGGAGCCGACGAACAGCTCACGCAGGTCGGGCCCGGCGGCCGACGCGGGTGCCCGCCCCAGCTCGACGGTGCCCTGCGGGGTGGCGACGACCAGTCGCTCGACCATGTCGTCGAAGCGGCCGTAGCCCGCCGACGCCTGACCCGACGATCTGGTCGCGGCGAACCCGCCGATGGTGGCGAATTCGAAGCTCTGCGGGAAGTGCCCGAGCGAGAGCCCGTGCTCGCCGAGCAGCGCCTCCGCCCGCGGTCCGGTGAGGCCGGCGCCCAGCGTCGCCAGGCCGCTGACCGGGTCGACCCCGGTGACGCTGTCGAGCCTGCGCAGATCCAGCGCGATGACGGTGGCGAACTGCCCACGCACCGGGTCGACGCCGCCGACCACGCTGGTGCCGCCGCCGAACGGGACGACGGCGATGCCGTGCTCGGAGCAATACGTCAGCAGGGCCAGGACCTGGGCGTGGTCGGCGGGGAAGAGGATCGCGTCGGGCGCGTCCTGCGGGCCGTCTGCCCGGCGGCGCAACAGATCCGGGGTGCTCTTGCCGCCCGCGTGGCGCAGCCGCACGACATCGGCGGTGCTGAGATGTTCGTCACCCACGATGGCGGTGAGCCCGGCCCGATCGCCGGCGGTGAGGGTGGCGGGGCGCAGCGGCACGTCGCCCTCGTCGCGACGCGCCACCGGCTCGCCCGAGATACCGAACACCTGCGCGAGCAGGCCGCGGATCTGCGCCGACAGGGGCTGGTGTCCAGCGGGGACACCCCAGGCGTCCCACACCATACTCGGCTGCAGGGTGGTGGCACCGGAATTTTCGGGTTGCGTCTCGACCATGCGTTACATTCTGACATATAGTGTCAAGCAGTAACCAGTACGATAAGTCCTCGAGCCGGCATCCGACCGCTGTCGGATGTCACTGCCCCGCATTCACGACACCGACCCCGCTGGTCCGCTCGATACCCTTGAGCGTTCCAGCTCGACCACGGCGCCCCCTCCGGCGCCGCCGAACACACCGGGGTGAAGCACGATGATCGACATCGCGACCAACGCGGACGAGCAACTCTCGCCCACCGACGTGGCGATTCTCGATGCCACGCGGGCCTGCGTCGTCGACTTCGGTGTCCGTCGTACCACTCTCACCGAGGTGGCGCGCCGTGCCGGGGTCAGCAGGCCGACGGTGTACCGGCGCTGGCCCGACACCGGGTCGCTGATCGCCGAACTGCTCGTGCGTGAGCTACGCATGATCGTCGGCGAGACCATGCCCGATGTCGGCCTCGGCCGACATCGGCTGGTCCGTGGCATCGTCGCCGGTGCGGCGGCGATCCGGGCGAACGCGGTGTTCGCCAAGATCTTCCGCACCGACACCGATCTGATGCTGACCTATGTGTTCGGCCGGTTGGGGCGCAACCAGCGCACGCTGATCGAACTGTTCGCGGCAGAGATCCAGCTCGGCCACGAAGACGGATCGATCCGCGCGGGCAACGCCGAGCAGATGGCGACCATGCTGCTGCTCATCACCCAGTCCGCGGTGCAGTCCGCGGGCACGGTGGAGCCGCTGCTGGCCGGTGCGCAGTTCGACGCGGAGCTGTCGAGGGCGATCGAGGGTTACCTGCTCCCTCCACGCGACAAGGACTGTGATGACTCCTGATTCGAAGTTCGCCCTCAACGCGACCCGCCGCACCGCCGACCTGACCGCCCTCGGCGAACGACCCGAGGTCGACGTGCTGGTGATCGGCGGTGGCGTGACCGGCGCCGGTGTCGCGCTCGACGCGGCGTCGCGCGGGCTGCGCACGCTGCTGGTCGAGCGCAACGACTTCGCGTTCGGCACCAGCCGCTGGAGTTCGAAGCTGGTGCACGGCGGCCTGCGGTACCTGGCGAGCGGGCGGGTCGGGATCGCGCACGAGAGCGCGGTCGAGCGCGGCATCCTGCTGCGGACCACCGCGCCACACCTGGTGCGCCCGCTCCCCCAGCTGGTGCCGCTGCTGCCCGGCATCAAGACAGCCCAGAGTTCGCTGATCCGTGCGGGTTTCGCCGCCGGTGACGCCCTGCGCATCGCCGCCCATACCTCCGCCGACACCCTGCCCCGCTCCCGCCGGGTCGCCGCCGCCGAGGCGCTGCGGCTGGCTCCCACCGTGCGCCGCGAGGGGCTGCGCGGCGGCCTGCAGGCCTGGGACGGTCAGCTCGTCGACGACGCGCGCCTGGTCGTCGCCCTGGCTCGCACCGCGGCCGCCGAGGGCGCTACCGTGCTCACCCGTGTCGAAGCCGTTGCCGCGACCGGTGATTCGGTCCAGCTGCGCGACACGATCACCGGCGAATCGCTGACCGTGCGGGCCCGCGCGGTGATCAACGCGACCGGCGTGTGGGCGGGCGAGGTCGACCACAGCATCGAACTACGGCCCAGCCGCGGCACCCACCTGGTGTTCGACGCCGCCGCATTCGGCGGTCTGAGCGCGGCGCTGACGGTGCCGGTCCCCGGCAGCATCAGCCGCTTCGTCTTCGCGCTCCCCGCGGCGCACGGCCGCGTCTACCTCGGCCTCACCGACGAGGACGCGCCCGGCCCGATCCCGGACGAGCCGCAGCCCACCGAAGCCGAGATCGACTTCCTGCTCGACACCATCAACACCGCGCTGCGGGAACCGTTGACCCGCGCCGACATCCGCGGCCGCTTCGCCGGCCTGCGTCCCCTGCTGAAGACCGCCGACGACAGCACCGCCGACATCTCCCGCGAGCACGCGGTACTCACCTCCCCCGACGGCCTGATCACCGTCGTCGGCGGCAAGCTCACCACCTACCGGCAGATGGCCCAGGACGCCGTCGACGCCGCCGTCGCCCACGCCGCGCTGCCCGCGTCGAACTGCCGCACGACCCGCCTTCCCCTGGTCGGCGCGGTCGCGGGCGCGGCCCGCGACCGCATCGACGCACCCCCGGTCCTCATCGAGCGCTACGGCAGCGAGGCAGGCCAGATCGTCTCGGCCTGGCTGGCCGATCCGTCCCTGCGTGAACCGGTCGCCCCCGGAATCGACGTCACCGCCGCCGAATTCGACTTCGCCATCAGCCACGAGGGCGCACTCACCGTCGACGACCTCCTCGACCGCCGGTCCCGCATCGGCCTGGTCCCGGCCGACCGCGCCGCCGCCACCCCCGCCGCGGAAGCCGCCTTCGCCCGGGCCGTCGTCGGCAGTTGACCGCGTGACCGCCCGTCGGTGACTGCGGCGCGGTGCCGGCGCGGGGCGGCTGCGACGTCGAGCTGCGCGTCGCTAGACGCCCGGCGCGGCATCGGCACGCGGGCGCCCGCGACGTCGAGCTGCCCGCACCACGACGACCGCCCGGTCGGCGGGTGCGCTCGGCGACCGGGCAGGTCAGCCGTCGACCCAAGTTGCCAGGTCGGCGCGCATGCAGGCGCGGGGCCATTCGTCGAGGCCGTGTGCGATCTCGGCGGCGCGGATCGCCCGTAGCTCCGGTGTCTCGGCGGCGGCCGGGATGTAGGTGAAGCCGAGTCGCTCGTAGTACGGGCCGTTCCACGGCACCTCGGTGAAGGTGGTGAGGGTGATCTCGTGCAGCCCACGGTCTTTCGACCAGCGGACCGCGTGGTCGATCAGGCGTTTGCCGAGGCGCAGGCCCGCGTAGGCCGGGTCCACCGACACCTGGTCGATGTGCGGCTGCCCGTCGACCAGGCCCAGCACCAGGTAGCCGATCGGACGGTCGGCGTCGTCGGGCCACACCCACGCGCGCTCGGCGGCGATGTACTCGCGCAGGGTGTCGGCCTGCGGCGGCTCGTCCTCGGCGACCGCGGTCATCCCCACCTCGGCGAACGGGGCACCGGCGCGTTGCTCGATCTCCTGCAGCACCGGGATCTCGGACTCGCTCGCGGGTCGGATCGGGCCGCCGGCCACCCGTCGCCGCTCGACGGTTCCTGGCTGATCGACGCCGGTCATCGCGCCACCGCCGGGGTGGCGATGATGCCGTTGAGCAGGGCGCGCAGGGCCCACCGGGCACGGGCGTCACCGTCGCCCGCCGGCATGTGCGCACGCAGCGCGACGACGGTCGGGTACCGCTCGGCGGGTAGTTCGGCGATGCGCTGGGTGATCCCGGCGATGTAGTCCGGCTCGGTCCCGCCCGTGACGTTGGCGGCCGCCTGCTCGGCGGCTTCGGCCGTGATGTGCAGGTGGATCAGGTCGACGGCCCAGGTGGCGGTCGCCGGGTCGAGACCGCCTTCGCGCAGCAGCGAGAGCAGCTGTTCGATCAGGCCGAGCGCGTGTTCGGTGGTCGGGACCCGGCCGAAGGCGACGAGCGCGAGGCCTTCGTGCCTGCCGAGCGCCTCGATCGTGTTCTCGACGAGGGCGGTCAGGCGCTGCCGCCAGTCACCGCCGGTGGGCGTGGTCACGGTGGACAGGACGTGGTCGAGCATGCCGGTCATCAGGTCGTCGCGATGGGCGACGTAGACGTAGAGCGAAGCGGCGCCGGTGTCGAGTTCCTGGGCGACCCGGCGCATGGTGAGCGCGGCCAGGCCGTCGGTGTCGAGGATGCGCAGTCCGGTCTCGATGACCACCTCACGGCTGAGCGGGGCTTTCGCCGGTCTGGCCCGGCGACTGACGGGTGCGGCATTCATGCGCCGATCATACGGGGTCCACGAACGACGTTTGGCACGAACGGTGTTCGTATTTCTCGCCGGAACCCCCGCGAGCTCACCGCGCCGAACCCAGTGTCGGCGCTGACCCTGGTGCGCCACAAGGGATTCACCTCCGGCCCGCGCACCATCCTCGCGGGCACGCTCACCCTGCTCGCGCTCGTCGTCTCGGCAGGCACCACCGTCGCCGCGTGCAGTTCTCGCGGTACCGATCCTGATCCTCGGCATGGCCTGCGCTTCGCCTCGCTCCGGCCGAAACCGGCAGTGCCAGTGGCGCACTGCCGCCGAGCCGCAGCCGGCCGACGCGACCGGCGCCGCCGCGGTGGCCCCAACCCCTGACCCCCGCGCGTCAGTCGATCTATGCTGACAAAGGCCAGTCCGACAAGGAGGCATTGATGCGCGCGCATTCGTCCACCGTGGCCATCGTGCCCGGGACCGGGATCGTCGCCCGATTCGGCGACGTCGTCGTCTATCTGGCAGGTGAGACCCCATCCACCGACCGGCTACTCGGCGCGGTCGAAACCGTCGCGATGAGTACCGCGGCCTCGGCGCCCGGTGCGGCGCTGGCCCAGCGACTGGCCGGTGTCGTCTTCGGTGGTGCCTCCGCACCGCCGCCGTTCGGCGTGCTGGCGCCCACCTCCGACGGGATGCTGATCCTGTTGCGCGGCGCGGTGATCGCCGAGATCTCCGGCGCCGAGGGCAACCGCCGCCTCGCCGGCGACCGGGCCTTCACCTGGGTCGACGAGATCATCCGCGAACCCGTTCGCCGGATCGCGGTCGGCGCCGAGATGGCCGACCCGACCAGCGCCAATCCGCGCACCGATCTACGGGCGGGCATCGTCACCGGCAACGGTTTCGTGCTCACCCTCGGCCGTCGCCGCAATCCGGCGCCGCGCCGCGTCGAGGCCATCGACGAACCGCCGCCGACCGAAGCCACCGGGTTCCGGGCACTGCGCGAACCGTCCGGCCACGCCGAGAACGGCGAGGCCAGGCCCGCCACCGCGGGTTTCAGCCTGGCCGGCGAGTCCGGATCCGCCGGTCCGGCAACCGGTTTCGTGCCGCCCGCCGACGCGGGCAGCGCCGACGGGGAGACGGTGAGCACGGGCTCCCGGCCGAGCACCGGCGACGGCGCCACCGTCAGCACCGGCCCGCGCAACACCCCCGCCACCAACGCTCCCCTGGCCTGGTCACAGGCCTTGGATGCGGCGAAGCGGGCCGAGCCCATCGCGCTGGGAAAGTCCGGGCCGCAGCCGAGTAGTCCGCGCGGTGCCCTGGTCACCGAGGACGGGCTCAGCTACCCACTGGACCGGCCCTATGTCCTCGGCCGTAACCCCTCCGGCGACGAATCGGTGCGGGCCGCCGCCGCCACCCCCATCTTGATCGAACGCGACCGGCTCGTCTCCCGGGTCCATGCCTTCGTCGCCCCCGACCGTGGCAAGGTGTTCGTCCGGGAGGCCCCCGCCACCTCCGGTACGTTCTTCGCCGCCCCCGACTCCGAACGCTGGTCCCGCGTCGGCACCCTGCCCATCGAACTGCAGCCGGGCTGGCGCCTGCGGATCAACGATTTCCTGCTGACCTACTGCGTCTGAAAACCTCGTCAGGCCGAACTATCCCGACGCCCGTGGTGTGCACGCTGTGCGTCCACGGGCGTCGGATCACTGTTCGGCTCAGGCCTCGAGGGCGTCGAGCAGCGCCGCGCGCTGGCGAGCACCGAGCCCGCCGATACGGCGATCCTCGGGGATCTCAGCCTGATCCATCAGCTTGGCCGCCTTCACCGGGCCGACACCCGGCAGCGCCTTGATCACCGCAGCGACCTTGGTCTTCTTCACCAGATCGTCGCTGTCGGCCTTCTTGAGCAGATCGGCGACGGTGACCTTGCCCTCCTTCACCTTGCCGATCAGTTCCGAGCGCGCCTTGCGCACGGCAGCCGCTTTGGCCAACGCCTCGGTGCGCTGTTCGGCGGTCATCGTAGGCAGTGCCATGTCTCCTCCGCTTCCACTCGTCACTCGAACATCTGATTGACGGACCGAGTAAACAGCAACCGAACGGCAGCACCAGTCCGACACACCGCGAGGATACGCCGATGAGTTTTGCGTGTTGAGCCCGTCGTAATCGGTGAACGACCAGTAAGACGGACTAAACGGACGAAAGGATCGTCGCCATGGAGCTTTCCCTGACCCAGTTCCTCACGATCGACGGTGTCTATCAAGCGCCGGGCGGCCCGGCGGAGGACACCAGCGACGGCTTCACGCACGGCGGCTGGTCGGTCCCCTACGGCGACGAGGACTTCGGCGTCTTCATGGACTCGGTGTTCGACCGGGTCGACGTGTTCCTGCTGGGCAGGCGCACCTACGACATCTTCGCCGGGTACTGGCCCAAGGTCGACGACCCGGACAACCCGGTGGCGACCAAGCTCAACGACCTGCCCAAGTACGTCGCCACCGGCACCCTCGCCGAGGCGGCCTGGGCGGGCACCGAGCTGCTGCGCGGCGACATCGTGGCCGAGGTGACGGCCCTCAAGGCCCGCCCCGGCCGGGAACTGCAGATGCACGGCAGCGGCGCCCTCGCCCAGACCCTGCTCGCGGCCGGTCTCGTCGACACGATGAACCTGCTGACCTTCCCGGTGGTACTCGGCACCGGCAAGAAACTGTTCACCGACACGGTGCGACCCACCGGCTTCACCCTCACCGAATCACGCACCACCTCCACCGGCGTGATCATCGCGAGCTACCGGGCCGACGGCGCACCGAAGTACGGCGACTACTCCACCGAGTGACCCACGTAACACCGCACCCGCCTGCGGCGAAAAACTCAGCAGAAGCACAGCACGGGATCAAGGTTCAACGGCGAACCACGGAGGATCAACGAAGCTCCTCGGCCCCGGGCGCGACCGGTTCCCCGGTCGTCACCGTCTCCCCGTGACAGTGCGATACCAGCTACACAGTTGTGCGTCAGACGATTCCGGCCTCCGCGGGTCGGCGAGAAACCGGCCCGCGGTTGTGCTCTCCGCGGCCCTATGCGCAAGAATGACGCGACCCGGCGAACCCTTTTGCTAACTGGAGTTGCGATGCGCGAGGAACACCCGCTCGATGACGAGGTCGTTGCGTTGCCGGTCCGGGTCGAACGGGCCAGGCGGCGCATCGCCTACCAGTCCGATCCGGCCCTGACCGACGCGCTGTCCGAGGACGAGCTGCGCGCCGAGCGCGAACTCGCCGAAAAGATCCGCACCTACGAGCGCGACCAGCGCTGGAAGCAGATCAAGGCGGCCTCCACCCACGCCGACCGGCTGCGCGAGACCACCGCCGAGATGGAGCGGGCCGAGATGGCCGACGTGATGCTCGCCCGCAAGGCCATCGCCGCACAGCGCCGCGAATCCAACCCGCGCGCCCGGCTGGCCTCGCTCTATCAGCACCGCACCTGGTCGCTGCGCGCGCTGGCCGGCGTGGTCATCGCGGGCATGCTGTGGTCGGCGGTGAACGTCCAGCACAACATCGCGCCCGGCGGGCCGAGCGACCCGCTCTACTGGGCCAGCTTCGGCCTGGAGGCAATGATCAGCGTCTGCCTGATCATCATCATGATCGGCACCACCCGCGTGGCCGAGTGGGGCGTGATGGGCAACCGCACCCAGGTCCTGGTCGCCGAGCTGTTCCTGCTCACCCTCACCATCGCCCTCAACACCTATCCGCACCTGAGTGCCGGGCACTGGTACGACGCCGCGGTGCACGCCGTGGCGCCGGTGATGATCGGTGTCGCGCTGATGATCCACAACGCCGCCAGCGCCCGCTACAGCACCGCCATCGCCCGCGCCTCGGCCGAGATCCCCTCCGACGACGCCGAAGATCTCCTCTCGGCGGCTCCGGCCTTCCGCGAGAGCTAGGACAGACGAAAAGAGGGCCCGTACTCCGATCGGAGCACGGGCCCTCTTTCGTGGCTCCAGGCGAGTTCTACGCGGACTTCTCGCGGCGCTCGGTGCGCTGGGTCTTACGCGGGACGATCGTCGGCAGGACGTTGTCGTTGACGGTGTCGGCGTCCACGACCACCTTGGCGACGTCGTCGCGGCCGGGGATGTCGTACATCACCGGAAGCAGGACTTCCTCCATGATGGCGCGCAGGCCACGGGCGCCGGTGCCGCGCAGGATCGCCTGATCGGCAACCGCTTCGAGGGCGTCGGTGGTGAACTCGAGGTCGACGCCGTCCATCTCGAAGAGCCGGACGTACTGCTTGACCAGCGCGTTCTTCGGCTCGGAGAGGATCTTGACCAGCGATTCCTTGTCCAGGTTCGTCACCGAGGCGACGACGGGCAGGCGGCCGATGAACTCGGGGATCAGGCCGAACTTGATCAGGTCCTCGGGCATCACCTCGGCGAAGTGGTCGTCGGTGTCGACCTCGGCCTTGGAGCGAACCTCGGCGCCGAAGCCGATGCCGCGGTGACCGGTGCGGTCGGAGATGATCTTCTCCAGGCCCGCGAACGCGCCCGCCACGATGAACAGCACGTTGGTGGTGTCGATCTGGATGAACTCCTGGTGCGGGTGCTTGCGACCGCCCTGCGGCGGCACACTCGCCTGGGTGCCCTCCAGGATCTTCAGCAGCGCCTGCTGCACGCCCTCGCCGGAGACGTCACGGGTGATCGAGGGGTTCTCGCTCTTGCGGGCGATCTTGTCGACCTCGTCGATGTAGATGATGCCGGTCTCGGCGCGCTTGACGTCGTAGTCGGCGGCCTGGATCAGCTTCAGCAGGATGTTCTCGACATCCTCACCGACGTAGCCCGCCTCGGTGAGCGCGGTGGCGTCGGCGATGGCGAACGGCACGTTCAGCATCTTCGCCAGCGTCTGCGCGAGGTAGGTCTTACCGCAGCCGGTGGGGCCGAGCATCAGGATGTTCGACTTGGCCAGCTCGACGGACTCGCCGCGGCTGTCGCGGCCCTTGTCGCCGGCCTGGATGCGCTTGTAGTGGTTGTACACCGCGACCGCGAGGGTGCGCTTGGCCGTGTCCTGGCCGATGACGTAGTTCTCCAGGAAGTCCCGGATCTCCGAGGGCTTGGGCAGCTCGTCGAGCTTGACCTCGCTCGACTCGGCCAGCTCTTCCTCGATGATCTCGTTGCAGAGGTCTATGCACTCGTCGCAGATATAGACCCCGGGGCCCGCAATGAGCTTCTTGACCTGCTTCTGGCTCTTTCCGCAGAACGAGCACTTGAGCAGATCGCCGCCGTCTCCGATGCGCGCCATCTCGTAGGTCCCTACTTCCTTGTCCGAGTGCGACCGTCGTCCCCCGATTGGGCCGGAAATACGTTTCGGTGCCGTCAATCAGAGCAATGGTCCCTGAGTCGACCGTACCTGGTGTGCGCGAATGAGGTCGACAACTCGCGCATGTTTCTGTTCAGGGTTGTGCGGGTTCTCACCATTGTGGGCCAACCCGCACGAAATTGGTGGGCCCGCCGCCGAAACTGCGGCGACGGGCCCGGGCGTGTCACTTCTGTCCGCTGAGCTTCCGGTAGTCGAAGACCTGGTCGACGATGCCGTACTCCTTGGCCTCTTCGGCCGTCAGGATCTTGTCGCGGTCGGTGTCCTTGCGGACCTGCTCCTCGGACTTGCCGGTGTGGCGCGAGATGGTGACCTCCATCAGGCGCCGCATCCGCTCGATCTCGGCCGCGGCGATCTCGAGGTCGGACACCTGACCCTGCACACCACCGGAGGACGGCTGGTGAATCAGGATGCGCGCGTTGGGCAGCGCGGCACGCTTGCCGGGGGCGCCCGCGGCCAGCAGCACCGCGGCGGCCGAGGCGGCCTGGCCCAGGCACACCGTCACCACGTCGGGACGCACGTACTGCATGGTGTCGTAGATGGCCATCAGCGCGGTGAACGAGCCACCGGGCGAGTTGATGTACATCGTGATGTCGCGATCGGGGTCCTGGGACTCCAGCACCAGCAGCTGCGCCATGATGTCGTTCGCCGAGACGTCGTCGACCTGGTTGCCCAGGAAGATGATGCGCTCTTCGAACAGCTTGTTGTACGGGTCGGAAGTCTTGACGCCGAACGAAGTCTGCTCGGTGAACTGCGGCAGGATGTAGCGCGACTGCGGGTTGGCGGCGGCAGCGCCGCCCAGGCCTGCGCGCGGGTCGATCAGATTGGCCATCTTGGTCTCCAAGCTTGTCTCGAGTGTGATGGGGCGCGGGCCTGCGCTACTTCGCCTGGTTCGCGTGGCTGACCACGTGGTCGATGAAGCCGTATTCGAGGGCTTCCTTCGCCGTGAACCAGCGGTCGCGATCCGCATCCTCGGTCACCTGCTCCACCGACTTGCCGGTGTGCAGCGACTGCAGCTCGTTGAGCTCCCGCTTGGTGTGCGCGAACTGCTCGGCCATGATGGCGATGTCGGCCGCCGAACCACCGATGCCCGCCGAGGGCTGGTGCATCATGATCCGGGTGTGCGGCAGCGCGAAGCGCTTGCCCTTGGTGCCCGCGGTCAGCAGGAACTGCCCCATCGACGCGGCCAGACCCATCGCGACGGTCTTGATGTCGCACTCGGCGAACTGCATGGTGTCGTAGATCGCCATACCCGCGGTGACCGAGCCACCGGGCGAGTTGATGTAGAGGGAGATGTCCTTGGTCGGATCCTCGGCGTCGAGCAGCAGGATCTGCGCGCACAGTTTGTTCGCGATGTCGTCGTCGACCTGGGTGCCGAGGAAGATGATGCGCTCGCGCAGCAGCCGCTCGTACACCGAATCACTGAGGTTGAGACCAGCAGTAGCGGCTGTCATGACCCCTGCCTGGTTGATTGTCACGGATACCTGCCTTCTCTTCTCACCGATTGCTACGGCCATACGGTTCGTCGTCACAAACAGTAACGAAGCAGGGCGGCACCGAACTCCCGGTACCGCCCTTCTTCGCTCACAGCGCAATCCAAGCACCCCGGTAGGGGCACCGGTCACACCGGCATCACAAAACCTATTCGGCGGCTGCCTCGACCTGCTCGGTCTCGGCGGAATCCGCAGGGTCACCGAACATTTCGGCGGTGTCGACCACGTTGCCCTCGGAGTCGGTGACCTTCACCTGGCCGACGACACCGGCCAGCGCCTTGCCGCGACGGACGTCGGCGAACACCGCGCCCAGCTGACCGGCCTGCTGCACCTGCTGGATGAACTGCTCCGGCGACATGCCGTAGCGCTGGGCCTGGAACAGGATTCGCTCGGTCAGCTCCTGCTGGCCGACCTGGGTGTTCTCGGCCTCGGCGATGGCGTCGAGCAGCAGCTGGGTCTTGACCGACTTCTCGGCGGCTTCCTGGGTGTCCTTGTCGAACTCCTCCCGGGAGGAGCCCTGCGCCTCGAGCGCCTCGGCCAGCTTGGCCTCGTCGTGGTCGAAGCCGTGGACGGCGTCGTGCAGCACCGCGTCGACCTCGGCCTTGACCACGGCCTCGGGCAGCGGGACCTCGACGGTCTCGAGCAGGGTGTCGAGCACCTTGTCGCGGATCTGACCGGCCTGCTCGACCTTCTTGACGCGCTCGACGCGGCCCTTCAGGTCTTCCTTGAGCTCGTCGATGGTGTCGAATTCGCTGGCCAGCTGGGCGAACTCGTCGTCGGCCTCGGGCAGCTCGCGCTCCTTCACCGACTGCACGGTGACGGTGATGACGGCTTCCTTACCGGCGTGCTCGCCGGCGACCAGGGTGGAGGTGAACTCCTTCGACTCGCCGGCCGACAGACCGGTGATCGCCTCGTCGAGGCCCTCGATCAGCTGACCCGAACCGACCTCGTGCGACAGACCGGTGGTGGCCGCCTCGGGGACGTCCTCGCCGTCGACGGTGGCCGAGAGGTCGATCGACACGAAGTCGCCGTCCTGCACGGCGCGCTCGACACCGGTCAGGGTGCCGAAGCGCTGACGCAGCGAGGTGAGCTGCTGCTCGATGTCGGCGTCCTCGATGGTGAACGCGTCGACGGTGACCTCGAGGCCCGAGTAGTCCGGCAGCGCGATCTCGGGGCGCACGTCGACCTCGGCGGTGAACGCCAGCTCTTCGCCGTCCTCGATCTTGGTGATCTCGATCTCGGGCTGGCCGATGACCTTCACCTCGGCGGACTGCACGGCCTCGGCGTAGCGACCCGGGAGGGCGTCGTTGACGACCTGCTCCAGCACGGCGCCACGGCCGACGCGGGTCTCGATCAGCTTGGCCGGAGCCTTACCCGGACGGAAGCCGGGGATCTTGACCTGCTGGGCCAGCGCCTTGTACGCCTTGTCGAAGTCGGGCTTCAGCTCCTCGAAGGGCACCTCGACGTTGATCCGGACCCGGGTCGGGCTCAGCTGCTCGACGGTGCTCTTCACGGACATGCTCCTTGGTTCGTAGTTCATGTGGTGTCCCCGCATGGGACGTCGCACCCTGAGTCGGGTGCGGCGAACGCATCCCGACCAGGGTAGTTGACCGCCCTCGCGGTCGTGCAATCGGCAGTTGTTTGGGCGGCGGCTAGCGGCCGACCTGCACCGCGTCGGTGACGAAGACCAGGGTCTCGTTCGGCGCGACACCGTTGCCGCCCTCGCCGTAGCCGAGGTTCGGCGGCACGATCAGCAGCCTGCGCGCGCCCTGCTGGACCCCGAGCAGACCCTGGTCCCAGCCCTCGATGACCTGGCCCGCGCCGAGGGTCAGCTGGAACGGCTTGCCGCGCTTGAAGGAACTGTCGAGGGTCTGCTTGTCCGACCAGGTGACCAGCGCGTAGTTCATGGTCAGCGGCTGACCCGCGACCGCGCCGGGGCCGTTGCCCGCGACCAGGTCCTTGACGATCAGCGTCTTGGGCGGGTCACAGGAGTCCGGGATGGTGATCTCCGGTGCGTCGCCGTAGCCACCGCTGACCTGCACGTCGTCGGCGGTGCACTCGCGGCCCTTGCTCGCCGTCGGCGCGCCCGCGGCGGCGCTGGTGGTCGACGTCGTGCCGGACGACTCCGTGTCCGAGCCGCACGCCGCTGTCGCGATCGCGGCGGCCGCGACGAGTCCGATGCCGATGATCCTGCCGAGAGAATGCATGGCCCGCACAGTAATAGACCGCTGATCCGGGCCCGGGTACCGGCACGGCGGTAGGCTCGGCGGTGCGTTTCTCCACCGGTGTCGCCGAGTGCCGAATCGGCGCAACGGACAGGTCCCGCGGCGCGCGACGCCGCAGCTCACCCAGTGCGAGGAGAGTCCGCGATGACCCGGACCAGCGATATCGAGCGCGACACCGCAGCCGACAACGTGGGCGGCGGCGACGGCGAGACCATCGCCCCGAAGCCCTATGCCCTCACCGACGCCCCCGGCCCGCTGACCCGGGACGAACTCGTCGCGGTGGACACCTGGTGGCGGGCATCGAACTATCTGGCGGTCGGTCAGATCTATCTGATGAGCAATGCGCTGCTGCGCGAGCCGCTCCGGCCCGAGGACATCAAGCCGCGCCTGCTCGGTCATTTCGGCACGGTGCCCGGCCTGAATCTGGTGTGGGCGCACGCGAATCGGGTGATCAGGGAACGCGACCTGAACGCGGTCTACGTGGCGGGCCCCGGCCACGGCGGACCCGGCCCCAACGCCTGCGCCTGGCTGGAAGGCGCCTACGCCGAGCTCTACCCCGATATCCCGCGCGACGGCGACGGCATGCGCAGGCTGTTCCACCAGTTCTCCTTCCCCGGCGGCGTGCCGAGCCACTGCGCGCCGGAGACGCCCGGCTCGTTCCACGAGGGCGGCGAACTCGGCTACAGCCTGCTGCACGCCTACGGCGCCGCGCTCGACCATCCCGATCTGACGGTGTTCTGCGTGATCGGCGACGGCGAGGCCGAGACCGGTCCGCTCGCGGGCAGCTGGCACGCGAACAAGTTCCTCAACGCGGGCCGCGACGGCGCGGTGGTGCCGATCCTGGCGCTCAACGAGTACAAGATCGCCAATCCGACCATCTTCGCCCGCATCCCCGAGGCGGAACTGGTCGCGCTGCTGCGCGGGTACGGCTACGAGCCGATCATCGTCTCCGGCGACGATCCGGCGCCGGTGCACCAGGCGATGGCCGCCGCGATGGACACCTGCCTGGACCTGATCGCCGGATTCCAGCGCGCGGCCCGCGCCGACGGCGTCAGCACCCGGCCGCGCTGGCCGATGATCGTGCTGCACACGCCGAAGGGCTGGACCTGTCCCCCGGTGGTCGACGGCGAGCGGGTCGAGGGCACCTTCCGCGCCCATCAGGTGCCGCTGCCCGCGGCCCGCACCAACCCGCGGCATCGGCGCGTGCTGGAACAGTGGCTGCGGTCGTATCGGCCCGATGAGCTGTTCGACGAACACGGCACGCCGGTGCCCGCCCTGCTCGAGCAGATCCCCGACCGGCCGATGAGCCTCAATCCGGTGGCCAACGGCGGCCTGCTGGTGCGTGACCTGGACCTGCCCGATTGGCGTGAGTACGGCGTCGCGGTCGAGCAGCCGGGAGCGGGGCAGCACGAGGCGACCAGGGTGCTCGGCGGCTGGCTGCGCGATGTCACCGTGCGCAACCCGCACAATTTCCTCACCCTCGCCCCCGACGAACTGGTCAGCAATCGATTGCAGGACATCCTCGAGGTGACCGGCCGCGACTGGCAGGCCGAGGTCGGCCGCTGGGATGTCGCGCTGTCGCCGACCGGCCGCGCCGTCGAAGTGCTCTCCGAGCACCTGTGCCAGGGCCTGCTCGAGGGCTATCTGCTGACCGGCCGCCACGGCGTGTTCACCTGCTACGAGGCGTTCATCCACATCGTCGACGCCATGTTCAACCAGCACGCCAAATGGCTCGACGCCAGCCTGGCGGTGCCGTGGCGGCGCAAGATTCCCAGCCTGAACTACCTGCTCACCTCGCATGTGTGGCGGCAGGACCACAACGGGTTCACCCATCAGGACCCGGGTTTCCTCGATGTCGTGGCGAACAAGAGTCCCGAGATCGTGCGGGTGTATCTGCCGCCGGACGCCAACACCCTGCTGTCCACCTACGACCACTGCCTGCGCTCGCTGCACTACGCGAATGTGGTCGTCGCGGGGAAACAGCCGGGACCCGACTGGCTTTCGGTGTCCGAGGCGGCCGCGCACTGCGCTCGCGGGGTCGGCATCTGGGAGTGGGCGGGTCACAACGACGAGCTGGGCACCACCCCCGATGTGGTGCTCGGCTGCGCGGGCGACATCCCCACCCTGGAAACCCTGGCCGCCGCGGCGATCCTGCGTGAACGGCTGCCCGATCTGCGGATCCGGGTGGTCAATGTCGTCGACCTGATGCGCATGCTGCCCGCCGGCGAGCATCCGCACGGCCTGCCCGATCCCGAGTTCGACGCGCTGTTCACCACCGACCGCCCGGTGATCTTCGCCTTCCACGGCTACCCGTGGCTGGTGCACCGGCTCACCTACCGCCGCACCAACCACACCAATCTGCACGTGCGCGGATACAAGGAGAAGGGCACGACCACCACGCCGTTCGACATGGTCATGCTCAACGATCTCGACCGCTTCCACCTGGTGCTCGACGTGATCGACCGGGTCCCCGGCCTGCGCGAGCGGGCGGCGGGACTGCGCCAGGAGATGGTCGACGCGAGGATGACCGCGCGCCGCTGGACCAGGGAGCACGGCGAGGACATCCCGGTCGTCGCGAACTGGGTCTGGCCCGACGCCGCCATCCCCACTGTGACGTAACGCGCTTGCGGCGCGGGCCGCGCCTGCACGACCATGGAGGCGATGACCGAGTCCCGCCGCCCCGACACCCTCCCCCGCGACCGTCGCGACCTCACCGGACCGTTCGACGTGATCGGCGACGTGCACGGCTGCCGCGGCGAGCTGGAGACCCTGCTCGGCGAACTCGGCTACCTGATCGACCGCGACGAGCAGGGGCGGGCCATCGGCGCCGCCCATCCGGACGGGCGCACCGTGGTCTTCGTCGGTGACCTCGTCGACCGCGGCCCCGACACCCCCGGCGTGCTGCGCCTGGCGATGGGCATGGTCGCCGCGCGCACCGCCCTGTGCGTCACCGGCAACCACGATTACAAACTGGTGCGGGCCCTCGACGGCCGCAATGTCCGGATCGCTCACGGCCTGGAACGCTCATTGGCTCAACTCGCCGACGAGGACCCCGAATTCCGTTCCGCCGCGCACACTTTCCTGGGCGAGCTGCCCAGCCACTATCTGCTCGACGGTGGCAAGCTGGTCGTCGCCCACGCCGGCCTCCCGGAAAGCCTGCACGGCAGCACCTCCGGCCGGGCCCGCTCGTTCGCCCTCTACGGCGCCCCCACCGGCGAATACGACGAATACGGCCTGCCCATCCGCTACGACTGGGCCAAGGACTACCGCGGCACCGCCACCGTCCTCTACGGCCACACCCCCGTCACCAAGCTCACCTGGGTCAACAACACCCTGTGCCTGGACACCGGCGCCGTCTTCGGCGGCAGCCTCTCCGCCGTGCGCTACCCCGAGCTGACCACGATCTCCGTTCCCGCCGAACAGATCTGGACCGAACGCGCAGGCATCACCCCCGCCGGCTAGGCCTCGCCGCGCATAGCTCACCGCCTGATCGTGGCACACCCGGCGACCGTCGCCACGCTACCGCGACCAGCGCGTTTCCGGCCGCGGGCAGGCCGCGGGCAGGCCGCTGCGCGAGCGCGCGCCCGAGTCGGCGGATCGTCGCCGAATCGTCAACTCGACACCCCGGACCGGCGGACCGCAACCCCGGCGCGGCGGGCTTACCATCAGCGGCGGACGACCCGACTCACTGCCGAGGAGAGGTTCATGCGCCGAACGTTGCTCGCACTGCCCGTGCTCTGCCTACTGGTCGGTGCGGGGGTGGCGGCCGCGGATCCGGCGCCGCCCGTGGCGAGTACCGCGGGAACACTGACCGTCCGGGCGATCACCGGTCGCGAACCGATCCCCGTCAACCGCGCCGAGATCACGGTGACCCGCTGCGAGGAGACCAAGGTCGTCACGACGCTGACCAGCGGCGCCGACGGTCGCGCTGCCGTCGCGCTGCCCGACGGCTGCTACGAGGCGAGGGTGATCACCGTGCCCGGTGGTTGCGCCCTCGCCGACACCGAACCGGTACAGCTCGAGGTCCGCCGGCGCACCGCGGTCAGCACCGAATTCCGCTTCCGCTGCGCCTGAGCGGCAGCGGGATTCAGCGGCAGCCCGCCAAGGCGTCCAGGTCGATCGCCTCGGCCATCGCCCGGTAGCCCGCCGCGTTCGGGTGCAGATGGTCCGGACCCGCATAGCGCGGATCCAGGGTGTCCGGGCGGGCCGGGTCGCGCAGTGCCGCGTCGAAGTCGATGACGCTGTCGGTGAGGCGCTGGGTGCGGATCCACGCGTTGATCCGCTGACGCACCGGTTCGGCGTACGGGAAGGTGAGGATGCCGTCGGCGATCGCGTTGCCCGTGGGCAGGATCGTGCCGAGATGCACGGACAGCCCGGCAGCGCGCGCCTGCCCGATCAGATCGGTGTAGCCGTCGATGATCTGGTCGTAGCTCGCGCCGATCGGGATTCCCAGATCGTTGATGCCCTCGAGGATGATGACGTCGGTGACCCCGGCCCGCCCGGCGACGTCGCGCTGGAACCGCGTGACGGCGGCGGGCCCGAACTGCGGGATGAACCCCGCCCGGGTGACCCGATTGCCGGAGATGCCCGCGTTGAGCACGCTGAACGGTTTGCCCGCCGCGTCGAGGCGCCGCTGCAGGAAGTCCGGATAGCGCACGTTGCGATCGATCACGCCGGTTTCCTGCGGCGTGCCGAGCAGATTGGCCGATACGTAGCCGTCGGTGATCGAATCGCCGAACGCCACGACGGACGCGACCCCGGCCGGCGCCATGACATCCAGGCCCGAGACGAACGGCACCGCGGTGGTGCTCAGCGGCAGCTGCGCGCCCGACGGATCGGCGGTGCGGTCGCCGGCGAACGGAAGGCTGTAATAACTGGTGGCGTTGCCGTTGAAATGTTCGGTCGGCAGCGCCGCGAGCCCGGGCGCGTGCACGCTGACCGCCAGCGGCGCGAACGCCTCGACACCGAGCTCCACGGGGTCGCTCACGACATCGCCCCACGGCGGAATGGTCACCCCGTGCGCGCCGTCGAAGGTCACCTCGCGCACGGAGTCGGGGCGTACCGCCGCGCCCGTGGTCTGGGTCGCGATGGTCACGTGCGCCACGTCCATCGCGATCGGCCGGGTGCGATTGGTCAGGTGGACCCGCACCTGCGAACCGCCGCGGTGCGGTGTGATCACCACGCGATAGGTCTGATCCGAGATCGACAGCTGCGGGATCAGCGACGGATCGGCCGCACTGAACGAGTCCGACGGCGCCGCCATCCAGCTGCCCACCCACGACGGCTCACCGCAGGTTCGAGGTTCGGCACCGGCGATTCCGGTCGATACAGATCCGGCCAAGACCATCGCGGCACCGATGACCGCCCACTTCCCCACGCCCACAGCCTCCAATGTCACCATCCGACCGTTAACGGTGGTAACAGTAAAAGCGCCGGCGGTCCGCCGGGCCGGATCGGCGAAATTTCTTCGCGCGCACCAGCCTTCGCGTCAGTCCCTCGGTCCGCCTGCGACGTAGATGACCTGACCGGACACGAAGCCGGCACCCTCGCTCGCGAAGAACGACGCGGTGTTGGCGATGTCCTCCGGCTTGCCGACCCGGTTCACCGGAATCTGCGCGGCGGCAGCCTGCTTGAACGCCTCGAAGTCGACGCCGACCCTGGCCGCGGTGGCCGCGGTCATCTCGGTCTCGATGAAACCGGGCGCGATCGCGTTCGCGGTGACACCGAACTTGCCCAGCTCGAAGGCCAGGGTCTTGGTGAAGCCCTGCATGCCCGCCTTGGCTGCGGAGTAGTTGGCCTGACCACGGTTGCCGAGCGCGGAAGTGCTCGACAGGTTCACGATGCGCCCGAACTCGGCGTCCACCATGTACTTCTGCACCGCCCGGGTCATCAGGAAGGCGCCACGCAGGTGCACGTTCATGACGGTGTCCCAGTCGTCCACCGACATCTTGAACAGCAGGTTGTCGCGCAGCACGCCCGCATTGTTGACCAGGACAGTCGGCGCACCCAGCTCGGTGGCGATCCGCTCGACCGCCGCGGCGACAGCGGCTTCGTCGGCGACGTCGGCGCCCACCGCGAGGGCACTACCCCCGGCCGCTTCGATGGCGGCGACGGTGTCGGCGCAGGCGGCGGCGTCGAGATCGAGGACGGCGACGGCATATCCGTCGGCGGCGAGCTTGACGGCGACGGCGGCACCGATACCCCGTGCGGCACCGGTGACGATCGCAACCCTGCGTTCCGTGGACATGAGCCCTCCTACCGCGCCGGTACAACCCTGAACTGGGCGAAATGGTGATGGTCGGGGTGACAGGATTTGAACCTGCGACCCTCCGCTCCCAAAGCGGATGCGCTACCAAGCTGCGCTACACCCCGAGGCCTCGCAGGCTACGACGCCGTCGAGGGAATTCATGTTTGAGCGGGTGACGGGAATCGAACCCGCACCATCAGCTTGGAAGGCTGAGGTTCTACCATTGAACTACACCCGCAGGCATACGACATCGATGGGATCGCCACGATGTCGTGTGCGCACCGACTGTACCGAATCCCGCGCGATAAATGCCAATCCGCCCCCTGGCGAGCACGGCGACGCCCCTTCCCCCGCGGTGATGTCACCCGCCGGCCGAGCGCCCGAATAGGGCCTAATGGCCCTATTCGCGCAAAGCTTCCGACCGACACCATTGTTGATGCGCGCCTTGGGGACCGGCGCCTGCTCCACCGGGGGAATAAATAGGAGAATTTTCCTTAAAAACCTGGCATGTGGGCGGCGGGTAGGCCACCATGAGATGGCGCGTGACGGCTCCTTGTCGGGGGGAGTCGTGGTTGCTCGGCCACTTCGTCACGACTCGCCCCTTGTGCCAGGAGGAACCCCATGGCGACCCAACGCCCACCGCCTCGAGATGGGCAACACGCTGCACGTTTCGGAGTTCCCAAAGTTTTTTCGGGAAGTGTGTAACACCCGGGCGCCTGCAGCGATGTCATACCCGATCGCCATTCGCTAGAGACCTGCAACGCGTTCTACCACGCGGCTTTTCGGTCTCGGGTGGCTTGCTAGGATCCTTTTTGCCGGACGGGGGTATCTGGAAAGGGGGCGGTGAGCGTGTGCCGAACTCGGTGGACTCAACCGCGTAGCAGTGCGAACGATCGAGGTGGCAAGACCGTCGCCACCTTCCGCCGGTGATATCGATGACTGTCCACATCGAGCCACCGGTCGCCGCGATGGCCCGCGCCTGGGCTCGCGCGGTGTGCGCCGAACCGGGATCGTCCACGGCGCCGCACCAGCTGGAGCCGGTGCTCGTCGAGATCGTCGAGCGGCTGCTGCATCTGGCTCGGACCGAACCGTTCCCGGTGCCACAGGCGCGGATGCTCGGCGCCCGGCTGGCCGAGGCGCCCTTCGAACGCACCAGGATGCTGGCGCATGCCACCCGCTGGCTGCTCGGCTTTCCTTCGGGCGTGCCGGGATCGCTGGTGGCCACCCGCTGGCCGCTCGTCGCCAGCCAGGCCATCGACAGCTACGCGCAGGCGCTGCAGGAACGCGCGCTTGCACAACAGGAACAGAACATCTCGGCGAAAGTGTCGCTGCGCGTACAGGAGATCGCCGCGCTGCAGCACCGCTTGCGCCACGAAGCAACCCACGACGCACTCACCGATCTGGCCAACCGCACGCTGCTGCAGGAACGAGTACGGGCCTTCGCGGCCGACCCGACTCGCGGCGTCGGCGTGCTGGTGGTCGACCTGGATCGGTTCAAGCAGATCAACGACGGCTACGGACACGCGATCGGCGACGAGGTACTGGTCGAACTGGCCAGCCGGCTGCGCGAGGTGTGCCCGCCCGACACGGTGATCTGCCGGTACGGCGGCGACGAGTTCGTGGTCGCGGCCAATCCGCGCCGCGACACCCTCGGCGAGCTGGCGCACCGCGTGGTGGCGGCGCTGCGCGACCCGGTGTGGTCGAGCGCGGGGCCGGTGCCGGTCTCGGCGAGCGTGGGCACGGCGTTCTGCGCGCCGGGTAAGACGTGCGATTTCACCGACCTGCTGCGTCGCGCCGACCGCGCGATGTACTCGGCGAAATCCGCGGGCGGGCGGCGTTTCGCGCTCGCCGAATCGGGCGACCCGGAACTGGGAACCGCGGTCGCGGGCTGAGTCGGATCGCGAAGCCTGCACTTCGCGGTCCGGCTCAACCCCTCTCAGTGTTCGATGTAGCCGGCCTCGCCGACGGACGGTTTCGCGACGATGTCGCAGCGGCGCACCACGACGATCAGTGGCGCGCATTGCTGGACGCCACCGAGCCGGAAAACGGTGCGGTGCCGCAAGGTTGCCCGCCTCATGTCACGTGCGCTCGGCTTGATGCCGTCGGTGCCACGAATCCACGCCAGGCCGGTCAGGAGTTGACCGACGGTCGCGCCGACGACGGCCGGAAGCACAATGGCGTTGGCCACCAGCATGACCACCAGGAAGATCATGGATACGAGCATCACCGGGGCCTGATCGTCCATGTCGAGGATCCACTCGTGGCCGATGAGCAGCACAACGCTCACGAACGCGGCTATGAGCACGCCGTAGGGGAGCACGATGTCGGCGACGTTGGCCACCGCGTTGCGCAGCCTGCGCGGTGACGGATAGCGCGAATCACCTTCGGCACCATGATATTCCGCGTCAGCCTGCCGCGAATTCGCTCCGGCCGTTCCCCCGAGTTGCGTCACCGGCCAATGGTCGCACACACGCGCAGGCCGGACCGGCCGCAAGTCAGCATGGCTGACAGGTGGGGCACCAGAACAGATTTCGGCCGTCCATGACTTGGTGCGCGATCGTGGTCGCGCAAACCCGGCATGGTTCGCCCTGGCGGCGATAGACGTAGGTGCGTGGCCGGTCCTGGGCGTAGGACGGTGCGCCGGTGTCGTGTTCGGGCCGGACGACGTGCATCCGGCCGGTGGCGACGCCCACCGGCATCAGGTCGACGAGATCGGCCCACAGCGCGTCCCATTCGGCGGCGCTCACCGAGGTGCCGGGCCGGAACGGCGAGATGCCGTGCCGGAACAGCACTTCCGCGCGGTAGACATTGCCGACCCCCGCGATCAACGCCTGATCCATCAGCAGCGCACCGATCGCCCTGCGGGAGCGCCGGATTCGCGCGCCTGCCCGTTCGTGGTCGGCATCGGGCCGCAGCGGGTCGGCGCCGAGCCGCGCCACCAGGGCATCCACCTCGGCGGGGTCGAGCACCTCGCACGCGGTCGGCCCGCGCAGATCGGTCCCGAATTCCGTGGCGGCGCCGATCATCCGCATCCGCACCTGCCCGACAGGCGGACCCATCGGCAGCTCGGCCTCGCTGAACATGCCGTACAACCCGAGATGCACATGCACGGTCAGTCCGGACTCGTAGTGGTGCAGTAGATGCTTGCCGACGGCCTCAGCCCGCTCCAGCACCCGCCCGTCCACCAGCGCGGCGCCCTCGGCGAACCGCCCCTGCGGACTCGAAACCCGCACAGCGCCACCGGAAAACCGTTCCTGATGCAGGCGGGCGACGCGATGAAGGGTGTGCCCCTCAGGCAAGAAACACACCCTTCTCGAAACGCATCTGCTTATCTCAGTACGCAGGGACCTCAGGGGCCTCGCCGGACTTCTCGTAGTCGGCGAGGATGTCGATGCGACGCTGGTGCCGGGCCTCTTCCGACCACGGCTGCGCGATGAACGCGTCGACAATGGCGAGGGCCTCGGCGGTGGTGTGCATGCGGCCGCCGATACCGATCAGCTGGGCGTTGTTGTGTTCGCGGGCCAGCTTGGCGGTTTCGACGCTCCAGGCCAGGGCGCAGCGGGCGCCGGGGACCTTGTTGGCGGCGATCTGCTCGCCGTTGCCGCTGCCACCGAAGACCAGGCCGAGCGAGCCCGGGTCGGCGACGGTGCGGCGGGCCGCCTCGATGCAGAAGGCGGGGTAGTCGTCGAGAGCGTCGTATTCGAGGGCGCCACAGTCGACGACCTCGTGTCCGGCCTCCTGCAGATGGGCCTTGACGTGATTCTTCAGTTCGAAACCGGCATGGTCGGCACCCAGGTAAACGCGCATGGCTGCGATTGTGTCAGGCCGCTTAGAGTCGTTTTCATGCACCCGCACGAACCGCATTCTCCGCCTTCGGCAGGTCCCCCACCCGCGCAGCCGGGGCCGCTTGCCGACCGATCGGGGACCGCACCGCTGTCGCCGTGGCAGCAGCCGGGCGCGCAGACCGGCGGGTTTCCCGCACCGCAGACCGGGGCGTTCCCGCAGGCCCAGCAGTTTCCCGGCGCGTATCAGCCGGTGCCGCAAGGGTATTACCCGCCCGGCGGTCCGCCGCTGCCGCCGCAGTACCAGCCGCGGGGACTGTCGCCGTTCGGGATGCCTGCCCGGCATCCGTGGGAGATCCCGCTGCTGGTGGTGGTCATCATGATCACCTCGGTCGCGTATCTGCTCGCGCTGCTGATGCTGGCGGTCGAGATGGTGGCCGATCCGGTCCTCGACGAGCACGGGGAAGAAGTCAGCGGTTCGATCCTGACCAGCCCGTATGTGCTGCTGCTGTTGTTCGCGCCGGTGCTGCTGTGGGCGGGCCGAGGCATGAACTACGCGCGGATGCGGATCAACGGCGTCAAGATGTCGCCGACGCAGTTCCCCGAGGGCTACCGGTTGGTGCAGGAGGCCGCGGCGCGATTCGGGATGCCGAAGGTGCCCGACGCGTTCGTGGTGCTCGGCAACGGCCAGATCAACGCGTTCGCGTCCGGGCACGGGTTCCGCCGGTTCGTCGTGGTCTACAGCGACCTGTTCGAGATCGGCGGCGCCGCCCGCGAACCCGACGCGCTGGCGTTCATCATCGGCCACGAGGTCGGCCATATCGCGGCCGGTCACGTGTCGTATTGGCGTCAGCTGGGCATGTTCGTCGCGCCGTGGCTGCCGCTGCTCGGGTCGTCGCTGATCCGGGCGCAGGAGTACACCGCCGATAATCACGGCTTCTGCAACCGGCATCTGGGCGCGCCCGGCGCGATGGCCACCCTCGCCGCGGGCAAGTACCTCAATACCGACGTCGGGTTCGACGAGATGGCCGACCGGGCGGCGCAGGAGCGGGGCGGCTTCGTCATGCTGGTCAACGCGATGTCGAGCCATCCGGTGCTGACCTGGCGGATGTGGGCACTGCGCGATCGGAGCAAGCCGGGCGCGATGTTCTGGCGCCCGAGCGCACCGCAGCCCGGCATGATCCCGCCGCCGGGCGGCTATCCGCTGAACGCGGCGCCGCCCGCGCTGCCGCCGAAGCCGGTGTGACGGGTGGGGTGCCGGTCCGGCACCCCACCCGCTCGTTTCAGTCGAAGACCGGGTCTTCGGTGCGGGTGCGCTTGAGTTCGAAGAAGTGCGGGTACGAGGCCAGGGCGACCACGCCGTCCCACACCCGGCCCGCGTCCTCGCCGCGCGGGATGCGCGAAAGCACGGGCCCGAAGAACGCGACCCCGTTGACGTGGATCGTCGGGGTGCCGACATCGGGGCCGACCTTGTCCATCCCCGCGTGGTGGCTCTCCCGCAGCGCCTCGTCGAAGTCGGTGCCGGTGGCGGCGGCGGCGAGCTCGGCGGGCAGCTCGAGCTCGGCGAGGGCGTCCGCGACGACCGCGGCGAGGCTTTCCTGGACGGTCGCGCGCTCGTACTCGTCCCTGCGCTCGTGGATGCGGCTGCCCAGCGCGGTGTAGAGCGGCGCCAGGATCTCGTCACCGATCTTCTCGGCGGCGGCGATCGCGACCCGGACCGGGCCCCAGCCCGCGGCCATCAGGTCGACGTAGCGTTCGGGCAGGTCGTCCTTGCCCTCGTTGAGCACCGACAGGCTCATCACGTGGAAGCGCGCCTCGATGTCGCGCACCTTCTCCACTTCCAGAATCCAGCGGGACGTGATCCAGCACCAGGGGCACAGCGGGTCGAACCAGAAATCGACGACGTCCTTCGTGGCTTGATCGCTCACGGAGCTTTCCTCTCGAGTCACAGTGGGCAGGTCGCAACGCCCCGCCGGTTGGTGCAACCGCGCCACGCCCGGAATCGTTCCCTTGCGGTGATCTCGCGCACTAGGCTCGACGGCGAGGAGTCCCGGTCGTCCGCGAGAAGGAGTCCGTTCATGAGCTCGAATCAGCATTTCGTCGTCATCGGCGGCGGACTCGGTGCAGCCAAGCTCGCCGAGGCCCTGCGCGCCAACGACTTCGACGGCCGGGTGACGGTACTGGCCGCCGAGGAGGAGCTGCCCTACGAGCGGCCGCCCCTGTCCAAACAGCATCTGGCCGGCACCCAGCAGCTGCCCGATTTCACCGTCGACCAGGGTTCCTGGTACCGCGATCATCACATCGACCTGCGACTGGGCACCACGGCGACGGCGTTCGATCCGCGCGCCCACACGGTGACGCTGCCCGACGAATCCACCCTGAGCTACGACAAGCTGGCGCTGGCCACCGGTTCGCGCCCGCGCACGCTGCCCATTCCCGGCGCCGACGCACCGAATGTGTACACCCTGCGCACGATCGGCGATTCGGATGTGCTCGCCGAGATCCTGCGGACGCACCGGCAGCTGGTGATCATCGGCGGGGGCTGGATCGGCCTCGAGGTCGCCGCGCAGGCGCGCGCCAGACAGGTCGAGGTCACCGTACTGGAGGCGGCCGAGCTGCCCCTGGTCGGCGCGCTCGGCCCGGAGATGGGCGCGTTCTACGCCGAGCTGCATCGCGCGCACGGCGTCGACCTGCGAACCAGCACCAAGGTCGACATGATCCTGACCGACGACGGCATCGCCACCGGCGTGCAACTCGGCGACGGCACCGTGATCCCCGCGCAGGCGGTGCTGGTCGCGGTCGGCGCGCAGCCCAATATCGAGGCCGCGCTCGCGGCCGGACTCGCGGCCGACGGCGGCGTGCTGGTGGACGCGGGACTGCGCACGAGCGATCCGGATGTGGTCGCGGTCGGCGACATCGCCGAGCAGGAACATCCGCTGCTGAACCGGCGCGTCCGCGTCGAGCACTGGGCCACCGCGCTCAACCAGCCCGCCGTGGCCGCGCTGACCATGCTGGGCAAACCCGCCTCCTACGACCGGCTTCCGTACTTCTTCAGCGATCAGTACGACGTCGGCATGGAGTACACCGGCTATGTCGGCCGTGGCGACGACGTGCGTGTGGTGGTGCGCGGTGACCAGGCCGAACGCGAGTTCGTGGCCTTCTGGCTCGACCCGCAGAACCGGGTGCGCGCGGGCATGAACGTCAATGTGTGGGACGTGACCGAGCGGATCAAGCAGCTGATCCTGGCGGGCGAGCCCGTCGATCCGGACCGGCTGGCCGATCCGGACGCCCCCTTGTGACCCAGTTCACAGCTATTGGTGGAGCCGATGTGTCGAACGGTGCGCATCGGCTCCGACCATGTCTCGAGGGCGCCAGGAAGGCGCCACCGAAACCAGGAGCGTTCCGATGAAGTACATGCTGGTCAAGACCTATGCAGATGCCGCGTACTGCAGCACCCCGCTGCCGGAGTGGGCGCCCGAGGACATCGCCGCCCACATCGATTTCCAGCGGGTGCTGGGTGAACAGCTGGCCGCCGCGGGCGAGCTCGTCGACGCCCAGGGCCTGTCCGGGCCGGATCAGGCGCTGATCGTGTGCTCCGACGGCAGCTCGGCGCCGGTAGTGACCGACGGACCATTTCCCGAGACCAAGGAGTTCCTGGCTGGCTATTGGATCGTCGACGTCGACTCCCCCGAACGCGCGATCGAGATCGCCGCACAGGCCTCGGCCGCACCCGGCCCTGGCGGCAAGCCGCTCGGCGAATACATCGAGGTGCGCCAGATCATGAGCGCGCCTGCCGAGTGAGCCCAGCCCCGCACACCGAGGACCTGCTGCGCGAACTCGCCCCGCAGGTCCTCGGCGTCCTGGTCCGCCGGTTCGGCGATTTCGACCTGGCCGAGGACGCCGTCCAGGACGCGCTGCTCGCGGCGGCGACGCAGTGGCGTACCGACGGTCTGCCGGGCAATCCGCGCGGCTGGCTGATCCAGGTGGCGCAGCGCCGGATGGCCGACGCGGTGCGCGCCGAGGTCGCGCGGCGGCGCAGGGAGACAACGGTCTTCGTCCGTGACGTTCCGGTCGAGGCGTCCGGGCGGGACGACACCCTCGACCTGTACTTCCTGTGCTGTCATCCCGATCTGCCGCCTGCGGGCGCGATCGCGTTGACCCTGCGCGCGGTCGGCGGCCTGAGCACCGGCGAGATCGCCGCCGCCTTCCTGGTTCCGGAAGCGACCATGGCGCAACGCATTTCCCGCGCGAAGAAGCGGCTGGCCGAGGCCGAGCGCCCGTTCGCCGACGGCGCGCACGACAGCGCACGCCTGGGCGCGGTACTCCAGGTGCTGTACGTGATCTTCACCGAGGGCCACACCAGCAGTTCCGGCGCCGGGCTGCGCCGCGCCGACCTCTCCACCGAGGCGATCCGGCTGACCCGTGCGCTGCGCGCCCTGCTGCCCGCGAATACCGAGGTCACCGGCCTGCTCGCACTGATGCTGCTCACCGACGCCCGCCGCGCCGCCCGCTCCGGTCCGCACGGCGAACTGATCCCGCTGCACGAGCAGGACCGGTCCCGCTGGGATCGCGCCCAGATCACCGAGGGCCTGCGCCTGCTCACCGCGACCATGCCCGCCGGCCTGACCGGGCTGTACCAGCTCCAGGCCGCGATCGCGGGCCTGCACACACAGTCCGCCCACCTCGAGGACACCGACTGGGATCGAATCCTGCTGCTCTACACCATGATCGAGCGTTCCAACCCGAACCCGATGGTCACCCTCAACCGGGCCGTGGCGACCGCCATGGTGCACGGTCCCGCCGCCGGACTCGCCGTGGTCGACTCCGTCGCCGAGCCGCTGGCCCGCTCCCACCGGCTCGCCGCGGTGCGCGGGCACCTACACGAGATGGCGGGCGACGACGCCGCTGCCGTCGAGCACTATCAGCTGGCCGCCAAACAGACGGCAAGCGTGCCAGAGCGCGACTACCTGTTGCTCCGCGCCGCCCGTCTGCGTTCGGGCGAGGCTGTATCGGCGGTTCGTTCGCGTCCACGCGAACAGCCCGGCATCGAGAAGGTCGTCGACCCGAACTCCGGCAAGGCCGCGCCAGCCCACTGAACTCCCCGAGCTCGGCGGCCGAGGCCGAACGCCGATCTGCAGGCTCGCTCAGGTTCTCGGACACCACGCGCGAGGGCGTCGGTGCCGGCAAGCTCAACGCGCCGAGGCCGGGACCGGGTCAACCGACTGGTTCGAGGTTTGCGATCATGCGCGCGAGAGTGCCGGTGAGGGTGGCGAATTCGGCCTCGGTGATGCCGTCGGCCAGCTGTCGGCGGACGACGCCCACCGCGCGGGCCGCAGTCCCGTGCGCTGTCAGCCCCGCGCCTGTAGCGGCATACCGGCCGTCGGGGTCGCGGGTGATCCACCCACGTTCGATCAGCGCAGCGGTGACATCGGCGATCGACTCGCCGTCGGCCGTCCAGAACGGGCGCAGCGCGTCGACCAGGTCGGCGGCGGTATCACCGACGATCGTGTTGAGCGTCTGCCACTCGCGCCGCGACATCCCGACGCTCTCGACCGCCTGGTCGAAGGTCGCCTCGATCAGCTGGTCCAGGCGTTTGACCTGGTAACCGATCAGCCTGCGTCCGGTCATCGTCCATCCTTAAATGCACTTCAACAATTACATGTCTTATTACATGTATATGTACGACGGTAGCATGATTCCATGGACGAGGTCGAGCGGATCGAACAGGCGATGATCGCCATCCGGCGGCGCCAGACCCGGCGCACCCTTGCGGCGGACGAACCGAGCGGACAGGCCTTCGACGTGCTCGATGTGGTGGAGGCCGCGACCGAGCCGACCGTGTCCACGGTCGCGACCGCGCTGGCCGTCGATCAGCCGCGCGCCAGCAAGCTCGTCGCCGCCGCCGTCACCGCGGGATACCTGCGCCGCGTCGCCGACCAATCCGACGGCCGACGCTCGCTGCTCGTGCTCACCGAGCACGGCCGGGACCTGCTCGACCGCGCACACGACCGCCGCCGCGGCGCCTTCGACCGCGCGATGACCGGCTGGCCCGACACCGACCGCGCCGACTTCGCCCGCCTGCTCGCCCGGTTCGTCGACGGGCTCGGCTGACGCCGGTCCTGGCAGACTCGCAGTCGTGACGGATGTATTCAGTGCGGGTGTCCTGGTCTATCGCCGCGGCGACACCGGGATCGAGGTCCTGCTCGGCCATCTGGGTGGCCCGCTGTGGGCGAAGAAGGACTCCTCGGCGTGGTCGATTCCCAAGGGCGAGTACGTCCCCGGCGAGGAATCGGCGCGCGAGGCCGCGGCCAGGGAGTTCACCGAGGAACTCGGTCTTCCGGTACCCGATGGCGACTGGACCGAACTCGGTGAGGTGCAGTACGGCAGCGGCGGCAGGCGCAAGACCGTGACCGTGTGGGCGGTCGAGGGCGACCTCGATCCGGCCGAGGTGGTGCCGGGGACGTTCGAGATGGAATGGCCACCGCGTTCGGGCCGCACGGGCGTGTTCCCCGAGATCGACCGGGCGGCCTGGTTCGATCCGGCCGCCGCCGAAGACAAACTCGCCAAGGGTCAGCGCCCCTTCCTCACCCGCCTCGCCGAGCTGCTGGGCTGAGGCCGGACACGACGGGCGGTGGCCGGTTCGCGGTAGATTGCGGTTATGCCCAGCGACCTGCAGCTGAAGATCATGAACGCCGGCCACCGCGTCCTGCTCGCCCTCAGCGGGGGCCGCATCGGCAACCGCATCTTCGGGATGCCCTCCCTCGAGCTGACCACGGTCGGCCGCAAATCCGGCGAACCGCGCAAGGTGATGCTGACCGCGCCGGTCATCGACGGCGACACGATCGTCGTCGTGGCCTCGCGCGGTGGCGACCCGACCCACCCGGCCTGGTTCCTGAACCTGCGCGACAACCCGGACGTCGAGGTGTCGCTGCAGACCGGTCCGACGCGACCGATGACGGCCCATGTCGCCACCCCGGAGGAACGCGCGCGGCTGTGGCCCCGGGTCGTCAAGGGGTACAAGGGCTACGGCGACTACCAGACCAAGACCACCAGGGAGATCCCGCTGGTGCTGCTCACGCCGCGGGCCTGATCAGACGAGCGCGGCCCGGAATTCCGTCGGGCTGCTGCCGCGGGAGCGCTTGAAGGCCGCGCTGAAACCGAACGCGTCGGAGTAGCCGACGGTGGTCGCCACCTGGGCGACGCTGCGCGCGGGATCGGCGAGCAGTTCCTCCGCCTCGGCCATCCGCCATTCGGTGAGGTAGGTCAGCGGCGGTTCCCCGATCACCTCGGTGAACCGCTTGGCGAACAGTGCCCGCGACACGGCGGCCTCGGCGGCCAGGCTCGCGACCGTCCACCGCTCGAAAGGCTTGGCGTGGATGGCCTCCAGTGCCGGGCCGACCACCGGATCGGCCATGCCGCGATACCAGGCGGGCGCGCAGTGCTGCTGCTCGGCGAGCCAGGTGCGCAGGTTGCAGACCAGCGACCAGTCCAGCAGGCGATCCATCATGGCCTGCGAGCCCGCGCTGTGCCGGACCGCTTCGGCGGCGGAGTCCTCGAGCCAGGCGCAGACGTCGCTGTCGGCGGCGACCACCATCACCGGCGGCAGGGCGCGCAGCAGCCGTTCGTGCCGCCTGCCGGAGGCGCGATAGGCGCCGACGATCAGCGAGGTCTCCCCCGGCGCACCGGTTTCGGTGATCTCCTCGTTCAATTCCGGTGTGGCGCAGGTCAAGTCGGTCCGGCCGAATCCGTCCGGTACGAAGCAGGACAGCTCGTACTCGGTGAGCGGCCGATCGGGCGCGGCCTCGGTATCGTTGAGCCGGAACGGTTCACCGGCCTGCACCACCGCCGTATCGCCCGCGACGAGCCGGGTGCTCGACCCGTCGGCGAGCACCAGGGTGCCGCCGCCCCGCAGCACGCACACCATGATCAGCGGCGCTCGATCGGCGAAGCGAATCGTCCACGGTGCGCGCAGGACGGCATGGGCGACGACCGAGCCGTCGGCACGGATGCCGCTCAGCAGAGAACTCAACGGGTCCATCCCACCAGCGTAGACGAACTCCTATCAACTGGAGATGATCACCCATAGATCGTCCACACGAATCACGGTTGACTCGAAGGCACGGGGCGCACCGCCCCACACCACGATCGAACAGGGAGCCCACCGTGTCGCAGTCGCCCACCACCACCGTGCCGACCAGCCCGACCACCATCGGGTCGCAGCAGTCCGAATCCGGCACTCGCACAGCGCTTGTCGTGCTCGCCCACCACCGCGCCGACTCACTGTCCGCCCATATCGCGCGCCGCGCGGCCGACCGGCTCACCGCCGCCGGGTACACGATCGACTTCCTGGATCTGCACGGCGAGAACTTCGACCCGCGGATGACCGTGGCCGACCAGCCCGACTGGGGCGACCGAGACAAGCGGTACTCCCCCGGCGTCGAGGCGCACATGCGGCGCCTGCTGGCCGCCGAAGTCGTGGTCGTGGTCTTCCCGGTCTACTGGCAGAGCGTGCCCGCGACGCTCAAGGGCTGGATCGACAGCGTCTGGAACTACGGATTCGCCTACGGCCGCAGCAAGCCGCGCCTGGCGGGCAAGCGCATCCTGTGGCTCGGCCTGGCGGGCGCGACCGCGGGCGACGAGATCCTCCCCGGCATGCAGCAGTTGCTGGAAGCCCAGCTCAGCTTGGGCCTGGCCTACTACAGCGGTTTCGCCGACTCCCGGATCGGCCTGCTTCCCGACGCCGAGGAACAGCCGCAGACCCTGGACGCCGAGGGCAATCTGATCATCGGCGAGGCGATCAGTGGCGACGCCCGCACCGCCCACTACGCCGCGTTCGACGCCACCGCCGAGGGTTTCGTCGACGACTTCCTCGCGGCGAACCTGGTCGACGCCTGAGCCCCTGCCCCGCGCGGTGACCGTGACCGTCACCGCGCGGTCGGGCCCGACCCACCGAACTGCCCGGCGTGGGACGCTCCACCCACCGACGACCGGCCGAGTTACGGAGAGGCGGGGGAGGTGAGCACGCGCCGGAGCACGCCGAAGAGTTCGGTGGGGTTGCCGGATTCGACGGCCGCCTTGTCGATCAGATCGATGGCGGCGGCGGTGAATTCGTCGCTCTGCTCCTGCACGTACTCCGCCGGGGTGTCGATGCCCGGCGCGTGCTGGGCGAGCAGGGTCGCCATGGCCTGGAGGAACGGAGCCATCAGCGCGGCCAGCTGCGCGGCGGTGCCGCCTGTGGTGCGGACCATCGCGCCGCCCTGCTGGAACGCGGCGAACATCGCGTACATGCCGCCCAGGATCGACACGTCGTACATCGCCGCCGCGCCGGGATCCGCGCCGACGAAATCGGCCCGCCCGAACAGTTCGAGCACCGAGCGGTACCGCTCGAAGGCCGCGGTCGCGCCGCTGTACAGCACGAACGCACCCGGCCCGCCGATCATCGACGGCACCGCCATGATGCCGCCGTCGATCAACTCGACCTCGTTGTCCGCGGCCCAGCGGCCCAGTGCCCGCGCCTGTTCCGGTGTCGTGGTGGTCAGGTTCACCACCGTGCGCCCGCGCAGCAGCGCCGCGGCCGGCTCGATGTGCTCGCGCACCGCCGCGTCGTCGAGCACGCACAGGATCACCAGATCGGCCGCCGCCAGCGCCTCGGCGGAGCTCGCCGCGAGCACCGCGCCCTGCGCCACGAGCGGCTCGGCCCGCGCCGCGGTGCGATTCCACACCGTCACCTGGTGGCCGCCGGTCAGCAGCGCCTGGGACAGCGCGGCGCCCATCGCGCCGAGGCCGAGCACCGAAACCCGCTGTGCCGTCACCGAGTTGGTCATGTTTCCCCTTGGTCCGAAGCTCTCGTTGCCACCTCGGCAACGCACTCCCAGATTCGCCGGTAGCGATACACTGCACAAGTACCGACTATCAAGTCCAATACTCACCAAAAAGTAAGTAAGGCGAACATGAAGCAGCGAGAGCGTCCGTATTCCTGCGGTATCGATGCCGCGCTCGACGTCGTCGGCGGCAAGTGGAAGGCGCTGATCCTGTGGGCATTGTCGACCGGCACGCAGCGCTTCGGCGACCTCAAGCGGATGGTGCCCGGGGTGACCGAGAAGATGCTGATCCAGCAGTTGCGCGAGCTCGAGCACGACGGGATCGTCCACCGGGAAATCTACGCGCAGGTGCCCCCGAAGGTGGAGTACTCACTCACCGACCTCGGGGTATCGCTGAACGCGGCGCTCGTCACCCTCGGCGCGTGGGGCAACGCGAATATGGACCACATCTGCGAGGTCAAAGGCGTTCTCGCGCCGGTGCACTGACGCGCCGACCGTGGTCCGGCCGGCCATCGCGCGGATGCGGCGCCGGTGCATCGCCCGGCGCCGCGCGGGCATCAGCCCTGGATGCCCTGCCAGGTCTTGCCCGTGATGCGCTCGTAGGCCTCTTCGTACTTGCGCCGGGTCGCCTCGACCACGTCGGCGGGGATCTCCGGGCCCGGGTACTCCTTGTTCCATCCGGTGGAGGTCGACCAGTCGCGGACGAACTGCTTGTCGAAGGAACGCTGCGCGCGGCCCGGCTCCCACTCGTCGGCGGGCCAGAAGCGCGAGGAGTCGGAGGTGAGCACCTCGTCGCCGAGGGTGAGCACGTCACCGTCCCAGCCGAATTCGACCTTGGTATCGGCGACGATCACACCGGCCTTCGCGGCATGCTCGGCGCCGCGCGAGTAGATCTCGAGGGTCAGGTCACGCAGCTTCTCGGCGACCTCGCGACCCTCCTGGTTCACCACGTCGGCGAAGCTGATCGCCTCGTCATGGCCCTCGGCGGCCTTGGTGGACGGGGTGAAGATCGGCTCGGGCAGCTTGTCGCCGTCACGCAGCCCCGGCGGCAGGGCGATGCCCGACACGGTCCCGGACTGCTGGTACTCCTTGAGCCCCGACCCGGTCAGGTACCCGCGCGCGATGCACTCGACCTGCACCATCTTCAGCGGCTTGACCCGGATACCGCGCCCGGCGAACTCCGCGGGCACATCGGTCGCGGAGACCACATGGTTGGGGATGCCGGTGAAGTACTCGAACCACCAGTTCGACAGCTGGGTCAGCAGCGCGCCCTTCTCCGGGATCGGCGTCGGCAGCACCACGTCGTAGACCGACACGCGGTCCGAGGCAACCAGCAGCAGGGTGTCGCCGTCCTCGTAGAGGTCACGAACTTTCCCGGCGTGCACATGCTTCAACGTCGAGCCTCCGAATCCTGGATGGGCGTACTGGGTTCGCCCGGAACTCTACCGGCCCACCCGGTGACCGGATCCGGCCTGGTCACCGCGACGCGAGGCCGATCACATTTCGTGGCGCGCCGGACGCGGAGCGTGCGCCGCCCCTGGCGCAATTCCGCTCGGGTCACGGTTGCCGGCGCGTTCAGAGCCTCGCTGCAGCTCCATGGAGGCGACGGTCGCGGACGTCCTCCCAGCCTGGCCGCAGCTCCGCCGACGCACCGGTCGCGGGTTATTCCTGGCCTGGCCGCGAGTTCGCCCGGCGAGCCGGTCAGGCAGTCTTGCGCTCGCCATCGGCGAGGCGGAACGTGCGGCGGTAGGCCAGCGGGGCGACACCGACCGCGACCTGGAAGTGCTGGCGCAGTGAGGCACCGGTCGCGAAGCCGACGCGGCCGGCGATCTGCTCGACCGACAGTTCGCTGGCCTCTAGCAAGTGCCTGGCCCTGGACACGCGTTGCTGAGTGAGCCAGCGGCCCGGACTCATCCCCACTTCGTCGACGAAGCGGCGCGCGAAGGTGCGCTGGCTCATTCGCGCGTGCGCGGCCAACTCCGCCATGGTCAGCGGAAGCTCGAGGTGTTCGAGCGCCCAATACCTGGTCGCGGCGGTGCTCGCGACCGCGGGATCGGGGACGGGCTGGTCGATGTACTGCGCTTGCCCACCCTCTCGCCACGGCGGCACCACGCAGCGGCGCGCCACCTGGTTGGCGACCGCGCTGCCGTGGTCGGCGCGCACGATGTGCAGGCACAGATCAAGGCCGGAGGCGGCGCCCGCCGAGGTCAGAATGTCGCCGTCGTCGACGAACAGCACGCCCGGGTCGAGCCGCACCTGCGGGAAGTGGCGGCGGAACGAGTCGGCCATGCGCCAGTGTGTGGTCGCGGGCCGCCCGTCGAGCAGGCCCGCCGCGGCCAGGACGAACGCTCCGGTGCAGATCGACACGATCCGGGTGCCGGGCCGGATCCGTGCGAGCGCGTCCCGGGTCACCTCGCCCAGCCCGGTGACCGACTCGGAAATGTCGCATGCCGGAACCACCACCGTGTCGGCGGTAGCCAGCAACTCGGGGCCGTGCTCGACGGTGATCCGGAAGTCGGCGCAGGTCCGTACCGGCAGGCCATCGACCGAGCAGGTGAGCACCTCGTAGCGGTCGTCGAGGGTGCCGAAGACCCGCTGCGGCGTACCGAGTTCGAACGGATATACGCCGTCGAGGGCCAGAACCACCACGCGATGCATGGCACGATTCTATCGGATGATGACATCTCTGCCATTTTCCCGGGGCCGCGCACCCGGCACCGTTGACGCCATGACCGACACCATGCGCGCCATCAGCCAGGACACTCTCGGCGGACCCGAGGTCCTGCACGAGATCGAACTCCCCCGTCCCACCCCCGGCCCGAGTCAGCTGCTCATCCGCGTCCACGCGGTCGGGCTCAACCCGACGGACTGGAAGCATCGCGCCCTCCCTGGATTGTTCCTGCCCGCACCGCCTTTCGTGCTCGGCTGGGATGTCTCCGGCGTCGTCGAGACCGTCGGTTACGGCGTCACCCTGTTCGAGCCCGGCGACGAGGTGTTCGGCATGCTGCCCTACCCGCACGGGCACGGATCGCTGGCCGAATACGTCGTCGGGCCCACGCGCGCCTTCGCCCGCAAGCCGGACAACGTCGACCACATCGTGGCCGGTGCCACGCCGCTCGCCGCGCTCACCGCCTGGCAGGCACTGGTCGACACCGCGAATATTCAAGCGGGACAACGGGTGCTGATCCACGCCGCCGCGGGCGGGGTCGGCCATCTCGCGGTGCAGATCGCGAAGTCGCGGGGCGCGTATGTCATCGGGACGGCGAGCGCTGCCAAGCACGAGCACCTGCGCTCGCTCGGCGCCGACGAGCTGATCGACTACCGGGAGGTCGATTTCGCCGAGGTGGTCGGCGATGTCGACGTGGTGCTGGACACCCTCGGCGAGGAGAACAGCCGCCGGTCGCTGCCGACACTGCGACCCGGCGGACTGCTCGTCAGCATCCTGGCGAGCAACGGGACCGACCTGCCCGCCGAGGCGGCCCGGCAGGGCGCCCGCTTCGCCGCGCTGCTCGTCGAGGCCGATCATGCCGGTATGCGGGCCGTCGCCGCGCTGCTCGCGTCGGGCGAGCTGACGCCGACCATCGCCGGGGTGTTCCCGCTTGCCGAAGCGGCGAAGGCGCACGCGCTCGGCGAGACGGACCGGACGCTCGGAAAACTCGTGGTCACTGTGCCCTGACCAGGTGGGCGCCGCCGACCAGGTGCGCGGCGGCGCCGACCCAGGGGACGCGGTGGCGCCGACCCAGGGGACGCGGTGGCGCCGCCCCCGGGGCACGCGGTGGCGGCGAGGCCGGAAACTCGTGAGCGGGGGTCGACGGCAAGTGGCATTGTGGACGCTGATGTGCGCACCGGCGGTAGCCGGAACGCGCGACCGTGCCGTGTTCGTCGACGACGAAGGAGATCTATGTCCGCCCCGAATCTCACCCGCGACCAGGCGGTCGAACGCGCCGCCACGGTGGCCGTGCAGAACTATCGGATCGAACTCGACCTCACCGACCAGCCGCGAGGCGCGGGTTCGGAAGTGTCGGACACCTTTGGTTCGAAGACCACCGTCACCTTCACCGCCACCCCCGGCGCGAGCACCTTCATCGACCTGGTAGCGCCGCGGGTGCGCTCGGCCGTGCTCAACGGCACACCGCTGGATGTGAGCGACTACGACGAGTCGACCGGGATCACGCTGCCCGATCTCGCCGCGACCAACGAGCTCGTCGTCGAGGCCGACTGCGAGTACTCGCACACCGGTGAGGGTCTGCACCGCTTCGTCGACCCGGCCGACGACAACGTCTACCTGTACTCGCAGTTCGAGACCGCCGATGCCAAGCGGATGTTCGCCTGCTTCGACCAGCCCGACCTCAAGGCCACCTTCGACATCGTCGCCACCGCACCCGGCGACTGGCGGGTCGTCTCCAACGGCGCGACCGCCGAGGAGCACAAGGTCGGCGCGGTCGTGCGGCACACCTTCGCGACCACCCCGAAGATGAGCACGTACCTGGTCGCCATGATCGCCGGTCCGTACGCGATATGGACCGACTCGTACGCCGACAGCCACGGCGAGATCCCGCTCGGCCTGTTCTGCCGCGCCTCGCTGGCCGAGCACATGGACGCCGAGCGCCTGTTCACCGAGACCAAGCAGGGTTTCGCCTTCTACCACGACAACTTCGGCGTGCCGTACGCCTTCGGCAAGTACGACCAGCTGTTCGTCCCCGAGTTCAACGCGGGCGCGATGGAGAACGCGGGCGCGGTCACCTTCCTCGAGGACTACGTGTTCCGGTCCAAGGTGACCCGCGCGTCCTACGAGCGCCGCGCCGAGACCGTGCTGCACGAGATGGCACACATGTGGTTCGGCGACCTGGTCACCATGAAGTGGTGGGACGACCTGTGGCTCAACGAGTCGTTCGCGACCTTCGCCTCGGTGCTGTGCCAGGCCGAGGCCACCGAATACACCAGTGCCTGGACCACATTCGCGAATGTGGAGAAGTCCTGGGCCTACCGGCAGGATCAGCTGCCCTCGACCCACCCGATCGCGGCCGACATCCCCGACCTGCACGCGGTGGAGGTCAACTTCGACGGCATCACCTACGCCAAGGGCGCCAGCGTGCTCAAGCAGCTCGTCGCCTACGTCGGCCTGCAGCCGTTCCTGGCCGGTCTGCGTGACTACTTCGCCGAACACGCCTACGGCAATGCCACTTTCGACGATCTGCTCGCGGCGCTGGAGAAGGCGTCCGGCCGCGACCTGTCGAGCTGGGGCGCGCAGTGGCTCAAGACCACCGGCCTCAACATCCTGCGCCCCGACTTCCTCGTCGCGCCGGACGGCACGTTCTCGAGTTTCGCCGTGGTGCAGGAGGGCGCCGAGCCCGGCGCCGGTGAGCACCGCGTGCACCGGATCGCGGTCGGCGTCTACGACGATGTCGACGGCCAGCTGGTGCGCACCCACCGCGCCGAGCTCGACCTCGACGCCACCGGACGCACCGAGGTACCCGAGCTGGCGGGCGTGCCGCGCGGAAAGCTGGTGCTGGTCAACGACGACGACCTGACCTACTGCTCGCTGCGCCTCGACCCCGATTCGCTCGACGTGGTCGTGCAGCGCATCGGTGACATCGCCGATTCGCTGCCGCGCACGCTGGCCTGGTCGGCGGCCTGGGAGATGACCCGCCAGGCCGAGATGAAGGCCCGCGATTTCGTCGCGCTGGTGCAGCGCGGGATCGGCGCCGAGTCCGAGATCGGGGTGGTGCAGCGTCTGCTCATGCAGGCCGTCACCGCCATCTCCAGCTACGCCGATCCGGTGTGGGCCGAGCAGGAGGGCTGGCCCGGTTTCGCCGACCGGCTGCTCGAGCTGGCCCGCGCGGCCGAGGCGGGCTCGGATCATCAGCTCGCCTTCGTCAACGCGCTGACCGGGGCGTTGCTCGCGCCGCGCCACACCGGCGTGCTGGCGCAGCTGCTCGACGGCGATCCGGCCGTGGCCGGGCTCACCGGGCTCACCGTCGACACCGACCTGCGCTGGCGCATCGTCACCGCGCTGGCGGCGGCCGGGCAGATCGACGCCGACGGCCTGGACACGCCGACCATCGACGCCGAGCTGGCGGGCGATCCGACGGCGGCGGGCAAGCGCCAGGCCGCCGCGGCCGCCACCGCCCGCCCGATCGCCGAGGTCAAGGAACAGGCCTGGGCGACGGTGATGGGCGACGACTCGGTGCCCAACATCACCGCCCGCGCCATCGTCGGCGGCTTCGCGCCCGCCGGTCAGGGCGAGCTGCTTGCCCCGTACGTGGACAAGTACTTCGCCGAGATCCCCGCCGTGTGGGAGCGCCGCTCGAGCGAGGTCGCCCAGACCGTCGTCATCGGCCTGTACCCGCACTGGGCGATCGCCGAGGACGCCGTCGCCAAGGCCGACGAGTTCCTGGCGGGCGATCACCCGCCCGCCCTGTACCGCCTGGTCTCCGAAGGCCGCGCCGGTATCGAACGTTCTCTGCGCGCACGGGAATTCGACGCCAAGTAGGTGACATCAGCGGATGGCCCCGATCCCACCCGGATCGGGGCCATCCGCGCTCGAACCACCGGTAGGCTCCGGGTGGGGGACTTCCTCCATGTCGAATCTTCGAGGGAGAAGCGGGATGGAAACTGTTGTCGTCGAGCGCGTTGTCGCGGCACCGATCGAGCAGGTCTTCGACTGGTGTGCGACCACGACGAACTACGAGCGCTCGTTCTGGGTGCTGCGTAACCGCCTTGCCCATCCGGGTAGGGGCGCGCCGTACGGGGTCGGCGCGATCCGGCGGCACATCTGGCTGATCGGCCGTTTCGAAGAGCGCGTCACCCGGTACGACGCACCGCATGCGTTCGACTACGTCGTCGACCGCAGCTTCCCCCCGTCGCGGCACGAGGGTGGAACCATGACATTCACGGCCGTGCCCGGAGGCACCGAGGTCGTCTGGACGACCACCATGGAGGTGCAGGTCCCGCTGGTCGCCGGACCGGTCACGCGCAGGCTGGCCGCGCCGGTTGTCGCCAAGGTCTTCGGGCAGATTCTGGACATCTGCGCGGCGGAGCTCACCGCGTCGCGGCCGGCTGCCGGCTGATTCGTCACCGGCGCGTCCCCGCTCGCTGTCCGGGCCGGGCCGGTCCTGCTGCTGTGAGCAGATCTGCTGGGGGCAGCAGAAGCGGCGAATCACGATGTGCGCGAGGCACCGTGGACGCATGGCACACGACGACAAGACTCCGATGTTCAGCTGGCGGGCCCGCGAACAACTGTTCGGCCGCCGCATTCTCGTACTCGACGGCCCGCTCGACGACGACAACGGCACCCTGCTCATCACGCAGCTGCTGACCCTGGCCGCGCAAAGTCCCGAAGCCCCGATCTCGCTGTGGATCCACTCCCCCGGCGGCTCGGTACCGTCGATGCTCGCGATTCGCGACGTGATGCGGCTGGTCCCGTGCGAGGTGTCCACGCTCGCGCTCGGATTGGCGTGCAGCGCAGGGCAGTTCCTGCTGTCCTCGGGGACGCCGGGCCGCCGGTTCGCCCTGCCGCACGCCCGCATCCTGATGCACCAGGGGTCGGCGGGTATCGGCGGCAGCGCGGTGGAGGTCGAGGTGCAGGCCGACGATCTGCGCTACACCGTCGACACCGTGCTCGGCCTGATCGCCGCCGACACCGGACAGCCCTTCGACCGCGTCTACGAGGACTCGCTGCACGACCGCTGGTTCACCGCGACACAGGCGCTCGAGTACGGGTTCATCGACCACATCGTCGAATCGTTCGACCAGGTGGTCCCCAACCGCCACCGCATCGGCATCACTGCGTAAATCCCACAGCAACAACCGATCACGAGCCAACCCGACCCCATCACAACCGCCTGCCGCCGACGCGATTCCCGCGGCAGACGAGCCCGGCCAAAATACGCGGAGAGGCGGAACAGCACCATGACCAGTTACACGATCCCCAATGTCGTATCCCAGCATCGCGGTGGTGAGCGCATCACCGACATCTACTCGCATCTGCTCAGCGAGCGCATCGTCTATCTGGGCACCCCCATCGACTCCGGTGTCGCCAACGCGCTCATCGCCCAACTGCTGCACCTGGAATCGGACAGCCCCGGCCAGCCGATCAGTCTCTACATCAACTGCGAGGGCGGTGATCTGTCGGCGATGCTCGCCGTCTACGACACCATGAGTTTCATCAAGGCGCCCGTGCACACCACCTGTGTCGGCCAGGCCATCGCGGTGGGCGCCGTGCTGTTGGCCGGTGGTGCGGCGGGTCATCGTTCGATGCTCCCGCACACCCGAATCGTGTTGCATCAGCCCGCGACTCGCGGTCAGGGCACTATCCCGGACCTGATCCTGCAAGCCGACGAGATCGTCCGGATGCGCGCGGCGATCGAGGCGATCCTGTCCAAGCACACCGGTCAGACGCCGGAAACCCTGCGTCGCGACACCGACCGGGACCGGGTGTTCACCGCCGATACCGCGCTCGAGTACGGACTGGTCGACCAGGTGCTGCACGAACGGGAGTGAGCGCCCGGGCTGCGCGCACCACGCCGGATCTGCCGACCTCAGCGGTGTGCACGCACAGCCCGAACCAGCCGGAACTCACTGCTTTTCGATGCGATCCAGGTAGGCGCGGCGCACGTCGTCGTCGACCCGGGTGATCGCGGCGTCGTCGCGGGCGGCCTTGCGGAAGACCCGCATGACCGCTTCCGGCACCAGCCCGGAGGCGTTGGCCACCAGCCCGACATACGACGGCACCGCGGTCTCGGCAGCCCTGGTCTTCACCGTGCGGACCACGGCGGCGGCGATGTCCTCGGGGTCGACCGCGGGCAGGATGCCGTAGTCGATCCCGGAGCTGAGTTCGGTGCGCACCGCCGACGGGAGCACGGCGCTCACGCTGACCCCGGTCTCGTCCATCTCCAGCCGGGTCGCCGCAGTCAGCCCGACCACGGCGAACTTGCTGGCGTTGTAGACGGCCAGGCCCTTGATCGGGAACTTGCCCGCCAGCGAGGCCACGTTCACGACGTGGCCGTAACCGCGCTCGACCATGCCGGGCAGGGCCAGGCGCATGCCGTGGATGACGCCGTAGACGTTGACATCCATGGTGAGCTGGTCGATCCGGTCGGACTGGTCGAGGAACGCGCCGTTGGGCATCACGCCCGCGTTGTTCACCAGGACATCGAGCGGTGTGCCACGCCACTTCGCGGCCGCGGCGAGAAACGCCGCGTAGGAGTCCTTGTCGGTGACGTCGAGGACGTGGCCCATAGCCCGGATGCCGAGTTCGTCGGCGGCCTGGACGGCGAGCCCCTCGTCGAGGTCACCGAGCGCGACGTAGGCGCCCTTCGCCGCGAAGGCCGCGGCGGTGGCGAGGCCGATGCCGCGTGCGGCGCCGGTGATCGCGACCAGCGCGCCGTCGAGGTCGATTCGTGGGTAACTCATGCCGGTACCGCCATCTCGTCGTCGTGGGTGATGGTGAAGTCGTCGGGGTCGAAGGCGCTGACCCGGCGGGTCAGCTCGCCGGTGGACCAGGGCCAGCTGAAACTGTTGCGGCCGTTGGCATCCAGGTAGTAGCTCTGGCAGCCGCCCGCGTTGTAGACGGTGCCCGCCAGCGCGGACTGCACCTGGTCGACATAGCGGGCCTGGACCTCCGGTCGCACATCCAGGATCGCCCAACCCTGCCGCCGCGCGCCGGCGATCGCCGAGACCAGGAAGTCGACCTGGGCCTCGAGAATGGCGAAGGCCGAGGAGTGGCCGGTGCCCAGGCTGGGGCCGAGCACGGTGAACGCGTTGGGGAAACCGGTGGTCACCGTGCCCAGGTACGCCTCGGGCGAGCCCTGCCAATGCTCGGCCATGGTGCGGCCGTCCGCGCCGCGCACGATGTCGGCCAGCGGAGTATCGAGAATGTGGAAGCCGGTGCCGAGGATGACGGCGTCGACCTCGGCGGTACTGCCGTCGGCGCCGATCACGGTGTTGCCACGGAACTCGCTGACGGCGGTGGCGTGGACGTCGACGTTGTCCTTGGTCAGCGACTGGAGGTAGCTGTTGGAGAACAGGATTCGCTTGCAGCCGAGCAGATAGTCGGGGGTGAGTTTGGCCCGCAGCTGCGGATCACGCACCACCGCACGCAGATACGCCGAGCCCACCTTCTGCACCGTCTGCATCAGCGGGCGCGGATTGCGGAACGCGACGCCGAGCCCTTCCATCAGCGTGTACTCCACCGAGCGCAACGCCTTGTGCGCGAACGGCAGCCGGCGCATGACCCGCTTCTCGATCCCGGGCACCGGGTGGTCGAACTTGGGCAGCACCCACTGCGCGGTCCGCTGGAACAGGTGCAGCGCGGCGACCTCCTGTTGGATCTCCGGCACGAACTGCACCGCCGACGCCCCGGTCCCCACCACGGCGACGCGCTTGCCGCGCAGGTCGTAGTCGTGGTTCCAGCGCGCGGAGTGGAACACCTCGCCGGGGAACTCGGCCAGGCCCGGGATCTCGGGGACTCGCGGCTCGTTCCAGGGTCCGGCCGCCGAGACGACGAACCGGGCGGTCAGCTCGCCGTCGCCGGTGTCGAGCCGCCAGAGCCGGTCGGTGTCGTCCCAGTGCGCGCCGAGCACCTGCACACCGAAACGGGTGCGGGCGGCGAGCCCGGACTCGCGCGCCACCCGGTCGACATAGGCGAGGATCTCGGGCTGGGTCGCGAACAGCCGCGACCACTCGCTGTTGGGCGCGAACGAGAACGAGTACAGGCCGGAGGGAACGTCGCAGGCGCAGCCGGGATAGGTGTTGGCGCGCCAGGTGCCGCCGAAGGTCTCGGCCTTCTCGACGATCAGCACGTCCTCGACGCCGGCCTCGGCGAGCTTGATCGCGGCGCAGATGCCCGAGATGCCCGCACCGATCACGACCACTTCGTGGTGGGTGCTCATACGATTTCTCCTTCGACGACAGATACCCGGATCGCGTCGGCGACCCGGTCGGGGACGATGCGGCGCGCGGCGGCCAGGGTGGCCGGACGCCGGGTGGAATCCATGAAGTTGGGGCCCATCACGGCGAGTTCGGTGGGGCCGGGCTCGACCCGGATCACCCGGGTACCGGCGGCGCGGAGCAGCGCCACTTCGCGGTCCAGACCCCGGGTCATCTGGGCGCGCAACAGACGTTCGACGCGGCTCAGGCCGGTGGCCGGTGCGCCGCCCGCCGAGGTCATCGGCGCGACGACCACCACCTCGTCGAGGTACAGCGGGGCCAGCAGGTCGGCCGACACCGAGGACACCGCACCGCCGTCGACGAAGTCGCGTCCGGCGATCGGCACCGGCGGGAACCAGCCGGGAATCGCCCACGACGCGGCGATCGCCGCGCCGAGATCGACGTGCGGCGCGTCCGGCGAACCGAAGGCGACTCGCTGCCCCGAGCGGGGATCGGCGGCGACCAGCCAGGTGGCCGGATGGTCGACCCAGCCGCCGCGCGGGGCCAGCGCCCGGCCGAACGCGCGCAGCCAGTCGGCGTCGCCGCGGCCCTTCGGCAGGAGCCCGGCCAGCGCGGTGTAGACCGAACCGCCGCGCACACCCGCGCCGACGAGTCCGAGGCCGGGCAGCCCGAGTGCGGGCAGCGGTGGCATCGCACCGGGGTCGACGGCCACGTGGTGGGCGAGGACCGGGTCGGCATCGGGTGCGCCGTCGAGGGCGGCGAGGAGATCGCCCGGGGTACGCCCGGAGCCGAGCGCGGCGACGATCTCCGCACCCGCCGAGGTGCCGATCAGCACGTCGGCGGTGCGGACATCCCAGTCGAGCGCGCGTTCGACGGCGTCGAGGGCGACGGCGGTCCAGGCGAAGCCGAGGAGACCGCCGCACCCGATGGCGAGGCCACGTCGTGTAGTCATAACTCGGATACTAACGGTATTCGAGTTCCAGCGGTACCCCGTTTTTGCTACACTTCGGTCGTGGCCCGAATGACGCGCAAGGAGTCGCACGCACTCACCCGCGAGCGTTTGGTGGAAACCGCTAAACGCCTGTTCCTGGCCGACGGCTACAACGTGACCTCACTGGAGAAGGTGGCCGCCGAGGCCGGTTTCTCCAAGGGCGCCGTCTACTCGAACTTCGCCACCAAGCACGAGCTCGGCCTGGCCGTGATCGATGTGGTGCACGTGGAACGGGCTCAGTCCCTCGCCGACGCGGTGTTGCCGCACGACACGATGGCGCAGCGGATCGAGGGCTTCGCCCGCTGGGCCGATCAGAACATCGGCGACGTCGGCTGGACGGCACTGGAGGTCGAGTTCGCGACCAGCACCCGGCACATGCCCGAGGTCCGCACCGAACTGGCGGCGCGCCGCCGCTCGATGACCACGGTGCTGGCTTCCCTGATCCAGGTGCAGGCCGACGAGATGGGCTTCGACCTGCCGATTTCCGCCGAAGACGCCGCGCTGCAACTACTCTCCCTCGGCATCGGCCTCGGCGTGCAGCGCGCGATCGACCCGGAGATGCCGGTGAACGCGCTCGTCGAACAGCTCCGCGGCCTGATCGATTCCGTGCGGACGGCTTGACTCGGCACGAGCAAGGCTGCGCCCGTGGGCTCGGCGGAGACCAGCGGCACCGAAGTCCTGCCGACGCAGCGGCCGTCAGCCGGAGTTGGCGCCGCGTCCGAGGATCCAGCCTCCGCGGAGCGCTCTCGGACCCAGCGGCGGGATCGCAGGCCGATCGGGGTCAGGCCGCCAGGAGGACGGCGTTCGGGGCGACGAAAGTCTGAACCGGGGCGGGCTGGACCTGAGCGCCGATGCGCCGATCGCCACCGATGACGACCGCGCGAGCCGCGGCAGGCCGGCGCATGGACTCGGCCACCTGGGCGACGAGGTCGCTCAGCGAAGTACCGAGCGCGCCCGCGAGAGCCGCGATCATCTCGCTCGACGGCTCCTTGCGGCCGCGTTCGACCTCGGACAGGTACTGCGGGGAGATCCCCGCGCGGCCCGCGGTGTCGACAAGGGTGGAACGTTGTTCCAAGCGCAGGGCGCGCAGCCGATCACCGAGGACCTCACGCCACAGCGGTTCGGGACGCCCTGCACCGCGTCCGCCCGGAATCACCCGCAACCCGTTGTGTTCGCCCATACTCCGAGCGTAGGGATGCCGATGCCGACACACCCGGTTCTTCTGCTCTCGGCGTAACCCCGGCTCAGCGGATGATGCCGAAGCGGGTGTCCACCCAGCCGAGCGCGTCGGCGAACGAGGCCGCGACGATGCCGCTGTGATCGACGTCGTCGTACTTGCGGTAGTCGACGGACTGCCCGTGCAGTTGCTGCTCGGCGACCATCGCATCGGTCGACTTCAGCGGGACGGTCATGTCCGAGCGGCCCTGCAGCACCAGTACCGGCGTGGTGAACCGAAGTCCGCTGGGGTCGTTGTCGTCGAGTACCCGCAGCAGCCCGGACAGGTCGCCGTCCTTGGTGAACACGTCCTTCGCGGACAGCCCGCCCCACTTGCTCCGATCCCGCAGTGCCGCAGTGCATTCGGAGTCCGCGACCGGCAGCATCGACACCGCGCGCTGGGTGAGGAACCGGGCCGGGTCGACATCGGTGACGGTCTGCGCGCCGCGCACGAGCAGTGGCACGTAGAGCGAGACGTCACCGGTGCCGAGCTTGCCGAGCGGGTTCGACACCGTCCACTTCGCCATCCGCACCTGCTCCCCGAGGTGCGACGCGGGAGCCATCGCGACGGCGCCGAGCAGTTCCGAGCCCGGCGCCCACGCTGCGGCGGCCCCCGCGGCGAACAGGGCGGCGTGGCCACCCTGCGAATGCCCCATCGCCACCCAGCGCGAACCCACCGACTTGTCGACTTCGCGTGCGGCCGTGGCGATATCGCCCACCGCCCGCTGTTCGGTCTCGCCGATCAGATAGCCGTGGTTACCCGGCGTGCCGAGGCCCTGGTAGTCGGTCCTGGCCACCGCGTAGCCCTTGGCGACCCAGCGGGCTTGTTCGTCCCTACCCGGTGAGGATCCCTCGGTGCGCGAGGGCGCGCACACATCGGCGACGCCGTTGGTACCCGGCGCCCAGGAGATCAACGGCCAGCCGCCCGCGGGCGGCGTCCCGTCCGGCACGGCGAGCGTGCCCGACACCGCGACGGGCTTGCCCTGCGCGTCGACGGAGCGGTAGAGCACCAGAGAGTTGCGTGCGCCCGGCACCGCCTGCGACCCGGTCAGCGGCTGGGTCCGGATCACCGAACCGTGCTGTCCCGGAATAGATTCCGCAGGTGGGGAGTAGAAGCGGGACTGCGGTGCGCCGGCGACCTCGGCCGCGCCCGCCGTGTCCTCGGCACACGCCGACGCCGTCAGCGCCAGGCAGGCCACCGCGGCCGCCGCGATCACCCGAGCGATACCTGTCTGCATGTTCCCCCCGCTACACCGACGGCCGATACACCCGGCCGATAAACCGCCGACCAGGTTACTCGACGCCGCTGGGACGGCTGGGCGCCCCACGGCGCCCAGCCACCGGCTCAGCGCAGGACCCGGCCGAGGAAGTCGCGGATCAGCGCGGCGATCTCGGGTCCGTGTGTCTCCAGCGCGAAGTGGCCCGCGTCGAGCAGATGCAGTTCGGCGTCGGGCAGGTCGCGCAGGTAGGCGCGGGCACCGTCGGGGCCGAAGATCTCGTCGTGCTCGCCCCAGGTGATCAGCGTCGGCGGCCGGTGCTCGGCGAAGTACTTCTGGAAGTCGGGGTAGCCGTCGAGATTGTTCTTGTAGTCGAAGAACAGCTGCAGCTGGATCTCCTTGTTGCCGGGGCGGTCCAGGTAGGCCTGGTCGAGGGTCCACGTGTCCGGGCTGACCAGTGTGCGCCGGTCGGCCGGAACACCATGCGTGTACTGCCATTTCGTCGCTTCGAGCTCGAGCAGCTTGCGCACCGCGGGCTCGTGGGTGACGCGGTCGTTCGCGTGCGCGAACAGCACCTCCCAGAACGGGGTGAAGCCTTCGAGGTAGGCGTTGCCGCTCTGGGTGATGATCGCGCTGACCCGCTCGGGATTGCGCGAGGCGATGCGCAGGCCGATGGGAGCGCCGTAGTCCTGGATGTAGAGCGCGAACCGGTCGATGCCGAGGGTGTCGAGCAGTTCCAGGGTGATCTCGGTGAGCTTCTCGAAGCTGTAGTCGAATTCGTCGACCTGCGGCATGGCCGACTGACCGAAGCCGAGGTGGTCGGGCGCGATCACGTGGTAGTCCTCGGCCAGCGCGGGGATCAGGTTGCCGAACATGGCCGAGCTGGACGGGAAGCCGTGCAGCAGCACGACGGCCGGGGCGTTCGGGTCGCCCGCCTCCCGGTAGAAGACGGTCTGGCCCTGGATCTGGACAGTGTTGTGACGGGTCTGGTTCATGATGGACCTCTCTCTTTTCATACGGTGACCGGTTCGCGACGGCGAACCGGGGTGATCAGGAGGGCGGCGGCGACGGTGAACGCCAGGCCGAGGGCGAAGTAGCTGCGGTAGCTGTCGGTGAGGGCGTGCACGACGGTGGCCACGCCGAGGCCTGCGGCGGCGGCGAGCTGGTGGATCACCCAGGCAGGCGCCAGGGTGCGGCCCATCCGGGCGGGGTCGAGACCGCGCGAGAGGATCGCCATGGTGAGCGGGATGACCGGGAACGACGCGACACCGAACAGCACGGCCACCACGACCAGCGCCTCCGGCCCCGGCACGAACACCGCGGGCAGCAGCGCGGCCAGGCGCACCGAATACAGCACCCGCAGCAGGGTTTCCGGCGGGTACCGCCGCAGCAGCCGCACCAGCGCCGCCGAGGTCACCCCGGCCGTCAGCGCCGCCAAGGCGACCAACCTGCCCGCACCCGTCACCGACCAGCCTTGCTCCACGGCGTGTTTCGGCAGCATCAGCACGACGACGTACAGGGTCGCCGCGTGTAACCCGAAGGACACCAGCACTTTCCACCGATCGGCCAGCGACTCGCCCGCACCGGGGACCCTCGCCGCCCGCTGGTCGTCGGGCAGCAGCAGCCACAGCACGGCGGTGGCGGCCAGCCCGATCGCGCCGAGCAGCGCGAAGGTGCCGCGCACGCCGATCGGTTCGAACAGCGCCGTGGCCGCCCACGGCGTGATCAGCTGCCCCAGATTGATGCCGATCGCGGCCCTGGCCATGGCGGGCCCCGCCTGCGCACCGTGCGCCCGCCCGAGCAGGGTGGTCACCGTGAGCGTGGAGGAGGAGGCGAAGCCGAGTCCGCCGAGCACCATGTAGGCGGCGACGAACTGCCACGTCTCGGTCACCATGGCCAGCACCAGATAGCTGCCCGAGATCAGACTGAGCCCGCCGATCAGCACGAGCTTGGGCCCGAGCAGATCGAGCAATCTGCCGATCCCGTGCTGAGCCAGGCCGGTGACCATGGTGCCGAGTGCGGCGGCCACGGCCAGCGCGGTCGCCGAGACGCCGTAGACCGCGGCGGTGGGCGCGAAGAACACGCCCATCGTGAAGTTCAGTCCGAACGACACGGTCATCGCCGCCAGTCCGGCCCAGGCAAGGTGCGCACGCCGCATGCCTGTCACATCCTAACTCTCTAAATACATTTTAATGGTTACAACTGGACAGCAGTCGACGACATTCCGCCGCCACGGAAGTCAGTCGCGCACGGAATCGGTTCGCAGCCGGGCGATCTCGCCCTCGAGCTCGGCGATCCGATCACGCAGGACCTGCATCGCCTCGGCGACCGCGGCCCGCGGGTACAGCGGCGGAATGTGCTGGCGGCAGTTCCAGTCGAACGCCTCGACCTCGATCAACACCGCCCGCTCGACCTGTGCGCGGTAGCCGTCGACCACGAGCGAGGCGAGGAGTTCGGGATCCTCGGCGGCCTCGACCACCCGCGCCCGCCCGAAGATCTTCATCCGCGACTGCGCGGCGTAGTCCATCAGGAACAGTGAGACCCGGTCGTCGTGATCGAGATTGCCGCGACTGATGTACTGCTTGTTGCCGCGGAAGTCGGCGAACCCCAGCGTGTGTGTGTCGAGCACCTTCAGGAATCCCGGTGCGCCGCCGCGATGCTGGATGTACGGCCAGCCGGTCTCACCGACCGTCGCCAGATAGAAACTGTCACGCTCGCCGATGAACCAGGCCTCGTCGGGCCCGATCCGATCGGCCACCTCGGGCACCTGCGCCATCCGCTCATAGCTGCGCAGGCTGCCGTGGACGCGCTGATGCTCGCGCACCAGCGGAGTGAACGCGACCTGCGCGTAATGCCCGGTCATGACTGCCCCTTCGCGTGATTGCCCATGACTCGATCCCTCGCGATGATTCCATCGTTCTAACCTGTAATCAATAGTTGAAAGGTTATACGGGCGCGTTTGATTCCCGGTTCGGGAAAGAACTTCGGAATCGGGGTGCAGGGCGGGAAACACGAACGGCGCGGTAAACAGGGTAGGTGTTCGCGCCCGTAGGGAGTGGAGGGGGTTGCGGGCGTTCGCCGCGGCCCACGAGGGGACGGCGGAGATCAGGCCGTCGATCAGGTTGCCCTGACGGAACGACGCCAGCGCGGCGGTGACGCCCAGCTGGCAGATTCGGTCGTTGGCCCGCTCGGCGACGTTCGCACCGGACCGCACCTCGATCGCACCCTGGTTCGGCGAGACGGCGATGAGTACCGAGTCGGCCGCCTCGGAAGTGTTCGGCAGGACCGCGTCCGCGCCGGCCGCCGGGTCGTTGCCGAGATCGCCGAGGTAGATGTTGAAGCGGACCTTGGTCGCGCGGGTCGCTTCGGTGAGCGCGTTGTCGAGCATGATGCGTTCACGGTCGGTGAACGGCACCTCGTCGAAGACGGTGCCCGACTCGTGCACGCCCGACACCCGGCCGCTGCTGGTCAGCGCGGACCCGTGCGGCAGGTCGGCCTCGACCACCGCGGGCCACTTAGAACTTGCCACTTGCCCGGCCTCCGATCAGCTCCGCGTTCGCGGCTTCGAGAGCCGCATGGCTGCCATGCGACTCGGCGGTGTGGTGACCCGCCGCAGCGGTCACCTCGTCGGTAGCGCTCCACAGCACCGGCGAGTGGGTCCACTTCTGCCCGAGCGCGAAGTGGGCCGGCTTGTCACCGGGGAATGGCTTACCGAGATAGGACAAACCCGCGATCGCGAAATAGATCGCGGCCGGGATGCCGACGAAGATCAGCACTGTCTCGAGAATGCTCACGGTCCAACGGTAGACGATGCTGTGTAGTAGTTCATCCTCCGGCTATCCGAACGCCCGCGTGTCCGGCCGTCCTCACACCAGCCAGGCCGCCGCGTTCGCGGGCAACCGGTCGTCGACGATGGGCGCGCTGGCCAGCAGAACCTCCCCCGGCGGCAGCTGGATCGGCCCGTCGGACGCGTTGAGCACGCAGACCAGCCCGCCCGGCCTGCGGAAGGCCAGGCAGCCGTCCGGGCTGCCGTACCACTCGATCCGGTCGCCGGCGAACTCCGGCCTGGTGCCACGCAGATCGATCGCCAGCCGGTACAGCGACAGCGTCGAATGCAGGGTCTCCAGCTGGGCTTCCACGGTGCGGTCGGCCCAGTCCGCGGGGATCGGCAGCCACGCCTGCTCGGCGGCGGTGAACCCGAACGGCGTGCTCGCGCCCTCCCAGGGAATCGGCACCCGGCAACCGTCACGACCGCGCTCGGTGTGCCCGGACCGCTCCCACACCGGGTCCCGCAACGCGTCCTCGGGCAGATCGTCGACATTGGGCAGACCGAGTTCGGCGCCGTTGTAGACGAACACCGCGCCGGGCAGCGCCAGCTCGACCATCATCATCGCCCGCGCCCGCGCCACCCCGGTCCGGCCGCCGCCGTAGCGGGTGACCTCGCGCTCGATGTCGTGGTTGGACAGCGTCCAGGTCGGTGGCGCGCCCACGTCGCTCACCGCGTCGAGGGAGAACGTGATCGCCTCGCGCACCCCCTCGGCGGTGAACGGGGCCTCGGCGAGGCGGAAGTTGAACGCCAGGTGCAATTCGTCCGGGCGCACGTATTCGCCGAAGCGGGTGTTGTCGTCGACCCACACCTCGCCGATCGACACCGCGTGCGGGTAGTCGCCGAGGATCGTGCGGATGCGGCGGTGGATGGCGTGCACACCGGGGTTGTTGAAGCGGGGATCGTCGTCGTCGTGCACCAGCATCTTGGTCTCGACCCTGGCCATGTCGGGCAGGCCATCGGGCTTGGCCATGCCGTGGGCGACGTCGATCCGGAAACCGTCGACCCCGCGGTCGAGCCAGAATCGCAGCGTCTTCTCGAAATCGGCGGAGACCTCGGAGTTGTCCCAGTTCAGGTCGGGCTGTTCCGGCGCGAAGATGTGCAGGTACCACTGGCCGGGCTTGCCGTCGGATTCGGTGACCCTGGTCCAGGCCGGGCCGCCGAAGATGCTCGGCCAGTTGTTGGGCGGCTCGGCGCCGTCCTTCCCGCGACCGTCGCGGAAGATGTAGCGGGCCCGCTCGGGGCTGCCCGGCGCCGCATCCAGCGCCTCGGTGAACCACGGGTGCTCGACGCTGGTGTGGTTGGGCACCAGATCCATCGTCACCTTGATCTCGCGGTCGTGTGCCTCGGCGATCAGCTCGTCCAGCGCGGCCAGCCCGCCGAACAGCGGGTCGATGTCGCGCGGATCGGACACGTCGTAGCCGCCGTCGGCCTGCGGCGAGCGCATCACCGGACAGATCCACAGCGCGTCGACGCCCAGTAACTCCAGGTAGCCGATCTTCTCGCGTACACCGCCCAGATCGCCGACACCATCACCGTCGGAGTCGGCGAACGAGCGCGGATAGACCTGATAGAACACGGCGGTTGTCCACCACGGAGCGGTGCTGTCTTCCCCCGGCACCGGCGAGGCAGGTGTCTGTGTCACATCCGCAATATTGCCAAAGATTGCCCGCAATATTCCTGTGGCGCGAGACTTTCTTCGAATCCGGCAAATCACCAGCGTTTCGCCACGCCGGACCGAAACACCGGGGTAAACGTCGGCATCGATCCGAAACCGGGCCGCCACCTGCCGGTCATCAGCGAACGCGCGGCACCCGCACCCTCAGCCGGGCGCGTTTTGCAGGGATGCCGCGGCCATCTGGAAGTAGTCCATCAGCGCCTTGCGGTGTTCGTCGTCCAGAATCGATGGCTCGATCTCGCCGATGGCGATCGTCATGCACCGCAGCCACGCGTCGCGCTCGAGCGGCCCGATGACGAACGGGTTGTGCCGCATCCGCAGGCGCGGGTGCCCGCGCTCGTCGGAGTAGGTGCGCGGACCGCCCCAGTACTGTTCGAGGAACATGCGGAACCGGCGCTCGGCCGGGCCGAGGTCCTCCTCCGGATACAGTGGGCGCAGGATCTCGTCGGCAGCGACCTCTCGATAGAACACGGACACGAGGCGCCGGAACGTCTCGGCGCCGCCCACCGCTTCGTAGAACGAGGTCGTTGTCTGCTCACCTGAAGTCACGTGGTCCATTGTGCCCCGATGACCTGGCGGGCGGCCCGGCGGCAGCCTCGGTCACGAACGCATGGCCCTTCAACCACAGTTCACCCGAAAGTTTGAAAAATAGCCGTGCAATACCGGCAGAACCATGGTCAACTGGGGGGCAGTATCGGCCCCAGATACCACATGATCCTGCCAATCATGAAATTGAGGTCAAGATGAAGCAGCGACCAGGCGCCCGGTCACACGAGGCGCGCGCGCACCGACAACTCCAGCCCGCCGACGTCCACAATCGTGGCTCGGGGGCCATTCCGCTGCATATCTTGTCCGATCACCATCCGGGCGCACACGGTCATCACGACCTGCCGCATCACCCCACGCCACTGCACCTCGCCGGAGACCACGACGCCGCCGCCTGGCGCAAACGCCGGGTCCTCCTCCTCAACGCCACCTACGAACCGCTCACCGCGCTGTCCGCGCGTCGCGCTGTCGTGCTGCTGATCTGCGCCAAGGCGGACGCGGTTCACGACAATCCCGAAGCCCCGGTCCTGCATTCGGCAGGCGCCGCGGTCGCGATTCCCTCCGTCATCCGGCTGCGCACCTATGTGCGCGTGCCCTATCGCGCCCGGGTCCCGATGACCCGCGCCGCGCTCATGCACCGCGACCGCTATCGCTGCGGCTACTGCGGCGGCAAAGCCGAGACCATCGACCACGTGATCCCCCGCAGTCGCGGTGGCGAGCACTCGTGGGAGAACTGCGTCGCCAGCTGCGCCCCGTGCAACCACCGCAAAGCCGACAAGATGCTCACCGAGCTCGGCTGGACGTTGCGCCATCCGCTGGTCTCCCCCAAGGGCCCGCACTGGCGGCTGCTGTCCACCACCGCCGACCTGGATCCGATCTGGTTGCAGTACCTGGGCGAAGGAGCCGCCTGAGTCAGGGGCTCTCGATGACCATCGAGGCCCAGGTACCCGGTTCGAGCGCCTCGAAGATGTGCGGTAGATCGCCCAGGTAGCGGACGTAGTCACCGGGGCCGATTTCGATGGGTTCGTCCGCTGGGCCGACCAGTGCCCGTCCCGCCGCCAGGACGACGTGTTCGACGACGCCCGGGTTGTGCGGGTCGGAGCGCCGGATGTGACCGGGCTCGGCCGCGATGCGGTAGACGTCGCAGCGGGTGTGGGACTGGCCCGCTGCGAGCAATGTCACTCGATAGCCGGCATCGGCCGACGGCACCGGCGCGCCCTCGTCCGCGCGGATCACCTGGACATTGGGCCGCGGCGGATCGAGCAGCCGTGAGAATGGCATCTCGAGTGCGACGCACAGCGCCCACAGGGTTTCCAGACTGGGATTGCCGGTGCCCGATTCCAGTTGCGACAGTGTGGATTTCGCGACGCCGGCCCGGCTCGCGACCTCGGTCAGCGACAAGCCTGCGCGCGCGCGTTCGCGTCGCAGTGCCGCCGCGATCACCGCTTGGGGTGGTCCGGCGACCGGGTCCTGCCGGTCCATCGACGCCTCCTGGGGGCTGGCGGTTTCGCGTTGACTTTACCCAGCCCTCGCGTTCATTATGAGAAACATGCGTTCGATATGGCGAACACTCGATCGGCGAACCGTCACCGCCGTGGCCGCGGCCTGCTTGGCCGTCGGCCTGTTCGGCGTGTCCTACGGCGCCTCGACGATCGCGGCCGGATTCCCGGTGTGGATGCCGATCGTGATGGCGGTGACGGTGCTGGCCGGCGGGTCGGAGTTGCTGTTCTTCGGCATTGTCGCCGCCGGTGGCAGCCCTCTCGCCGCTGTGGTCGCCGGGCTGCTGCTCAATGCCAGGCACCTGCCATACGGTCTGTCGGCGCCCGAGGTGTTCGGCCGTGGCTGGAAGCGGGTGCTCGGCATCCATGTCTTGAACGACGAATCGGTGGCCTTCGCCACCGCTCCCGGTGATCAGGAGCGCAAACGCGCCGCGTACTGGGCCTGCGGCATCGGCGTCGCCCTGTGCTGGCCGCTCGGCGCGACGCTGGGCGCCGCGCTGGGCTCGCTCGTTCCCGATACCTCGGCGCTCGGCCTGGACGCGGTGTTCCCGGTGATCCTGCTCGCATTGATCCTGCCCGCGCTACGCGATCGCGCCACCGTGCGCCCGGTGCTGGTCGGTGCCGCGCTCGCGGTGGTCGTCGCACCGTTCGTGCCCGCCGGGCTGCCGGTACTGATCGCGCTGCTCGGTCTGGTGCTCGCGCTGCGGCCACCGGAGAAGACCGCCGAGCCGGCGGCACAGCCATGCTGACCGCCACCACGCGGGCGATGCGCATTGCTACCAACGGCAGGGGCGTTGTTCTCGGATCGCTGTCCACGGACGATCAGCCGACAGCACCGCGGCGGTACGCGCCGTGAACACGCCGTACCTGCTGCCCGCGATGCTCGCGCTCGCCGCCGGCACCTACGCGTTGCGCTGGACCGGGCCCGCCCTGCGGCATCGACTTCGCCTGTCGGCCAGGACGATCCACCTGCTCGACACCGGTGCGCTGATCCTGCTCGCCGCGCTCGTGGCAACCGCCACCCTGCCGACCGGGTCCGGTGAACTCGGCGTCGCCCTGCCCGCCGGTGTCGGCGTCGGTGGTGTGCTCGCGTGGCGTCGCGCTCCCCTGCTGGTCACCGTGCTCGCGGCCGCGGCGACGACGGCGCTGCTGCGACTGGCCGGCGTGCACTGATCCCTGCCGACACGTTCAGCTCTACCCAGATCTCGTCCGTGGCGCGGCGCCGATCTCATCTGCCTTCAGCATCCGACAGGACGCGCACCAGAGGCCGCGTCAGCTTTCGACCGGACGCACTCACGGGCCACCCAGTCAGGGTTCGATGGCGGCTGTGATGCGATTTCAGCTGGGCGACAGCGGGATTCCGCCGCCCAGGCGGCGTGCGACAGAGCCGTAGCGGGCATCGAGACGCAACCAGGTGCGGGTCGCGCGGACGCGGACCAGTTCCGTGGGCTGGATCCGGCGCGACTCGGTTTTCTCCCCCGCATGCGGGATGAAGTCCATGGCGGCCAATGCGAAGACCACGCGCATCGGGACTTCGACCGCGAGGTCACCCGCGCCGGTGACCGTGAGAACCGACTGGTCGAGCAGCGACGCCGGCGGGCCGTGGGCGCCGCCGTGTTCGCGGGCCACCTCGGCGCCGCGCTCGGCCAGTTCGACCAGCGCGCGAGCCGGGACATCGTCGATGTGGGTGAAGCCTTCGGTGGGCGGCAGTGCGCCACGCCACGCCGAGTCCATCGAGTAGCCGAGGTCGACCGGATGACCGGTGCGCAGACCGGCCAGCACCATGTCGGCGCCCACGGTGACATCGTCGACGCCGAGCTCGGCGGTCACCGTGCGCACCGCGAGGGTTTCGAAACCTGTTGCCACCCAGGCGGAGACGAGGCTGGAGCCCCGCCGCCGCAGCCGCACGACGGCGGCGGGATCGAGCCGGATCGCCCGGGTGAGGAAGGTCGCCAGGTTCTCGCGTTCGGCCGGGTCGGGTGCGTGCAGCACCCGCTGTTCGGAACTCACGGACGTCAGGCCCGCCACAGTGCCAGGTAGTCGCGTTCGGTGTCGCTGAGCCTGCGCAACCGCTGGGTCTCGATGTCGAACGCGGCGAGCTGGGTGGTCGCGGTGACCGCGGGCGGCGAATCCGGGGCGGCGCCGTCGGCGCGTACCTCGTAGCCGATGGTGAAATCGACCGCTCGCAGCTGCTTGACCCACATGGCGATGTCGAGCGGGGTGTCCTCGTGGCGTAGCTGACCCCGGTACTTCACGTGCAGGTCGACCAGCACGCAGCCCTGCCTGCCCATCGAGGCCGTCGGCTTGTCCTCGTCGAACAGCCACGGAATCCTGGCCTCTTCCAGCAGGGTCACCATCCGCGCGTGGTTGACGTGCTGGAACACGTCCATATCCGACCAGCGGATCTCGACCTTGGCGTGAAAACGCTGCGGCAGAACCAGGTCCGCCGCGGGCACGGCCGCGTTTCCGTTCGGCGAGCTCGTCACCGTGGTACCTCCGATTGGGCGCCCACCCCGCTCACCATGCTCCGCACCTGTCGCGCGGCGACCGACAGTGTGGCGAGGTCGTGGGTCCCGGACTCGAACAGTTCCGACAGCGCCGCGCGCGCACGGCCGAGCCGGGACTGGTTCTTCGACTCCCAGTATGCAATTTTCTCGTCGGCCGTCTCCTCCGGGTCACCCCCGGACAGCACATCCAGGGTGAGCGAGCGCAGCGAACCGTACATGTCGTCGCGCAGGGCGAGCCGCGCCAGCGCGTGCCAGCGGTCGCCACGTTCGAGGTGGCTGACCGCCTCGAGCAGCCAGTCGATCTTGAGGTGCTCGTTGAGCGCGTAGTACAGCGCGCCCACCTCGGCGCCGTCACGGTCGGCGATATCGGCGATATCGACCACGTCCAGCAGCGGATACAGGCTGAGCAGACCGAACACCTCGGTCGCCAGCTCGGTCGGCGCGCCACGGGCGATCAGCTCGGCCGCGCCCTGGGTCAGCGAGGTGATGTGGTGCCCGCGCAGCCAGCCCGGCACCTGCGGTGCCAGCTCCTGTACCCGGCGGTGGTACCGGTTGATCTCCGCGCCGACCGCGATCGGCTGCGGCCGGTTGCTCAGCAGCCAGCGCGAGGCCCGGTCCAGCGTCCGCTTGGACTCCAGTTCCATCAGATCGCACACGCCGGCGGGGGCGTCGGCGCTGCGGATGCGCGCCCACACATCGCGCAGCTCGAAGATCTCCGAGGCCGCGGCGAAGGCGCGGACGGTGTCGGAGGTGCTGGCCCCGACTTCTTCGGCGAGCCGGTGGGCGTAGGTGATGCCGCCGTAGTCGACGACCTCGTTGACGATCATCGTGGTGACGATCTCGCGGCGCAGCCGGTGCTTCTTGATCGCGGCGGCGAACCGCTCGCGCAGCGGCGTCGGGAAGTACCGCGGCAGCCGTCGCGCGAAGTAGGCGCTGTCGGGCAGATCGGTGTCGAGCAGATCGACCTTGAGCCCGAGCTTCACATGCGCGAGCAGGTTGGCCAGCTCCGGCGAGGTGAGGCCGCGGCCCTCCTCGTCGCGCCGCTTCAGCTCGACGTCCGACGGCAGCGCCTCGAGCTCCCGGTCCAGGCCGCGGCGCTGTTCGAGATCGTCGATGACCCGGCCGTGCACGCTGACCATCTGCGGCGCGTCGGTGCGCGCGATGCCGATCAGCACGTTCTGGTCGACGTTGTCCTGCAACACCATCCGCGCGACCTCGTCGGTCATCGAGGCCAGCAGCGGATTGCGGTCGGCGGGCGCGAGCGCGCCCGCGCTCACCACGCCGTCGAGCAGGACCTTGATGTTGACCTCGTGGTCGGAGCAGTCGACGCCCGCCGAGTTGTCCAGCGCGTCGGTGTTCATCTTGCCGCCCGAGCGGCAGAACTCGATCCGGCCCAGTGCGGTGGCGCCCAGATTGCCGCCCTCGCCGATCACCTTGACCCGCAACTGATTACCGTCGACGCGCACCGCGTCGTTGGACTTGTCGCCCACCTCGGCATTGGATTCGGTGCCGGCCTTGACGTAGGTGCCGATGCCGCCGTTCCACAGCAACTGCACCGGCGCGAGCAGGATGGCCCGCACCAGTTCCGGCGGCGTGAGCGCCTGCACCGCATCCGGCAGGCCGAGCACTGCTCTGGCCTGCGGGGAGATCGGCACCGACTTCACGGTCCGCTCGTACACGCCACCGCCCGCGCTGATCAGGCTGCGGTCGTAGTCGGCCCACGAGGAACGCGGCAGTGCGAACAGCCGCTCGCGCTCGGCGTAGGAAGTGGCGGCGTCGGGATTCGGGTCGAGGAAGATGTGCCGATGGTCGAACGCGGCGACCAGCCGGATGTGGCGCGAGAGCAGCATGCCGTTGCCGAAGACGTCACCGCTCATGTCGCCGACGCCGACGACGGTGAAGTCCTGACTCTGGGTGTCGATGCCCATCTCGCGGAAGTGGCGCTTGACCGCCTCCCACGCACCCCTGGCGGTGATGCCCATCGCCTTGTGGTCGTAGCCCGCCGAACCGCCGGAGGCGAACGCGTCGCCGAGCCAGAAGCCGTAGCTGGTGGCCACGTCGTTGGCGATGTCGGAGAAGCTGGCGGTGCCCTTGTCGGCGGCGACCACCAGGTAGGTGTCGTCACCGTCGCGACGGACCACCCGGGCGGGCGGGAGCACCGCGCCCGTGGTCAGGTCGACATTGTCGGTGACGTCGAGCAGCCCGGAGATGAACGTGCGATAGCAGGCGGTGCCCTCGGCGATGCTCGCCTGCCGGTCGGCGGCGGGATCGCCGGTGGCGGCGGGCGGGCGCTTCACCACGAAGCCGCCCTTCGCGCCGACCGGCACGATCACCGCGTTCTTCACCGCCTGCGCCTTCACCAGGCCCAGGATCTCGGTGCGGAAATCTTCGAGCCGGTCCGACCAGCGCAGGCCACCGCGGGCCACCGAACCGAAGCGCAGGTGCACGCCTTCGACGCGCGGCGAGTAGACGAAGATCTCGAATTGCGGTCGCGGCTTGGGCAATTCGGCGATCTCGCGCGGCTCCACCTTGAACGAGAGGTACTCACGCGGCCGACCCTCGGCGTCGACAACGTAGTAGTTGGTGCGCAGGGTCGCCTTGATCAGACCGAGGATGGCGCGCAGGATGCGGTCGGCGTCCATGCTGACCACTTCGTCGATCCCGGCCCGCACCCTCGTCTCGATCTCGGCGGCGGCCTCGGCCGAGACGGTAACCGGATCGAAGCGCGCCGCGAACAGCTCGACGAACGCGCGCGAGACCTCGGGATGGGCCAGCAGCACCCGGGCGATATTGACCTGGCTGTACGGGAAACCGGCCTGCTGCAGGTACTTCGCGTACGCGCGCAGGATCGCCACCGAACGCCACGCCAGGCCGGCCCGCAGCACCAGCTCGTTGAGTCCGTCGGCCTCGGCCCGGTCGTACCAGACCGCCTCGAACGCATCGGTGAACCGGGAGTGCAGCTCGTGGCTCGCCTGCTCGAGCAGTTCGGCGTCGAGATCGCCGCCGAGCGCGTTGCGCAGCAGCTCGGGCCTGGCCTGCAGGCCGAAGTCGTAGATCCAGCGCTCGGCGCCGCCGTCCATCTCCAGCTGGTAGGGCCGCTCGTCGACCACCTCGACACCCAGGCTCTGCAGCACCGGCAGCACCTGGCTCAGTGAGACGGCCGCGCCGGCGATGTAGAGGCTGAACCGCCACGAGCCCGGCGCGGCCTCCGGCTTGCGGTACAGGTGCTGGCCGATGCCGCCCTCGGTGAGCCGTTCCAGCCTGCCGATATCGGCCAGCGCCCGGGCGGGACCGAAGTCCTCCTTGTAGCTTTCCGGGAACGCGTCCGAATACCGTTTCACCACCGCGGGATCCAGCACGGTGGAGGTGGCGACCTCGTCGTCGATCCGGTCGTCCCAGGTGTGGCTGGCCGCGTTCAGCAGGCCCTGCAGGCGCAGCCGGTTGTCCTCGGAGGTGTCGGGCGCCGCGGTGGCATCGGCAGACAGCGTCACCGTGAAATACACACTGGCGAGCTCGCTTTCGCTCACCCGCGCGGAGTAGTCGATGTCGGTGCCACCGAGCTCGCGCACCAGGATCTCCTGCATCTGCAGGCGCACCGCCGTGGTGTAGCGATCCCGCGGCAGGTACACCATGCAGGCGACGAACCGGCCGTATCTGTCACTGCGCAGGAACAACCGCACCTGCCTGCGCAGACCGACGCCGAGCACGGCGACGGCGGTGCGGCGCATCGCCTCGGTGTCGGCGGAGAACAGCTCGGTGCGCGGGAACGACTCGATCACCTCGAGCATCGCCTGCCCGGAGAAGGAGTCCTTGTCGAATCCCGCCGCCTCGATCGCGGTCCGCACCCGGGTGTTGATGACCGGGATGTCGAGCACGTTCTCGTGTACGGCGCTGACGGTGAACACGCCGATGAACAGGTGCACGCCCGCCACGGTGCCGTCGTCGTCCACGTCGGCGACGCCGATGAAGTACGGGTACACCGAGCGGTGCACGGTCGCGCGGACCAGGCCCTGGGTAAGCATCAGCAGCGGGCGGTCGCCGCCGTTGAGCGGCACCTGGAAGTCGGTGCCGGTATCGGCGCGCAGCACCCCGAGACTCACGCCGGGCACCGGCGTCGACACGGTGTGGCCGTGGTCGATCTGGCGGTGGTAGCGCGCGTACCCGAGCAGCGTGAAGTTGCCGCGGGCCAGCCAGCGCAGCAGCTGCGCGCACTCGGCCAGGTCGTCGGCCGGGAACGGACCCGCGCCTGCGGCCGCAGCGCGATCGAGCTGGTCGGCCAGCGAGCTCTGCACCTGGGTCATCGCCTCGGTGTCGTCGATGACCTGGCGAACGTCGGCGAGCACCGCGGGCACGGTCCGCTCGATGTGGTCGAGCTGGGCCCGGCTGGTCGACGGATGCAGCTGCAGGTGCATCCACGACTCGGGCTTCCCGGTCTCGCCGTTGGCGTCGACCTCGTGCGGTGCCGCGGTGACCAGCACGCCGTGCTCGTCGCGGGTGACCTCGAAGATCGGGTGGATGACCTCGGTGACGCTGACCTGCATCCTGGCCAGCGCCGCGGTGATCGACTCGACCAGCAGCGGCATGTCGTCAGTGACCACCTGCACCGCCGCGCCCATGCTCGACCCGTCGTCGGGATGGTAGACCCGCACCAGCGCCGTGCCGGCGGGGCGTTCGGCGGCCAGCTCCATGTGTCGCCGGAAGATCTGGTTGATGCCGGTGACCGGGAAGTCGGCGTCACCGGCGTCGACGTGTCGGAAATACGCTCCCTCGAGTGTCGCGAGCTCACCGCGCAAGCTTTGCGGCATTCCCGCGGCCCACGCCGCGCTCGACATTTCCGACGAGACCGTCATCGTTTAGCCCACTCCCATGGATTCGGTTCGCTTCGATTCCGCAACTCAGGTGACGCAAATTCGAGACTAGCCGCGGGCACTTGGACACGCGGAAGGTTTTTCCCCTTGCCGCGCCGGTAACTTGGCCAACGTTCGGTGAACTCCGGACACGCCCCGGCTACCAGCACTTTTCGCGCACCGACGACGACGGCCCGGCAGGATCGATCGTTCACCGATCGACCCCGCCGGGCCGTTGTGCGCGCCGCGAATCAGTCGCGGGTCAGCTTGCGGTGCGTCACCCGGTGCGGGCGGGCCGCTTCCGCGCCGAGGCGCTCGATCTTGTTCGCCTCGTAGGCCTCGAAGTTGCCCTCGAACCAGAACCACTTGGCGTCGTTGTCGTCGTCACCCTCCCACGCGAGGATGTGGGTGCAGGTCCGGTCGAGGAACCAGCGGTCGTGGGAGATCACGACGGCGCAGCCGGGGAACTGGTCGAGCGCGTTCTCCAGCGAGCTGAGGGTTTCGACGTCGAGGTCGTTGGTCGGCTCGTCGAGCAGGATCAGGTTGCCACCCTGCTTGAGGGTCAGCGCCAGGTTCAGGCGGTTGCGCTCACCACCGGAGAGCACCCCGGCCGGCTTCTGCTGGTCCGGGCCCTTGAAGCCGAACGCGCTGACGTACGCGCGCGAGGGCATCTCCTGGTTGCCGACCTCGATGAAGTCGAGCCCCTCGGAGACGACCTGCCAGACGTTCTTCTTCGGGTCGATGCCCGCGCGGTTCTGGTCGACGTAGCTGAGCTTGACCGTCTCGCCGACCTTCACCTCGCCGCTGTCGGGCGATTCCAGGCCGACGATGGTCTTGAACAGCGTGGTCTTACCGACACCGTTGGGGCCGATGACGCCGACGATGCCGTTGCGCGGCAACGTGAACGACAGATCCTTGATCAGCTGACGATCGCCGAAGCCCTTGTCCAGGTTCGACACGTTGACCACGATGTCGCCCAGGCGCGGACCCGCGGGGATCTGGATCTCCTCGAAGTCCAACTTACGGTGCTTCTCGGCCTCCGCGGCCATCTCCTCGTAGCGGCCGAGGCGGGCCTTGTTCTTGGCCTGGCGGGCCTTGGCACCCGAGCGCACCCAGGCCAGCTCCTCCTTGAGGCGCTTCTGCAGCTTCTGGTCCTTCTTGCCCTGAACCTCGAGACGCTGGGCCTTCTTCTCCAGGTAGGTGGAGTAGTTGCCCTCGTAGGGGTAGGCGCGACCACGGTCGAGCTCGAGGATCCACTGGGCGACGTTGTCGAGGAAGTACCGGTCGTGGGTGACGGCCAGCACGGCGCCCGCGTAGGAAGCCAGGTGCTGCTCGAGCCACAGCACACTCTCGGCGTCGAGGTGGTTGGTCGGCTCGTCGAGCAGCAGCAGATCGGGCTTGCTCAGCAGCAGCTTGCACAGCGCGACACGGCGACGCTCACCACCGGACAGGTTGGTGACCGGCTCGTCCGGCGGCGGGCAGCGCAGCGCGTCCATGGCCTGCTCGAGCTGGGAGTCGACGTCCCACGCGTCGGCGTGGTCGAGGAACTCCTGCAGCTTGCCCATCTCGTCCATGAGCTCGTCGGAGTAGTCGGTGGCCATCAGTTCGGCGATCTCGTTGAAGCGATCCAGCTTCACCTTGACCTCGCCGAGGCCCTCCTCCACGTTGCCGCGGACGGTCTTCTCCTCGTTCAGGTGCGGTTCCTGCATGAGGATGCCGACTGTCGCGCCCGGCGCGAGGAACGCCTCGCCGTTGTTCGGCCGGTCCAGTCCCGCCATGATCTTCAGCACGCTGGACTTACCAGCGCCGTTCGGGCCGACCACACCGATCTTGGCGCCGGGCAGGAAGTTCAGCGTCACGTCGTCGAGAATGACCTTGTCGCCGTGCGCCTTGCGAACCTTGATCATCTGATAAATGAACTCAGCCATATACGGAAGCCTATCGGTGCGGGTAACGGGGGTGAGATGCGGAGCGGGCTGGGTGCCGCGGAGCGACCCTCAGGCGTCGACCTGCTCGGGCATGCCTGAGCTCGGCACCGCAACCGGCGATCGCGCCGGGAGGGAATCCGCCGCGGTCGTAGAGGCTACGGCAGTGGGTGCCGTCGGCGCATACTCGGCCACGTCCTCGGCGGAGACCGGGAGTACAGCGCCACGGCGGTCCGAAATATTCCGCACCGCGTGTGGCGCCGGCCGGGCAGCGTCGGAGCGGCGCACGACCGACGCGCTGCACCGGCCCAGATCAGGCCCCACCGCGACCGCGCGCATCTCCAGATCGCGGCGCTCGGTGCCGTCCTTGCCACGGTATTCGTGCGAGCGCAGCTGACCGTAGGCGATCACCGGGTCGCCCCGGTGCAGCGACCGGTCCACCCCGGTCACCAGCCTGCGCCAGCAAGACACCGTGAGGTAGAGGGTGCCGTTGTCCACCCATTCCCCCGCCGCGGCGTCGAAGCGGCGTGAGTTGCTCGCCATCCGGAACGTCACCACCTGCTCGCCGTTGGCGAGATCGCGCCGCACCGGATGGGTGACCACCGTCCCGATCACCGTCGCATGTGCCTCGTACATCGAACCCGCCCCCGCTCGGTCGTTGTTGCTCTGACCATCCAAGGATGGCCCGTCGCGCCGGGGAACGGGAGGCCGCGCCCGCAGGTGGGGACAACTACGGCGGTTGTGGATATCGCCCGTGTCAGAGCACGGGGAGTTCGGTGTTCGCCCCGCACAGGACGACGACCGGCCGCACACCCGGCTCCGGGCGGTACACGCCGCTCTGCACCGCCGCCAGGGCGGCGGCACCCTCGAGCTCGACGACGACGCGGAATTCCCGCCACAGGTATTCGCGGGCCGCGGCGATCGCGTCGTCGGCGACCGACAGCACGGGCATCCGGTGCCTGCGGGCGATATCGAAGGCGATATCGCCGACCCGCGTCGCGCACAACAGTTCGGAGCCCCTCGACTGCGCGTCCACGTCGACCGGCGCGCCCGCCGCCAGCGCGGCCGAGAGCGCCGGCGTGTGCTCGGACTCGACGCCGACGATGTGCCTGCGCCTGCCCAGCGCGGCGCCAAGGCCCGCGATCAGGCCGCCGCCGCCGATCGCGGCCAGCACCGGCGGCCTGCCACGCACCTGTTCTTCCAGCTCGAGGCCGATAACGCCCGCACCGGCGACCACCGCGGGCATGTCGTAGGCATGCAGATGTTCGGCGCCGCGTTCGGCCGCCAGGGCGACGGCCTTGCGCTGGGCCTCGGCATAGCTCGTGCCGTGCCAGAGCACCTCGGCGCCGTGCGCCCACATCGCCGCGACCTTGGTGTGCGGCGCCGATTCCGGCACCACCACCGTGCACGCCTTACCCAGCTGCGCCGCGGCCAGCGCGACCGCGATCCCGGCATTGCCGCCGGAGGCGACGACGACATGGTCGGCGCCCACATCGGCGGCGAGCAGCGCGTTGAGCACGCCGCGCACCTTGAACGTGCCGCCGTGCTGCAGGAACTCCAGCTTCAGCGAGACCGGCACCGGTCCGTCCGGTCCGTCCACCCTGGTATGGAACACCGGCGTCTTGCGCACCCGGCCCGCCAGCCTCCGCCGCGCCGCCCGCACATCAGAGCGGAGTACCCGCGGCGGTTCGGCGCGGTCGGTCGATTCGCTGATCGGCACCCCGCATCCGCTCACCGGCGGACCTCGCGGTCACGTCGCGCCAGCTCGGCGTACATCGCGTTGTAGGCGGTCAGCTCGGCGTCGTTGTCACGGTCGGCGGCCCGGTCGGTGCGCTTGGCCAGCCGCTGGTCGCTGCGCGACCATTGGATCAGCAGCGCCAGCATCACCACGACCAGCGGCACCTCACCACTGGCCCAGGCGAAGCTGCCGCCGTTGCGCTGGTCGGCCAGCAGGTCGATGTTCCAGCCGAGGCCGAGGGTGCGGTAGAACCAGCCGCCGAGCACCGTGGTCATGCTCATCAGCGCGATGCCGAAGAAGGCGTGGAACGGCAACGTGCCGAACACCATTCCCAGCTTGGTCAGCGGCGCCACCTCACGCGGCTTGGGATCGATGCCGATCACCACCCAGTAGAACAGGTAGCCGCTGAGCAGGAAGTGCGCGTTCATCATCAGGTGGGCGGCGTGCGAGTCGACCGAGGCGTCGAAGATCCCGCCCAGGTACAGCGCGTAGAACCCGGCGACGAAGATGATCGAGGCGACGACCGGCTGGGTCAGGAACCGCGAGACCGGGTTGTGCACCGCGGCCAGAATCCACTCACGCGGACCGGGCACTCCCTCGCGCCCGGCCGGCGGCAGCGCGCGCAGCGCGAGTGTCACCGCACCGCCGAGTGCCAGCAGGATCGGCGCCAGCATCGACAACGCCATGTGCGCGCCCATGTGCACGCTGAACATCGCCGGGGCGTAGCGCCCGACACCCGAGGACGTGGCCAGCAGCAGCACCAGGCAGCCGCTGCACCAGGCGATGGTCCGCCCGACCGGCCAGGCGTCGCCGCGCTTGCGCAGACGGTAGACCCCGAGCAGGTAGAGCGCGGCCAGCACGATGGCCAGGGTTCCGAAGATCAGGTCGAACCGCCAGTCGAACAGCAGCCGGCTCACGGTCGGCGGCCCGGCGAGGGTGTAGCCGAGTTCCACTTCGACCGGCGTCGGGATCGCGGTGGGCGGCGGTGGCGGGGTGCGGCCGAGCCCGACGGCCAGGCCGATGGTGGCCGCGAAGATCAGCATCTCCACCCCGGCGAACCGGATCAGCGCCCTGCGGTCGCCCGGGTCGGCGGCCAGGGCGGGCAGCGCGGCCCGGCGCTGCAGATAACCGAGGACGCCCAGGACCAGCAGCGCCGCCACCTTGGCGAGCACCAGCTTGCCGTAGGTGGTGCTGAACAGGTCCGACACGGGCAGCCGCACCCAGGCGTTGATCACCCCGCTGAGGCCGATCACGACGAAGGCGACGGTCGCGGCGAGCGAGAACCGCCGCGCCGCGATCTCGGTGCCCGGCCCGCCGCGCAGGGCGTAGGCCAGCACCGCGACCAGGCCGCCGACCCACACCGACGCCGACACCATGTGCAGGATCAACGAGTTGGTCGCCACATCGTGGGCGCCGCCCGAGGACGAATGCCCGGTCAGCGCCAGCGGCATCATGGTGATCAGTGAGCCGGCCAGCAGCAGTGGCGTCCAGCCCCAGCGCAGCGCCAACCGGCAGCCGATGGCCACGATCAGCGCGAACAGCGTCGTCGTCCGCCACGCGCCCGCCACTTCGACCTGCGCGATCACCGGCCACAGCACCTCGGGCCGCCAGATGTCACCGACCGGCTGACCGGTGGTGTCCGACACCGTCAGCGGCACCAGCAGCGCGGCACACGCGGCCCAGACCAGCGCGGCGGCCGAGGCCCGGCGCACCGCGCGGTAGCCGCCCGCCTCGAGCAGTCCGCTGTCGCGCGGGGGCAGCAGGAACGCGGCGAACAGCAACGAGCCGACGGTCACCGCGGCGGCGAGATCGGCCACCGCACGCAGCGCGGGCAAGCCATATGTTGTCAACGGCCCCGGATCGGGTATACCCAGCAGACTCAAGGCTTGCGCCGCAGACAACCCGACCACGACGGCCGCGACGAAGGCGGCCATCGCACCCGCGACGACACTCAGCACCCGGAAGGACACGGCGTTCCCTGTCGGCGCCGCCCGACCCGCTGCCACCGATGGCGCGCCGTCCTCGGCGGGTCCAGCGGAGGGGTCCTGCGATAACGACATGACAACGAGGGTAGTTCGGCGTGCCCGGAGCCGCCCCGATGGGGCGTCGCTCCCGACCCCGGATCTCGATTTGGTCGGTCGCTATACTTTTCGCGCTGGACACCGGGGCCGAGTTCGGCCAAGGTGGATGCCACTGCCTCCGTAGCTCAGTTGGATAGAGCAAGGGCCTTCTAATCCCTAGGTCGCAGGTTCGATTCCTGCCGGGGGCGCAAACGGCTCCTGACCTGCAAGAATTGCCGGTCAGGGGCCGTGACTCACTTCAGCACAAAGCTTCAACAGCTAGAAACATCGCAGGTAGAGTGGCTGCATGAGCCAGGACCTCGACGACATAAAAGAGCTCCTCGAGGACTTTACGAGCGAGCTGCGGCAGCAAAACAAGGCCAAGGGCACGATCGACCTCTACGCGCGGGACGTCGGATACTTCCGCAAGTACCTAATCAGCGAGAATCTGCCGCCCACCCTCGAATCCCTGACACGTCAGCGGCTCGGCGCGTACATCGAGCACACGCTCAATCGCCCGAATCAGCGCACTCAGAAGCCGGTGACGCCGGAGTACGCGCACCGCCAGTACCGCAGCTTGCAGCAGTTCTGCAAGTACCTTGTTCGCGAGGAGCTCCTCGAGGTGGACCCGTTCGCGAGGATGTCGCCTCCGATCGTTCCGGAGAAGAAGATCCCGGTTCCACCGGTCGACGCGTTGCGGAAGCTGCTCACTGATTGCGACGGCACATCCTTCGACGACCGGCGCGACTCTGCGATCATTCGGCTGATGGCCGACGCCGGCCCCCGCATCGGCGAGGTCGCCAACCTCGATCTCGACGCCCTCGACTTCACAGAGAACACCGTGATGGTCCTCGGCAAGGGTCGTCGGCCGCGCACGTTGCCGTTCGGCGACAAGACACGCACCGCCCTACGCCGGTACCTGCGCGCCCGATCCAAGCACCCGGCTGCGGCGAACGACAGCCCTGCCCTGTGGCTCGGTCGGTTCGGCCCGATGACAGCCTCTGGCATCCAGCAAATGATCGAGAGGCGCGCGCAAGCCGCGGGGATCGACCACATCCACCCCCACCAATTGCGGCACTTCTTCGCCCACAACTGGCTCGCCAACGGTGGCCAGGAACAGGACCTGATGATGCTGGCAGGCTGGCGATCCAGGCAGATGCTCAGCCGCTACGGCGCGTCGGTCGCCGACGAGCGGGCCAGAGATGCACACCGCAGGGCGCGGCTGGGAGACCAGCTGTAACGGCGCGGGTCCGGCAGTACAGATCAGGACAACCTGCTACCAGCGGATTATGAGATCAAACACTTTCAGCGTTGTGCTGACCTGCAACGACAGTGCTGGTAGACGAGCATTCGAGCATAATCTATTAGTCGTCAACGGTAGTCTGTCGATCATCCCGCGTGGATCCACACCCACGCAAAGCGGCGGAGACTGCCGGCCATCCGCCTTGCAAGGCCAGACAGGCAGAACGCTGCGCCGCTTCAGGCACTCCCAGCCCACCAGGCACGGTAGCAATTCTGCTCGATCAGGTCCGCGGTCTCGGTAGCGAGGCGAGACGGACGGTTGTTCGGTGCGTCCTCGCCCTCACAGGTACCGAAACGCGCTCAACGTTGCCGCACCCTATCCCCATCGGGGCCCTCTCACTAAGAACCCTGGTGCCGCTACGTCGCGCTTGCCGGGAATCGTGGGCTCGATCATCGAACCCGCGATGTCATACTCCTCCAACTGGTCCACTTGCTCCGTCCCAGCCGAGAACCAAACTCGACGGCCGCTGGCCAACGTCAGCGGTCCGCCCACCATCCCGTCGGCGTCAAAATCAATGCCGGGCTCGGTCATCCAGAAGTAGGCAACCGTAGTCTCGTCTCATCGGTCCGGAACCGCGATGTGCACGTCCTTCGCATCGAGCCCGCGCGGCAGATACGATGCCCGCAGCGGGGTAATCGCAAAAGCCATTCGTCAGCCGTTCTTCTACCCTCGGACTTTTGACGCAACCCTTCGTTCGTAACAGATCCTGCATCGCCTGATTTTACTGCTGACGAAGTTCGGGTCATTTTCGAATTCGTGCCCCTTATCACGAAGGTGTGCACGGTTGAAGTTACACGCTCTACAATTCCTCCAGCCGTTCTTATAGAAAGTATTTTCTGTCGTGAATTCATGTCCGGCCGGACAAAATTGCGGCGTCGACTCCTTATCCAGTCGACAAGTAGCACATCTTCTCGAGCTCGATTCGCCTCCGAGTTCGATCACATAATCATGCCCTGTCTTTTCTTTGTGTCCGGCACCAAGTCGGCACAATGCGCAGCGGCGATGTCCCTTGCCGGTAAATTCAAGGGTAAGCTCGTTGTATTCGTGCCCTTGTACACAGTGCGTTACGGTGGGCGCACTGTCCATGCAAATTCGACAACGTCTCCGTTTGGGTGACGAGTGCGCCACGTCAACTTCAAATGCATGACCAAATTGCGGTATATGGGTTCGATCTAGCGTGCACTGGACGCAATATTTCTTGCCGTCGGTACCGATCCGGGTGTTGCCCTCGTCGTACTCGTGCCCCTGCGGACAGTAGCTCGCCGTCTTCGCCTTCACCTCATTACATACTCGACAGGAGCGCCTCTTCATGCTGGTTCCGGCTAGATCTTCGACGAACTCATGTCCCAGGATCTCCATGTGGTAGCGGTCAGTATTGCATTGACGGCAGCGCCGGTGGCCGTGTTCATTCGAGTCGACGTTTCCACCCGAATATTCGTGCCCCTTGGGGCAGTGAGTGACTCTCTCCCCGGCTCGCCGAACGTTCTCCTCAAGGGTGACCGCCTCCAAATGGTTTGGATTGCAGCATAGCGGTACATAGCAGAGATGGTCGACCGACAGATTTGTGACGGAATCGGGTCCATAAGCAAGAATATATGCCAATCGATGCGCCAAGTAGGTCTTGCCACGTCGCTTCATACCTGGCACACCCACGTACAGCTTGCCGTAACCCTGCGGATTCTTCGGACCAGTCCACACTAAACAGTCGTCGAACACCCCGTACGCTTCCCGACCATACTCCGACACTGGCTGCCGCTTCAGATTCTCGCGCAATTTTTCCTCTGGCGACAGAGGCTTTCCGGCAATCCCATGCCCGGACATATATAATATGCCAAAGAAGTCGGGTTTGACTCGCAGGATCTCGCCACACCCACAGCCACACTTTACTGCCAGAGGGTCATCATATTTTCGCAAGCGGTGATAATGGGGTCCGCAATACGACGCGGTCTTGACTTCCCTCGGGCAGCGATTGACCCGACACCGCTTTCCTGATTTCGTTGGTCGCGGGACGATATGCTGAACTACTTTATCGATCGGAGGCTTCGTGACTGATTCTGGCTCTCCGATGTACTTCTTTGCATTGCATGTCCAATGCGCAGTACGGCAGTTTCCCTCGGTGTGGGGACCACCTTTCGAAAGCGGAATTACATGATCCATGACCGGCGATAGAGGCTCGTACGCGCTACCGACCTTGCGTGTGGTACGAAGAGAAGCTGGGATCTCCTTGCTGCACAGGTGGCAGATCCACTCGTCCCGCTCGAATATCTTCCGGGCGACGACTACCTCGGAAGGAACGCCCCACTGTGCAGCACGATGCATATCCGCACGTGCGCGTTGCAAGTCTCGGCGTCGAACGCGATTACAGGAAGCGCAACGCCTGCGACTCGGGCCTTTTCGATTCGGCCGTGCATCAATTTGGGCATCACAGTCCACGCACGAGACCGTCACAGCGGATCTCCTTCAGATCGAGGTTCGCGACCGGCCTCAACCGTCGTGGAGCGTGTGCCGCGGTTCCTGGCCTCCTCCGCATTCGAGCACGGCCAGCCCTGCGACACCTCCGCGAAGTGGTCAGCCAACGCTGCTCTCCACGGACCTGATTCGATCCTGGTCCCACGAAGGCTCCAGTAGTGCGGATACGCAACGAGTTCGGGTGACGCCACGATCTCCATGGTGTCTGGATCCACGGCGAGGAGACCGGCGTCGAACAGTCCGTGGATATCGGTGCGGAGCATCAATCCTTCGTTGGGATTGTGGGACTCGTGCACGGCGAAGGCACGTAGGTGTGCGGCATGTAGGGCGCTCGACGGCGCGGGTCCGGTGATGGCGCAGACGAGTCCGTCTCGTCTGATCACCGCGCGGCGGAACTGTCCTTGGTTGTTGCGAACGGTAACCATGCGGCGGCGCCGGCCGCCGGCGATCGGATTCGCCGAATCCAGATCGGCGGCTGGTGTCTCGTCCAGTAGTGCCGCATCGTCGGCCGCGACTTCGCCGAGCAGATCGGCGAGTTTGTCAGGGTCAGCTTTGCGGATCGCGCTCTGTGTGTCGGCAACCATCAGCACCGACTTGAGCGCATCGGCTGATACAGGCCCGTCGACGGTGCACCACTCAGCCCCGAAGATCGCGGTGTAGACGGTCCGGGACTCGTATTCGATGATCGGTTCGTCGAACTCGTGGCGGCACTTGCCACACAGGTATAGCGGCGTCCTGGTCTTGCGGAGTCCGGCGCCCGTCTTCCGACATTTGGGGTTCGGGCATCGTCGGATCAGCACCGGCACATCGGGTTCGACCTTGATGTCTTCGATCCGGGAGACGCCGTGGACGACCTTGCGGTCGTGCACCACGACGATGTCGCCGGTCTTGACGTTTTGGGAGTTTCCGACCTTGTTGTTGTAGACGTACTGGGATCCGTGGACGTCGGGGTATCCGTCGTTGCTCTGCCAATCGCGATCGTCACCAACCGATTTGAACGCCCACGCCGGCATGGCCGTCTCCTTCACAAGTCATCTGCGGCCGGTTCTACCGGCCCGATCGACCAGGCTACCGACCTCCACCGACACAACCCCACTGACAACGAGGCGCAACAACCTGGGCCGGGCGTCCGCGGATTCAGATGTCATACACGCCAGTCCAGGCTCTAGTACGGCCAAATATGCCAACTACCAGCAATTTTCAGGTTGCACGTGTGCCAGAATCTCGCCGCAGATTCGCAACCTGACAGCGGCACATCGCGGCAGATCGCCAAGACATAGCTGTCCACATAGCCATGTGATTGCTGCGCGCAGAATCCGATGAAGCAGACCAATCCGCGTGCTTGTGGCCGCGGTAGACCCGCCAATCGGTCCTGCCCCGGCCCACCCTTTTGGGCGGCCTGCCCCCGCGACGAGCGGAATGCCCTTCCACGGCCACCGGCCGTGATCTCCGAATCTGAGCGACGGCCGGTCTGTGTGGTGTTTGTCCCTCTCGGTGTGGCCTGAGGGCGACTCGATCACCACGGCGGCGGGCGTCAAGGGTGGCGCAGCCATCGGCGCAGCCGACGCCGTAGGCGCCCTTGACTCCCAGAGCCGTGGTGATAGCCCTCAGATCAGGCCACGCCGAGAGGGACGGACACCACGCCCCGCGAGGATCCGCGCGAGCGCAGCTCGCGATACCCGCTCCCGGGCCTGACCCGCGTCACCTCAAGGACCATACTCACGAGCCAGCGCACCACGCACCCACCGGCACACGCGCTAAGCCCACCACCCACCACCACAGCCGCGGCAGTAGACCGCAGCCTCGCACACCTGACAGCACCACCGTTACCGACTCCCAACGCAACCCATTCGCAAACTTTCCGATGTACTCCCAACGCAACCACTTCTTTTTCTCTCAACCACCACTCCACCCATCCCCTACTTGTCTTTTGATTTCTGATTGCTCCCCACCCCCACCCAGTTCGACATCTCATTGGACACGCAGTGGGTGATGAGATGTCGAACTGGGTGGGGGTGGGGAGTGAGCAGAAATCCCGCCCTTAACCGCAGCTCACAGGGTGGGAGGAGTGGTGGATGAGAGCGCGAAAAACCCGCACTAGTTTGTATGCCTGATTCGCTAGAAATTCGCGGAGTTTTCGCGGCTTCGACCTCCACCAAGATCGACTTCTGCCTCCTTCGAGACCACGAAAAGATCGCCCTTCCTCGGCATGACAGCGTGAGCACGGACGGCGGGCAGTTCAAGGGCGCTCCTTCGTCGCGTCGCCTACGGCGATGGCCTGCGGCCACCCTTGAGCAACCCACCGTCCGTGCTCGTGAAGCCTTCGGAGGAAGGGCCAGGGGAACAGTTGGGGAAACCAGGAACCGCCCGACCACCGAACCGCGGCAGGCAGATCCTCCGAGGCAAGCGAGCGAAGCTCGTGCGGCAGCACCTCCCAACCCGAGCGGGCTGGAACACGACAAAGCCCCCGACCCGATCACGGGCCAGGGGCTCCTGGACTACTGCGCGGCTGAATTACGCGGGCGCAGTGTAGCTGCCGAGGTCATAGACGCGGCCGACGCCGCCCTCGGCCGGGCCGACGAACAACAGGCCCTCGATACGGCCGCCGATCGCGACGCCGTTGGAGCGGGCCCGGCGCAGACCGATCCGGATGGCGCGCTGGACGTCGCGGTCCATCGTGATCGCGCGCAGACCGTCGTCCTGGTCGTCGTCGCGGGCATCGGTCTCGAGGATGAGCTGCGAGTCGATCACCGGGTCACCGGACTGCGCGGGCTGCGGCTTGCGGTTGACCCAGAACAGCGGCTGCCCCTGGCCGTTGTGGCGGTGGCGGCGCACCACGGCGATGATCTCGCCGCTCACCCCGTCCCCGGCCTGGACCTCGCGGCCGAACGGGTTGCGGGCGCCGCCGGCCATCAGCTCGGCGTTGATCTGCTCGATGTCGGTCAGTGCGTTGGTCATGATGTGTCCTTTTGCTCGTGGTGTTTGGTGTGAAGCGAGTGGAGGAAAGCGGGGCAGACACGGGCGCCTGCCCCACGTGGCAATCGGTCAGCGAACCAGGCTCAGTACCTCCCCGCCGTCATCGCCGGTCTCGGCGGCGGCGATGATCTGAGCAACACGGGAGTGCGACAGGCCGACCGCGGCGCCGATCGCGCGGGTGGATTCACCGGCCGCGCGGCGGCGCAGGATCTCGGAGTCACGCTCGACGACCGGGTCCGGCACGGGCTCGGCGTCCACTACCTCGACAGCTGGTGTCGACCCGCTGTCCAGTGCTGTTCGGCTGGTGTCCAGTGGTGTCCACTGCGTGTCCAGCGGTGTCGAGTCGCTGTCCAGTCGTGTCAGGCTGAGCCCGGTGGCTGCTTTCGGCGGTTCCGGTGCCCGCGGGACCTCGATCAGTGCGGTCAGGCCGTGAGTGGCGGCCAGACCGGCCAGCGGAGCCGCACCGGCCACTGCTGCCGCGACGGTGGCGGGCAGCAATCGGCCGCCCGATTCCGCAGCGTGCAGGCCATTTCCGACTACCGAGATCAGCTCGGCCGTGAACAGCTGGGTCCAGAAGAACACCTTTGTCCCGGTCGGGATCTCGATGTTCTGGCGGGCCCGGCGCTGTAGCGAAACCAGCGCGACGGCCGACTGGACAATGGCTCCGTCGACGAAGACAGGGCCGACCCACGCTAGACGCGGGGTGATTCCAGCCATCACGGCCAGATCGGACAGCGCCGCGAACGACCATGCGAACGCGCCGAGCGCGATCACGATGGTCATCGCCAGGGCGGTGAATTCCGCCCAGTCGATGCCTCGGGTAGACGGGCGCTTGACGGCCTGTACAGCGGCTGTACGGGTGTTCATCGGTCGTACCCCTCTCGGGTAGACGCGGGCCACGGGCTCCACGTGTCGAAGGAGACAAGGCGTTCCTGCTCGGAATGCAGGGCGTGCCCGGCGAGCTGATCCAGGGCGTTATCCAGGTCGCTGGCAAGCTCACGGTTACGGTCTTGCAGGTCTGCGACCAGGGCCTCCAGCTCCGCGATCCGGGTCGCCGGATCGGTCACCGTGGCGGCGGTGGAGGCAGATTCCGCACGCGTCGGCCGCAGCGGGATCACCGGCGCCAGCTCGCTCGCCTGGTCGTGCTCGGCCGCGACCGCGGGCATGGTCTGCTCGACCGCTGCCGGGATCACCGCTCCGCGCCTTCGCGCTCGGCCTGGCGCTCCAGGGCATCGGCCAGGGCATTACCGGAGGATGCGGCCAGCAGGCTGGTCCGCTCGGCCACACCGCCGAACTCCGGCACCGGGCGTGCCGGATTGTTGCGGGCGGCATCGAAGCTCGGTAGCTGGTTCTCGGCCAGATTCCACGCGTTCGGCACCGGCGGGACGTAAGGGCCCGAGTCGCTGCTGTCGGTGCCGGTCACGTAGGAGACCGGTTCGACGTCGCGGGCGTAGATCCCGCGAGAGAGATCGCGACCGTGCTCGAGGTGGCGCCGCTGCAACGGCGCGGTGTTCGCATCGGCCAGCTGCGCGGCGGCGGCGTCGGGATCGGCCAGCCACAGTTCCTCGGCCTCGCTGATGTTGTTCCACTCGTGCATGTAGCGGTGGTCCTGGTGGTTCATCCACGGCGACGCGTACTCGTGCGCGTCGATCGAGTCGGCCGGGTCGTACTCCTCTGGATCGCGGCTGTGGCACTTGGCGGCCAGCTCGTAGTCGGTGCGCATCTGGCGCTCGATGTCGCTCTCGGTCTCGGAGTCCAGGACGTGGGCGGGGGTAGTGTTCGTCATCGGTTCGTGCCTTTCGTGGCTGCTCAGGGATTGGGTGGGTTCGAAGCCGGGCCAGTAGCCGTGGCCGGTCATCTCGCGTGCCTGCATGTGGGAGGACCACAGCGGCTGGTCCATGCCGGGCGGCTGCAATCCGCCCGGCATGGTCACTTCGTGGGCCCGGCGCATCGCCTCGGGTGCGTGGATCCAGGCGGCGTGGATCTCGTTCAGGTGCGACCACTGCGGGTCGACCTGCGGGTCGGACAGCCAGTACGCCTCGATCTCGTCGGCCTGCACGAACAGCGAGGTGTCCCCGTCGAAAGCGCGCTCGCGCATGTCGACCATGCGGGCGAAGTCCGCCCGCCACAGCACCTCGACCTCGTCGGACACCCGCTCGGCGTAGCGGGCGATGAACGGGTCGTCGAGATCGTCGGTTCCGGTCGGCGCGCTCACCGGTCCATGCCTTCGCGTTCGGCCTGGCGCTCCAGGGCATCGGCCAACGCGTTGCCCGAGCCGGACGCCACCCCGCTGGTCGCGTCGACACTGCTGAACTCCGGCACCGCGGACTCGTGCTCGGTCGCCGGCGACCTCTCCGCCTGTTCCGCGCGCTCCTGCTTGACGACGACCGGGGCGGCCTGACCGGCATCGACGCGGCGGTCGTGCTCGATCACTGCCTGCTTCACCCGGCCACGGGTCTCCTCGGAAACACCGATCCGCGCCAGCGCACCGTCCAGTGCGCCCGCTCGCGCGATCAGGCCGACGATCTCGTCCATCTGCTTGTTCCCCCGTGACGCGGCGGCCTGACGCTCTGCGCTGCCGTACCGCTCGGAGGGACGGGTGGTCTCTACGAGCTTGGACACCGCCTCATCACGCTCACCGCGCATCGTCTTCGCTTCGGCGAGGGCCTGGTCGCGCTCGGCGATCATCGTGGCCAGCTGCCGCGTCAGATCGGCGTTGTGGTCGGTCAGGTTCGCGTTGTGCTCGATCGACAGGCTGTGGCGCTGGCGCAGGCTCGCGTGCTCCTGGGCCAGGCTCATCCGGTCGAACTCGGCCTTGTCGAGCAGCCGCTCGCGGGTCAGGACCCTCTGATCGGCCAGATTCGCGGTCAGTGTCTTGGGCAGTCCGTAGGACTCGTAGCGGGGGTGCCCCGGCTGCTGCGGGTCGGTGATCTCGACCCGCATCCGCGCGGTGTCCGACGACGCGCTGTTCACGCTGTCGTGTGCGTAGTCCAGCGCGGCGGTCTCGCTGCCGACCGTGGACATCTCGCTGGCCAGCACCTTGCCGGTGCCGGGCTCGATACGGGCCACCGCGACCTCGTGCGGCTCGGCGATGGCGTACTCGGTCTCGGGTTCACGCGACCAGCGCGCGACCGTGTTGACCGCCTCATGACGCGGGGCCATCACACTGCGACGCTCCACATCGCTGGCGGCGAGCCCGTCAGCGCGAGCCTCGACCTCGACGAACACCGACGCGTCCCTGGGCAGGCGGGCATCCCAGCTCATCTCCCGCACGGTCTCGGACAGTGCTTCCTCGCGGACCGGGTAGTGATTGGTCACCTGGCCGCCGCCGGGCATGCCGTAGGTCGCGGTGTAGCTGGTGTGCTCGGCCATGTAGTCGATCTCGTGGGCGATCTCGCGGCGGGTCAGACCGGCCGACAACGCGGCCCGCTCGGTAGCTTCGCGCGCGGTCTCCGCCACTTCGGGATCCAGTGCCCGACCGGCCCGGTCCACGCCCAGGTGCGCGCTGCGCAGCCGCTGCACCGCGTTGCGCTGGCGCTGGTCGAGCTCGTCATAGCCTCGCGGCGGACGCAGCTCGCGGCGGGCCTCGGCCAGCTTGGCGGCCTGCTCCCGCTGCTCGGCGACCAGCCGCGCGTTGTGCTCACGCCGCTCGGCGACCCAACCCTCGGACAGGACCGCGACCTGACGGGCGACACGAGCCTGCCGAGCGTCCATCGTCTTGAAGATCGCGCCGTAAGGCTGAGACGGGTTGCGGTCGGCCTCGCTCAGCGCGAGTGCGACCTGTCCGCGTCGTTCCAGCGGCAGCGACTGCTGCTCGTGCAGGGTCGACTCAATCGAGTACCGGATCCCGGCCAACCGCTCCCGGTCCAGCGCCGCGTCCTGCTCGGTGAATCCCGGCTGCTGACGGCGCAATCCGGCCGCGACGACCTCGGCGTGGTAGTCGTTGACGCGCTTGGTGTACCAAGCCGCAGCGATCTTCTGCTCGCCGACCTGCACGCGGATCGCCTCAGCCAGATCCTTGCGTTCCTGACGCGAGAGCTTCGGCAGGCCCTTCTTGCTACCCCGGTTGGCGCGGGAGAGGATGAAGGCCCGCGCGGCGGCCAGGATCTGGCCCATCGCCCGGCCGGTGTCGCGGACGATCTCGTCCTCAGCGGCCGGACCGCCGCTGTGGCCGGAGTTGTTGTCGGTGAAGGTGAACATCGAATCTCCTTGTGTGAGTAGGTGAAACGGGGATCAGGCGAAGGGGTTCACGGTCGACGGCCACTCGCTGCCGTCACGGACCATGTCCGACGCAGCGCGCAGACGCTGCCCGTCCAGGTGTCCGAGGTCTTTGCGGCGCGGCCAGTCGTTGCGGAAGTCGAACTCGGCGGTCAGCGCGGCCAGCTGCCCGTCGCGGGCATCGATCGCGGCCCGGTGCTCGGTGGCTTGCGGGGTGTCGCTGTAGGACATCGACTTGCGTTCGGTGTTCAGCCACTGCTTGACCGCGGCGATCTCCTCGACCAGCTCGGCCACGGTGAACTCGGCCAGCTCGTGGACGTAGCGGCCGGTCACGGTGGACACCAGCTCGGTACGGAATTTCGCGCGGGCCTCGGCCGTGCGGGCGTCGAGAAACGCCTCACGAGCCTGTCGGCGCTGCTCGATCTGTTCCTCGAGCGCGTCGAACTCGGCGCGCTCGTCTGCAGACATCCACATCCGGCGAACCCACTGCTCGACCCGGACATCGACGCCGGAATCGGCGGCGGCGACCAACGCGATGACCCCGGCAATGCTGGCGGTCAGACTGATCGCGGCGATCTGGATGGTGTTGTTGGACATGGTTACTTCTCCTTCTTGATGGGGTTGGAGGTGCGGCGGCCCTCGTAGCGGGCACGCCGGACAGACAGGGCCTCGACGTGGCGGCGGATCCAGCCGCCCGCGTCGGTGATGGCGTAGACGAACATCTGGACCGACTCGACGACACCGGGACGTCCGGCGCAGTGCCACCAGCCGAAAGCGCCGACGGCCAGCACGTACAGCGCCAGCGGGCCGGGCAGTGGCAGCACCGCCACCGCCGTCCCGGCGACCGCGGTACCGGCCACGGCCGGGCCCCAGATCTGGGCCCAGTCCTGGACCTTGGTGGCCCGGTTGACGTGCGGTTGGACGGTGCGGCCGAAGCTGCCGCCGTCCTGGACGACCGGCACGAGCTGGGCGGCCAGCTTCTGGGCGGTGGTGCCTTCCATGTCGGCGGCCAGGCTGTCGAGCACCGCCTGCTCGTGGGCCTTCGCAGCGGCGCTGCGTCCGCCCAGCTCCTCGCCGTCGTCGTGGGGTTCGGGTAGATGGTTTGGGATTGCCATGGTCGTAACTCCTTGTCCTGCTGGAAATCTCAAGCGCCGCGGCGCTTGGACATGTCGATCACCGGCGCCAGCGCGTCGGCGTCTTCGGGCTCGGCAAGGGCGGTGAAGGTTGCGATGCCCGGCAGCGGGCGAATCCGCTTGAGTTCGGCGTCGTCGAGTGGGGACACCCGGCCCCAGCGGGCGCGGCCGCCAGCGACCTGGACGACATCGCCCTTTTGCATGGCGCGCAGGCGGTTCGGCGGAACCAGGAACTGGTCGCTGCTCTGCACGTTGCCTTCGTCGCCGGTGGCGTTGCCGCCGATCAACTTGCGGCTGAGCTCGAACTTGGGCCGGGTGCCGTAGATCTTCGACAGCACCTCGGGGTCGGTGGAGCGGCCCAGCAGCGAGCCACCGGAGGCGGCGGCAACCAGGGCGGTGCGGTTGTCGTCGTCGTGGCCCAGTCCTTGCCAGGACTGCGCGATCCACCACGAGCCGATGCCCGCCTTGCGCAGGCGCTCGACCCATTTCACCGCGCGGGTCTTGCCGTCGGAGACCGCCGAGAACTCGTCGACCACCATCAGCGAGGTGCGCCCGTGCTGCTTGTCGGCCAGCTGCTCGAACATCGTTCCCAGCGCACCGAACTGGCTGCGGGCACGGTCGGGGGTCTTCACGCCCTCGAGCACGATGTAGATCACGTCGAAGTCGGTCAGGGCCTTGTCGCCGTCGAACGACGAACCGAGCGAGCGGTACAGGTTCGCGAACTCGGCGCGGGCGCTGTTGAGGACCGGCTGCTTGCCATCGATCGTCGAGCTGATCTCCTTGTCGATGCCCATCACGCCCGGCCACGGACGCACGTCGGGATCGCCACCCCACAGCTTCGCCAGCGTCGCGGGGTCGAACCGGGACAGGAACTCGCTCCAGGACCGGGGCGGGTTGTGCCCGATCGGGGTCTGGATACCGCCGACCGGCTCGACCCGCGCCGGGGCGTCCACGATCAGGTGGATCAGGGTCTCGCGGATCTCGTGGAAGTACTTCTCGGTGTCGGTCGTGGGCGTGGAACCGCCGGAGACCATCGCCGACAGGATCGACCGCAGGTCATCGACGATGGCCTGCTGGGCTTCGTCGTCGAGGGTGTCGAAGTCCGCCTTCGGCCACATCGCCAACGACACGTCATCGGGGAACCGGCCGAACCGCTCCGGACGGACACCGAGCGCGGTGAACCATGTCTTCATCCGGGCTGCGACCTTGCGCGATTCCGGGCCGCCGTTGCAGTCGACGATGATCACCAGCGGACGACCGGGCCGGTCGGCACGCCACCACTGCCGGTGCCGGGTCCAGGTCGTGACGAACCAGGACACGAGCACACGCAGCATCAGCGTCGTCTTACCTGAGCCGCTGGAGGCCACAGTGGTCATGTGCTCGGCGACGTTGATCCACGGCAAAATCAGCCGGGTCTCGTTGCGCCCGAACAGCATTCGGAACCTGCTCGTCGGCGGCGCCTGGTCGGCCTCGGTCGACAAGCGGCCGATGACCAGCTGCGGGCTCCACCATCCGGACGTGAACGGCAACCGGCGGCGCGACAGGCGAGCCGCGGCCCGCTGCTCGCGCTGGGCCTGGGCCCACAACGCCCGCTCGGTACGCGCTGGCGACTTGAGACCGACAGTGGCCAGCTGCACGCGGCGGTTGGCGTGGACGATGGTCGCGGTCATCCACGCCATCGGCACCAGCACCACGGCCATGCCGAGCAGACCAGCGGTGTACTGGCCGTCCATGAACTGCCGCGACGCCTCGGTCGCCATGGTGCCCGGCGCCAGCACGTCCCATGCCCACAGCGCGGTGGCGCCCGGCATCGCGATCAGGCTGCCGATCAGCCAGTTCCGCAGCCGGGTCGGCTTCCAGCCCAGCGCGGTCGCCGGGACCAGGATCATGACGGTCATGACCAGGATCGCCACCACGCACGCCGCCAGCAACAGCGCGCCGTCGGCGACGCCCTCCAGCGACCAGGACGCGAAGTCCGGCAGCCAGCCCAGCGGGTCCTTGTCCAGGCCGATCGGCGGCATCTGCGGGCCGACGGGCAGTTCCGGCGTCTCGGCCGGGGTCGGCGTGGCCGACAGCACCGGTGTCGGCGCGTACGGTGCGCAGTCGGCCGGGGTAATCACTGGTGTGCAGCTCATTGCGACACTGCCTTTCCGTTCTCGGTTCGGTCTGTGACCTGGGGTGTTTCGTGATCAGCGGCTCCGCCCGCGATCACCCGGAGCCCGGGTCGCAGGTCGGGAGAGGACGGCTGGACCTTCTGCTTGGCCAGGAACTCGTCGAGGTCGAACAGCCGCATCCGCGGCCCGTCCGAGAGGTCCAGGGCGCCGGTTACCGTCCGGATGACGTTCTTCGCCGCTTCGCCGCGGCAGTAGTAGGCGACCCCGACGCATTCGGCGGTCTGGGCGACCTTCCACGCCTGGAACACTGAAGTACGTGCGGTAACAATGTTTTTCGCCGTCAGCTCGACCTCGATAGCCCACAGCTCGCCGGTCTCGGTGTAGTAGCGGCCGTCATGGATGTGCGGGCGAGGCTTTCCTGCCTGGGTCATACCGACCTCGGCCCGCAAGGCCCGTTCCGAGATCCACCGGTCCAAGTCCATCCCGGTCAGTGCCAGCCGCAACTGAAGTGCGGCCTTCGTGTGAGCAGCCATTTTCGGCGTCGGTACCCAGTAGCGGACCGGCCGTCCCAGCAAGACCTCCGCAGCTGGCTTGGTAGGCCAGATCCAGGACGGTCCAGGAACCGGGCGCATCCGCCGGCCACTGATCATCCCGCCTTCCTCCCACCTGGCGGTGATGCGGTAAGCGCGGTTGATGCTTACGCCCAGCACCTCGGCGACGACGTCTATCGGGGCGCCGTACATCTCGGCGAGGATTGTCAAACTGACCATGTCCCGCGGTGAGAACCGGATAGTCATCGGTCCATCCCTTCTCGATCGGTATTGCGGGCAAGTGCGTCGGCCACGGCGTTGCCGGAGTAGCTGGCCAGCGCGCTGTTCGGCGCGGACCACGCGGGCCCCGGATCTCCTGCCGGTCCGTCTAACTCGGCACGATCGATCCCCCGGCGTTCCGCTGCGCGGAGCTGGCGCTCGCGCGTCGCCTTCGCCAGCGCCTGCCGCTGGGCTTCGCTCGGCTGACGCTTCGGCGCGGCCTTCTCGACGTCGAAAAGGTGCGCCACCAGCGGTTCCTTGCGACTGCCGCGCGACCGGACGATCCGGCCCGCGATGTCCTGGCCGTTCGGGCGCAAACCCTCGGCAGCCAGCTGGCGACGCGTCCGCAAATGTGCGGGCGCGGTCCGCCACTCGTAGGTGGGAATCCCTTCACTCATCGAGCCACCTGCTCACGCGGCGCACGCTCGACGTGCACGCAATCGGTGCGCTCGACCTGCGACGGAGCGCAGATGTTCGGCGACTCGACGTAGGACTGCTGATCGATCCAGGCGACCGAGCACCCGACCATCCCGACGAACACCAGCACCACCAGCGCGATCAACCGCAGACCGGCAGGCAGGTAGCTCAGCGGCGCGAAAACCGTGCTGACGCTGGTGAACTCCGGACCGCCCATCGAACGCAGAGCACTGCGGCCGACCTGGTCGCGATCGTCGGCACGGCGGTACCGCGAAACGGCACCCTCTCGCCCGTTCATCGCTCGACACCCGCTCGCTCGGCGGCGCGTGCAATCGCCTCCGCGACCGCGTTACTCGACTCGCCAGCAGCCGTTTCCTGGGCTTGTCGCGGCGCATTGCGAACCTGAGCAGCGCAATCCCGGGCCAAATCGAGACTGGCCTCGTTTTGCAGGGACCACTTGATCCAAGTACCGAGGTTGCGCCCGGCCCACTCGATCCGCACTCCGCTGTGCACGAACGCTTCGGCTTCGCTGTCCCACCCGTTGAAGAACTGGTCACCGTTCATCCGCAGGTCGACCAGCTTGGCGTGCAACTGCTTCGCACGCTGGCGCAGCTCAGCCTGATCACGGATCAGGCTGTCGATCTCGGCCACCACCTCCGCGGCGTCGCCGAACTGCTCATTGCCGTTCTCGGTGCTCATCGCCGCACCCCCACCCGCTTCGACGCGCGCCACAGCCACACCGCGCCAACCACCATCAGGACAAACCCGAGGGCACCCGGCGCGACCAGCGCCATGTAACCGACTGACAGCAGCGCCACGGCCGTCATGACCGTCCGGCCGCGCATCAGCGCTCACCGCCCTTCGCGCGGCGCGAGCGGCGGCGACGAGACTGAGCGGACTTCAACGCGAGCCGCGTGTAGTGCGCCTTGCGTGCCTGGTCTGCGCGGTAGGCGCGTTCCTCAGGGGTGAGCAGACCGTCCGGATCAACCAACTGGTCGAACTTGCTCTGCATTGCATTTCGAGCCTTAGCGGTGCGTGCGGCACGGTCCGGGGTTCGCGCCCATGACTCATGCGCAGCGATCCGCGCCTGAAGCGTGCGTTCGACTGGCGTGCTCATTCCGCACCGCCATCGCCCAGAGGCTGGATCAACGCGAGGACCTGCGCACGGTCGACCTTGATCAGACGGGGACCGACCTGGAACCCCTTCAGCCGACCTGCTGTGACCCACCGCCGGACGGTCGTCGGATGAACTCCCCCGGCCAGCTGCGCGGCGGCGCGAAGGCTGATCAGCCCCTGTCCCGATGTCGTGCCTTGACCTGTACTCATATGCAGCTCCTTCGTCGCTTGCGTTATATGTATACAGAGTACTGTATCCAGAGTTCTGTATGCGGACAAGTGTTCCGTATACAGACAGCGATGAAGACAGCAAAAAGCCCTGATCAGAAGACTGATCAGGGCTCTTGACAGGCTGTTCTATTGACTACTTCACTCGCGCGTCAGCGCCATCCTGAAGGAGTAGTTCCGGTATCTCCCAGGTGCGTACGACACGTCCGAGACCATCAGGACTTGGTCAGCATCATCGAGATACCGCTGGCGCACCGTCATGACGGATTGCCCATCGGACGTCTGCAACCATGCCGCATGGGAGTTCGGCGGAACCTTTTCCGTCAGAACCTCCTCCAGGAATGCCGCGTCAGGGTCATCCCCGCCTGGAAGGTGGTACGTATCAGACACAGAAATCGGGTGCCCGCCTTCCGCCGCTCGCGTCACAACATGCGTCAGGATCTCCCCCGGACCGATGCCGAACTCGCCGGCCAATTCCTCGTCGGCCACAGCGTCAGCAACATCGCGCTCGATAGAAACTGCTGCCGCGTCCATCGCCTCGTTCTCGTAGGTGGTTTCCGGGCTCTCCATCTGCCGTTCGGGCGAGATCCGCGTCCGAGTCGCCTCGCCTAGAACCCTCGTACCGCGCCGGATTACGGTCTGCGCCAGACCCATCCGATTCAGCTGCTCGATCGCCTTCCGGACGACGATCTCTGACACTCCGTGCTCGCGAGCGATCTCCGGGTAGCTCGGCAGCCACACATTCGGCGGCAACACCCCTCTCCGGATCTCACTTGCATACTTGTTTGCAATCGCCACGTACTTCGGCTCGGCCACCAATCGCCCCTCTCGCGATCCGACACGGAGGCCCGATCCTCCGTATACAGAGATAATGTACCTCTGACATAACCGCAGGACCATGCCCATCTATGGTCGGCGATGTCACCTATGTCCGACGAACCCAGCACTGCGCGACGTCGGAGAGATTCCACCAGGAGACGAACGAATGGTCTGAGCTCTGAAGGGTCCAGCCTGCTGCCAGCGCATCGAAGAACTCATCGGCCCCTGTCTTTCCGCCCTTCGGCTCACCGATGTAGACCAGTCGGTCGCCCCCGGCCTCGACATATTCGGCGAGAACCTGCGTCGACATCGGATCGCCCCACCCGGGCGGCCAGCACAGGAACAGGACGCTCCGGCCGTACTCGCCAGACTGACGCGCCTGTTCGAGTGCATCCAGACCCGCCACCGGGTGCCAAACCGATGGCTGTCCCGGCGACGACGGGAACGAACTGTTCTCGACCGAATCCGGCGGCGCGGAGTCATAGGCGCTCACCACCAATCCGCGCCCGCTCAGCTGATGCGCCCAGTAGCCGCGACCGGCTCCGACCTCGGTCAATGCGCGGCCGTCGCACACCTGCGCGATCCAGTCCAAGGTGCCCGGCGAGGGGATCGCATACGCGTACGCGGCCTGAAGGGCCATCTGCGCATAGGCGAGCCTGCCCGAACCGCGGTCGCTCCCGCCGTTGACTTCCCGCCGACCGCCGCGACTGTCCGGCCCAGCGGTAATGAGCGGCTCGACGATGTCCCAGTACGGATTCGCACTCGCGCCGCCAGTCATGAAGTGGAGCATCCGCAGATCGAATACGTGGTCCTGTTCGGCATTGCCTGTCCCCGGCAATCCAGGCGCCGTCGCCAGGTAGTCGGCGAGGCCTGGGAACTCCAGGTTGAAGCGAGCCTCATCGTCAAGAAGCTCTGCCAGCTGGTCACGGCGGTCAGGCGAAAGCGCGAAGGCTGTCATGGATCCCATTGTGCCTGCGCCGCATTCGGCGTATGCAGCGAACGGCTACCGACTCCTAATCTTCGCCTGGCGCAGCGACTCGATACGCGCCACCACTTCCACCAACTCCGGCTCTGCCGCCGTCACGGTCTGCGTGACGACATGGTCAGGCCCATACCGCTCCCGAACCTCGGCCAGGCGCCGACGAACATCAGTGGTGCCGCCCGTCGGCGTTGTGGTCATATCCGCCCACCACAGCGCGTCTCGCAGCGTGCTGCGTTCGTCGGGCCACTCCAGCCCGATCGAGCGGTATCGTGCCTCTACGTGCGCGCCGGAGTGATTTGCGACGAGCGCGCACAATCGGTGGGGCGCGCCCTGCTCCTTGAGGAACTCCGCGCCGTCGACCGGATGAAACCCGGTAACAGCAATTCGGGGGCTGTATCCGACGTCGTGCAGCCAGGCAGCTGCGACGAGCAGCTCCGGATCGTCCACCGCGTCGGCGACCCGCTCGGCCTGTCGGGCGACACCTTCAACGTGTGCCAGTCGGCGAGGCAGCTCGTGAAGCTGTTCGCGGGCGAGCATCTCAGCCCATGTGACCAGATCGTCAGTCATGCACGTCACGGTATCGTCCAAGGGTAGGCGCGTGCCTGTCCCTCGAAAACTGGCGCCGACGACCCGGCCACAGCGCAGAATCGTTCACCTAGAAACTTTGCGCATTCGCTCCACCGTGTGCAGCATTTCCCCAGCTCAGCACAGCGTTAAAGCCTGAGGAACTTCTAATCCCTAGGTCGCAGGTTCGATTCCTGCCGGGGGCGCAACCCTCCACCTGCGTTTCCGCAGGTGGAGGGCTAGTTTTAGCGTTGCAGGTTCGATCCCTATGGGAACCGTGACTTCGTTCAGCCTTTTCGCCGCAAACGCGCAGGTTGAACTACTTCCAGCCCACTACCCGCAGCGTGGCTGACTCGCCGAACAGATCGCCGGTATCCGATCGTTCGAGGAATGGGCGCGCCGCAAGGCCGGCATCGACTGATAGTCGCACTCCCGGCCGCCTATTGCAGGAGCCGGGGATGACCGGACCCCCGTCCTCTACCCCGGAACCTTCTGATCCGGTCCCCCTGCACCGACCGTGCATTGACCGAGGCCGGCGAGGCGCAGTTCCGCGCCGTCGACGTGTCTGCGGCGCGCGTTCAGGACGCCGTGCCGCACCCACATGGTCCAGTCTTCGTTCACCGGTTCCTTGACGGTGAAGTTGACGCGCAGGTCGACCTCGGCTGCCGCCGGTCCGTCGATGTGGACGGCCGCGTAGTCGAAGCGCAGATCCACCGGCATGGCCAGAATGGTGTCCGTGCTGTCGGTGTTCATCTGGCCCTCGGTCTGGACTCCGTCGCGCAATTCCATGGCCGCGCGGTGGCGGCGCGCAACCGGATGGCCGGGTGCGCGAGCGTTCACAACGGCACGCCAAGTCCGCAGCCCCCGCAGGAATGCACTGGTCGCACGCGTTCCCGGCCTCGTGCGGCCTGTCGTCGACCGCATTGGTTTCCCCGCAACCACCATCCCCGACACCATCGACCTCGCATCGAGCACCGGCTGGAATCGAACACGCCCGCCATCCCCGGCCGTCAAACCTCATTCGAGCGCCTCAGCGTGATCACCCACGCAGCTCACCGACTTCTCGTGATCGATCTCGGTGCCAAGCTCAGCCTCCCCACGCAACCGGTGCCGGTACTCACCGCACACGATCTGACTGGCGTGGGTCTCGCGGTGGTTGCGAGACGGCCGTGGTGGCCAGGACCGAAGACCTGGTGTGGTCGTAGACGATCTTGATCCCGAATGCCTCGTACAGGTCTCGTTGCAGGACGTCGGGGGCGCGGGTGAGATGTAGCGCCAGACGTGGCAGGTCTTCGAGCAGAGCGGGTTCGTCGGGCTGCCGGCGGGCAGCTGCCCACGTAGCTGGTGACGCAACCGACCTAGCACATGCACATCTGCTAGCGCTCGATGCCATCCGCCAGGCGAGCACCGAATCTACAACCTGGGCAATGGGATCGGCATCTCGAACAAACAAGTCGTCGGTGCCGTCCGTCACGTCACAGCCACCGCATTCGCCGTCGAGACAGCAGCCCGCCGAGCTGGTGATCCCGCAGTGCTCTACGCCTCCTGGCATCACCGATGCCCTGCCATGCCGCGAATACCGATATCGTCGGCCTGCGGATGGGCCTTCAAGGTTCCTGACGGTGGCGGCGAGAACGATCTCGCGGATGGTGACGTGCTGTGGTTGCCGGTACGCGAAGGCGATGGCTCGACCAGCCAGCTCGATCGGCCCTACATCCAACGAAATACCTTGCTCCGCAGGCTCACTCGCGCCCGCAACCCCTACCCGCCGCTCGGACGATCCAGCGTTCACATCACCGTCGCCCTCGAAACCCTGCACTGGCAAGGAACCACTCCGCCCTGAGATCCCCGCACCGGTGGAGGCGTTCGAGGAACACGGCGGGTGGTCGTCGGCACCTTCAGCGATCGCATCACCCGCACCGCATCCAATCACGAACGGCGCCTCCGGAATTCCGGGGCGCCGTTCGGGCAGTTCGCACCGTGTCCGCGGATCAGGCTTCGCGCACCGCCGTGACGATCGCGACGACCGCCGCGGACAACGCCCCGATCACCACCCCGCCGAGGACGACCGCGGCGGCGGCGACCGTGAACTGATCCCAGCCCACCATGAGCGCGGCCACGCCGAGGAGCACGAGGATCGCGTCGACGCCAACGGCGGCCAGGACAGCGTCGTCGCGGCCCAGTAGCCGTGGAGTCAGCGCAACGGTGGCCAAGCCGAGCAGGACGGACACCAGGCCGACCACGACGAAGACAGGGACGGCCATTCCGGTGCCGACATCGGTCCCCAGGATCAGCGTGGCGAACGGGACGAGCCCGTACAGGACGCGGATCGCGCCCACACCGCGCAGCATCCACGAGGACACATCGACGGGGGCACCCCCGGTGGAGGTCTTGGTCGCGTACGCCATGCGCACGGTTGCCACCTGGCTGGTCATATCCCGCTCCTTCGACGTTTTCACACCTTCGTGCAATTGCACGTAGCTGTGAAACTACGTCCATTGCACACCAATGTGCAAGAACTCGTGAAGGGACTCACAGCCGCCCAGGGTTCGTGCCGGAGAGCACACCTTGGATCCATTCGGGGACAGCATGTTTCGATGAGCGATCGCCCGACGAGCGCACCTGCGATCAGTGCTGCGCGGCCTCCGCGGCGGACCGGGCGATCTCCGCGGCACCCGAACGGTCGACGCCGACCGCGATCAGGCAAGCCAGGGCAGCGTCGCGCGCGGCTTCGGCGGCGACCCATTCACCATCGCTGTGCGCATTCAGCAGCTCGAGCACCAGCGCCGTGAGTACTCCGGCCAACGCTGTGGGCGGAAGGTGACCAGCGAAGGTTCCGTCGGCTTGACCAGCCGCTATCAACGTGATCAGCCGGGCGCGGACGGGCGCGAGCCGGTCGGCCATCCGGGCCCGAGACCCGGCTTCGTCCAGGCGCAGCAGCAGCTGGAACTCGTCGCCGACAGCCCACAGCGCGACCGCCATATCCGCGGTCGCCCGGGCGGGCGGTTGCGCGGTGTCGATACCGTCGAGTGCGCGACCGACATGCTCGAAGGCCTCGTCGAGCATGCCGTCGATCAGCGCTTCCCTGGTGGGGAAATGACCGTAGAGGGTGCGGCGGACCATCCCCGCGGCAACAGCGATGTCTTCCATACTCGCCAGGGGATTTCGCAGCAACTCGTCCCCGGCCACAGCGACGATGCGTCGTCGGTTGGCCAGCGCACGCGGCCCGAGGCCGACGGTGGTCGAATGCGTCGTCGCAGTCACGTCCGTCCTTTCACCCACCACCATCCCACACCTGCGCAAAGGTGTGCAAAAGGCCGTCCGCGGCTCACCGGCCTGATGATCGGCGACCACAACGAATGCAACACTCATTTGATGGAGGCGTTCGTCGCCTGTATCCGGATGACACGGAAGCATCCCGTGATCGCGCGCGTCGGCGCGTTGGAACCGGACCACTTCGTGATTGCCGGGATGCGGCACTGCTGCGATTGGGAGTCCTGACCTGCGTTTACGCAGGTCAGGTGTGGTCAGCGATGTGCATGCGCCACAACAAGAACAAAAACCGCAGGTCAGAGGTCAGCTTTGTCCGGGCCCGCAAGCTGCGGCCGTTCAGGTTCTGCGCGAGATGACCATGATGTATTCGCAGGGAGCGTCCGTTCGGTTGGCGAAGCCGTGGTCCGCGTCGGCCTGGAAGAACAGGGAGTCGCCTGTATTCAGGATCTCGATGACCCCGCCGATCGCGACGGTGAGGGTGCCTTCGAGCACCACGAGTTGCTTCTCCGTACCCGGCGGATACGCGGGCAGCAGCCCGGTAGAGACCTGTGCGGGGAGGTAGTGGACAACCATCTCGCCGCCTCCTGCGCCCGGGGCCGCCGACACCATGTGCCGTTCGAAGCCGGTTTCCGGGTCACGGAAAACGGGGCGATCGTTCTTGCGCAGGACAACGGCCACACCGGACGCGGCAGCAGCTGCTCCACCGATCAGGTCCGAGAGCGACGCGTCGAGCGCGTGGGCGATCCTGGACGCGACGCCGATCGTCGGGCTCTTCTCACCGCGTTCGACCTTGGACAGCATCGCCCGGCTGACCGACGACTGCGTGGACAGCTGCTCCAGCGTCAGGCCCGCCTCCTCGCGGCGTCGCCGTACGTTACGGCCGAACGCGCCTGCCAGGTCATCACGGTGCTGTGGTTCGGCCACGTTTCCGTCTTGCTCGACCACCGTGCTCCTCGATCGATGGATACCTCGCTGCAGTGTAGACTTTCTCCTAAAGAAGATTTAGTCTTCTATCAGAGAGGTGCGATACGCGCCCAACACGATGGAGGTTCCATGCGTTTGATCTCGAGTGGCCGGCACCATGCGACGTTCGAATTCGGCGGTCTGCAGGTGATCTCGTTGCGAGACGGGTACATCGATATGCCACCGACACGACTCCGCGACGAGGACGGGCGCCCGCTCCCCACGCTGCCGACCGCCGTGCCATTGGCCGGCGACAACTTGCGGCTGTCGGTCAACGCCTTCTTCGTCACCGACGGCACGCGGTCGGTTCTCATCGACACCGGCGCGTCCAACGTCTGGCACGACCCCACCATGGGATTGATCTACGACGCACTCGACGAAGCGGGAATCGACCGCGCGCATGTCACCGACGTGGCCATCACCCACAACCATGAAGACCACGTGAGCGGCCTGATCGCGCCGGACGGTTCAGAGGCGTTCACCAAACTCGAGCGCGTGTGGATCGGCGCGGGCGACACCTCGGTGTTCACGGGGCGGCTCGAGCCGATCCGCGACCGGGTCGTACCCGTGTCGGAGAAGGTCGCGATCAATGACTGGGTCACCGCGATCCCGACACCGGGCCACACACCCGGTCACACCGTCTACGACGTCAGGAGCGGCACCGGCCACCTTCTCGTCTGGGGCGACACCGTTCACGTTCCCACGCTCCAATTCGATCAGCCGAACGTGTCCTGGGAGTTCGACGGCAACCAGTCCCAGGCCCGCGCCGCGCGGGCGGCCCTGCTCGAACAGCTGACTCAACCGGACCACTTCGTAGCGGGCGCCCACCTCGACTCACCCGGCATTGCCCGCGTAACCCCTTCTGGCGATGGTTACGCGCTGGAATATCTCGCACCACCGATCGGCTGATCGAGCCCGTCGGCACCGGGCCGCGCTCGCAATGGCGGCCGAGGAGGGCGAGCTCGTCTGCTGGCTCCGAACCGACGCATCGGTGCACGTCGCCCCTGGTTTGCCGGGGCGACGTGCCTGCGTATTCGCAACGTCAGTGCGAGTAGTCCCGGAACGTCATGACGCCGCCGACCACGACAATGATCGCCGTGAGGATGTAGACCGTGACGCGGAACCAAGTCGGCCCGTAGTAACTGACCGCCATCGACGCACCGAGCGCCGCGATAATCATCACCACCCCGTAGAAGGGCGTGCGCTGCTCCCTGTCAACCATTCCTCTAGTGTCCGCCCACGACGCGGCGGTGCCAATGCCCCCGGCGAACCAGGGCTGCGAGGTGCTCAGCGCAGCGCGCGGCAATACAGCGCGTCCGGATGGGCGCCGCGGGCGTTGGCCCAGGAGAAAGCGATGCCCGCGGCGTATTCGGTCGCCGCGCACTGGGCCTTGTAGTACCCGTGCGCGTAGTCACCGCCTTCGCCGGAGGCGGGCCGGCTGTCGCCGCGGTCGTCCCAGAGGGTGCGGCCCACGCCTGCCAGTGGCAGGCGGGCGGGTGCGCAGAGGATGGCCGACATCTTGTCGCCGCGCAGGCTGTAGCCGATCATGAACTGCCCGTCGCGGCACTGGTATTTGGTGAATCCACCGGCCCAGTCGGTGCTGACCCGCTCCGAGTCGACCTTGACCGCCGTGGTGCCCGGCTGCCAGAGCTCGCCCTCGACGGCGTCGGTGCACAGCCCACCCTGGCCGCGGGAGCTGATGCCGATCAAACGCTGATCGTCGGGGCAGACGAGTTTGTGCGCACCGCTGTCCCAGTCGGCGGCGGCCCGCACCGAGCGGTTGTCGTCCTCGTGGATCCCGTTGAGCATGGACCACGTCCGGACGGGCGCGACCTGCCCGGTCTTGCCGTCCGCGGCGAGCAACCTGCGCACCTGCGCGCCACGCCAGTCGTCGGCGTCGGTGACGCTGCGCAGACCGCCGCCGGTGTCGTAGCGCAGCAGACCCCACTGATTGCCCGCATCGTTGCGGTGGAATCCGACGATCGGCCAGTAGGCGAAATCCAGATCCTTCTCGATGAGGAAGTCGACCAGGGCGCCGAACCAGGCGCGGTCCAGCGGCTCGGCGTCCTTGCCGATACCGAACTCGCTGATCCACACCGGCGCGGTGAAATGCCGGTCCGGCGTGGTGGCGACATACCCGGCGAGTTCGTTCATGGCCTGGAACAGCTCGGCGCGCGACAGATCGCGGAACCTCGGGTCGGTGGTCTCCCCCAGGCCGGTCGCGCCCGTGTGATGACGGCCGATGTAGCCGTAGAAGTGGGCCGCGTAGACGACCTTGTGCGACCGCTTCAGCGTCACCGACAGCCGGTTCAACGGCTCCAGCATGGGACGTTCGTGCGGGGTCAGATCGGTGGGGATGCCGATCCAGTTGAGGCCTTCGATCATCACGAGCAGATCCGGATTCGCGCCGCCGACAATGGCATCGCCAGCCTCCTGCGCGGCGTCGTACCAATCGTGGTTGTCGCCCAGACCCCAGTTCGGATCGTCCCAGGTGTCGCGCCGCACCTCGTTGCGCAGGTCGGCGCCGATGACGCCGGAGTTGCCTCGGTAGCGGGCCGCCATGAACTTCCAGTCGTCGATCCACTCGTCCCACGACTGTCCGGAATTCCAGCGCTCGTTCCCGTCGACGGCGCAACACCAGCGGGTGGAGGTGGTGTGGTTGTTGAGGATGACGGCGAGCCCGGCGTCGGTGAGCGCGGTGACCGCGCGATCGAATACCTCCAGTGGGCGCAGCCCGTTGAGGTGCGGATTGGCGGTCAGCCCCCGCACCGGACGGGCGTCGGTGATCATCTCGTTGGAGAACGGCAGCCGAATACTGTTGAGCCCCAATGCCTTGAAGTCGGCGATCAGAGTGTCCATGCGGACCCGGTCCAGCCCGAGCGGCGCCCGGTGCCCGGTTTCCTGCGCGAAGTTGTCGGCGTCGGATTCGTCGTCGCCACTGCCGTTCCAGGTGCCGCTCGACCCGTGCCAATTCCCGGATTTCAGCTTGACCCGATTCCCGCTCGCGTCCACGATGTACCGCCCACTGGTGCTGAGCGGGCCGTGAATTCCGCCCGGATCGGCCACCGCGGGTGCGCTGTCACGCAGAAGCGGGGTGAGGAGCGCCCCGAACACGCAGGCGACGACGGCGAAGATCCTGAGCTGCATGCGGACGAACGCTAACGCACCGGAAAGTTCCTGTGAAACAGTCCAATTTCACCGATTGACCGGTTTCGGTTGTCAATCACCGCACCCGCACTAGGCTGCGCGCCATGGAGGTGCACACCCGCCAGTTGCGGTACTTCGTCGTGGTGGCCGAGGAGCTGAACTTCACCCGCGCCGCCCAGCGATTGCACGTGTCCCAGCAGGGCTTGAGCACCCAGATCACACGGCTGGAGCGGGCGCTGGACGTGGCACTGTTCGCCCGCACCACCCGCGTGGTCCGACTCACCGCCGCGGGCGAGGTGTTCCTGCAGGACGCCAGGGCGACATTGACCGGCCTGAGCACGGCGATCGAGAGAGCCAGGTCGGTGCACCGCGGCGAACGGGATCGACTGGTACTCGGACTGCTGGAAGGTGGTGCACTCACCCTGACCGAGCCGATCCTGTCGGCGTTCCGGGAACGTCATCCCGAGGTGACGGTGGAGCTGCGGCATTTCAGCTACGAGGACCCGGCCGTCGGGTTGACCGACGGTTCGGTCGACGTGGCGTTCGCCCGGCGCCCGTTCGTCGACGACGGCGTGCGATTCGAGCCGCTGTTCACCGAACCGCTGATGGTGATGCTGCCGTCGAGCCATCGGCTGGCGGACCGCACCGAGGTCTCGGCGCGCGAACTGCTCGACGAACCACTGCTCGGCGCCGCCACCCCGGACCCGGTCTGGAATGCCTACTGGGAGCTGGCCGACCATCGGGACGGGCGGCCCGCGCCCGTGGTCGGCCGGTCGACCTCCCTGCTCGAGGAACTGAACAAGGTCGCGACCGGCGTCGGGATCGTCTTGACCGCGGCGTGCGCCCGATGGATTCCGTTTCCCCGGGTCCGGTTGGTCCCGGTGGCCGACACCCCGCCGAACGAGGTCGCGGTCGGCTGGCGCGCCGACCACGAGACACCGCTGGTCTGCTCCTTCGTCGAGATCGCCCGATCGGTGCGCGAGGCACACCCCGACCTCGTCCGCGAGCTCCAGGAACCCGACTTCGCGGACTGTTCGGTGCCGCCCCAGCTCTGACCGCCGAAACTGCCGTGACCTGCGGCGACGTTCCAGCACAGCGGTGCGATGACGGCGACACACCCGGGTACGGGTAACCTTCCCCTCATGTGGATCATTCTCGCCATTTCCGTGGTCAGCTCCGTGATCATTGCGATCCTGTTCGCCACCGGATTCCCGGAGCACTGACGACATTCCGGTAGCTGTCGCATAGCTACCCGGCCTCGATTCCGGGGTCAGGTGAGAAGATCAGTGGGTGCCGACCAATAGCCAGCCCAGGGCGCGGTCCGACGACGGCCGCTCGTTCGTAGTCTCCGATGCCACCGGCAGCGCGCTGGTCGCCGGTTCGCTGGCCGTGATCGTCGCGGCCGAACGCCGTCAGCTCGTCCTCGTCGAGGAGCGGTCGGAGACGACACCGGCTCGCCTGCGCGGCCGTCTGATCGGCGAGTTGGTCGACGACGGCATCGACGTTCGCGCGGGCTACGCGTTCACCGACGGCGCGGTCGAGATGGTCGACGCCGCGACGGTCCGGACCCTGCACGAGACGACCGGTGCTCTGCTCGACGTCGGGGTGAACCTCACCCCGCCCGGCGGACCGGCCCGGCTGCTGCCCAAGCGATTCAACCGGCACACCTTCTGGTGTGGTCAGAGCGGTTCCGGCAAGACCTACGCGCTCGGTGTCGTGCTCGAACAGGTGATCGCGCACACCGCGCTGCCCGTGGTGATCTTCGACCCCAATTCCGATTTCGTCCGGCTCGGCGAGACCGCCCCGGACGCGAGCGGCCCCACTGCCGACGCGCTGCGCGCCCGCGACATCCGGGTGCTGCGCCCGCACTCCGGGCAGCCGCTGCGGGCCAGGTTCACCACGCTGCCGCTGACCTCCAAAGCCGCGATCCTGCAGGTCGATCCGATCGCCGACCGGGAGGAGTTCAACGAGCTGATCCATCTCGCCGACCAGCTCGCCGCCGCCGAACTCGACGACTCCCTGCCCGCACTGAAACTCTCGGACTCCGCGGCGCAGCGGCGCCTCGCCATGCGGATCGAGAACCTCGGGCTGCTCGACTGGGAGGTGTGGGCGCGCCAGGATCGGGCGGTGACCGAGGTCGTCGACGAGCGACCTGATGCCACCGTCCTGGATCTGGGTGGATTCTCCACGGCCGCACAGCAACTCGTCGTCGCGCTGGCCCTGCTCGACGACCTGTGGGCACGGCGGGAGGAACGGCGGCCCGTCCTGCTCGTCATCGACGAGGCACACAATCTGGCCTCGCCCCGGCTGGATTCGCCGATCGCCGTCGCGGTGCGCGAGCGGTTGATCCAGATCGCCGCCGAGGGCCGCAAATTCGGCCTCTGGCTGCTGCTCTCGACACAGCGGCCGTCGAAGGTGCACCCCGGCCTCATCTCCCAGTGCGACAACCTCGCCCTGATGAAGATGACCTCGCCCGTCGACCTCGCCGAACTCGGCACCTACTTCGGCTACGCGCCGTCGGCCCTGCTCGACCGCTCACCCTGGTTCCGCCAGGGTGAGGCCCTGTTCGCCGGTGGTTTCGTCCCCGCGCCCGCCCTGGTGAAGGTGAATACGCGGATCACGCCGGAGGGCGGCAGCGACGTCGGGGTGCCGCTGCGCTGAGCAGTCGCGATAGAGCCGTTTTCGTCCGGATCGCGGTGGGGCCGCCTAGAGTTGACTGATTGTGCGGGGCGATGTGGAGGGGGACGGCCGGCTTGCCATCGCGGTGGGCCGCTGCTCGTTCCGCCGCCGCAGGCCGAGCGCTGCCGGAGTGTACTGGAAGCTGGCGCGGGCCGGGTTCAAACGGCAGGCGCAGTACAAGCTGGCGATGTTCGCCGGACTGTTCACCAACTGTGTGTTCGGTTTCGTCCGCGCGGCGGTGATGGTGGCCGCGGTCCGCGCGGCGGGCGATTTCGGCGGCTACGACGAGGGAACCATCGGCGCCTACGTGTGGCTCTCGCAGGCACTGCTCGGCGCGACGCAGTTCATGGGGCCGCCGATCGACCTGGTCGAGCGGATCAAGACCGGTGATGTCGCCATCGATTTCCTGCGCCCGGTCGACGTCCAGCTCGGCTACCTGGCCACCGACATGGGCAGGGCCGCCTGCACCTTCCTGCCGCGCGGCGTGCCGAGCATCGTCATCGGCGCGGCGACCTTCGGCCTGTCGATGCCGACCACGCCGGTGGCCTACCTGCTCGGGCTGGTCAGTGTGCTGCTCGCGGTGGCGCTGTCGTTCCTGTGCCTGTTCGCGGTGGCGCTGATCGGGTTCTGGGTGGTGGAGATACGCGGGATCCGGGTGCTGTACCAGATCGTCGGCACCTTCCTCGCAGGCCTTTTCGTCCCGGTCCACATGTTTCCCGACTGGTTGCGGACCACCGCCATGGCTACCCCGTTTCCTTCCATCCTGCAAGCACCGATCGATACGCTGTCGGGGCGGGTAACCGGGATGGATGCCGTGATCACCGTTGCGGCGCAAGGCTTCTGGGTCCTGCTGATCGGACTTCTCGGCAGAGTGTTGCTGCGAGCAGGACAACGCAGGCTGGAGGTACAGGGTGGCTGAACCCGATTCCGCGCGCATCGTGTCCGGGACCTGGTTCACCCCCTATCTCGCAGTATTGCGTTCGCGTGTGAAAGCACAGCAGGTGTACCGGCTCTCGTTCGCCACCGAGGTGTTCAGCGCCTTCCTCATCGGACTGGTCGAGTTCGCCGAGGTGTGGGTGATCTTCCACAATGTCGGCACGCTCGGCGGTCTGGACACCAATGCGGCACTGTTGCTGTTCGGGCTGTCGAACACCTCGTTCGCGCTGGCCCAGGTGCTGGTCGGGCATCTGGACTCGCTGCCGGAGATGATCCGGATGGGCACCCTCGACGCCTACCATCTGCGCCCGCAACCGCTGCTACTCCAGCTGATCACCAGCGATATCTCCTTACGCAGGCTCGCCAGAGCGGCCGTCGCGGTGATCGTGCTCGCCGTGGGGTTGTGGCGCAACGAAATCGACTGGGGCATCGCCCCGGTTACCTTGATCGTGATCACCCTGCTGAGCGGAATCGCGCTGTTCTGTGGCCTTTTCGTATGCGCAGCCGGACTACAGTTCTTCCTGATCGACGGTGCCGAGCTCACCAACAGCTTCACCTACGGCGGTTCGTTCGCCGCGATGCAGCCTGCCTCGGTGTTCCCCGCGCCGCTGAAGCTGTTGTTCGGGTTCGCGATTCCCGTCGCGTTCACCGCCTACGTGCCGACGATAGCGCTGCTCGGTCTCCCGGGACCGCCGCTGTTGCCCGCGTGGTCGGCCTGGCTGACACCGGTCGCGGCGGCGTGGGTGTGGTTGCTGGCGTTCGCAGCGTGGCGGATAGGGACGAGGCACTATCAGGGAGGAGGGGGATAACGATGGACGAGCACAGCGGGTCGGAACAGATCATCGACATCGACGACCTCACCCGGCAGTTCACGGTCTACCGCAAGAACGGCAGCCGCTGGCGCAGACACCGGGACACGATCACCGCCGTCGACCGGATGAGTTTCCGGATCGAACGCGGGTCGGCGGTCGGCTATATCGGCGCCAACGGCGCGGGCAAGTCGACGACGATCAAGATGCTCACCGGCATCCTGGTGCCGACCACCGGCACCGTCCGCACCTGCGGCCTGGAACCGGTACGCCAGCGCAAGGAACTGGCCTCGCGGATCGGCGTCGTGTTCGGGCAGCGCTCCCAGCTGTGGTGGGATCTGCCACTGCACGAATCGTTTTCGATCCTGGCGGCGATCCACCGCCTCGACCCCGACATCGCCGACAAGCGCACGCACGAGCTGGTCGAGCAGCTCGAGATGGCCGACACCCTCGACACCCCGGTGCGCCAGCTCTCGCTCGGTCAGCGCATGCGCGCCGAAGTGGCTGCCGCGCTATTACATTCGCCGGAACTGGTGATCCTGGACGAGCCGACGATCGGCCTGGACGTGCTGTCCAAGCAGCGGCTGCGCGAATTCCTGCGGGCCGAGCGAATCGAACGCGGGACGACGCTGCTGCTCACCACCCACGACATGGGCGATATCGAGCGGCTCTGCGATCGGGTCCTCGTCGTCGATCACGGCAGGCTGGTGTACGACGGTTCACTGACCGGACTCGGCGCCACCGTCGGCGCCCGCCGGGTGCTCGTGGTGGATCTGGCCGCGCCGACACCGGATCTCGACGATCTGCCGTGCGGCGCGCAACTGCTGTCCAGCGAGGCGGGCGGCATGCGCCAGCGACTCGCGTTCGACGCCGAGCACACCACGGCGGCGGCGCTGCTCGCATCGGTCTCGGATCGGGCGCAGGTGCGTGACCTGTCGATCGAGGAGCCCGGCATCGAGGACGTGGTGCGCCGGATCTACGAGTCGGCGCGCTGAGGCGGGTTCAGCTCGGCGCGTTCGGATTTCCGGAGTACAGGCTGATCTCGCCGCTCTCCCCGAGGAAGGCGTTGACCAGCATGATCCGCTGCGCCTGCAGGTCGGAGTCCTCGGGCGCGCTGGTGGTGATCGAGATCTGCGGGATGGCAGCCCAGTTCACCACGTAGCGCTCGGGCGGGCCGTCGTCGTCGGACAGCCGGGCGATCCGGAACACCGAGACGGCGCGCCGCTCCATGAGGTCGCCGACGACGTCGGCGATTCGCTGCGGGTCTTCCAGGGCGAACAGGAACCCGAAGGTCAGCTCGGGCGAGGACACATAGGCGGGCACATTTGTCGAGGTTAGTGCATGTAGCGGTGTCCGCGGCGAGCCGCAGGCGATCGGATTGCCGGAAATGCGCCGATAAGTAACACCGCGGACGTCTCGTGGTGACCCGGCCGTAACGGTCGATAACAATTTCCGCCGACCCCGGAATTCGTACACCATACTATTGCGCGGTCGCGCCGAATCGCGCTTTCCTGAGAGTGTCCCGATTTTCCCCGGGCCGTCTTCCTCACCGCAGCGTCGCGGATATTCGTCGACGCCCGGGCGGGGCTACGCCGGTGCCGGGGAGTGCACCTCCCCCGAATCCTCCCCGGCTCTGGCGTATCCATGCACGAATTCAGCGTATTCAGGGGCGTGCACCATGCCGATCGATCCCGGCCATCGTGTGGATGCCGCGCAACTCCCGCCGCCCTCGGCGCTGTTGCGGGCTTTTCTGGAACCCAGCGACCCCGACCCGTTACGGCACCGGGTGCTCGACGCGGCGGCCCGGCTCGCCCGCTGCCACGACCGCAGGCGCACGGCGATCGAGGCGGCGCGCGCACCGGAGGCGCCGAGCAGCCGGGTCGCGGCCTGCGGCAGGCTCATCGACGACATCGACCACGATCGCGCCGCCCTCATCACCCGCATCGACGATTGGGTCGCCGCCAATGTGGCGCACCGGGAAGGCGCTTCCCTGCACACCGAGACTCTCGGCGCGGTGATCGACCGGATGGCAGCGAAATGGATCGCCGCCCAGCAGGCGCTGGGCGGCGATCCGGTCGAGCCGACGACACCGCGGCAGTGGGAGGCCCGGATCCATCTGCACTGGTCCCGGCTGGCCGAATTGACCGACGGCTACCGGGATCTGATCACCGATGTCACTGAGCACCGCAGGCGGTTGCCGGTGTGGTGACGCTCAGTTCTTGTCGCCCGGAGCCGGCTCGGCGTCGACCGACTCGGTGACCTCGGCCTCGACGAACACGGTGGCCGCGGCGGCGTCGTCGCCCGCCGGGGCGACCGGATCCTCGGCCTCGACGAACTCGCCGTAGGCGCGCTCGTCGTCTCGCTGCTGTTCGGCGTCCCGGCGGGCGGCCGCGGCGGCCTCGTTCATCTCGATCGCGTCGGTGACGAACTCGCCGATCTCGCGCGCGACCTCGGCGACCGCCCCGGTGATCAGCGTGGCGATATTGCCGACGTGCCTGGCACCGGATGAGGTCAATTCCTGGACGAGATCTTTGTTGCTTTCGAATTTGCCGATCATTTACACGCCCACTTCGGTTGCCTTCCGATTACGCACAACGATAACACCGGGGGTGGGTGCCCTCTTGACGAAGCGATCCGGCACCGACAGCAGGAAGATCTTGGCCCAGACCGAGCCGATCTGCTTGGCGAAACGGCCGGTGTTGTAGGGCAGGCCGTACTTCTCGGCCAGCGCCTTCACCTCGGGCGCCATCTCCGGGTACCGGTTGGCCGGGATGTCCGGGAACAGGTGGTGCTCGATCTGGTGCGACAGGTTGCCCGACATGATGTGGAACAGCTTGGAGCCCTTGATGTTGGCCGAGCCGAGCATCTGCCGGACGTACCACTCACCGCGGGTCTCGACCTCGGTCTCCTCCTTGGTGAACGTCTGTACACCAGCCGGGAAGTGACCGCAGAAGATGATCGAGAAGGTCCACAGGTTGCGCACCAGGTTGGCCGCGGCGTTGCCCGCCAGGGTGTGCAGGAACAGCGGGCCGGTCAGCGCGGGGAAGACCACGTAGTCCTTGAGGACCTGCTTGCCCGCCTTCTTGCCCTGCCCCTTGAGCAGCGGCTTGAGGTCGGACCACTTGCGCTTGCCCTTGATGATGTTGTCGGCCTCGAGGTCGTGCACCATCACACCCCACTCGAACAGCACCATCAGCAGGAAGGCGTAGATCGGGTTGCCCAGGTAGTAGGGGTTCCACTTCTGGCCCTCGTCGATGCGCAGGATGCCGTACCCGATGTCGCGGTCCATGTCGTGGACGTTGGTGTAGGTGTGGTGCATGTAGTTGTGCGAGTGCTTCCACTGGTCGGCCGGGCAGACCGTGTCCCAGTCGAATTCGCGGGAGTTGATGCCGCGCTCACGCATCCAGTCGTACTGACCGTGCATGACGTTGTGGCCGATCTCCATGTTGTCGAGGATCTTCGACACACCGAGCGCCGCCACGCCCGCCAGCCAGAACGGCGGCAGGAAGCCCAGGTACATCAGACCGCGGCCGGCGAGCTCGAAGCCGCGCTGGGTCTTGATGATCTTGTAGATGTAGTCGCGGTCGCGTTCGCCGAGGTCGGCCTCGACGCGGGCGCGCAGTTCGTCGAGCGCCTGGCCGAGCTCCTCGACCTGCTCCGGGGTCAGGATGACCGGGCCGTCTTTGCCTTCGGTGAGGATCGTCATGGAAGGGTTCCTTTCTAGAGGGCGATGTCGACGTCGCCGACGGCCGTGTTCACGCAGATCTGGATCTGCTTGTCGGGGTCGGCGTCGAGTTCGCCGGTGCGCAGGTTGCGGGTGCAGCCGGAGACCTTGGTCGCGGTGCAGGAGAAGCAGATCCCCATGCGGCAGCCGTATTCCGGGGTCAGGCCCGCCGATTCGGCCTGTTCGAGCAGCGATGCTCCGGTGTTACCGGCGGCGACGTCGCTGCCGGAGAAGGTGATGGTGCCGGTGGCCTCGGCCGGGTCGGCCGGGACGGTGGTGAGCGTGAACTCCTCGCTGTGCACTCGATCCGCGAGATTCTCGGCCTCGAAGATCGTGTGCACCGCCCGCATCAGCGGCGGCGGACCACAGACGAAGGTCTGCGCGTCGGCGAACCAGGGGGCCACCCGCTCGAGCTCGTCGTAGTCGAAGAAGCCACTGCCGGCGGAGGTTTCGCCGTCGACGACCGTGCCCGGCTCCACCGGGTAGCGGTATTCGACCCGGACGTTGGGGCGGCGGTTCGCGATCGCGGTCAGCTCGGCACGGTGCGGCACCAGCTCGGGCTGACGGGCGTAGTGCAGGAAGGTCACGTCGCCGGTGTATCCCTCGGCGTCGAGGGTCCGCAGCATCGACAGCACCGGCGTGATGCCACTGCCACCGCTGACCAGCAGCACCTTGTCCGGCCTGCGCTCGGGCAGCGCGAAAACGCCCGCGGCGGGAGCCAGGTCGACGACCATGCCGGGCCTGGCGTGCTCGTGCAGGTAGTTCGACACCAGCCCGCCCGGATGCGCACGGACGGTGAGCTGGATGAATCGGTCGCCCCGGCTCTCCGGATCGATCGGCGAGTAGCAGCGGGTGTGCCGCACGCCGTTGATCGAGACGCCGATCTGCACGTACTGGCCCGCGGTGTGGCCGCGCCACTGCCGGGAGGCACGCAGGGTCAGCGTCACCGAGCCGGGCACCGCATGCGAGACATGGGTGACCTCGGCGCGCAGTTCCCGCGCGGTGAGCGCGGGGCTGACCAGCTCCAGGTACCGGTCCAGCGGGTGCGGCGTCGTCAACGTCTGCACCAGGTCGATCAGTCCCACCATGCGTCTTGCCCCTCTGCGGAAGTCCTGCGGCATGCGATTCATATTTCAGTGCACGCCTGTACACTCACCAGTGTGCCGGATGGACCCATCCCGCTGTCAACCGGCAAAGATGTGAGGCGGGCAACATATCCAGGGAAGCGACTATGGTGAACGGATGTATGCTCACCGATGTGACTGAGCAGGCAGGAACCCGCAACGAGCGCAAGGCGCACACCCGTGCGGCCCTCCTCGAAGGCACCCTGACGCTGGCCGCCGACCGCGGATTCGCGGCGCTGAGCCTGCGGGAGATCGCCCGCTCGGCCGGCATCGTGCCGACCGCGTTCTATCGCCATTTCGCCTCGCTCGACGATCTCGGCGCCACGCTGGTCGACGAGGGCGTGACGGCGCTGCGGTTGGCATTGCGCGAGGTCAGGCGCAAGCCGGACGCGCATCTGGTCGATACCGTGCGCTTCGTCTTCGAGCAGGTACGGGCCAAGCGCGCGCTGTTCGGCTTCCTCATCCGCGAACGCCACGGCGGGCCAGCCCCGCTGCGCCAGGCGATCGCGATGGAGATGCAGCTGATCGTGCGCGAGATCGTGGCCGATCTGTCCCGGTTGCGCGCGCTGGACAACTGGAGCACGACCGAGCTCGAGATCGCGGCCGACCTACTGGTCACCACGGTCACCGACGGCATCGCCGCCTACGTCGCCGCCTCGCCGCGCGAGGAGGCTGCGGTGGTCGCGCGCACGGTCATGCAGATGCGCCTGATCTCCTTGGGCATCGGCGGCTGGATTCCCAAAGCCGCTGACTGAGGGGTATTTCCGCTGCTGTCGCCACATGCGGTCCATGGTGTAGCACGTCCCACATCCGGCACAGCGGGTATTTCAGAGTACGGGCGTACACACAATGCGGAGCGCGCGAACCTGGTGAAGTACCACTAGGCCGCGACGGTCGCGGGCGCGCGCACCGGCAGCAACACGAGCAATCCCGCGAGCAGGACGACGAGCAACCCGGCGATCCCGGCCCGGTCATTGTGGAAGACCGCGACGAACAGGCCGAACAGCGCGGGCGCGAGGAACGACACCGCCCGTCCGGTCGTGGTGTACAGCCCGAACAGCTGACCCTCGCGTCCCGGCGGCGCCAGACGCGCCAGGAACGAGCGCGCCGAGGCCTGCGCGGGCCCGACGAACACGGTGAGCGCGAGCCCGAAGATCCAGAACATCAGCGTGCCGGACACCACGAGCAGCACCAGCCCGCACAGGATCATCCCGACCAGCGAGGCCACGATCACCCGCTTGGGCCCGAGCCGGTCGTCGAAGCGCCCCGCCGTGATCGCCGCCGCGCCCGCGACGACATTGGCGGCGATGCCGAACAGCAGCACATCGGCGTCGGCGAACCCGTACACCTGCACCGCGAGCACCGCGCCGAAGGTGAACACCCCGGCCAGCCCGTCGCGGAACACCGCGCTGGCGAGCAGGAACCACACCGTGTGCCGGTCCTGCGCCCACAGTTCCCGCACATCACGCCACAGCACGCGGTAGGAACCGAGGAAACCGGCCCGCGCCGCGCCGGGATCGGCCGTGGTGCGCGGTAGTTCGGGCACCGCGAACAGCACCGGCAGCGCGAACACCGTGAACCAGACCGCGGCGAGCACGATGGCCAGCCGGACATTGAGGCCCTGATCGGTGGGCATCCCGAGCACACCACGGGTATCGCCGTCACCCGCCAGGAACCCCACATAGCAGATCAGCAGCAGCACGATGCCGCCGAAATAGCCCATCGCCCAGCCGAATCCGGAGACCCGGCCGACCGTGGCCGGAGTCGACACCTGTCGCATCATGGCGTTGTAGGGCACCCCGGCCAGCTCGAACACCGCCGAGGCGAAGGCCAGCAGGGCAAGCCCGAACCAGAGGTCGTGGTAGTCGTCGCGGACGAAGAACATCAGCGACATCGCGCCGACGGTGAGCGCCGTCAAGGTCGCCAGCGCCCGTTTCCGGGAGCCGACGGCATCGAAGTACTGCCCGCAGACCGGCGCCGTCAGCGCGACGACCAGGCCGGCGGCGGCCAGCGCCCAGCCCAGCCAGGCGCTGGCCGGCGTCTCGCCCGGCAGGTCGTCGCCGACCTTGTCGGTGAGATACACCGAGAACACGAAGGTCAGGGTGACGGCCTGGAACGCCGACGACCCCCAGTCCCACAGCCCCCACGCCAGCACCTGCCCGCGTCCGGCCGCCTCGCCGACGGTCTCGGACGCGTTCACCTCGGTCATGGCCGAAGCGTAATGGGGATCGCGGCGCCGGGCAGGACACATCGGCGTTTCGGCACGCGCCAATTCATATGAACCTGGTTGCATAGTACCGCGCGTTCCGGATATCCTCGTCCCATGGCACTGGAGCACGCGCTGCTGGTCTCGCTCAGCGAACGGGCCGGCTCGGGCTATGAACTCGCTCGCCGATTCGACAAGTCGATCGGCTATTTCTGGAGTGCCACCCACCAGCAGATCTACCGGGTACTCAAGCGTATGGAGGATTCCGGCTGGGTGACCGTGGAATCGGTGACTCAGCAGGGAAAACCCGACAAGAAGGTGTACTCGGTCGCCCCCGCCGGCCATACCGAACTGGCCCGCTGGATCGCCGAACCCACCGAGTCCAGCCCGTCCCACGACGAGCTCGGCGTGAAGATCCGTGGCGCCGCGTACGGCGATATCGACGCCGTCTGCGCCGAGGTGGCCCGCCACCGCGCCCAGCACGCGCAGCGACTCGACGAGTACCGGCTCAGCGAAAAGAAATTCTTCCCGGCACCGGACCAGCTCTCCGGCGCCGCTCTGCACCAGTATCTGGTGCTGCGCGCGGGCATCCGCGCGGAGTCCGGCTACGTCGAATGGTGCGACGAAGTACTGCAGGCCCTGCGACCGCGAAAAGGTGACGACCGCCCATGACTGCCTACCCCCACCTGTTCGAGCCACTCGACCTCGGCCACACCACCCTGCGCAACCGTGTGGTCATGGGCTCCATGCACACCGGCCTGGAGGACCGCGCCTGGGACACCAACAAGCTGGCGGCCTACTTCGCCGAGCGCGCCCGCGGCGGTGTCGGCCTGATCATCACCGGTGGTTACGCCCCCAACCGGACCGGCTGGCTGCTCCCGTTCGGCGGCAAGCTGACCACCAAGACCGAGGCCTACCGCCACCGCAGGATCACCAAGGCGGTGCACGCCGAGGGCGGCAAGATCGCCATCCAGATCCTGCACGCCGGTCGCTATTCCTATATGCCGACCAGTGTTTCGGCCTCGGCGATCAAGTCGGCGATCAACCCGTTCAAGCCGCGCGCGCTGTCGGGCAAGGGCGTCGAGAACACCATCGACGACTACGCCCGCTGTGCCGAGCTGGCCAAGTTCGCCGGCTACGACGGCTGCGAGATCATGGGTGGTGAGGGCTATTTCATCAACCAGTTCCTCGCGCCGCGGGTGAACAAGCGCACCGACAAATGGGGTGGCACGCCGGAGAACCGGCGCAGGCTGCCCGTCGAGATCGCCAAGCGCATCCGCGCCAAGGTCGGCCCCGACTTCATCATCGTGTTCCGGCTGTCGATGGCCGAACTGGTGGAGAAGGGCCAGACCTTCGAGGAGATCATCGCCCTGGCCCAGGAATTGGAGGCCGCGGGCGTCGACATCCTCAACACCGACATCGGCTGGCACGAAGCGCGGGTGCCCACCATCGTCACCTCGGTGCCGCGCGCGGCGTTCGTCGAGTTCACCGCCAAGATCGCCCGCAAGGTGAACATCCCGGTCTGCGCGTCGAACCGGATCAACATGCCCGAGATCGCCGAGGAGATCCTCACCCGCGGTGACGCGGCGCTGATCTCGCTGGCCCGCCCGCTGCTGGCCGATCCGGAATGGGCCAACAAGGCCGAGGGTGACCGTACCGACGAGATCAACACCTGCATCGCCTGCAACCAGGCCTGCCTCGATCACGCCTTCGGCAACAAGAAGGTGTCGTGCCTGGTCAACCCGCGCGCGGGGAGCGAGACCACACTGCAATTGCTGCCGACGCGGCGCGCCAAGCGCTTCGCGGTGGTCGGCGCCGGTCCGGCCGGGCTCTCGGCCGCGGTCAGCCTCGCCGAGCGCGGCCATCACGTCGACCTGTTCGAGGCCGACGACAAGATCGGCGGCCAGTTCGACATCGCCCGCCGCATCCCCGGCAAGGAGGAGTTCGACGAGTCGATCCGCTACTTCCGCCGCAAGATCGAGCTCACCGGCGTCACCCTGCACCTCGAAAAGCGGGTCGGCGCCGACGAACTCATCGCGGGCAAGTACGACTCGGTGGTGCTGGCGACCGGTGTGCGCCCGCGCATCCCCAACATCCCCGGCATCGACCACCCGATGGTGCTGTCCTACGCCGAGCTGGTGAAGGAGGAAAAGCCGGTCGGCAAGAAGGTCGCGGTGATCGGCGCGGGCGGCATCGGCTACGACGTGAGCGAATACCTCACCGTCGACGGCCATCCCACGCTCAAGCTCGACGAGTGGAAAGAGGAGTGGGGTGTGGACTCCGAGGACGAGCAGGCCCGCGGTCAGCTCAAGGAGCCCAAGCCCTCCCCCGCCGCCCGCGACGTCGTGCTGCTGCAGCGCAAGTCGACCCCGTTCGGCAAGGACCTCGGCAAGACCTCCGGCTGGGTGCATCGCGCCGCGCTCAAGGCCAAGGGTGTCGAGCAGGTCGGCGGCGTGAACTACGAGCGCATCGACGACGCAGGCCTGCACATCAGCTTCGGTGAGAAGCGCGAGAAGCCCCGCGTCATCGAGGTCGACAATGTGATCGTCTGCGCCGGCCAGGAATCGGTGCGCGAACTCGAGGAGCCGCTGCGCGCGGCCGGCGTCGACCTGCATCTGATCGGCGGCGCCGACCTGGCCGCCGAACTCGACGCGAAGCGGGCCATCGACCAGGGCACCCGCCTGGCGGCGCGCCTGTAATCCCCGAACCCGGTCGTCCGACGCGACGGACGATCGTCGCACCGCCCCGCACACCGAACTCGCATCCGGTGCGCGGGGCGGTGTTCTGTACCGGGGCCGGACGATGCCTCGGTGGCCGAACCGCGGATCAGCACCAACGGCCGCGCCGCGCTCAGGTGAGCTATTCGGCGGCCACATCGCGGACGAGGGCGCGCAGCTCCTGTCCGGCCGGTGTCCGGAACCAGGACAGGTGACCGAGTAGCCAATCCTGGTAAGCGATCTCGGCGTTGCGTGATTCGGCGGCGATGGTCAGGAAGTAGTCGATCTCGGAGAGCTCGTAGCCGATGTGCACGAGTGGAAGCAGGTCGGCGAGCAGGTTTTGTTCGGCGCCGGACAGCGAGCGCACCGATCGGTACCCCTGGATCAGCGCGCGCACCTGATCCTCGCGGACGTGCGCCGGTCCGCCGTCACGGAGCGAAACCCAGTCCACCGCAACGCGTTCGATGGCGGTGGCGAGGTCGAAGATGGCGGTGGTCCGGTCGGCGAGGCCGAAATCGAACACCGAGGTCACCTCGTCGGATTCCCACAGCAGATTGGTCGGGTGCCAGTCACCGTGCGTCCACAGCGGGGCGACGACGGTGAGATCGACGCGCAGATCAGGGATTTCGGCACGCCACTCGCGGTCGGCGAGGAACCGTGCGACGGCCGGCCGGTGGGCGATGTGCCATTCGAAGGCGCCTGCGACGCTGTCGCCGTGCAGACTGGCCACCAGGGGACGCGCGGGGCGGACAGGCGCTTCGAAACCTGTTGCAGCCAGGTGCAATCGGGCCAGCATCATCCCGGCCGCAGTGACGTCACCCGGGTCGCGGTACGGCGTCCAGGAGAAGTCGGCACGGTACCGGTCCTCCCCCAGACCCGCACGGTGCACTTCGTAAACGAAGCCGTCGGACACTCGATCAGCTGCAGCAGCCCCGCCCTGCGCCGCGGCATACCCGGCCATCCCCTGCGGGAGCACGGTGGTGGCTCGCCACCGTATGTGGGCGGCTTCCGGTGCTCGAGCAGCGGCTCCCGGCGCCTCTGTGTCCGGCGACGAGTCGTCGGCGTCGCCTACGTGCCCGGCAGGTTCCCGCGTTAGACCGGATGGTGTGGCCCAATTACCCACGGCGGACCGCACTTCGGGCACCGGAATGCCCGCGTTGCGCAGATGCGCCATGAACCGGTGTTCCTCGGCGAGCGCCGCCTGGTCACGCAGCCGCAGCGGCAGGCGCTTCACGACAACCCGCGCGCCGTCGCTCAATCGCACGCCCACCGTCGAGGACAGCGGACGCGCGCTGCGCCATTCGATCTCGGCGGGCTCGGGTCCGCCCCAGGTCGCGGCGACAGCCCTGGCGATCTCGTCCTCGGTCGGCGAAGGCCAAGTGGGCGCGGCCGTCGGCTCATCACCCATCCCGAACACCTGCGGGTCGGTCACGACAGGCACGCTCGGGTCGGTCGAGGTCCGCCGATGCCAGGGGCCGTGGTCCAGAAGGCGGGCTGGTCGGTGAACCCGAAGGTGCGCGGCGGCTCGGTGGTGAGCGGCAGCGGCGCCTCCCGGTCGGCCCGGCTGGTTGGTGCGTCGGTCGTCATGACAGCTCTCAGCCTATGGGCCCGGCGACCGGATCTCGCGACCTCCGCGGACGACCCGCCCCGCTCGCGTCGCACCGGCCGCCCGACGTGGCCACCGCCCGGTCGACGCCGATCCCCTAAGCTCCCCGTGTGAGCTTGCCCTCCCCCACTGCAGACAATCGTGCCGTCGTCACCGGCGCGTCCTCCGGCATCGGCACCGCACTGGCCGCCGAACTGGCCGGGCGCGGTTACTCGCTGATCCTGGTCGCCCGGCGCGGTGAGATCCTCACCGAACTGGCCCAGCGGCTGACGCTGGCGCACGGGATCACCGCCGAGGTGCGCGCGGTCGACCTCGCCGATCGCACGCAGCGGGCCGGCCTGGTCGACGAACTCGCGGTGCGCGATATCGCGATCCTGTGCAACAACGCGGGCATCGCCACCTTCGGCCCGGTGGCCGAGCTGGACTTCGCCTACGAGCGTATGCAGATGGAACTCAACGCCACCGCCGTGCACGACCTGACCCTGGCCGTGCTGCCGGGCATGATCGAGCGCAAAGCGGGCGGCATCCTGATCAGCGGCTCGGCCGCGGGCAACATGCCGATCCCGAACAACGCCACCTACGCGGCGTCGAAGGCGTTCGCGAACACCTTCTCCGAGTCGCTGCGCGGCGAGCTCAAGGGCAGCGGCGTCAATGTCACTCTGCTGGCGCCCGGTCCGGTGCGCACCGAAACCCCGGCGCCCGAGGACGAGTCGATCGTCGACAAGATGGTCCCCGATTTCCTCTGGGTCTCCTCGGAATACACCGCCAAGGTCTCCATCGACGCGCTGGCCCGCAACAAGATGCGCATCGTGCCCGGCCTGATCAGCAAGGGCATGAGCGTCGCGGGCAACTACGGCCCGCGCGCGGTGACCGCCCCGATCGCGGGCGCGTTCTACAAGAAGCTGGGCAGCTGACACCCTCCTGGCGGGCCGCCACGTCAGCAACCCGTCAGGAACGTCGTCCAGGTGGTCAAGGACCCGTAAACAACGAGTTCAGCGGCCCGCGAGCGGCGTAGTCCTGGAATCGGCCCCGCAATCGGAGCGCGGGGGCGTCCCCAGGAGACCACCGTGACGTTGCTCGACATCTTCCCGTCGTTGCGTGCGACCACCGTGCCGCGGCTCGACCCCGCGGTCTGGCCGGCCGACACCCACTACGACCACGACGGCCGGATCACCCTCGGCGCGGTGGCGCTCGCCGATCTCGCCGACCAGTTCGGCACTCCGGTCCACGTGGTCGACGAAGCCGAGGTGCGCGAACGCTGCCGCGCCTACCGCAAGTACTTTCCCGACGCCGAGATCGTCTACGCGGGCACCGCGTTGATGGTCGGCGCGGTGGCGCGCTGGGTCGCCGACGAAGGCCTGTCCGTGCAGGTCGGGTCCGCGGGCGAACTGTCGGTGGCGCTGGCCGCCGGCATCGAACCGCGCCGGATCGTGCTGCACGGCAACGGCAAGACCTTCGACGAACTGCAGTCCGCCGTGGCCTGCGGCGTCGGCCGCATCGTGATCGGCTCGCTCACCGAGATCACCTTGCTCGCCGCGCTGGCGACCGCACCGCAGCAGGTGCTGCTGCGCGTCGAGCCCGGCATCGAGGTGCCCGGCGGCCCCCAGTTCGGTTTCCCGCTCCGCGGCGATTCGTTCGAGACCGCCGTCGCCAGGATCGCCACCCAGCCGAACCTGCAGCTCATCGGACTGCATTGCCATCTCGGCGCGCAGATCCACAACCCCGACCACTACGGCGAGGCGATCCGCCGGATGATCGGCGAGATGGCCTGGATCGACAACGAATACGGCCTGCTGCTCACCCATCTCGACATCGGCGGCGGGCACGCGGTGGCCTACCGCAGCGGTGACGCCGAGCTCAACCTGCCCGAGCTCGCCGACATCCTCGACGACGCACTGGACGCGGCCTGCGCGCGGCACCGCTTCCCCCGCCCCGCGCTCACCATGGAACCCGGGCGGGCGATCGTCGCCAGGGCCGGCGTCACCCTGTATCGGGTGCTGGCCGTCACCGAGACCGCCGACGGTGGGACCAGGGTGATCGTCGACGGCGGCGGCTGCGGCCAGGGCGGCGGTCACGGCGGCGCTGTCGTGGTCAACCGGCACCCGATCGGCGCGCAGCTGACCGCGTCCATCGCGGGCAGGCACAGCGAATCCGGGCAGCTCATCGCCACCGGTGTGCGTCTGCCCGCGGATCTGCGCCCGGGGGAAGTCATCGCCGTGCCGTGCACCGGCGCCTACCACCACGGGCTGGCCTCGACCTACCGCACCGTCGGCAGGCCGCCGATCGTCGCCGTCGCCGACGGCCGTGCCACTCAGTTGCTGCGCCGGGAAACGACCGCCGATCTGCTGATGCGCGAACTCGCCGAATAAGGGGGGATTTCCGCCGCCACCGGTCTGGTGGCGGCACCGTCGCGCGCCTAGTATCAGATAAGTCGGGGAAAATCAACCCAACTCGACAGACGGCGCGCCGAGTCCGATGACGAGCGCGCCGGAAAAGGCAGCCATGAAGATCTACAGAACGCGTGAGGTCGGCGTGCGCCGGCTACTCATGAGCATGGCGATTGCCGGTGTGGCAGTCACCTTCCCGCTGGCAACGGCGACCCCAGCACTCGCCCTGCCCGCCGCCGTCCCCGACCTGGTACAGACCGACCGCGGACGGTGCAACGACTGGAACCGCGGCTACGGCTACGACCGCTGCGACCGCAACTACCGCTGTGACTACAACTGCGACCGCAACTACCGCTGTGACAACGACTGGTACGGCCGTGGCTATGACCGCTGTGACCGCGGCCACGGCGGCGGCTACGGCGGCTACGGCTGGAACAACTGGTTCCCCTGGGGCTGGTTCGGCAGCAGCTGAGCCGGACTCCGCTAGCGCCGCCGGGTGCCGAAGATACTGCGACTGATCTCGCGACCGGCGGCGCTCGCTGCTGAGCGCAGGAAGCTTTTCACCGCCGGGTTCTTCATGATCCGCTCGGCCGCCGAGTCCTCTTCCTGCGGTGCCTGCGAGCGGCCCGGCGCCTGCGGCATCTCGGGCGTCGGCGCGGCCGCGGCCACACTGGCCAGCAACATCTCGTAGGCCGACTCCCGGTCGATGCTCTGCCCGTACTTGCCCTGCAGGGCGCTCGACAGCGCCTTGGACTTGATGGTGTCGTCGCCGATGGTGTCCATCAGCGAGCGCGGCGGCGCGATCTTGGTCCAGGCGACCGGTGTCGGCGCGCCCTTCTCCGAGAGCACGGTGACGATCGCCTCACCGGTGCCCAGCGAGGTCAGCGCCTCCTCCAGGTCGTAGACCGTCGACTTCGGATAGGTCCGCACCGTCTTCGACAGCGCCTTCTGATCGTCGGGGGTGAAGGCGCGCAGCGCGTGCTGGATCCGGGCGCCGAGCTGGGACAGCACCGGATTCGGGATGTCGGTGGGCAACTGGGTGCAGAAGAACACGCCGACGCCCTTGGACCGGATCAGCTTCACCGTCTGCTCGACCTGCTGCAGGAACGCCTTGGACGCGTCGGCGAACAGCAGATGCGCCTCGTCGAAGATGAAGATCAGCTTCGGCTTGTCGACGTCACCGACCTCGGGCAGCGTCTGGAACAGGTCTGCGAGCACCCACATCAGGAAGGTGGAGAACAGCACCGGCCGCGCCGCCTGCTGGCCGAGCTCGAACAGCGTGATCACGCCCTGCCCGCCCGCGGTGCGCAGCAGATCGGCCGGGTCGAGTTCGGGTTCGCCGAAGAACGTGTCGCCGCCCTCGGCCTCCAGATTCACCAGGGCGCGCAGGATCACGCCCGCGGTCTGCGCCGAGACACCGCCGATGCCCTTGAGATCTTCCTTGCCCTCTGGGCTGGTGAGATGGGTGATCACCGCGCGCAGATCCTTCAGATCCAGCAGTGCGAGGCCACGCTGGTCGGCCCAGTGGAAGATGAGCCCGAGCGTGGATTCCTGTGTGTCGTTGAGGCCGAGCACCTTGCTGAGCAGGATCGGGCCGAACGAGGTGATCGTCGCCCGGATCGGCACGCCGATGCCACCGGTGCCGAGCGACACGAACTCGGTGGGGAAACCACTCGGCGCCCAGTCGCTCGCGCCGGTCTCGGCGGCGCGGCTGCGGATCTTCTCGTTGTCCTCGCCCGGTTCGCTCAGCCCCGACAGGTCGCCCTTCACGTCGGCCATCACCACGGGAACGCCCGCGCGGGACAGCTGTTCGGCGATGCCCTGCAGCGTCTTGGTCTTGCCGGTGCCGGTGGCGCCGGCGACGAGTCCGTGCCGGTTCATCATCCGCAGCGGAATGCGCACGCGCGCCGCGGGATCCGCCGCACCGTCGACCATCACCGTGCCGAGCTCGAGCGCCGGTCCGTCGAACGCGTAACCCGCCGCGATCTCCCCGGCCTCGCCGGCTGCCGCAGCTGGTTCGGTGCCCGCGGCGGCGGCTTCCTGTTCGGCCGCTTCCGCTGCCGCGGCCGCTTCGGCGGCGACCCGCGCGGCCTCCTCGGCCGCCTTGCGTGCCGCTGCCGCCTTCTCCTGGGGAGTGGTCATTCGCGCGTCCTCCGTCTGGTCATCACTGCCGTACGCAAGAAATGCTCGAAACGTCTGCGGGGAATTCCAAGCAAACTGTATCGCCCGTTAGGGTGGCTCAGGTGTCCGACAAACTCTTGGTCTGGATGGATTGCGAGATGACGGGGCTCCGTCTCGACAGCGACAAGCTGATCGAGATCGCCGCGCTCGTGACCGACAGCGACCTGAACATCCTCGGTGACGGTGTCGACATCGTCATCCACGCCGACGACGCCGCACTCGCCTGCATGCCACCTGTCGTTGCCGACATGCACGCGAAATCCGGTCTCACCGAAGAGGTTCGGCGTTCCACCGTGACCCTCGAGCAGGCGCAGGCCGAAGTGCTCGACTACATCCGCCAATACGCGCCCACCGCGCGCACGGTGCCGCTGTGCGGTAACTCGATCGCCACCGACCGCGGCTTCATCGCCCGCGACATGCCCGAACTCGACGAGCACCTGCACTACCGGATGGTCGACGTCAGCTCGATCAAGGAGCTGTGCCGGCGCTGGTACCCGCGGATCTACTTCGGCCAGCCGGAGAAGGGCCTCGCGCACCGCGCCCTGGCCGATATCAAGGAATCCATCCGCGAGCTCGAGTACTACCGCCGCACCGCGTTCGTGCCGCTGCCCGGACCCTCCACCACGGAGATCGCGGCCGTCGCCGAAGCCGTCACCGAGGCCATCGACGTGACCGGATCAAGCCCCCGACCAGCGGATTAGGGCTTGGGGGCTGAGACAAGCTAGTATTTACCGCGCCGGTGAATAACCGGCAATGGTGACTGTAGTTCAGTTGGTAGAGCACCAGGTTGTGATCCTGGCTGTCGCGGGTTCGAGTCCCGTCAGTCACCCCGAACAGAAGGACCGGTCCGCGAGGACCGGTCCTTCTGCGTTTCACCGGGACTGGCATGGATGTCACAGTCGCCGGTCCTCCGTCGTCGACTCGGTAGACAACCGAGAGAAATGAGGATTCGGCCATGGGTATCGACGAACTGCGCGGCGCCGTCCGCGGGACGGTGTTCCTGCCGGGCGACCAGGGCTTCGAACAGGCGGCCCGGCCGTGGAACGTGGCGGTGACCCAGTCGGTCGCCGCCGTCGTCGAGGTCGCCGACGCCGACGACATCGCCGGCGTCGTGCGCTACGCCCGCCGCGCCGGTCGCACGGTGGTGACCCAGCCGACCGGCCACGGCGCGACCGGCGACATCGAAGACGCCGTCCTCATCCGCACCGGCAAGCTCGACAGCATCACGATCGACCCCGACCGGCGCCTGGCGCGCGTCGGTTCCGGCTCCCAGTGGGGACGGGTGCAATCCGCGGCCGCCGCGCACGGCCTGTCCGGCCTGGCGGGCAGCAACCCTGTCGTCGGTGTGACCGGATACACCCTGGGCGGCGGGTTCGGCTGGCTGGCCCGCGCGCACGGCTGGGCGGCGAACGCGGTCCGCGCGATCGATCTCGTCGACGCCGCGGGCGAACGAACCAGGGTGACCGCGGAATCCGATCCCGAACTGTTCTGGGCGCTGCGTGGCGGTGGCGGCGACTTCGGGATCGTCACCGCCCTCGAGTTCGACCTCGTCGAGCTGCCCCAGCTCTACGGCGGCCGGGTGAGCTGGCCCGCCGAGCAGACCCGCGCGGTGTTCGAGATGTTCACCGCGCTCACCACCGATGCGCCCGCCGAGCTGTCGGTGTGGTTGCAGCGCTATCAGCTGCCCGGCGCGGCGCCGACGGTCGCCATCGACTTCGCCTACCTCGGCGACCCGGCCGAAGGCCGTGCCCTGACCCGCATCCTCGATACCCTCCCCGGCACACTCGCCGACACCCGTGGCGCCATGACGCCGGACCAGATCGGCACCATCACGGCCGAGCCCACCGATCCGAGCCCGTCCCTGTCGCGCGGCGAACTGCTCACCGATCTCGGCGACGCGGTCGTGAAGACGATCATCGACGCACCGGTGGCCCCGCTGCTCAACATCCAGATCCGCGGCCTCGGCGGCGCGCTGGCCCGGAGCGGCCCGGACGACGGCGCGCGCGGAAAGGTCACCGAGCCCTACGCCCTCTACCTGCTCGGTCTCGGCCTGCCGCACCTGATCGATGACGTCACCGCCGGTTTCGCCACGATCCTGGACGGACTCGGCCCGCACATCACCGGCGCCAAGCCCTACACCTTCCTCGCGCCCGGCGAATCGGCGAGCGCGGCATTCGACCCGGCGACGCTGACCCGGCTCCGCCAGATCAAGCGGGCACGCGACCCGCACAACGTCCTGCGCGCCAATTTCCCTGTGCTGGAGTGACACCGGCCCGGCGACACGACCCTCCCGGCGCCGGGTGACATCGGCCCGTCACCCGGCAATGCGCCAAGCCTGGCGCCGGGCCGGAACTGTCACCCGGCGGCGCGGCCGGCCCGGTGCCTGCGCACGGCCGACCGGTTCGCACAGGCGGGGCTACAGAAACGCTGCCTGCCATTGCGCGAGGTGTCGGCATACACCCGCGCGCACCCCTCGGCCGCGCACTCGCCGAGCCGGTCCATGCCCAGCCCGGTCAGGTGCAGCGCGCTGCCGACGGTGATCAGCGCGGCGATCTGGCGATCGGTCGGTACCCCCGGGTCACGGAAATGCAGGTGCCAACCGTCACCCGCGTGATCGGTCAGGCGGGGCGCCGACGCGTACTCGGCCAGCAGCGCGTTGAGCAGCGCCGCGCGTTCGGTCCGATCCGCGCCGCACGCCACCACTCGCCGCCAGCGCGCCAGAAACGCCGTCACCGACGCCAGATCGGCGGCCGTCGGCGCACAGGACAGCACCAGTCCCGCCGCCGCACAGCGCCGCCCCAGCTCCGCGGCGCTCCCACACGGTTCGTTGAGCAGGTCGACCCCGAGCTGCACCGGCTCCCGTCCGTAATGGTTGTAATGCACAATGCCATTACAACAGACTCGAAGCATGAACAGCCACATCACGCACACCTGGCGGATCGAGTCCTGCCACCGGACGAGCGAGGGCCTCATCGCCTATCAACGGTGCCGCTGCGGGGCCCGGCGGGTCGTCGTCGGCGACCCCGGCGTCAGCATCTCGGCCGAACTCCACGGCGACGATCACGGGCTCGCCGCCACGGCGTAGCTCGCAGGCGGCCAGAGCCATGACGAACGTCACGTTTGCCCGCTACACTCTGGACCACTGCCCAGATGTGGGGCATATCTCGTCAGAGTTCGACCGGAAAGACCCCTTGATGAAGCGTTCCACCGTCGTCGCGGCCCTCGCGGCCGCCACCGCGCTCGGCCCGATCGCGGGGACCGCGGCGGCCGAGTCGCCCGGCCTGCCCCTGTCCCCGTATGTCGCCGCCGCGCCGACGGCCACCGGCGATTTCGGCCTGCCGACCGAACAGCCCGAGTCCGGCTCGGCGCAGAGCGGCTCCACCACCGGCGTCGAGACCACCGGATCCTCCGGCACCGGCTCGGCCGGCCTGCCCAATCTGGACCGGCTGCTGTTCGGCGGACGCATCCTGTGCGGCGCACTCGGCAGCGCACTGGCTGTCGCGGGCGAGGCAATGATGGACTGCAGCGACCTGCCGACACCCGCCTGAACCACCGTTCAAAAGCAAAGGGCCACCGGATGTTCCGGTGGCCCTTTGCTTTTTATGCGGATGAAACGCGCGAATCAGGCGCGCTGATCAGGCAGCGTCGGCGTTGCCCGCCTTCCATTCCGGCCACGGAATGTTCCAGTCGCCCAGACCGTCGACACCGGACAGGGTGCCGCCGACAGTGTTCTTGATGATCGTGATGTCACCACGCTTGGCGTTCTCGTACACCCAGCGCGCGTTCGCCGGGCTCAGGTTCAGGCAGCCGTGGCTGGCGTTGGAGTAGCCCTGCTGCCCGATCGACCACGGCGCCGAGTGGAAGAAGATGCCGCTGTAGGAGATTCGCGTCGCGTAGTCGACCGGAGTGCGGTAGCCGTCCGGCGAGCTCACCGAGACGCCGTAGGTCGAGGAGTCCATGATGATCTTCTCGTGCCGGTCGCTGACGATGTAGATGCCGTTGTCGGTGGGCGTGCTGTCCTTGCCCATCGAGGTCGGCATCGTCATGATCACCTGGCCGTTGCGCTCCACCGTCACCTGGTGGGTGTTGTCGTCGGCGGTGAAGATCTGCGCGTCACCGACGGTGAAGAACGAGTGGATGTTGTCCTGGCCGTAGAGCCCCTTGCCGAGGTCCTTGCCGTAGACGTTCACGTCGATGGTCACCTTGGTGCCCGGCGCCCAGAAATTCTCCGGCCGCCACCGCACTTCGCGATTGTTCACCCAGTAGAAGGCGCCCTCGACCGCGGGTTCGGTGGTGATCTTGATGGCGTCCTGCGCGGCCCGCCGATCGGGGATGTTCTCGTCGAACTGGATGGCCACCGGCTGGCCGATGCCGACCACCTCGCCCTCGCCGGGAAGCAGGTAGGGCTTGGTCTGGCTGTTCGGCGAGCTCGTGGTGAAGCTCAGGGTCGACGAGTTCACCCCGCCGAGACCGATCGCCGACGCCGTCAGGTTGTAGGTCTTGCCGTAGCCGAGCACCTCGGTGGTCGCCCAGGAGCGGCCGTCGCCGGCCAGCTGCCCGGAGACCGGACGGCCTTCCTTGTTCGTGAGCGTGACCTCGGTGAACTTGCCGTCCTCGACCTGGAAAGCCATCGGCATGCCGGGCGAGACACCGACCTGCCCGTCCTTGATCGTCGACACCAGCTTCGGCTTGATCAGCTCGGTGATCGGGTTGCGGTCGATCGCGACCTCGACCCCAGCCCCCTCCGCCGCCGAGCACGCCGACGCCCCCAGCGCGAACACCGCAAGCAGTGCCACCGGAACGATCGTCCGCAGCGACCGAGGTCGCCCCCGCTTCATACCCATGTCAACCCCGTTTCCGTACCGACGCAATCACGTGTGTGCGCCGCAGATCCCACCGACGCCTATCGTTCGTGCCATCCGCGTCGACGGGGGCGACCGAGATCGTCGTCCCGCCATTCTGCCAGCCCGCCCGGTCGTGACCAACGGGATAGCCCCCCGCGACACGACCAAGTCACAATCGTTAGATACGCGTCGGCCCCCCGATCGTTAACAACTCGAACAGGCTCGCATTGTCGCTGGTCAGAGCCCGATTTCACTTTCCGGCCCCAAGCCTGTTAATGTTTGTTCCGCACCGGAGAGCGGGGCGAACGGAGAAGCCGAGAGGCTCTCTCCTAGAGTCGCGATCCGAGCAAACCAAGCGCCATTAGCTCAATTGGCAGAGCAGCTGACTCTTAATCAGCGGGTTCGGGGTTCGAGTCCCTGATGGCGCACAACAGACCGCATCCCGGCAGTTACCGAAACTGCCGGGATGCGGTCTTTCTGCGTCAGGTCTTCACGTTCGACAACGGTCACGATGTCGTTATCAAACCGACCTGGACAGCGCCGCGGTACGCCACCGCAGTCCCGATCCGGACACGCTGGAGCTGCGCAAATGATCGTGAAACCAGATTTGGGCAAACTTTTTCTGTGACGCGCGGCACACCCGAAACAGCGGCAAACCCCCTGCATAGATAACGATTCTGCAACTGCCCGGGGAAGCAACCAAGATCGTCAGCGTTTGCCGTTCAGATTCCGTTCACCTTGTGTTAACCCGTCGTGACCATTCTGCAATCAGGTCACAAACAGACCTGCGGTTTGGTTAGCCCCGAGGTATCCAACTTCCGGAGCACGAGAACCGAACAGCGCGTGGTCTCCCCGCAGCCAGCTGTGGAGCACCGTGCGACGCGCGGACCGCCATCGAGCGAGTCCGACCCCGACAGCGTCGCACATTCCCATACAGACAGAAACAACACATCGCCTGACCGGCGTGCGCCGCTGCGCGCGCTGCGCGATCCACCGAGCCCCTACCAGGGCCTGCGTCGCCAGACAGAGATGAAGGAACAGAAAAGCCATGCTCAACAAAGACAAGCTCAGCACCGTTATCGGCCGTCGTTCGCGCCGTGAGGCGTTCACCGTGGCGGTCGCCGCGGTCGGTCTGGTCGCCGTAGCCGCGTCCTCCGCCGTCTCCTTCGCCGACGACAGCGTGCCCGAGCGTGCAGCCATGGTCGTCGAGCAGGCGGCGAGCATCCCCGCCGTCGCCGCCGCCCCCGCCCCCGCCATCGAGGCGATCCCCGCCCCGGCCCCCGCGCCGGAGGCCGCTCCCGCTCCCGCCCCCGCGCCTGCTCCCGAGGCCGCCCCGGCCCCGATGCCCGAGCCCGCTCCCGCCCCGCCGGTGTACGCGGACAACCTCGACGGCTGGATCCGTGAGGCCCTCGACATCATGGCCGCCAAGGGCATCCCCGGCAGCTACGAGGGCATCCACCGCAACATCATGCGCGAGTCGACCGGTAACCCCCAGGCGATCAACCTGTGGGACTCCAACGCCGCGATGGGCATCCCCTCCAAGGGCCTGCTCCAGGTGATCGACCCGACCTTCGCCGCGTACCACGTCGAGGGCACCCCGTTCGACGTCTGGAACCCGGTTTCCAACATCGTCGCGGCCTGCAACTACGCCGCGCACCGCTACGGCTCGATGGACAACGTCAACAGCGCCTACTGAGCCTCCTGACGGGTCAACGCCCGCGCCCCGGTCACCGCCGACCGGAGCGCGGGCGTTCGTCGTAGAATCGACCCGTGCCAGACAGCGCCGATCAGGCACCCGATCACGCGCATTCCGACGCGGCCACCGCGAGCCGGGCCACCAAGGCCCGCCGTCTGGCCGGCTACGCCTGGTCCCGCGATATCCGCGGTGCCGAACTCCTCGACCTGCCCGCGTCCACCCTGCGCAAACTGGCCAGGGCCGCCGACACCAATCCCCCCAGCACCGGCGAGACCTGGCAGGCGGTCGCGGACCTGCTCGACCAGAAGGACGCCTGGGCGGCCCGCAACCCCGACCACGCCGCCGCGGTGCGCACGCACGCGGACGAGAAGCTGCTCTGGGTGAAACCACCCTTCAAACCGTGGGCCGCCGAGTCCTGAGCGGGCACTGTCAGGAGACGACGAGGCCGACCGCCAGCGCAAGCATGATCACCGCGATCAGCGAATCGAGAACGCGCCATGCGGCAGGACGCTCGAACAGCGGTCCCAGGCGCCGCGCGCCGTAACCCAGCGCCAGGAACCAGACGACACTGGCGACCATCGCGCCCGCGGCAAGGAACCAGCGATCCGGACTCGCGTAGGTGCTCGCGAAAGAACCGAGCAGCACGACCGTGTCCAGGTACACGTGCGGATTGAGCCAGGTCAGGGCCAGGCAGGTGAGCACCGAGGCGCCGACGGCCACCGAGGCGCCCGCGGCTTCGGCGATCAGCGCCGACGAACTCATCGCACGTCGCATCGCCAGCACCGCGTACCCGATCAGGAAGGCCGCGCCCGCGTACCGGGCGACGGTCAGGAGGGCGGGCACCGCCTCGACGACGGTCCCGAAGCCCGCCACCCCCGCCGCGATCAGCACGATGTCAGAGACGGCACAGACCGCGATCACCGGCAGCACGTGCTGACCGCGCACGCCTTGACGCAGCACGAAGGCGTTCTGCGCGCCGATCGCCACGATGAGGGAGAGCCCGAAGCCCAATCCGGAGAGGGCGGCCAGTGCCGCGGAAGATGCCGTCACGTCTTTCGACGTTAAGAGACCATCAATTTTCAGGCCAGCTAATGATTCTTCACTACCATTAGAATTGCTTACGTGGATCTGCAACTGGACCAGTTGCGCGCGCTCGACGCGGTACTCACCGAGGGCACCTTCGAGGCAGCGGCGCGGCGATTGAACGTCACCCCGTCGGCGATCAGCCAGCGGATCAAGGCACTGGAGGAATCGGCGGGCCGCATCCTGGTGCAGCGCTCGAAACCGGTGCGCGCCACCGAATCCGGGCTCGCGGTGTTGCGGCTGGCGCGTCAGGTCGAGTTGCTCACCGGTGACACCGCCCGCGAACTCGGCGACACCGATCGGCCCGCGGGCCGCCCCGCCAGGATTCCGATCGCCGTCAACGCCGATTCGCTGGAGACCTGGGTGATGCCCGCCCTGGCCAAGGTGCGCGGCCGGATCTACTTCGAACTGCACCGCGAGGACGAGGAACACACCACCCGGTTGCTCCGCGACGGCACGGTGATGGCGGCGATCACCGCGACGGCGACTCCGGTGCAGGGCTGCAAGGTCGAACCGCTCGGCGCCATGCGGTACCAGCCACTCGCGACCCCCGATTTCGCGCAGTACTGGTTCCCCGACGGCGCGCGCCCCGGTTCGTACGCGGACGTGCCGATGATCCAGTTCGACCGCAAGGACGACCTGCAATTCCGGCATGTCCGCAGCCAGTCGTCCCGGCCGATCGATCCCCCGACGCATTTCGTGCCGTCCTCCAACGCCTTCGGCGATGCGGTGCGGCTCGGCATGGGCTGGGGCATGCTGCCTGATCTGCAAACCGAAAAAGACAGGGCCGCAGGAACTCTCGTCAATCTCAACGGCCGGTCCCACATCGACGTGCCGCTGTACTGGCAGCAGTGGAAGCTCGACTCCCCAGCACTGAGCGCCGCGGCGGAAGTCATCGCGGCAGCCGCGGCGGACAAGCTGATCCAGCCCTCCTGAACCGGAGTCAGGTTGCTCGATCGGGATGGGTGATCAAGCGGCGGAGAGGAATCCGACGAGAACGCGATTGATCTCGTCGGGCTGTTCGAGGTAGCCGTAGTGCCCGCAGCGCTCGATCTCGGCGTAGCGGGCGCCCGG